>NZ_JBEEUL010000014.1:0-101003 GCF_040139345.1 Proteus sp. fly-1067 | reverse complement strand
GTGGTGGGCGGTATTGGGCTCGAACCAACGACCTCCTCCTTGTAAGGGAGATGCTCTACCAACTGAGCTAACCGCCCACTTCATAATGACTAAATTCTCACTACCACGCTTTAATGTAATTGGTGGGCGGTATTGGGCTCGAACCAACGACCTCCTCCTTGTAAGGGAGATGCTCTACCAACTGAGCTAACCGCCCACTTCATAATGACTAAATTCTCACTACCACGCTTTAATGTAATTGGTGGGCGGTATTGGGCTCGAACCAACGACCTCCTCCTTGTAAGGGAGATGCTCTACCAACTGAGCTAACCGCCCAATTACATTAAATCATACAACGTATCACAACAATAATGGTGGGCGGTATTGGGCTCGAACCAACGACCTCCTCCTTGTAAGGGAGATGCTCTACCAACTGAGCTAACCGCCCGTCGTGATGGGGTGCATTATAGGGATACTGCGCTATGAGTCAACGATTTTTATCAGATTTTTATCGTGAAAATGACTGTTCGTTTTATTTTTAGTCAAGATGCTTTTTTTAGCACCATAAGTGACACAGCAATTAACCAAAATAATCTTATGTGTAGCCATCGTCAAACAAAAAGTCATCAATTTGAAATTTTTATCTCTGTTAAAAGCTTAATGCCATTGAGGAATTAGCATCCAGTGATAAAATAAGGCAACCATTTCGTTTTTTTGATAATCACGATTACTTATCTATATATAAGTAAGACGTACTAAGGCAATCCCAATGAGTAAAATAAAAACCCGTTTTGCACCAAGCCCTACTGGCTATCTACATGTTGGTGGTGCGCGTACCGCACTTTATTCCTGGTTATATAGCCGTCACAATAAGGGTGAATTTGTACTGCGTATTGAAGACACCGACTTAGAACGTTCTACTCAGCCAGCTATCGATGCAATCATGGACGGTATGAATTGGTTAAATCTGAATTGGGATGAAGGTCCTTATTATCAGACTAAACGCTTCGATCGCTATAACCAAGTTATCGATCAGATGTTATCTGCTGGCACCGCGTACCGTTGCTACTGCTCTAAAGAACGTTTAGAACAATTACGCGAAGATCAAATGGCGAAAGGCGAAAAACCTCGTTACGACGGTTGTTGCCGCGGTGGTAATCATAATCACAGTGCTGATGAACCTCATGTTGTGCGTTTCTTAAACCCACAAGAAGGCTCTGTCGTTTTTGATGATAAAATTCGTGGCCCGATTGAATTTAGCAACCAAGAATTGGATGACCTCATTATTCGTCGTACTGATGGTTCTCCAACTTATAACTTCTGCGTTGTTATTGATGACTGGGATATGGAGATTACTCACGTTATTCGTGGTGAAGATCATATCAATAACACACCTCGCCAAATCAATATTCTCAAAGCATTGGGTGCTCCTGTGCCTGAATATGCTCACGTATCGATGATCCTCGGTGATGACGGTAAGAAACTGTCTAAGCGTTATAATGCTGTAAGTGTGATGCAATACCGCGATGACGGCTATTTACCGGAAGCATTATTAAACTACTTAGTGCGTTTGGGCTGGTCTCATGGTGACCAAGAGATCTTTACTATTGATGAAATGATCGAGCACTTCACTTTAGAAGCTATCAGCAAATCAGCCAGTGCATTTAACACTGATAAATTACTTTGGTTAAATCATCATTACATCAATACATTACCAGCAGAAAAAGTCGCTGTTCATTTAGATTGGCATATCAAACAACAAAATATTGATACCAGCAATGGCCCATCATTAGTCGAGCTGATCAAATTATTAGGCGAACGCTGTAAAACATTAAAAGAGATGGCTGAAAGTTGCCATTACTTCTATGTTGATTTCGAAACCTTTGAAGAAACAGCAGCAAAAAAACATTTACGCCCAGTCGCTCGCCAGCCATTAGAAGTGGTTCGTGATAAATTATCTGCTATTGCTAATTGGACTGCTGAAAATGTTCACCAAGCTATTCAAGATACCGCTGATGAATTAGAAATTGGTATGGGCAAAGTCGGTATGCCATTACGCGTTGCTGTAACGGGTGCAGGCCAATCTCCTGGTTTAGATGTTACTGTTCATGCTATTGGTAAAACACGTAGTATTGCGCGTATTAATAAAGCATTAGACTTTATTACAGAAAGAGAAAATCAAGCTTAATTTATACATTAAACTTGCTGACCAAGAGAGATACATTCCTAAATTAGGGAATGTATCTTTTTTTTGTATTCTTTTTCAGCAATCAACAAATAATGTGAGATTAACTGATTGACAGTATTGTGCTTGTTGCCTATTATCAAGCCCGTTCCAGTATGTTGGGGCTATAGCTCAGTTGGGAGAGCGCTTGCATGGCATGCAAGAGGTCAGCGGTTCGATCCCGCTTAGCTCCACCAATATACTTATCGAACAATCTACATTGTGGGGTTATAGCTCAGTTGGGAGAGCGCTTGCATGGCATGCAAGAGGTCAACGGTTCGATCCCGTTTAGCTCCACCAGAATTTCAAGATCCTGAAGATAAATCTTCGGGATTTTTTGTTTTCTACTCCTTCTTATTTATTTCTATTGTGCAGTGTAACCACCATCAACGGCATAAAATGCCCCTGTTGTGAAACTACTCTCATCTGAAAGTAAAAAAGCAACAGTTTTAGCGACTTCTTCTCTAGTTGCCATACGTTTCATTGGGTGTGTATCTGCCATCCATTCACGTACTTCGTTGGATAGCATTTGTATTCTTGGTGTATCGACATAACCAGGACCTATCGCATTAATCCTTATTCCTTTATCTGCAAATTCAAGAGCAGCTGAACGAGTGATCCCTAATACGGCATGTTTAGCTGCCGTATATGCTGAAATACCCGCAATACCGACAATACCATTAGATGAAGAAAGATTAACAATACTCCCTCCTCCACTTTTTAATATTGCGGGTATACCATATTTCAAGCCATAAAATACGCCATTAATATCGGTATCTATTACTGCTTTCCAATCTTCAATTTCATAATCCACAATTGATATATTATGAGGCCCCGTGAGCCCTGCATTATTAACCAAGCCATGTAATGCTCCAGCCTGCGAAATAACAGCCTCAATCATTTTTTCGACTTGAGAAGGTGAGGTCATATCAGCCTGCAAAGCAATGACTTTTTTCCCCGTTGTATCAATAGAATATGCTGCTTTTATTACTTGATCTAAATGCCTACCTGTAATAAAAACCGTCGCACCACGTCGAAATAGCAATTGTGCAATACCTTCGCCTACACCTGTACTTGCACCAGTGACTAAAATTACCTTATCTTTAAAATAATCTTTCATATCTATTTCACCTATTATCAATAGCACCATGTTTTATCGTGCGAACAAAAAGTAGTTAACTAAAGTTAACTATAAATTATAATATTTGATTAACCTTAGTTAATCAATATAAAGTTTCTTCACACGGAATGACCTGATAATATTAACTTTAGTTAATATTATTCATGAGATGACGTATTTATGGAAAAGTGTGAATTAGAAAATGCATTGTCATTATTACAATGCACATTAGTCGCGCAACGAACTCGCTATACCCCTGAACAAGTCACTTGGGGTCAATATGATATTTTAGAATTATTGCGCTTACGAGGTGATTTAACTCCATCCCAATTAAGTCATTCATTAGCGATTTCAAGACAAAATTTATCGAAGTTTATGAGGGGATTAAAAGCCTTAGGATTTATTGCACAATATCGTTCAGAAAAAGATAAACGTGAGTTCATTACCCATTTAACTGATAATGGCCACGCTTTTTTAACAAGAGCTGCATTAGGTCGAAAACAAAATGCTGAAAAAATAAGTGAATGTTTGACATTGGGAGAACAAACATTATTTATTGAATTAAGTCAGAAAATTATTAATGCATTAGCATCTGAAAAATCAGAACTAGATAATAATTAATATCACCGCTTTAAGGGCTTTAATAGTCCTTCTAAGCCTTCGATTTTAATTGCAAGGGTCATCTCCATGAGTTGCCCTAGTTTTCCTTCTGGGAACTCTCCTTTCTTAGCAAACCATAATAGATACTCTTCAGGTAAATCAACCAACATTCGCCCTTTGTACTTACCAAATGGCATTTGTGTGTTTGCTATATCAATAAGATGCTGTTTCTCTAGCATGGTTTTTGTCGCTTTATCATCGAAAGGGATGACACGATTATAGGGTAATTTAAAGATAAAAAAAGCAGTACCCGAGGTACTGCTTGATTTTTTATTACCTGATAAACAAGTAATATGGTTTACATTGTTATTTTATTCACATGCTATCTGTTTTATCTTGAGCGATTAAACAAACAAGCCTGCAATAGCCGCTGATAAGAAGCTCACTAATGTAGAACCAAACAGTAATTTCAGACCGAAACGAGAAACAACGTTGCCTTGCATTTCATTTAGACCTTTAATCGCACCTGCTACAATCCCGATTGAAGAGAAGTTAGCAAATGAAACTAAGAATACTGATAAAATACCCACTGAGCGTGGTGAAATATCGGCCGCGATATCTTGTAAACTACCCATTGCAACAAATTCGTTAGACACTAATTTTGTTGCCATTACACTACCAACACGTAATGCATCTTGTTCTGGTACACCAATTACCCATGCTAATGGATAGAAAACGTAACCTAAGCAATCTTGGAAGCTAATACCAAAAATCATGCTGAAAATTGCATTCACTGCAGCAATTAAAGCTATGAAACCAATCAGCATTGCAGCTACGATTAATGCAACTTTGAAACCAGCTAAAATGTATTCACCTAACATTTCAAAGAAGCTTTGACCTTCATGTAGATTACCCATTTGAATATCTTCTTCATTCTCAACAGAATATGGGTTAATCACAGAAAGGACGATAAAGGTACTGAACATATTCAATACTAGAGCAGCAACAACGTATTTTGGATCTAACATTGTCATGTATGCACCAACAATTGACATTGATACTGTCGACATTGCTGTTGCAGCCATGGTGTACATACGACGCTGAGACATTTTGCCTAAAACATCTTTGTAGGCAATAAAGTTCTCTGATTGACCAAGAACTAATGAGCTAACTGCGTTGAATGATTCCAGTTTCCCCATACCATTCACTTTAGAAAGCACTGTACCGATAATGCGGATCACGAAAGGTAATACTTTAATGTGTTGAAGAATACCAATTAATGCAGAAATAAAGATAATTGGACATAATACATTCAGGAAGAAGAATGCCAAACCACCTTTCATCATGCCACCGAATACAAATTCAGTACCTTGGGCAGCGTAACCTAATAAGTGATCAAATAATCCAGCAAAACCTCGAACAAAGCCTTCACCAACATCAGAGTTGAGGAAGAACCATGCTAATGCGATTTCAATAACTAATAACTGCACGATATAACGCAGACGGATCCCTTTGCGATTATTACTCGCAATGAATGCTAATGCGCCAATAACGGCGAGTGCTAAAACGAAGTGAATGATAGAAGACATGCATGCTCCAAAAATAAAAATAAATCTTGAGGAGCATTTTATGTAACGCGTAACATTAGGATGTGACTATTGTCACAATATCATGAAACCGCATACACACTATTTATTAAATAAGATAGGTTGATCACACTTTGGAAGTTACTAAAGAAACATTAAATGCAAATTTCACTTAAATTTCACTTAAGTAAAAAAATGCTACTGAGAGCGTTTCTCAGTAGCATTTACTAAATAATAGAGTGATTATTTAGATTGATCAAGTAATCTTATCATTTCATCTTCATCAATAACGTCTATCCCTAACTCGTTAGCTTTCACTAACTTAGAACCTGCAGCTTCACCTGCAATCACCATATCGGTTTTTTTAGAGACACTTCCACTCACTTTTGCCCCTAAAGCTACTAATCTATCTTTTGCTTCATCACGTGTTAATTGTGATAATGAGCCAGTTAACACTACGGTTTTACCTGCAAAAGGATTATCTCCCGCTTCATGAGTGACAATCACGGGTGCTTGCCATGTAATGCCTGCATCATTAATTAGCTGATCAATAACCGTTTTGTTGTGTTCTTCTTGGAAGAAGTTAACAACATGCTTAGCCACAATATCTCCCACATCTGGGACTGATTTTAATGCTTCAACATCTGCATTTCGTAATGCTTCAAGCGTAGAAAAATGGGCAGTTAAACCACTTGCCGTTGCTTCACCAACTTCTCTAATTCCGAGAGCATAAATAAAACGCGCAAATGTTGTTGATTTAGATTTATCTAATGCAGCAATTAATTTTTTTGCTGATTTTTCGCCCATTCGCTCTAAACCAGATAGGATTTTTTCATCTAAACGAAAAAGGTCTGCTGGCGTTTTGACATACTCTTTTTCAACCAGTTGGTCGATAATTTTATCGCCCATACCATCAACATCCATCGCACGACGAGAAACAAAATGCTTAAGCGCTTCTTTACGTTGCGCACCACAAATTAATCCCCCAGTACAACGCGCTACCGCTTCGCCTTCAATACGCTCTATATCAGATTGGCAAATTGGACATTGCGTTGGAAAAACAATCTCTTGTGCATTAGCAGGACGCTTCTCTTCAATCACACTAACAACCTGAGGAATAACATCACCCGCACGACGAATAACCACGGTATCGCCAATACGCAGTCCCAAGCGCTCAATTTCATCAGCATTGTGTAATGTGGCATTACTCACAACAACACCAGCAACCTGCACAGGCTCTAAACGGGCAACAGGGGTAATTGCACCAGTACGCCCTACTTGGAATTCAACATCTTTGATAATCGTTATTTGCTCTTGTGCTTGGAATTTATAAGCAATAGCCCAACGTGGCGCTCTTGAAACAAAACCCAATTCTTCTTGCAGAGTAATATCATCCACCTTAATAACGACACCATCGATATCAAAGCCTAAATTAGGGCGAATTTCTTCTACATGATGATAAAACTCAAGAACAGCATTACTACCAGTACACAATTTTACCGCATCACTGACAGGTAATCCCCATTCTTTAAATAGTTGTAAACGGGCATAGTGGCTTGTAGGTAATTGTCCACCTTCGAGCACACCAACGCCATAACAGAAAAAGGTTAATGGGCGTTTCGCTGTGATACGCGGATCAAGTTGTCGTAAAGATCCCGCAGCTGCGTTACGGGGGTTAGCAAATACTTTTCCCCCTGTACGACGAGCTTCTTCATTTAAATATTCAAAGCCTTTTTCATTCATAAAGACTTCACCACGGATCTCGATACGTGCAGGGATATTTTCACCATATAAACGCAATGGAATCGCTTTAATGGTTCTTACGTTTTCAGTGATGTTCTCTCCTGTTGTACCATCCCCACGTGTTGCAGCTTGTACTAAAACTCCATTTTCATAAAGTAAGCTAACTGCAAGTCCATCAAGCTTTAATTCACAGCAAAAAGTTATTTCTTCACTGTTTTTTAAACGATCTCGCAAACGCTTATCAAATGCCTGATAACTAGTTTCATCAAAAGCATTATCTAAAGACAACATGGGTATTTCATGTCTCACTTGCTCAAATGCAGTGAGTGGTAATGCACCTACACGTTGTGTGGGTGAATCTGAGGTAATTAATTCAGGGTGTTGGGCTTCTAATGCTTTTAGCTCATTCATTAAGCGGTCGTATTCAGCATCAGGTATTTCAGGTGCGTCCATGACATGATAAAGATATTCATGGTGACGTAAGGTAACGCGAAGTTTATCAATTTTTTGTTGAGTATTTTTATTCATGATTTATCACCAAAGAAGAAAAACCCCCGCAAGCGGGGGCTTTTTTACAGATAGAAACTATTGATTTAAATCCAGCGTCCTGCGAATTCTAGATTTATAAAGCTCGATTTTTTGTGGTGTTAAGAGTTTGCGCTCATCATCAAGTACAACCCCTCCCACATCAGATGCAATACGTTGAGCTGCAAGCAACATCAATTTAAAGTTTTGGTTAGCATCACCATAAGACGGCACCATCATAAACATAGAGACACCGGGTGTGGTTAATTCAGCCATAGTATCTATATCAAAGGTGCCTGGCTTCACCATATTGGCTAAGCTAAATAAAACCGGACCATTAGCCGTTGGATTTAGGTGACGATGGAAAATATTCATTTCTCCAAACTGGAATCCAGTTTGAATAATACTTTGCATCAATATTTCACCATCCAACATTTGGCCATGGTGTGCGCTTACGTTTAACACAATAACCAGCTCTTTCTCCGCTTCTTCTACAGGTTCTACAACTGGCGTAGGTCCCGTTTTGGGCTCTACAGCCGGAGCATGATGCGAAGCTTCAGTTTCAACAGGAGTCACATGAGCCGTTGTCTCTGAAATCGAAGGCTCTGAACTCACCGACGGGCTTGTATTAACGTGTGATTTTATTTCACCCGCTACATTGACCACAGGAGCTTGTCTTGGCTCATCCCTGACAACAGGTGCAGATTCTTTTTCAATAACATCAAATACTCCAAGGGTCGGCTCTTGTTGTAGCGATGTTTCGTTAGAATGCCCTTTTGCTTGGTTTTCAGACATTAATGGATCTCTATCTACCACCGAAAACTCAGGTTCATGTAGAGACTCCGATTTTATCGGTGGCTCACTCTCCCGCTTTTCAGTAGAGGATAAAGTTGATGTCTGATGACTAGCCTCAGCATATTGTGGTTCGTCATCGTTCTCATCTGACTGATAATTCTGTTTCTGACGTTTTACTGGGCGATTACGGAAAAGCTTAGAACGCTCTTTTCGACCAATCCATAAGCCGTGTAATAACAAAGCTATGATTAAAATCGCACCAACAACGATTAATATCAGACGCAAATTTTGCTGCATCATTTCTATCTCTGTTGTCTTGAGGTTTAATAGCCACGTTGGCGAATATTACTTTTTACTAAGAGTATTTGCCAATGCTCATAAGTGCAAGCCAATACTTAATTTTCTTGTCACAAAGATACACACTTCAATCTCTTATGCGCATTTTTTAGACAATTCAAGACTAGTAAGGCTGATTATCTCCCTATATGATACTAGCTTGCCCTCATTGGAGAGAATAGGAAGTATGACAAATTTGACAGAAACGAATAAAAATTTAAATGGATTTCATTATTTTGCTCTTGGTTGGCGTTTAATTACACGCAAAGGGCTAAAACGTTTTGTTATCTTGCCGTTACTTGCCAATATTATTATTCTCGGAAGCGCCTTTTGGTGGTTATATGGTCAAATTGGCGATATGGTCAATTGGATGATGGAAAAAGTCCCTGATTGGTTACAATGGCTAAGCTATTTAATTTGGCCATTATCCGTTATTTTTATTTTATTGGTGTTCACTTATTTCTTTAGTACCTTAGCTAATATTATTGCCTCTCCTTTTAATGGCCTGTTGGCTGAAAAATTAGAAGGTCAAATAACTGGCATTACCCCACCAGATACGGGAGTTACAGGTATATTAAAAGATGTTCCACGTATTTTAAAACGTGAATTAACCAAAATAGCTTATTATTTACCTCGTGCTATTGTCTTGTTATTACTTTATTTTATCCCTGTTGTCGGACAAACCGTTGCTCCTATTTTATGGTTTGCTTTTGGTGCTTGGATGATGGCAATTCAATATAATGACTTCCCGTTTGATAACCATAAAATTTCATTTGCAACGATGAAATCCTCACTCAAACAAGACAAATGGAATAATCTTCAATTTGGTATGATTATTAATATTTTTACCATGATCCCTATTCTAAATTTAGTCATCATGCCTGTTGCTATTTGTGGTGCAACAGCAATGTGGTGCGATCGTTATCGCAAACAACATACACAAGAAGGACAGTGGTAAGCATTATTTCGCCGCTTATCGATAATGTTGAAAACCCCCGTTTTATCAAAACGGGGGTTTATTTTATAGATTATATTTAAAACACTGATTGATTTATTTAGCTATTGAACATATTACTCAATGAGTGAACGAATATAATCTTTTGTTTCTTCTCTATCCATCGGCTCACGTTCATTGATGCCCATTTCAAAGATATTTAAAGCACCATCTAATTTTTCAATCAGCTCTTCATCATCTCGAATACAGAAAATATACGCATTTTCAAACGGAGTGAGATCCACTAGCCGTAACCCTTTTTCTGCCAAAAAGTGGTTAATATATTCCAGATAAGGTAATTCGTAAGGCAACATATAAGGATCAACACTTACCTCATCCCAATCAATATTCTCTACTTGAGATAAAATCAGTGCGCTAGGTGATTCAGAAAAAGAGATTTGTTCTAACGATTTCAAATCAGGAATATCACCAAAATATTCTGTCCATTCTACATAATCCATTAATCCTTGAGCAGAGAGTGATTCGTATAACCAATTAAGTACATCTTCTTGAGCATCAGATTCAGGTAAGTTCTCACGCAACGCTTGTGCATCTAATTCAGGTACAGCGAGTTCAAGTGCTGTAATCAACTCTTCGATCGTTTCCATTATGACCCCTGCATTTACAATAGATATAGTTAAAAAAATAGATTATCAGCCATCAATATACTGCACATCTCTTGATTTATTAATTTGTGAATCTTCTCACTCACTCTTGATTAGAACCTTTTGGAATAAAAATAAGAAAAAGTTATAAGGTTATTCATAAAGCTTATTTCCATCTTTGTCTTGATGGCGTATGGTAATTTCATCTGACCTTATAAAAAATCATGTACCGAGGATAAAAATGAGCAAGATTTTCGAAGACAACTCGCAAACTATTGGACACACTCCCTTAATTCGCTTAAAGCATTTCGGAAATGGCAACATTCTGGCTAAAGTGGAATCTCGTAACCCAAGCTTTAGTGTGAAATGCCGTATCGGTGCCAACATGATTTGGGATGCTGAAAAGAAAGGTATCCTAAAAGAAGGTGTTGAACTTGTAGAGCCGACAAGTGGTAATACAGGGATTGCACTTGCCTACGTTGCAGCTGCACGCGGATACAGATTGACACTAACCATGCCTGACACCATGAGCGTTGAACGCCGAAAACTACTCAAAGCTCTAGGTGCCAACTTAGTGCTAACTGATGGCGCAAAAGGCATGAAAGGGGCTATCGATAAAGCCAATGAAATTCGTGACAGCGATCCTAGCCGCTATCTTTTACTACAGCAATTTAGTAATCCAGCTAACCCTGAAATTCATGAAAAAACCACAGGCCCAGAAATTTGGAATGACACTGATGGTGAAGTCGGTGCTGTAATTGCAGGTGTTGGTACTGGTGGTACTATCACGGGTATTGGCCGTTACTTGAAAAAAACAAAAGGCAAAGCAGTGACAATGGTTGCTGTTGAACCAACAGGTTCTCCTGTTATTACACAAGCCTTAGCTGGTGAAGAAATTAAACCAGGCCCTCATAAAATTCAAGGTATTGGTGCTGGTTTTATCCCTGAAAACCTAGATTTATCATTGCTGGATCGCGTTATTCAGATAACAAACGAAGAAGCTTTTGATACTGCGCGAGAATTAATGACCAAAGAAGGTATTTTAGCGGGTATTTCTTCTGGAGCAGCGATTGCGGCAGCCGTAAAACTGTCAAAAGAACCTGAATTTGCAAACAAAGAAATTGTAGTAATTTTACCTTCTTCAGGTGAGCGTTATTTAAGCACCCCACTTTTTGCTGACATTTCTGATAGCTAAATCGCATCATCTCAATTGTAAAATATTTATTAAAAAAGCACCTTAAAGGTGCTTTTTTTGTGGTGGAGATCAAACTTTGTCATCCAGATAGGTGATTTATTCCTTCGAGTTTAGTATTTAATCAATTAATTATTTCGAAGGTCGAAATTAATCAGAAAATAACCGAGATGATAAAATCACACTCTTTTATTTTCTTGAACACTATTTTTATCAGATGACGCTTTACGACTTAATATTATCTGATATTGCTACGCAAAGCAGGACAATTTCATCTACACTTACTAAGTCCTGACTTAATGTGAACAATTGAGTTATAAAAGGAAAAAAATCCTATGTACCAGCAAGAAGTTACTATTACAGCACCAAACGGCTTACATACTCGTCCTGCTGCACAATTTGTAAAAGAAGCCAAAACGTTCTCTTCTGATATCACCCTTATCTCTAGTGGTAAATCTGCTAGTGCTAAGAGCCTTTTCAAATTACAAACCTTAGGTTTGACCCAAGGTACTGTAGTAACTATCTCTGCTGAAGGTGAAGACGAAAAGCAAGCCGTTGAAGCATTGGTAAAATTAATGGCGGAATTAGAATAATTCGCGATTAAGCATTAGCACAGTATTTATTCCCCTGAAACCATTCAGGGGAGTTAACCTCTAATGATGATTTTAAAACAACAGTATTTTGCAATCCTATTCTTTTAAGATTATCACCAGCAAGTCGTAGGATAAATTATGATTTCAGGAATTTTAGCATCACCCGGTATCGCATTTGGTCAAACCCTTCTCCTCAAAGAAGAACCCATCATCATTAGCCAACGTAAGATCCAAAGTGATGAAATTGAGAATCAAATCGAGCGCTTTAAAGATGGCCGCAATAAATCTGCACAACAACTAGAAATCATTAAAGAGCGTGCTGAAAAAAATCTCGGTGCAGATAAAGCCGAAATCTTTGAAGGCCATATCATGTTATTAGAAGATGAAGAGTTAGAACAAGAAATTGTTACTCTCATCAAAAGCGACAAAAAGACTGCCGAAGCTGCTGTTCAATCTGTTATTGAAGATCAAGCCACCGCATTAGAAGCATTAGATGACGAATACTTAAAAGAGCGCGCTGCTGACGTTCGTGATATTGGTAAACGCTTGATGCGTAATATTTTAGAAATGCCAATTATCGATTTAAGTGCTATTTCAGAAAAAGTTATTCTAGTAGCAACTGACCTCACCCCTTCCGAAACTGCTCAATTAAGCCTAGATAACGTATTAGGCTTTATCACTGACTTAGGGGGTAGAACGTCTCATACTTCTATCATGGCTCGTTCATTAGAAATCCCAGCTATTGTGGGCACATCTAATGCAACACAAACCATTAAAAAAGACGATTATCTTGTTCTTGATGCGATTAATAACAAAATTATTATTAATCCATCTGACGAAGAACTCGAAGCATTAAAAGCCATCAAAGAAGAGTATCTGCACGAAAAGGAAGAATTAGCCAAGCTCAAAGATTTACCTGCCATTACACTTGATGGGCACCAGGTCGAAGTTTGCGCTAATATTGGTACAGTTCGTGATGTTGCTGGTGCTGAACGTAACGGTGCTGAAGGTGTTGGTCTCTATCGTACTGAGTTTTTATTTATGGATAGAGACTCTTTACCAACAGAAGATGAGCAATTCCAAGCCTATAAAGCGGTAGCAGAAGCAGTTGGAAGTCCTGCGGTCATTATTCGTACTATGGATATTGGTGGTGATAAAGACTTACCTTACATGAATCTACCTAAAGAAGAGAACCCATTCTTAGGCTGGCGTGCAATTCGTATTTGTCTTGACCGTAAAGAGATCCTTCATTCACAATTACGTGCTATCTTAAGAGCATCTGCTTTTGGTAAACTACGCATTATGTTTCCAATGATTATCTCTGTTGAAGAGATCAGAGCATTGAAAGCAGAACTTGAAATATTGAAAAACCAACTTCGTGAAGAAAATAAAGCTTTTGATGAGTCTATTGAAGTCGGTGTGATGGTAGAAACACCAGCTGCCGCAGTGATGGCTCGTCATATGGCAAAAGAAGTTGACTTTTTCAGTATTGGGACTAACGATCTAACACAATATACTCTGGCTGTAGACCGTGGAAATGAGCTGATATCTCATCTATATAATCCAATGTCACCTGCCGTACTCAACCTGATAAAACAGGTGATTGATGCATCACATGCTGAAGGTAAATGGACTGGAATGTGTGGTGAACTTGCTGGAGATGAACGAGCAACATTGCTCCTTCTAGGCATGGGATTAGATGAGTTTAGTATGAGTGCTATTTCAATTCCTCGCATCAAAAAAGTGATCCGCAATGCGAATTACGATGACGCAAGAGCACTAGCAGAGCAAGCACTTGCTCAGCCAACTGCGAAAGAATTGATGGACTTAGTAGAAACTTTTACTAAAGAGAAGACACTGTGCTAATCGCATTAGCCAGAGCCCGGTCCCAACTACAATAATTAGGAGAAGATTCATGGGTCTGTTTGATAAATTAAAATCACTGGTTTCAGAGGAAAAGAAAGGCAGTGGCACGATTGATATTGTTGCACCACTTTCAGGTGAAATCGTCAATATCGAAGATGTTCCTGATGTTGTTTTCGCTGAAAAAATCGTAGGTGACGGTATTGCTATCAAACCTGCTGGTAATAAAATTGTTGCGCCAGTCGATGGTACTATCGGTAAAATTTTCGAGACTAACCATGCTTTCTCTATTGAGTCTGACAACGGTATCGAGTTATTTGTCCACTTCGGTATCGACACTGTTGAACTGAAAGGTGAAGGGTTTAAACGTATCGCTGAAGAAGGTCAGCAAGTAAAAGTTGGTGATACTATTTTAGAATTTGACTTGGCTGTATTAGAAGAAAAAGCAAAATCAGTTCTGACACCAGTTGTCATTTCTAATATGGATGAAATTCAAGGTTTAACCAAAATGACAGGCCCAGTTACTGTTGGTGAAACCGTTATTATTCAGATTAAAAAATAATTTCTAATTATTTTCTATTTGCACTCTAGATGATTTAAACCGCCACCAGTAATGTGGCGGTTTTTTTATATTACAAAAATAAAAAATAAAAAATAAAAAATACTCTAAATAATTCAAGGTGTAGCTAGGCGACAAGTAAATGAGTCACTAGGAACATACATAAGTATGTGACTAGTGCGAATGAACGCAGTCAACAACGCTACGGCTTGAAGTATGACGAGTAAATACTCTAAATAATTCAAGCTATAGCTAGGCGACAAGTGAATAAGCCCCTAGGAGCATACATTAGTATGTGACTAGGGTGAGTGAACGCAGTCAACAACGCTACAACTTGAATTATGACGAGTAAGAATTATGACGAGTAAACGCCCGTTGACAGATAACGATCACCCCTATCACACACAATCGCAACAATCACCGCACCGGGATTTTCTTTTGCAACGCGCAGAGCGCCAGCAACAGCGCCCCCAGAACTCACACCGCAGAAGATACCTTCCTGTCTTGCTAAAAGGCGCATCGTTGATTCTGCTTCGGTTTGAGACATATCAATCACACTATCCACCAGCTCTTTTTTAAAGATCCCTGGTAAGTAAGCGGGCGACCAGCGACGAATGCCTGGAATTTGGCTTTTTTCTTCTGGTTGAAGTCCAATGATTTGCACTTGGTCAGATTGTGTTTTTAAATAACTGCCTACACCTGTAATGGTGCCTGTTGTGCCCATACTTGATACAAAATGGGTAATACGACCTTGTGTCTGTTGCCAAATTTCAGGGCCTGTTGACATAAAATGGGCTCTTGGGTTATCTGGGTTATTAAATTGATCTAATACTTTTCCCTCTCCCTGCTGTTCCATTTGTTGTGCGAGATCCCTAGCCCCTTCCATTCCTATTTCTCGACTTACCAAAATAAGCTCTGCACCATAGGCTTGCATAGAAGCTTGACGCTCTTTACTCATATTTTCTGGCATTAATAGTTTTAAGTGATAGCCTTTTACTGCTGCAATCATAGCTAAGGCAATCCCAGTATTACCACTGGTTGCCTCAATAAGCGTATCACCTGGCTTTATTTCACCACGTAATTCTGCTTGTTCAATCATAGATAATGCAGCTCTGTCTTTCACTGAACCTGCGGGGTTATTACCTTCAAGCTTAACCCAAATTTCAGCGTCTACCTCTTGTGTAAGTCGTTGTAGTTTTACTAATGGTGTATTACCAATAAATTGTTCTAACCCTGCCACAATAAGTCCCTGCTCATTTATTTGTCTGTATTAATGAAGAAATCACATTTAACTTATTAACGCAATAGCATTAATGTTTTTAGATAACCTTAAGCTGTTGTCAAAACCAAAACACCCATGCTTAAAAATAGGCATGGGTGAAAATTAGAGAGTACAGTGATAAATATAATTACGCGGTATACGCCAACGATACAGTTTTTAAGGGAGTATCTCCCGAATATAAACGGGCTTGGGCACCTCCCATATAATAGGTGTTTCCTTTTGCTGGTGTTAAAGACATCTCATTCCATACTGCCGTAATTGGTGTTTTACTCCATCCTATGGGTTGTAAAATTAATTGCCAATAATGTCCTTTAGGTGAAACCTCAATAACTTTAACAGGTAATCGACAGACACTATTTTCATATGTACTTAATGCGATTTCCCAAGGGCGTAAAAATACATCTACTTCACCTTGATAAAGCGGTGTCACCGATAATGGTAAGTGATAGCCCCCAATATGTAATTGTGCGCCATTAATCTCACCTTGTAGATGATTAACATCACCTAAAAATTCGAGTACAAAGCGGCTTGAAGGCGATTGCCACACTTCTTGTGGTGTACCTACTTGTTCTATTTTTCCATTCCCCATTATCACAATACGATCGGCCACTTCCATCGCTTCTTGTTGATCATGAGTCACAAAGACGCTAGTAAATTTAAGTTCTTCATGCAATTCACGTAACCAACGGCGTAATTCTGTTCTTACTTTGGCGTCTAAAGCACCAAAAGGCTCATCTAATAATAAAATTTGAGGCTCTACAGCCAAAGCCCTTGCTAAAGCCACCCGCTGTTTTTGCCCACCCGATAATTGTGCCGGATAACGTTGAGCTAAGTGAGGTAATTGGATCATCTCTAACAATTGCTCAACTTTTTTATTAATCTCAGCCTTACTAGGACGTTCACGACGTGGTAATACGGTTAAGCCAAATGCAATGTTCTCAAATACGGTCATATGGCGAAACAGTGCATAATGCTGAAAAACAAAACCGACTTTACGTGAACGAGCATGTAATTGACTAACATCTTGTCCTTCAAAACAGATGTTTCCTTGGGTTTGATGTTCTAATCCCGCTATAATACGTAAAAGCGTTGTTTTTCCTGATCCTGAAGGTCCTAACAATGCCACCATTTCACCTGAAGCGACATCAAGGCTGACATCATGCAACACTTCGGTGCGATCAAAATATTTTGTGACATTATTAATTTCAATACTCATATTTTGCCTCTACTTTTGTGTCAATAATGATGTCATTGCTGACGTGCTAAATGCCATTGCAATGCACTTTTAAACATTAAGGTGAATATCGCCATCATCGCGAGTAATGCGGCAGCCGTAAAGGCACCAACGGTATTGTAATCTTGATGCAACAATTCAACTTGTAACGGCAATGAATAGGTTTCACCACGAATGGCACCGGATACCACTGAAACCGCGCCAAATTCACCAATAGCTCTGGCATTGGTTAATACCACACCATAGAGTAATGCCCAACGGATATTAGGTAATGTCACACGCCAAAACATTTTCCAACCACTCGCCCCTAATAACACTGCCGCTTCATCTTCTTGACTACCTTGGCTCATCATCACTGGTACCAGTTCTCTAACAACAAAAGGACAAGTGACAAATACGGTAACTAAAACCATCCCCGGCCATGAAAACATAAGCTGGATATCAAACTGAGATAACCATTGACCAGCCCAGCCATTACTACCGTAAAAAAGCAAGTAGAGCAGTCCGGCGACAACAGGTGATACCGCAAAAGGGATATCAATGAGTGTCATTAATAATTGGCGTCCCGGAAAACGAAAGCGAGTAACCAGCCATGCCATACTGACACCAAACAACATATTGACAGGTACTGTGATTAACGCGATTAATACTGTTAACCAGACAGCATGTAACATATCGCTGTCTAATAAGTTCTCAGTAAATATTTCAACACCTTTTGAAAACGCGGTCATAAAGATCCACGCAATAGGCACAACTAAAAATAAAATGGATAACGCAACCCCTGTAAGGATCAATCCCCACTTAACCCAATCAATTTGCCGACGATAAATAGAGCCTTGTTGCATAATATCTGACATCAATGCCCCCTCAACCGTTGACCAAATCGGCTTTGTAAGCCATTAATTGAAAACAGTAAGACTAAAGAAACAAGTAAAATCACAGAAGCCACAGCACTAGCCGCAGGATAATCAAACTCTTGTAATCGAATAAAAATCATCAAGGAAACCACTTCTGTTTGCCATGCAATATTACCGGCAATAAAAATAACAGCCCCAAACTCCCCCAAACTGCGTGTAAAAGAAAGCGCGGTTCCAGCAATTAATGCAGGTGATAATTCAGGCAATACAACTTTACGAAATGTTTGCCAACGGCTCGCTCCTAGAGTTTCAGCGGCCTCTTCATACTCTGGGCCTAACTCTTCAAGCACTGGCTGAACCGTTCTTACTACAAAAGGCAAACTGGTAAAAGCCATAGCAACAGCAATCCCAATCCATGTGTTAATGACTTTGATATCAAATTTATCTAGCACAAAGCCATACCAGCCTTGTGTTGAGAACAGCGTAGCGAGCGTTAATCCAGCAACCGCAGTAGGTAAAGCAAAAGGTAAGTCCATTAAACCATCAAGTAGTTGTCTACCCGGAAAACGATAACGTGTAATGATCCACGCAAGCAACATGCCAAAAATAGCATTAAAAATACTAGCAACCGCAGCTGCAAGTAGTGTGACTTTATACGCGGCAACAATTTGAGGATGTGTTATGACTGCCCAATATTGCGCCCAGCTCATATCAGAAAGTTGCACAACCAGTGCACTCATTGGTAATAGTAAGATCAAGCAGGTATAAAACAGTGTTCCGCCTAAGCTTAATCCAAATCCCGGTAATACCCGTTTACTGGTTGTGGTAAACATTATTGACGTCCTTGTGCTAATAACTTGTCAAGCATGCCATCTGTTGTGAAATGTGTTTTCATCACGTTATTCCAGTCGCCAAATATCTCTTCAACGGTAAATAGAGACGTTGCTGGAAATTGTGCTGCTTTTTGCGCCATAACAGCTTTATCATTTACGCGATAGTTAAATTGCGTGATGATCTCTTGTGCTTGAGGACTGTATAAGTAATTGAGGTAAGCTTTTGCCAGTGCTTCTGTGTCATTACGTTGCACATTTTTATCAATCCAAGCGACTGGAAACTCAGCTAGAATATCTACGGGTGGCACAATAACTTGATATTCATCTTCACCATATTGCTGACGAATATTATTAACTTCAGATTCAAAACTGATCAGCACATCCCCAAGTCCACGCTCAATAAAAGAGGTTGTCGCACCACGACCTCCGGTATCAAATACTTCAACATTTTTAAGGAACTTTTTCATTGCTTCTTGGGTTTTTGCATCATTACCATAGGCTTTTTCAAAAGCCCCCCAAGCAGCTAAATAGGTATAGCGACCATTACCTGATGTTTTGGGATTCGGGAAAACCACTTTGACATCTTCGCGGGTTAAATCCTCCCATGTCGTAATATTTTTAGGATTACCTTTGCGAACTAAATACGCCATAGTGGAATAATAAGGTGAGCTATTGTTAGGCAAACGTTGTTGCCAATCTGCTGGAACAAGCTTGCCTTTATCATGCAGAATTTGTACATCGGTCACTTGGTTGTATGTCACCACATCCGCAGGTAGCCCTTGCAATATCGCAAGTGCTTGCTTAGAAGAGCCAGCATGAGATTGTTTGATAGTTACTTTGTCATCAGGATGCTGTGCATCCCACTGAGTTTTAAAATCACTATTTAGCTGTGTGAATAACTCTCGCGCAATATCATAAGAGCTATTAAGTAATTGAGCTGCCCCTGCATAACTACTGGCAACCAAAGACAATGCCGTAGTTGCTTGTAATGCAAAGGTTCTGATTATGTTTTTCTTCATCAAAAGTACCCATCATTGTAAGTTTTATTCTAATGGTTACTTTATCGGCTTTATTTATAACAGTGTAGTTAGCTTTTGTTATTTGATATAACTGAAAGCTATTAAAATTGAATAAAATACAAGCTAATTAATTAAATTAACATCGATTGATATTAATATGAAAAAAATTCAGACAAAAATGCCTGCGATTAAAGCAGGCATTTCATCAATAAAAACTTATTTAATACTCGGCAATTTACAGTGCTTTTAAGGCTTCATAAGATGGAGCAAAGTAGTAACTTCCTGTAACAGGCTTACTCATACGTAATAAGTCATCGTGTTTGCCATCTAATTCACCAAACATACTTAGTAATTGCTGTTCAATATTATATAAACGACCACAATAAGCTAAGAAATATAAACCATGTTTACCACTTGCAGTACCGTAAGGCAGGCTGTGACGTAAAATAGCCAACTCTTCACCATCTTCTTCAATCACAACACGAGAAACATGAGAAGTGACATTACGTTCTGATTCATCAAGTTCAACACTGTCTTTTTTAGTACGACCGATCATTTTCTCTTGATCTGATTCACTAAAACGAGCCCATTTTTTTAGGTTATGCTCATAACGCTGAACTAAAACATAACTACCACCAGCATCTACACCATCATTAATCAATGCAACACCGTAGCGTTCATCATCTTGTGGGTTTTCAGTACCATCAATAAAACCACTTAAATCACGCTCTTCTATCCAACGGAAACCATGAATTTCTTCTTCAACTTTAATCACATCACCAAAAGCCGCTATTGCTGCTTGAGCCAATGAAAAGTTAACATCATGGCGCATAGATTGAATATGAATAAGTAGGTCACGTTGTGTCGCCGGCGCTAAACCTTTACCTAATGGGCGAAAAGGTTTTAGCTCAGGGGCACTGTTTTCATCTGATAATTTTTTCCAAAGATCGGAGCCAAATGCAACAACTGCGCCTAATGACGCATCAGGAAATTGCTTTTGTAAATCAGATAATGATTGCATAAATTTCTGACATCCTTGACGCAGAAATTCTAATTCACCCACGACCATTGCTTCGATAAAAAGACCAAATTTACTATGTGCGACTAAAATGCCACTTTGTGCATGAGACATATTGCTTCCCTAATCAATAATCAAAACGCTCGGAATAATGTTAATTATATCGAATATTTTTTTCCGAAGATTTGCCTTTTAACAAATATCAGACAGTCTGATTATAAAATCTTCCATATATTATAAGGAATAGCGTGCAGGTGTTTTGTTCTGCCAAATAATTTGCGTTAACGTCCAATTTGATAAAACTTCATCTGGTGGCATTAATCCATCAGGGCCGTCCCATTGTCCACTAAAGACATAGCTCACTGATTTAGCTTGTTCTGATTGGCATAAAATTGTTCTTTGCTTTTCATCTTTAGGGCCTTTACTACATGCACCAAAGGCTTTTTTATAGATATCTTTAAATGGTGTACCAATAGTTGTGCCCCAATCTGTCGTCGCCTTGGCATCAAAGACTTCTATTTTCTCTACTGTGCCTTTTTCTTTGCCGTAGAAAGCCACTTGAGTTTTATTATCATCTAAACCTTGAACAACAACGATAATATCATTGCCTTGCATTTCCATGCCTTCACGATAATGAAAGCGACTTCCTAATTCATTCTTAATATCATTTTCTGTGATTTTTGTTGAGCTTGTAATATTACCTAATCCATTAGCAGAAACGGTTAGCGTATCATTTGAGAACCAATTCATCGGATTTAGTGCAGAAAAAGACATTCCTCCCATGGATGAACAGCCACTTAATAGCAAAACGCTTGTGCTTAAACACAAGGGTAACCAAAACTTAGGTATCATTTATTTCTCCGTTAAACTTTTACATCACTCATTAAAATAGATATTGATGTTATTAAGCACACCTTATCTTACTCTTTACCCCACCTCAATCATCCGACTAAAACACGCACAATAAATTAGCATAAAAAAGTATTGCTTAATTTAACGCTGAATAACCTCATGAAAAAGAAGGCCTAGTTACGACCTTTTACATCACGATTTGTTCCACAGAAAAAGCAATATCAGATTTTACGTATAAAATAAGGGAATAACGTGTAAGGATAAAAATAGAGAAACAGAAAGGACAAATACAGAAGTAAGAATAACCCTCAAAATATTGAGGGCTTATGACATGTTAGAGATCAAAATCCTGATCGATAATTAACCGTTTAGTATAAGTTGTACTTTCTTGGTTTTGATCTTCATACAATAGCTTTTCAAACATAAAAATCGTTGCATCATTTTCTTCTGGTATAACTAATGTAATTTGTGGGCATCCTTTTGCGATCAGTTTTTTTTCTAATCGAGAGATCAATGCATTCGCAATGCCTCTGCCACGAAAGTCTGGGTGAACCCCTAAATAATATAAAGATCCACGATGACCATCGTAGCCCCCCATCACACTCCCCACTAGTTCACCGGCCACTTCTGCAATCAGAAATAAATCAGGTGAATGGTTTATTTTTCTTTCAATATCAATTTCAGGATCGTTTTCTGGCGAGATTAAATCGCAACGTTCCCAAAGTGTAATAATTGCCTCAAAATCATCTTGGCGAAATACACGTATTTCCATGGTTTTGCCTGTTATTGTTCATATAAATCTAAATTTATTATCGCTTGTTTGGTTTATGAATCAACTTGAAAATGAGAACATAGGCGATATGGAGTTCTATTTTTAATAAATATGATAAAAATTGTAGGTTATTATGAATTTACCTGATATTCATCGTGTTAAAGAATTTTTCTTATCACTACAAGATACGATTTGTCACTCTCTTGAAAACATAGACCAAAAAGCCACTTTTCAGCAAGATAATTGGGAAAGAAAAGAAGGTGGTGGTGGCCGTACTCGTGTATTAACCCATGGCGCACTTTTCGAACAAGCAGGAGTTAATTTTTCACATGTCTATGGTGAGTCACTCCCTCAATCGGCAACAGCACATCGCCCTGAATTAGCCGGACGTCGTTTTCAAGCAATGGGTGTTTCATTAGTTATTCACCCTCTTAATCCTTATATTCCAACCTCTCATGCTAATGTGCGCTTTTTTATTGCAGAAAAAGAAGGTGAAGATCCCATTTGGTGGTTTGGCGGCGGCTTTGATTTAACACCTTACTATGGATTTGAAGAAGACGTTATCCATTGGCATAAGGTTGCCAAATCTGTTTGTATCCCTTTTAGCAAAGATTATTACCCGCGTTATAAAAAATGGTGTGATGATTATTTTTATATTAAACACCGCAACGAGCCCCGTGGTGTCGGTGGGCTTTTCTTTGATGATTTAAATACACCAGATTTTGACCATTGTTTCGAGTTTGTTCAATGTGTCGGCCTTGGTTATCTTGATGCTTACTTACCTATAGTTGAAAAACGTAAATCAATGCCCTGGGGAGAGCATGAGCGCCAATTCCAGCTCTATCGCCGTGGTCGCTATGTTGAGTTTAATTTAGTGTGGGATAGAGGAACCTTATTTGGGCTACAAAGCGGAGGAAGAACAGAGTCAATTTTAATGTCTATGCCACCTTTAGTCCGTTTTGAATATGATTATTCACCCGAACCGGATACTCCTGAAGCAAAGCTATACAGTGACTTTTTGATCCAAAAAGAGTGGGTATAGCACAAGCTCTATCTCTCAATGATAGCCACTTTTTAAAGTGGCTTTTTTTAAATCAACGAAAAAGCGAACTTTTCTTTTTGGCAAGATTAATTAAACAAAAAGGACAGTAATCCGGTAACTTTATTTTTATTTTCCCAGCCTTCCCCTCTCATACAGGTATTAAAATAATCCCTACGCTGCCATTCATTCGCATCTGAAGGAAAAGATGTTCCTGCCCCTGAATTTGGAATATCTTTACCATTTATTCTCATTGGAGCAAAAGAAGGTTGACTTGAAGCCACATATCTCGCGGGATATCGCGTATTAGCTTCTTGCATACACATATTTTTAGCGATATCTAAAGGAGATGGTGTGCAGGTGTTTGCTTCCCATTTTTCAGGTGTTGCACAAGCAGAAAGCATAAAAATTGATGTAATGATAATCGTTTTTTTCAAAATAACAGCTCATTAAGACGAATAGGAATCAATTACATTTTAAATTATTATTTGAAAAATTAAATTAAGTTTTTATGAAAACAATATCGTTATATGATAATTAAATTAAAAAAATCAATGAAATCAATATAAAATGAGGGGTAACGCCTTATTTGAATGATGGCGTTTTTATTCTTCGAATAACTTATCAGGACAATCAGAAATAACATCAAATCCTAAATAATAATATAAGTGGTATTTGCTTATATCATCTTTATTAAAGATATGAATTCCTTCAGAACTATAGCAATTTGTTATATTGATTTTTTGATGATCAAAGATAATTTCAGAGTGATTTAATGCTCCTGTTATTTTAATGCTATTTTCCTGATTAGGATTATTAGGATAAATAACAGACATTGATAGCTCATCCATAAAGTCTACGAGTTGAGTTGGCTTTTTATTATAAAGGTATGTATAGGTTATTTTGTCATCGACGGAGTCATAAACTACATTGTATTTATCAGTGATATTAAAATCTTTCCCCTGAAGTAATAAACATTGATTGTTATTTTTATTGGTAGGGTCATTAAAACAGGTGTAAATAAGTTGGTCTGCTAAAGTGGGTTTATCTGTATATAAAATAAGCCCTTCTTCTTTATTGGAAACTAAACCAAGAGAAAAATTATCCGAGTTATTGCTACTAAGTGCAATGCTTTGATATCCCAAAAATGTGAAGAGAATAAAGGCTCTAAGCATACAAGTTACCTTAAAAGTATGAAAAAAATAGTTACGCAATCACCAGAGAATAACGAAAGTAATTAAAAAATCATACAGCTAAAATCGATCAATAAATCGAAATATAAATGACATTAGCAACTCAACTCCGCTTAACCGAATAGCTTTAGAATATCAGGCTATTGATTTAAAAAAGATAATTATCATTTTCCCTTTTTTATTCTTTAATTAGCAATATATATACTTTTTACTTGTCTTAACTAGATATCACATTGAAAAAAGAAGGCGAATAATGAAAAAATTACGGATAGGTATGGTTGGGTTAGGGGCAATTGCACAGAAAGTTTATCTCCCTATTTTGAGCAAAACCGCTAATTGGGAATTTGTGGGAGCATTTTCACCAAACCAAGAAAAAGGAAATGCAATTTGTGCCGCTTACCGTATTTCCTATTTTAATAACCTTCACTCTCTTGCTAAACAATGTGATGCCATATTTGTACACAGTACAACTTCAAGCCATTTTGAAATCATAAAATATTTATTAAATGAGGGAGTACATGTTTATGTTGATAAACCATTAACAGAACATATCCATCAATCTGAGATACTCATTGAACTCGCAACGCAAAAAAATAAAAAATTAATGGTGGGATTTAACCGTCGCTTTGCACCTTTTTACCAATCATTGAAACAAACGATAACGCATCTCTCTTCACTAAGAATAGAGAAACATCGATGTGATAGCATCGGACCAAAAGATACCCGCTTTACCTTATTCGATGATTATTTACATGTTATCGATACTGCACTTTGGTTTGCTGGTTCTAATGCAAAATTATCAAGTGGCAGTATTATTCAAACAGAAAAGAGTGAGTTATTTTATGCTGAACATCATTTAAAAATAGAAGACTGCTGGATAACAACCTCAATGCATAGAAAAGCGGGTAGTCAGCAAGAACAACTCATTGCTATTGATGAAAATGCGATCCATCAAATTACCAATATGAATATGTGGCGTAGTGAAAATAAACAAATACTCACTGAAAAACATCCCGAAAATTGGGATCCGATTTTATTACAACGTGGGTTTATTGGTGCTGTAGAGCATTTTATTCAATGTGTGATGAACGATACTCATCCGATAACAAGCGGTGAACAAGCGATTGTGGCTCAACAGATGATAGAAAAAATGTTAGCTGAACAATAATAATCATGAGCATAAAAAACGGCGTTCAACATACTGTGAACGCCGTTTTTTATTATTTTTAAGCTTGAATAAGCTTATTTAGATTTCTTCAAATGTGACATTAAACGCTTACGTTTACGCATTTGAGATTGTGTTAATTTATTTTTCTTATCCGCATAAGGGTTTTCACCCTCTTTAAATTGAATGCGAATTGGCGTTCCCATAACTTGCAGAGTACGACGGAAATAGTTCATCAAATAACGCTTATAGCTATCTGGCAAATCAGTTACCTGATTACCATGAATAACCACAACAGGTGGATTATAACCACCAGCATGTGCATACTTCATTTTTACACGGCGTCCACGAACAATTGGTGGCTGGTGATCATCTTCTGCCATCTTCATGATACGCGTCAGCATTGATGTGCCAACACGACGCGTTGCACAGACATAAGCTTCTTGAATAGATTCAAAAAGATTACCCACACCACTACCATGTAATGCAGAAATAAAGTGAACTCGTGCAAAGTCAACAAAGCCCAGTTTAAGATCAAGCATGGCTTTTACTTGTTCACGATCGTCTTGTGTCATGCCATCCCATTTATTAACAGCAATCACTAATGAACGACCCGCATTCAAGATATAACCTAGCAATGAAAGATCTTGATCAGAGATGCCTTCACGCGCATCAATAACTAACAATGCAACATTAGAATCTTCAATCGCTTGCAGTGTTTTGATAACAGAGAATTTTTCTACTGTTTCTTTCACTTTACCGCGCTTACGAACTCCGGCTGTATCGATGATGATATATTCTTTATCATCACGCTCCATAGGAATATAGATACTGTCGCGTGTTGTACCGGGCATATCGTAAACAACTACACGATCTTCACCAAGCATACGATTTGTCAGCGTCGATTTACCCACATTAGGACGACCAACGATCGCCAATTTGACAGGTAATGTAGAAGGATCGAAGTCATCTTCTTCCTCTTCTAATGCTTGTGCTTCTTGCTCAGCTTCTAATGCAGCCCAATATGCTGCATTCTCTTCTTCTTCGGTCAGCTCTTTTTCTTCTTCAACCACTTTTCCTGTAATTGGTAATAATGCTTGTTCAATTAATTGAGCCACACCACGACCATGGGAGGCCGCAATTGGGAAAATCTCACCTAAACCTAAAGAATAGAAATCAGCTAACGCAGTATCAGTATCAATACCGTCTGTTTTATTCGCAACTAAATATGTTTTTTTCTCAACACCACGAAGATGTTTGGCAATGCCTTGGTCTGCTGGCATTAAACCGGCACGAGCATCAACTAAAAATAGTACAACGTCGGCTTCTTGAATTGCCTGTAATGATTGTGATGCCATATGGGTTTCAACACCCTCTTCAGCACCATCAATACCACCAGTATCAATAATAATAAACTCTTCGCCCTCTAACTCCGCACGACCGTATTTACGATCACGAGTGAGGCCTGGAAAATCAGCAACTAATGCGTCTCTTGTGCGTGTTAGTCGATTAAACAACGTGGATTTACCCACGTTAGGGCGCCCTACTAAGGCAATAACGGGTATCATTTTTTGATGCCTCATAAAAATACAATCATAATTCTGATTGTATTTTACATGTAAATACTAAAAAGACGAAACGGCTCCTTTAAAGGAGCCGTAAAATAAATAGATTTGTCAGCAATAAATTACCGACTATAAAGATAAACTTTACCGTCACGAGCTTGGATCATCAATTTATCTTGTACCGCTTGAGGGCGACTTAATAAACCTGAGCTATTCACTTGGTTTTGTGCAATGAATTTACCATTACTGGTATCAATCCAATGGAGATAACCTTCTGCATCACCAACGACTAAATAACCATCAACAATAGCAGGTGCAGTTAAATTACGATGCAATAAATCTTCTTGTGTCCATAATGTCACACCATCCGATTTACGAACAGATAAAACTCGGTCATTTTGGTCAACAAGGTAAAGATTATCACCTAGCAATACCATATCATTGACTGAGCCTAGGTCGCGTTTCCAAAGAATTTGTCCAGAACGCATATCAAGGCTAACTAAGTTACCGTTATACGCCATTGCATAAACAGTATTTTCATCAATAATTGGGGTAATATCCACATCATTTAATCGGCTAATTTCAGTTGAGCCTTTAATTTGTGAAATATTTTGTTGCCAAATCAACTGTCCTTGAGAAAGGATAACTGCACTGACACGGCCATTATCTGCACCAATAATTGCAGCACCATAAGCAACAGCTGGCGCAGACTCACCACGAAGAGATAATGATGGTGTATCTAAATTAACTGTCCATGATATTTCGCCAGTTAATAAATCCAACCCTTGCAATAAGCCATTACTAGTATGGATAAGCACTAATCCATCACTAACAACAGGTTTTGAAATGGCTTCACCTGCAACATCGGTTTCCCAATCAATAGAACCATCATCAGTATTCAGCGCATAAACTTTTGCTTTTTCAGTTCCCACAAAAACCCGAGTACCTGAAACAGTCAATCCACCAGAAAGTAATGCGGATTCATTGGATGAAAGAAAACCGGTTTTAATAGAGAGATCTTGTGACCAAAGCTCTTTACCTGTTTCCAAATCTAACGCTTTAACTAAACCATGGCGATCAGCGACATAGACAACTGAGCCATCCCATGTTGGTGACAAGTGAGAATAGTATTTACCAATACCATTTCCAACTGACTTATCCCAAACAGCTCTAGGTGTAAATTGGCTCTGCACCTCAGGTAATGGAGACATTGTCACATTATCCTGTTCACTAGAACAGCCTGCCAATAAAGCAGATGCTAGTAGACCAACCAGGAGAGTTTTACGCAGTTGCATGTCTGAAGATCCCTTTAATTGGATAAATTATTGAGTTTAAGTTCAACCAGTGAGCGAATAGCACCCGCATTTTCATCAGTTAATGCGCTACGATAAGCAGTTGCCGCACCTGTATTATCGCCTTTTTTCGCTAATACATCACCACGGATATAATTTTTCATTCCATTCCATGCTTTGCCTTTCACTTGCTCTAACGAGATCAAAGCAGCATCAGTTTTATCTAATGCTAATTGTACTCGAGCTAAACGAAGATTTAGCATATCTGCAAATGCATCATTTTTTACTTTTGCAATAGCGGTTGTCAGATGACGCTCACCATTAACTAAGTCATTAGCATCAATAGCAATCTGTGCAAGTTCTAATGACGCTAGTGCGCCATAAACATCATTTGTATCTGTAACAAATTTGTCGGCTAACGCAATATTTTCAGGGGTTGGTTTAGCAAGTGCTTCACTCACAGTTGCAAAAGCCTCTGCACTTTCTTGTAAGCGATTTGTTTGATGTGATTGCCAATATTTCCAACCAAACACACCACCAAAACCAATAACAGCAGCTAAAACAATAGTTAAACCGTAATTTTTTATAAACTGTTTAATTGCATCAACTTGTTCGTTTTCGGTGCTATAAACTTCCACAAGTCTCTCCTTAACTTAATAACAGAGTCAATTGCTGAGCTAGCTCATTACGAGCAACGATTGTTTGTTCACCTGAACGCAAATCTTTCACTGCAACAGTGCCTGCATTAATTTCATCTTCACCTAAAATCAATGCAATTTTAGCGCCTTGTTTATCGGCACGTCCTAATTGCTTTTTAAAGTTACCATTACCATGATTCGTCATTAGACGTAATGTTGGTAATTGGTCACGAATTTCTTCAGCAAGCATTAATGCTGCGCTTTGGCTCTTCTCACCAAAAGAAGCAAGGTAAACATCAGCCACATTAGTATCTGCAACAAATTCAGGGTTAACCGCTTGAACTAATAAAATCATGCGCTCCATACCCATAGCAAAACCCACCGCAGGGGTTGGATGTCCGCCAAGTTGCTTCACAAGACCATCGTAACGCCCACCTGCACAAACTGTACCTTGTGATCCTAATGCGCTGGTAACCCACTCAAAAACAGTACGGTTATAATAATCTAAACCTCGCACTAAGCGCTGATTAACACGATAGGTGATACCCACAGCATCTAATAATGCACAGAGACCATCAAAGTGTGCTCTTGATTCGTCATCAAGATAATCGAAAAGTTCAGGCGCATCATTCAATAAAGTCTGAATTTCTGGATTTTTCGAGTCTAAAACACGTAATGGGTTAGAATACATACGACGTTTGCAGTCTTCATCTAGCTTATCTACATGTTGCTCTAAGAAAGCGACTAACGCTTCACGGTATTTAGCTCGTGCTTCTAATGAACCAATAGAGTTAAGTTCTAATGTTACGTGTTCTGCAATACCTAACGCTTTCCACCAGCGCGCAGTTAACATAATTAACTCCGCATCAATATCTGGGCCTTGTAGACCAAAGACTTCTGCACCTAACTGGTGGAATTGACGATAACGACCTTTTTGAGGGCGCTCATAACGGAACATTGGCCCTAGATACCATAAACGTTGTTCTTGGTTATAAAGCAAACCATGTTCGATACCTGCACGTACACAGCCCGCAGTATTTTCTGGGCGTAACGTCAGGCTTTGCGTATCTTCACCACGATCGGTAAAAGTATACATTTCTTTTTCAACAACATCAGTGACTTCACCAATTGCTCGCTGAAATAGAGGGGTATGCTCTACGATAGGTGTTCTGATTTCACTAAAACCATAACCCGCTAAAATTTGTTTTAGTGTATTTTCAATTTTCTGCCATACACGAGTGTCAGCAGGTAGATAGTCGTTCATACCACGAATGGCTTGGATTTTTTGTGCCACTTTTTTTCTCTAATAGTTATTAGTTGATTGTTAGGCTGATTATAGAAGCGAAATCAATCAGTATTCAACGTGAAATCAATAGTAAAACTGGCTCATTGATTAATGAGCCAGTTTTTTGAGTGTTATTTATCCAATTGATTTATGTTTATACGCATGCTGTCATCAAGCATTGATGCTTTAGCGCGGATCTTCGCTTCTAATAAATCAATCATATTGCCATTATCAAGGCGCTCTTTTTGTCTTACGCCATCTTCATAAAAACCACTGCGTGTTTTAGCACCAGTAACGCCTAACGTTGATACTTCTGCTTCACCAGGGCCATTAACAACACAACCGATAATAGAGACATCCATTGGAGTGATAATATCTTCTAACCGTTGTTCTAATTCATTAACTGTTCCAATGACATCAAATTCTTGGCGCGAACACGTTGGACAAGCAATAAAGTTAATACCACGAGAACGAATACGTAATGATTTTAGAATATCAAATCCGACTTTAACCTCTTCAACTGGATCAGCCGCTAATGAGATCCTTAATGTGTCGCCAATACCTTCTGATAATAAAATCCCTAAACCAATAGCTGATTTAACTGACCCAGCTCTTGCTCCACCAGCTTCGGTGATCCCAAGGTGTAAAGGTTGATCAATTTTTTTTGCTAATAAGCGATAAGAATCTACTGCGAGGAAAACATCAGAGGCTTTTACACTAATTTTAAATTGTTCAAAGTTCAGTCGTTCGAGAATATTGACATGGCGCATTGCTGATTCAACTAACGCTTCAGGTGTAGGCTCTCCGTATTTCTCTTGAATGTCTTTTTCAAGTGAGCCACCGTTTACGCCAATACGAATAGGAATATTATAATGACGAGCACAGTCAACAACTTGACGAATTCGCTCTTCACTTCCGATATTACCTGGGTTAATACGCAGGCAATCAACGCCATATTCAGCGACTTTTAATGCAATACGATAGTCAAAATGAATATCAGCCACTAAAGGCACATTAACCTGTTGCTTAATTAATTTGAATGCTTCGGCAGCATCCATTGTAGGTACAGAAACCCGAACAATATCCACCCCAACACGCTCCAGAGATTTTATCTGGCGAACAGTCGCTTCTACGTCTGTTGTTCGTGTATTCGTCATCGACTGTACAGCGATAGGTGCGCCATCGCCAACAGGAACATTACCTACATTAATTCGAGTAGATTTACGACGAATAATAGGTGATTCTTTATGCATTGATTAATTCTCCCATGCTTCCATGCTTGCTCAAATGTGTAGTCAGATTAAGCGCTCGGTACTGTTATTTTTGCTATTTTTCCAGTAAAACGACTTAAATCAATTGATTCACCATTAAACTGTAAGCGAGTAACAGACGGTGCGCCTATTTTTAGTTTATAAGGTTGCTCACCATCAAATTCCAAACGATCACCCGCTTTCTTAATACCATTAAATAAAATTTTATTTTGAGCATTACGAATTTCTAACCAACATTCACCATCAAACATTAACACTAATTGGTTTGCGACCTCAGGCGCTTGTGATGATGTTGATTCTTGTGTTGAATTTGCACGAGAAGTTGTCGATGTTGTTAACGGTGATACCGGTAATGGAACTGTTCTAACTTCTGTAGGTGCAGGTGTCGTCGTTTCAATTGTTGGTGACGTAGCAACATTACTCCCCTGAGTATCGACTAATGGCGATGCAGGTACTTGTAAATTATCACCTTCAGATGTTGACGTATTATCTAAGGTTGCTAATGGAGAATCTACCGTATTAGTGTTTTCTTGTGTACTATTTTGCCCTATGTCTTGTGATGCCATAGAGACTAATTCTTGTTGATCCGCCTGATGACCTTGCCACCACCAAACACCAACGAGTGCGACCATTACAATGACAATCACCCATGTGATTTTCATCAGCCAGCCCTCACGTTTTTTGTGACGTTTACCTAATGAGTAATTTTGTGTGGTTGTCATCCTAATTTGTTTAACGGGCGCTTGTTGGTCGATAAAACCAAGGATGTCTTTTTCAGGAACGCCAACTAATTTGGCGTAAGAGCGCATATATCCACGTAAGAAGGTTGGTGCAATATCAGAAGAAACAGAATCTGTTTCAATTTCGCGAACTGTCGATAACTTCAAACAAAGTCGATCAGCAACAGTTTGTTGTGTTAGCCCTACTTTTTCTCGTGCCTGACGTAAAAGTTGACCAGCTGTTAATTTCACTTCTTCGGTTTTGTTTTCAGTATTCATTAGCAATCTAGGCACTGTGGCTATTGGATGTTTAACATTGATGAACTCGAAAAAGTACCAAATACCTTAACGTTATCACCGCGAATTTTTTGATATTTCATTATTACTTTGCTGGCAAACCAAATAATCTGGCGGTATATCCTCAATTGACACACTATTATTGTTTAATAGTTTTTGTTCACAAAGGAAATTACCATAAAGCCTTAATACATTAACATTTACTGGCTTCGACTTCATCGCTAATTTGTAATAATCTAACGCTTGAATAGAATTTCCCAATAACTGCGATGTTAATGCCATTCCTAAATTAGCTTCAAGGTGATTTGGCATCACCGATAACACTTTTTGGAAATGATATTGTGCGGCTTGGTATTGCCTTTCAGCTAAATAAGCATCACCTAATTGTAAACGTGTCGATACTGCAACACGTTCTTGATTGGCTGATGATTGACAACCTAATGTCAATAACATCAAGCCAATAGTTATAATTACTGATGATATCCTTATCATCTTTATATTCCTTAAATATATTCATCCTTGTTCTCTCTACTTTGCAATTATGTAAGACACTTCACAAAGAAAGAGATATCCAACTGTATCAGACTGCTTTTACTGAAATTAGTTCACCTTGTTGGCGTTTTTTCAGTGTACGTTTTGTGCGGTCAATAACATCACCCGCTAATTGTCCACACGCCGCATCAATATCATCACCACGCGTTTTGCGTACAATTGTTGTAAAACCATATTCCATTAATACTTTAGAGAAACGGTCAATGCGACTATTAGAACTACGTCCATAGGGTGCGCCCGGGAATGGGTTCCATGGAATTAAGTTAATTTTACATGGCGTATCTTTTAAAAGCTCGGCTAATTGGTGAGCTTGTTCAGTGCTGTCATTAATATGATCAAGCATGACATATTCAATAGTAACTCGCCCTTGGTTCGCATTTGATTTAGCAATATAACGGCGAACACCTTCAAGAAACATTTCAATATTATATTTCTTGTTAATTGGTACGATTTCATCACGAATGTCATCAGTTGGCGCATGTAATGAAATAGCTAACGCTACATCAACGGCATCACCTAATTTATCTAATGCAGGCACAACACCTGATGTAGATACAGTGACACGACGTTTAGATAAACCAAAACCAAAATCATCCATCATGATTTCAAGTGCTGGAATAACATTATTTAAATTCAGTAATGGCTCCCCCATCCCCATCATAACTACGTTAGTAATAGGACGACGGCCAGTCTCTTTTAATGAACCAATAATTTTAGCTGCACGCCACACTTGCCCAATGATTTCAGATACTTTTAGGTTACGGTTAAAACCTTGCTGTGCAGTTGAACAGAATTTACACTCTAAAGCGCAACCGACTTGGGAGGAAACACATAACGTTGCACGATCATCTTCTGGGATATACACCGTTTCGACTTGTTGATCGCCAACTTTAATTGCCCATTTAATCGTGCCATCAGTTGAACGTTGTTCTTCAGAAACTTCAGGTGCTTTAATTTCAGCAATTTCTTTTAATTTGTTGCGTAACACCTTGTTGATATCTGTCATTTGATCAAAATCGTCATAACAGTAGTGATACATCCACTTCATAATTTGGTCAGCACGGAAAGGTTTTTCGCCCATAGAGACAAAAAGCTCTCGCATCTGTTTACGATTTAAATCCAACAGATTAATTTTAGTTTTTTGATTCACAGTATTTTCTTTAGAAACAGCGACAGAAGCGCTTGGCGCTGGGGTGGTAGATTGGGTCATGACATTGCCTCGTTGTTACACTATGCGGCCTGCATTAGCATTGATGCTAATGGGATACTTATATATTTGTATAATTAAACAATAATAAAAAACGCCCTGTTAATAATCAAACAGGGCGTCGCATTGTACTGTTTTTCGCGTAGAGATGCTAATAAATTAGCGCGCGCAAACTTCGTTTTCGGTAAAGAAGTAGGCGATTTCGCGAGCAGCAGAAGCTTCTGAATCTGAACCGTGTACCGCATTTTCAGTAAAGCTATCGGCGTAATCAGCACGTAATGTACCTGCTAATGCGTTGTCTGGATTAGTTGCACCCATCAGATCACGGTGACGTTGGATCGCATTTTCACCTTCTAACACTTGAACCATAATTGGGCCCGAAGTCATAAATTCAACTAAGCCATCAAAAAATGGACGGCCTTTGTGCTCTTCATAAAAGCCTTCAGCTTGTTCGCGAGTCAAATGCAACATTTTAGCACCAATGATGCTAAAGCCTGCACTTTCAAAACGGTGGTAGATAGCACCGATAACATTTTTTTTCACTGCGTTTGGTTTGATAATAGAAAATGTGCGCTGAATAGCCATGTCTTACCTCTAAATTATTTTATTAATGATAACTTTTGTTATCTCTTTTATCGCAGATCATGGAAAAACGAATCAAAAACCGCATTCCCTGCAAAAAATAAGGGCTCGATTATAGGAGGATAAAAATGAATTGCACAGATTGAATAACCTTTTTTTTTAAAAAACTGTGGCAAAAAAGTTATAAATTATCGATCTAATCACATTTTTAACGTTTCCCATACTCAAACTGAAAAATGAGAATAAAAAAGAACCGTAATGAAATGCTATTAATAATTCTTTTATCTTTATTAAAAAGCGTATTCTAGTTAAAAATCTCTCGGTTCTTGTTTATCTCATCGTTTCAGTTTAACGGAATACAAAATTAACCATATCCGTTTGACCACTTAAATCAAGCACTGACAATTGGTATTTACCTCGTTTCTCTAGTAAATAAGAGAACGTTTCACCATTTTCAGTCTTTCCTATTTGTTCACCATTTAAAAACCACCATTGCATACCACTTCCACCTTGCGTAGAAACGGTTATTTCGAGATTAGTTTCACTGGGTAATGGTCTTAGTAAATCACCCGCACGAATACCTGAAATAAACAAGGGAATAATATCCTCTTTAATTGGTGGACAAGTTTCAGAAATCGGTGGCAGTCGTTTTGCTCTACGCTCTTTTTCAGGCAACCATGCTTCTAATGCTATCGGCCATAAGGCGATATCTTTTAACGTTGCATTAAGGCAATTAGGTCCTGTGCGTTTACCTTCATTATCTAACCAAATTTTTTCGTTGATCCCCAAAATACCTTCTTGGCTATCATTTAATAAAGTTGGTGGAATGGTGTTATCTAAGATCCAACTTCGACGACTGACTCTACAATTGCTATCTTCTTTTGGTAATGCCTTACCTGTTGGCCAACAAATAGTTGCAGCGGTTACACTACTAGGGCGTAGATCTGTCGGTGGCCGCTGTTTATTTTGGTAGAAATAGCCTGTTAGTAAGTTATTAACTTGATTCATAATAGGTACAGCTGTTGCAAAACCAAATTGTCCTGCAACCGGAGTACCATCAGGCCTTCCTACCCAAACGCCAATGGTATAACGGGCGTTCACTCCAATAGACCATGCATCTCGATAGCCATAACTGGTACCTGTTTTCCAAGCCAAAGGAACTACAGGCGAAATTGCACTATCTGGACGAGGCCTAGCTTCTCCTGCCAAAATACGCCTTGTGATCCACGCGGAACCTGGTGACATTAATACCCGATTCTCGATTATCTGTTCTGGTTTAAAACGTAAAGGTGCTGTTTTTCCTTGCCTTGCCAGCGCACTAAAGGCGGAAACAAGTTCATCCATACGTGTTGCGGTTCCCCCTAAAATCAGAGCTAAATTAGGTTCTGAGCCATAAGGAAAGCGCATTTCAAGGTGATTATGTCGCAATTTTGCTGCAAATTTCTTGGCACCATACACTTCAATAAGTTGTACTGCTGGCAGATTCAAAGAACGACTTAAGGCTTCGCTGGCACTGACTGCACCATTGAAACCAGAGTCAAAATTGCCGGGGCGATAATTATCAAATCGACGAGGTACATCTTGTAAGAGTGATTCCGCATGAATAAGCCCTTCATCTAATGCAAGTGCATAAATAAAAGGTTTTAATGTTGAACCTGGCGAGCGCCATGCACTAATCATATCGACATGGCCAAAGCGCGAGTTGTCATTAAAATCCGCAGAGCCAACATACCCTTTTACGCTCATATCTGTATGATCAACCACTAAAATGGCTAAGGATGTTTTATCCGCTAGCTGATATTTCCATTGATTGGCAATATCTTCAAGTTGTCGTTGAATATTAATATCAATCGTTGTTGTTATAACAGGCGCTCGCTTTTCGTTATACATACGACGAGCAAGCAATGGCGCCAATTGTGGCGTTTGTCTTGGTGCTAATAAAACCTGTTCTTCTTTTATTTCATCAACTTTTTCTTGTGACCATATTTGATACTCTGCCAGCCTATCAAGCACTTTATCGCGAGCAGCTTGAGCTCGTTCAGGATATCTATCAGGTCGCAAACGACTTGGTGCTTGTGGCAATACCGCCATTAATGTTGCTTCACCAGCAGACAAATCAGCAGGTGATTTGCCTAAATAAGCCCAACTTGCCGCACCAATACCTTCTAAAGTACCGCCAAAAGGTGCTCTATTGAGGTAAATTTCCAAAATTTCGTCTTTTGAGTAATACCATTCTAATTGCAAGGTGCGCCAAAGCTGTTTGATTTTTCCGCTCAAAGTTCGAGAATGTGGATCAATCAATCGAGCCACTTGCATCGATAACGTACTTCCTCCTGAGACAATTCTTCCTGAGCTTAAGTCTTGCCATGCGGCTCGTAATATTGCCATTGGATTAACACCGGGATGTTGATAAAACCAACGGTCTTCATAGGTGATAAGAGCATCTAAATATTCAGGAGAAACATCTGCAAGTTTGACATGATAACGCCACACCCCCTCTTTATCAGCAAAACGCCAAAGAGGCGTGCCATCTTGCGCCGTGACAATAGTTGCTATTTGGGGTTCAGGATCAGGGAGAGGCCAAATTTTATCTGCGATCCAGACTAAAATGGGGGTTACAAATAGAAAAATAATGATAACAGCAATAAGCCGTTTATATCCTAGTTTCATTCAATCACTCAAAGGAAGAAGCCCTTTCCAAAGAAAGGGCTACAAGATTTAAGGAACAATATCAATCTTGGTTTCTGTTGAACCTATTGCTCGCCAATAAGGCACATACATTGATTCAACTTGTGGAGGTGGTACTTGATAGCTACCCGGTGTAACTGCTCTTGCTAAATAGAGTAATGTTGTAGGACGATATCTGTCTACAGAAACCGCAGCAACAAATCGATCATCACGATATTCAAGGTGTTTAATATTAGCTTGCCCCATATCGTCGATAAACTCCTGTAAGTCAGCCGCACTATCACTCAAGCTTGCACTGCTTGATGCTAAGTTTTGGTTTTCAATTTCAAGACCCGCAGGTAATAAATCAACAACCAAAGCATCAGGAACATCTCTATCTGCTGAAACTTCTAGTTTCACCACCAGCATTTCACCACTTTGTAAACGATTTGGATGAACGCGATTTCCTTTCAAGTCGTAGTAACTACGATGAACATTTAACACATTACTATAAGGTGCTGGAGCCACTTTCGGATAGCCTACGATATTCATGCGTGAATAAATCGCAGCACCACCACGGTTGTTTAGTTCCAACCCTTCTTGTAATTGCGTTGATGTTAATGTTTCATTCACCGCGCGATCACTACTGATTGCAGGGATTTGACGATTTACAGCGACCTCCCAAGGTTGCTCAGACATATTAATAAAGAAGCGCCCCGCAAGATATAAAGAGTTGCTTTCTTGTGTTGAGAACCACTCACGACTCGTTAAGTTATCTGATAACGTAATCACACTTGCATCACGAGATTGTGTTTCAAGATTATTTTCACTTAATAAAGCAATAATTAACGCTTGGTCACGAATAACGCTACCGTAATCACCTAACCCATAATTATATTTACGAGTTGTTGTCACGCCTTCTGCAATTAAACCTTCTGCACGACTGTTATCACCCATCAATTTTAACGCAATGCCTAATTGAACTAACGCCAAACCACTACCAGCATCATTTCGCTCAAGATAAAGGCGACGTAATTCACCCAAAGGTGCTTTTTGTTGATTCGCTAATACAAGTGCTGCATATGCTCTGGCAGAGAAACGGGCAGCATCTTGGTTAACCGCATATTCATAGTTAACCAAGCTTTTATCTTGTAAATAACGTAATAAGCGATCGTTGGCACGTTTTAATGGTTCCGCTGGAACAGCATAACCTTGTTGTGAAGCACGGAATAAAAAGTCAGTGGCATAGGCTGTTAGCCAATACTCTTCACGTCCATCTTGGTTCCATAAGGAGAATCCTCCCTCTGCTTTTTGCATTGTCAGCAGGTGGGCGATACCTTTTTCAATTGCCACTTTTCTATCAGCATCAGTTTGCGTTTTGATCCCTAATTGCTTCAACTCTTTTTCTGTTGAGTATAAAGAAGGATAAAGCCCGCTGACAGTTTGCTCTAAGCAACCATAAGGGTAAGCAAACAACTCTCTGACATAACGTGCAATCTGTAATGGAGGACGGCTTGTCAGTAATAATTCACCTTCAAGCGTTGAGTTATTAAAACGATTTAAAACGTCTGTTGGCAAACTCCACGTCTCACCATCTTGTAACGTGCTTGCATAATGAAGTGTTTCTGCCGGATAAGCAGGACGAACACCTATATTCCATGTGTTGTGGTAAGGTTTAATTTCTTCACCAGGTACTTTAATACCATAAATAGACAGCGAGAATTCGCCTTGACCAAAGCCATGTTTCGCTTTTACTGGGATCTGAACTTGGGTACGTTCACCTTTTGTCAGCGATACTGTTTTACTTTCTGCACCACCTAATCCTACCAGACCAGAAGCTGTGTAATTTAACGTGATAGATTGTGCGTCATCCGTTAGATTGGTTAAATCTAAAGACAACAGTGCATTATCACCACCCGCCATAAATCGAGGCAATGAAAGTTGAGTCACTAAAGGTGCCGCAATAACCACTTTACCTTCTTGACTACCGAATTTATCAGCTGTCCAAGCTTGCGCCATTAAACGAACTTCGCCATTAAATTCAGGAATAGGTAAAGAAACTTCTCCCTCGCCTTGGGCATTTAATTTTACAGGTGCTGTTTGTTGAGCAATGATTTGCACATCGGTTAATGGTTTTTTACCACCACGAGATAGCGCAGCCGCTTCACCACCATCACCACCAAAGCGCAGATTCGCTAAACGACCTTGCCCTTCAATTAATTGCCCATAAACATCATATTGATCGATGCTGTAACGTTTACGACCAAAGAAGGCATCGTAAGGATCTGGCGTTTTATACTCTGTAATATTTAATACACCCGTGTCTACCGCAGAAACTAAAACATTAATGTTTTCAGGTAATGGCTGGCCTGCAACTGGATTCGCTTTAATGCGGATTTTTAAATCTTGATTTGGACGAATTTTTTCAGGTGCATCAAGTGAAATATCAATCCGACGGTTTTTATCCTGTAATGGTAAATGTAAAATACCAACAGCACGTTTTACAGTCGCTTGTTTTGACGTATCACCAGGCCTTACAACAACAGATGTCAGATAGAGATCGTGTCTTGCCCATTCTTTATTAATAGGCACTTCAACATCGAGTCCTTTTTCTGGCACATCAATTTCTTGCCACCATAAAGGCCCATTACTTGATTCTAATAAGACATAACCTTTGCCCGGATGAGGTGCGACAATGTTTAACTTCACTTTCTCGCCTGGTAAATAACCTTCTTTATCCAGTTTAAGTTTAACTTGGTCTGGTCTTACAGCTCCTGTTCCACCAGTGTTATCCATCCAAGAATATCCCGCCCAGAATCGTAAGCTACTGACTAATTCTGTTTTAGGATCGACCACTTCAATACGGTAAGAACCCCATTCAACAGGGAAGGCCACTTTTGCTGTGCCATCTTTTGCTATTTTGATGGTTTGTTCATCCATTTGCAGATCTTTTTCGTTATAGCCCGATTCCCAGCCATTCGAACTAGACCAACGCCAATAATAATCATGGCGCTCATAGATAAACTTCACTTTAAGATCGTTTGCAGGGAGTTTTTTACCGTCTTGATCTGTATAGACAATTTCAAATTCAGCCATTGAGTTTTCATCAACACTGTAACCTGATTTATATTTATCTGTACGGTAGTCATAAACTTCTTTTTTAGGGAAGACTGGACGAATACCAGCAAGATGAGTGGCAGGCCAAACAGCTTGCTGATAACGGCGAGTAACCGGACGCCCACCAGCTTCGAGCAAGCTTGCTTGTAAAATAATATTAATTGGTGATTTCAGTTCTGCATAGCGATCACTATCAACACTTAATTCACCTTGTCCGTCAGAGTCTAAATTAAGTTCAAACTCATCCAATAAACGGCTGAAATTTTCATCTTTTACGGCACCAAATTCATAGCCAGGTAATTTACTGACCGCTTCACGAGAGGCTTTTAAGAAGACTTGTCCTTGTAAGCGATTATCAGCCGCTGGTGCACCATAAAGGTAACGCCCTTCAAGATCAAAATAAGCATCATTACCACTAAGTAGAATGCCTTTTTTACCCGTGATGACTAATGCCATTCGCTCTGGCATAAAGTCTTCAACCTGAAATTCATAGAACCGAGGCGTTCCATCACCGATATCAAAACGCAAAGTACGTGTACCGGTATTTTCATCGGCAGGAATAGCTAATTTTAACTGATAGAGTCCATTTTCAGGCTGCCATACAAAACTACGTGACACTTGGCCATCTGTTTTGAGTAAATCCACTTTAACGGGTTGCTCTTTAATTGGATTACCGTCGCCATCGCGCAGTAACGCATTAACAATTAAAGTTTCACCTGGACGATAAAGATCACGAGGGCCAAAAGCAAAAAACTGTTTGCTATAACCTTGAGGGCCTCCGATATCAAACTCAGAAAGATCAAGCGCAGGTTTACGCAAATCAATCATACTAGTTTGACCATCACGAATAGCCATTAATAAACGCGCTTTATCACTTTTCTCAAGTGTGGCATGTCCTTGGCTATCTGTTTGCGCTTTGGAGATTAAACCACCTTTTTCATCTAATAAACGAATTTCTACTTTATTTAACGCAGAACCATTTTTAAGTGATTGGGTGAAAACATCTAACGAATCAAGGTAACTATGCATCGACAATCCGATATCACTAAAAGTGAATACCGTAGCTGGCACCGTATAAGAATATTTACCAGCTTGTTGCATTACAGCAATATAGGCACCTTCTTTTTTCAGAGCATCTATTGATTTTAATGGTAACAATACGTTTTCACGGGTATTTTTTTCTGTATTTAACTCAAAACGACCGGTATAAACCAAATCAGCTTGAGATAAAAATTCATCAGATTCCCAATAGTTAATGTTAGAACGACTTTCCCATTGCGTTAAAAATTGAGCCAATTGCTCATCTTTTACACGGAAAAAGTTAACATCTACTTGATCCACATTTAAGGCAATAATAGGTAAGCCTTCGGCAGCATCAAATGGTAATAACGACCCTTTACTGGTAAATCCAACTGAAGGGAAAATTTCTTCTGTGGTTAATTTCTGGCTAAAAGGCGTTGTTAATGTACGTTCATTAATACCTTTGATTTTATCATCAATGGTTAAATTCAATTCTGTTGATGGTGGCAAATGACGAAAACGCAACTCCATCAAGTTGTCTGATAACTCCCACGCACCTTCTAGTTTTCCTTTTTTGGTATCAACAAGATGAATAACGTTATCAAACTTTTGGTCTGGATCAAGTGGTACAGAGAAAGTCACCACCATAGTACTTGCACCATCACGTTGCAGTTCTGATGCATCTAATACAGTGACATCTTTTCCTGCAAAACGCATAGCCAATTCATCACGAACTTCTTTGCTTTTTAATGCAGTTTCATTATTCGTTTTTGTTGTAACTGCTGATCTTTCGCTATTTTGAGTGGCAGTATCTGGTGTATTTTGAGCTGTGTTTTTTTGCTCAGTTGTTTGTACGTTTTGCGCTTTGTCTGTTGATGACAAGCTTTCATCAGCTTTGTCATCACACCCACTCAGTGCCAACGCAGACGCCAATACAACAGCAAGTGAGCACCAACGATAGCCTCTCTTTTCTGTATATTGTCTAAATTGGTTTTGATTCATATCCATTTCCTTTAAATTCAACCCCTGAATAATGCGATGTTTTATGCAGGCCGGGCAGAGATAATATAGATTTTTCTTTGTTCTAATAAGATAAAAAATAACAATATTGACTATATTTTATCGAATATAATGAAGTTCTTTACAGGGAAAAGTCGCGCTATTTTTACACCAAAAATAAAAATCTGACAAAACAATGCATTATATAAAAATGCAAACAATTTGCTAAATTAGTCAATATTCTATTATAGGATAAAAAAAAGCGATATCTGATGAGATATCGCCTAAATTTAGAGGGCGAAATTAACTATCCAAATTTACTATCGGGATACCTTTTCTTAAGAATCCCCCAAGTTTGCGTTGATAAAAAGGTGATACGTGGTGGATCATAAAATGGCTCACCCCTTTTTCTTTTTTATTCACAAAACAAAAATCTAAGGATTGCCCTTCTTCTAAATATTCAAAAGCCGATTCAGCTGCTTGTGGGAGTATCTGCGCAATCACATCTTCTTCGCCAGTTATTTCTAAACCAATAAGATAAAATTCCTCTTCATTATCTTGCTCCTGAGCATTAACAATAAAGGCACGGCGAATTGGTTTATGTTCACCAAAAAACTCGCTAAGTGCAGTTGTTAATTTTTCAGGCTGTGGTTCTAAAACACTTAATTTCAAAGAAGAACCTTCAACAGAAACAATTTCTTGTGTCTCAAATTGTTCAGATACACCCATTACAAACTCCAAATCCAATAATGTTTATTATTTTGCTTTTGCTAATAACAGATTTGCGATAGAACGCACGCCATAACCTGTCGCACCGGCAGCCCATTGTTCTACAGACGATTTTCTGTAAGTTGCTGAACAGTCGATATGTACCCAACCTTTTTTATAGTTAGTGACAAAATGCGATAAAAAAGCAGCTGCTGTGCTTGCTCCCGCAGTATGCGAAGGTGCTGCAATATTATTCAGATCAGCAAAGCTTGAAGGCAATTGGCTACGGTGGAAATCAGCTAATGGTAAACGCCAGAACAGCTCATTTTCTTGTTCAGCACTTGCTAATAATTCAGCCGCTAATTTATCATCAAAACTTAGTACTGAATGATAGTCATTACCCACAGCAACTTTAGCTGCACCGGTTAATGTTGCTGCATCAATGATAAGTTCTGGCGCAATATTACTTGCATCAATTAAGCCATCAGCTAGCACTAAACGGCCTTCCGCATCTGTATTCATGATTTCGACTGATTTGCCATTACGGTAACGAATGATATCACCCAGCTTAAAGGCATTACCGCTAACCATGTTATCTGCGATACACAGCAGTAGTTTCACACGTTTATTTAAACCACGAGTAATAGCTAATGCTAAAGCACCCGCTAATGTTGCTGCACCACCCATGTCTGCTTTCATTGAATTCATAGATGATGAAGGTTTGATACTATAACCACCTGAATCAAAGGTGATACCTTTACCTACTAGACATGCAAATACAGGGGCATTGCTATCTTGAGTCGGATTAAAATCTAATGCTAAATAGACAGGATCACGAGAAGAACCGCGACCTACTGTATAAATGCCGGCATAGTTTTGATCGCGTAGATCAGCGCCTTTAGTGATCTTATAACTGATATCTTCTTTATCAAGACCACAGAAAAGATCAACAGTACGCTGTGCCAGTTGCTCTGGGCCTAATTCTTCAGCTGGCGTATTAATTGTGTCTCTAACCCAATCAACGATACGAATACGTGATTCTAATTCGTGTTTATCCGCTTCGCTTAATTGTGGCCATTCGATAGAACGAGCGCCTTTAGGTGCTCTAAAACCTAACCAAAAAGCCCAGCTACGCTCTATATCCCAGCCTTCACCCACAAGAGCAACATTACGAATACCTTGGCTATCAACTTTACGTCCACCACGTTGAATAGCACCTAAACGGTTTTCTTCCGTTAAGTGGATTGTCATGCCTGTTTCGCAAGTGCTAATTAGTGCTTTATCACCCCAACATGCTGCTGCAGGTTCATTAGACAGCATGATAGGCATAATTTGTTTATTCATTTATTATCTCACTTATTATTACTGGTGACAGTTAACCTATTCAGACTACCAGATATTTACCTTTTAGCGTGATCAATTTACTGCAAAAATCCAGAGACCACGATCACCATCAATTGATATTAAGCTCTTGCATTGTATTCTTCGGAATATCTCTCATAACAAAAACTCAAGGCATCCCTCTTTAGAGTTATTGATAACGCGCTCAGTCTATTCAACTCAGACGCCATAATGCAAAAAGACCAGCAGTTAGCCAGTCTTTTCAATTTATAGTGCAATCAATTATTCAAATTCATCAAGCCAAACAAGCAAAATAGCTTCAAGAATTTTTTCATTAGATTTTTGTGGATCGTCATCAAAACCGTCTAAATTACAGATCCACTGATGCATATCTGTAAAGCGCACAGTTTTAGGATCAGTGTCAGGGTAAAGATCAAATAATGCTTCCCCTATTTCACGAGTATCACTCCATTTCATACTTGGCTCCTAAAATTAGTGCTCTCTTGCATGGTTAATCGAATATTTAGGGATCTCAACGACTAAATCTTCGTCAGTCACTTTAGCTTGGCAACTTAAGCGACTTTCAGGCTCTAAGCCCCATGCTTTATCTAACATGTCGTCTTCAAGCTCAGAGCTCTCTTCCAGTGAATCAAAACCTTCACGCACTACACAGTGACAAGTTGTACATGCACAAGACATTTCACAAGCATGTTCAATCTCAATACCGTTGCGTAATGCAACATCTAGAATAGATTCACCTTCTGTTGCGTCAACAACAGCACCTTCAGGGCACAGTGTGCTATGGGGTAAAAATACAATTTTAGGCATAGTTATATCTCATCCACAGAATGACCTGCCAACGCTTGGCGAATAGATGAATCCATTCGACGCGCTGCAAAATCCTGAGTTTGCTTATCCAGTAGTTTAATCGCGTTTTCAATGGCAACAGGATCTGTTCCTTTAACGCTCTCTATTAAGGTATCTACAACTTTGTCGATAGCGGTTTTCTCATCTTCATTTAGCAGATGAGCATCTTCTTCTAATGCCGCTGTTAAACTTTCTAACACGCGTGCTGCTTCGACTTTTTGCTCGGCTAGGCGACGAGCTTGTAAATCTTCTTGGGCATTTTCCATCGAAGATTGGATCATCTTAGCGATTTCAGTATCACTAAGACCATAAGAGGGTTTAACTTGTACTGAGGCTTCAACACCCGTTGATTTTTCCATAGCACTGACACTAAGTAAGCCATCAGCATCAACTTGGAATGTCACACGAATATGAGCACCACCTGCGGCCATCGGCGGAATACCACGTAATGTAAAACGTGCAAGAGAACGACAATCACTAACTAATTCACGCTCACCTTGAACAACATGAACGCTCATTGCTGTTTGACCATCTTTGAATGTCGTAAATTCTTGCGCTCTGGCAACAGGGATCGTGGTATTGCGAGGGATTACTTTCTCAACTAATCCGCCCATTGTTTCAAGACCAAGAGAAAGTGGAATAACATCTAGCAATAGCATTTCACTATCAGGTTTATTACCCACTAAAATATCAGCCTGAATTGAAGCGCCAATAGCTACGACTTTGTCAGGATCGATAGATGTTAGTGGTTCACGTTTAAAATAGTCGCCAACCATTTGACGAACTAATGGGACTCGTGTCGACCCCCCAACCATAACCACTTCTAGAACTTCATCAATGTCAACATCTGCATCTTTTAAAGCACGGCGAACAGACAACAATGTACGCTTCACCAATGATTGAATTAATGATTCAAACTCAGCACGAGTAATTTCACCTTTCCAACCATTAATACTGATATCAGCAACATCATTATCACTTAATGCAATTTTAGTTTCTGATGCTACATCCAGCAGTTGGCGTTGTAATATCGCATCTTTTTGATAGCCAAAACCTGCGCGTTCTCTTATCCAATCCGCCAACATCATATCAAAATCGTCGCCACCTAAAGCGGTATCACCACCGGTCGCCAAGACTTCAAAAACACCTTTGGTTAAACGTAAAACGGAAATATCAAAAGTACCACCGCCTAAGTCATAAACAACAATGGTACCCTCTTTTCCTGAATCTAAACCATAAGCAATAGCAGCTGCTGTTGGTTCGTTTAATAAACGTAAAACATGTAATCCTGCACGGCGAGCTGCTTCTTTTGTACCTTGGCGTTGAGCATCGTCAAAATAGGCTGGTACAGTGACCACTACACCATCAAGCTCACCACCTAATGATTGCGTTGCACGTTCTGCCAATGTTTTTAATATGTCAGAAGAAACTTGAATAGGATCGACAATACCTGCCGCTGTTTTAATTAACGGTAAACCATTCTCATTTTCATGAAAATGATAAGGAAGATTAGGATAACGGCTTGTCACATCACTTAGTGAGCGACCCAACATTCTTTTAATTGAGCTTATCGTGTTAGCAGGATCTTTTTCTGCTTCTTTTTTAGCATTCCAACCAACGTTGATATGATCAACTTGATACTGCACAACAGATGGCAATAAATAGCGACCTTCGCTGTCTGAAAGCGCTTCGGCTTGCCCACTACGTACAGTGGCAACTAATGAGTGTGTCGTTCCTAAATCAATACCCGCAGCAAGTCTGCGCTGGTGTGGCGCAGGTGTTTGACCTGGTTCACTAATTTGTAATAATGACATAACAGTTTCCCTTAAGACTCGTCAAACAGGCGTTCTTCTAACTGCTCTACTTGTTCTTTAAGTTTAGTTAAAAAACGTATTTTTCTGACACAATCAGCAGCAACACTCCAATTATGGCTATTTATCGTTGTTACCATTTCATCAAAACGAACTATATAGTTTTTATCTAAACGTGAAGAGAAATCGGATAATAAAACAGCAACATTAGCACTATATTCAATGTTATCGAGCTCTTCTCTTAATGCTAATTGTTCCATTAGAAACACAGTATCTTGCATCGTTTGTTGTTCATTAGCGATATCTATACCGTGCAAAGAGAGCATATATTCAGCTCTAGAGATTGGATTTTTTAAGGTCTGATAAGCCTGATTGATAGTGGAGGCAAACGAAACAGCTTGAGCCTGTTCTTTATCAGATTTACCAGCAAAACGATCTGGGTGATACTGACGTTGCATTTCTTGATAACGTGTAGCAAGTTGCTGTTTATCAATATCAAAGCGATTAGGCATGCCTAATAGTGTGAAATAGTCCATACATCTACTCTTGGATTAATTAACGTTAATACCGTGTTTTAACACAAATTACACTGTAAAGCTTTCACCACAACCACACTCATTGGATACATTGGGGTTGTTAAACTTAAAGCCTTCGTTTAATCCTTCTTTGACGAAATCAAGCTCAGTTCCATCTAAATAGACCATGCTTTTACCATCAATGATAACTTTCACACCTTTGTCTTCAAAAACAGTATCTTCGTCATTGATGACATCAGCAAATTCAAGAACATAAGCCATTCCAGAACAACCGGATGTTCTTACGCCTAAACGTAAACCTTCACCTTTACCTCGATTAGACAGGAAAGAGCGAACACGATTAGCGGCGGATTCTGTAAGGGAAATTGACATGGCACACCTCACTCATAAAGAACGAAAGCGGATACTGAAAAAAAGTTTCAGCATCCGCCAATATTTTATTTTTTTATTATAAAAGACAATTACTTGCCTTGGCGTTTGCTTTTATAGTCTGCAATCGCTGCTTTTATTGCATCTTCTGCAAGAATTGAACAGTGAATTTTCACTGGTGGTAATTCTAATTCTTCTGCAATTGCGGTGTTCTTGATGGATTCGGCTTCATCTAATGTTTTACCTTTCATCCATTCTGTAACCAGTGAACTTGATGCAATCGCTGAACCACAACCATAAGTTTTAAAACGCGCATCTTCAATTACGCCGTTATCATCAACTTTAATTTGCAGTTTCATGACATCACCACAAGCAGGTGCGCCTACCATACCACTTCCTACAGAAGGGTCGTTGTTATCAAATGAGCCCACATTACGAGGGTTTTCATAATGATCAATTACTTTATCGCTATAAGCCATGATTTAACTCCTGAAAACGTCTGATTAATGGTGAGACCATTCGATACTGTTGATATCAACACCTTGTTTATGCATATCCCAAAGTGGCGAAAGATCACGTAGGCGACCAATAGCACTGTGGATTTGTTTAATTGCATAATCTATTTCTTCTTCTGTTGTGAAACGGCCCAGAGAGAAGCGAATAGAACTGTGTGCAAGTTCATCTGTTAATCCTAAAGCACGCAGTACATAAGAAGGTTCTAAACTTGCTGAAGTACAGGCTGAACCTGAAGAAACAGCAAGATCTTTCAGTGCCATCATTAATGATTCGCCTTCAACATAGTTGAAACTTACATTAAGAATATTTGGCGCAGTGTGTTCTAAAGAACCGTTGATATAAACTTCTTCAATATCTTTAATGCCATTCCATAAACGTAAACGTAATTCGTTTAAGCGTTTAGTTTCATCAGCCATTTCTTCTTTCAATATACGGTAAGCTTCGCCCATACCTACAATTTGGTGAACGGCTAATGTACCTGAACGCATACCACGCTCATGCCCACCACCGTGCATTTGTGCTTCTAAACGAATGCGTGGTTTACGGCGAACATAAAGCGCACCGATACCCATAGGGCCGTATACTTTATGTGCAGAAAGAGAAAGTAAATCAACTTTTAACTTAGAGAGATCAATAGGTAACTTACCAACGCTTTGCGTTGCATCTACGTGGTAAATAATCCCTTTGCTACGGCATAATTCACCGATAGCCGCAATATCTTGAACAACACCAATTTCGTTATTTACATGCATGATAGAAACTAAAATAGTATCTTCACGCATTGCTTCTTCAAGCTCTTTCAGGTCAATCAGACCATCACTTTTTGGTGCTAAATAAGTGACTTCAAAACCTTCACGCTCAAGTTGACGACAAGTGTCTAAAATGGCTTTATGCTCGGTTTTTGAAGTGATGATGTGCTTACCTTTTTTCTGGTAAAAGTTAGCAACACCTTTTAGTGCGAGGTTATCAGCTTCAGTTGCACCTGATGTGAATACAATTTCACGAGGATCAGCACCGATTAAATCAGCAATCTGATTACGTGCAATATCAATAGCTTCTTCTGCTTGCCAACCAAAACGGTGTGAACGAGAGGCTGGGTTACCAAAAATGCCATCAATAGTTAGGCATTGCATCATTTTTTCAGCAACTCGCGGATCAACAGGAGTGGTTGCTGAATAATCTAGATAAATGGGTAATTTCATTGCTCACTAACTCCAAAGACGACGGATCTTCTTTAATAATTTTGTTTTTGCCTACCTAGAGATCGCCGTTAAACTCGCATATTAACAATGGTTTCTTGTAAACGACCATTGATAGCATGGCGTTTTTCATTGTCTTGACGATCGGCGACATCCATAACCTCTTCGTTATTCACTAACTCTTCAAGGCTGATACTGCTTAGGAAACTGGTTATACGATCACTTAAATCACGCCACAAAGTATGAGTCAGACAACGATCGCCACCTTGACAACCTTCTTTGTTACCCTGACAACGGGTAGCATCGACAGATTCATCAACCGCAGAAATAACTTGAGCAACAAAAATTTGCCCAGCATCACGGCCTAATAAATAGCCGCCACCAGGGCCTCGAACACTTGCAACTAGTTCATTTTTGCGCAAACGCGAGAAAAGCTGCTCAAGATAAGAAAGGGAAATCCCTTGACGCTCTGAAATATCGGCGAGGGGAACAGGGCCTTGCTGTGAATGCAATGCAACATCAAGCATTGCAGTAACTGCGTAACGCCCTTTTGATGTCAGTCTCATAACAAATACTCCGTGGTGAACAATAATCAAATTGTGTCATTCCCGAGTAATTTAGTCAACTATTTATCCGAGTGTTTTAGTCAAGTATTATACTCAGCCCAAAGTTGACTTAAGTTAATCAACTTTACCCTCTATTTCTTAGCCCATTTCTCAACTGACGTTAGAATACCACGTAAGATATGAAGCTCTTGTGTTTCTGGGCGTGCACGCGTAAATAGACGGCGTAAACGGCTCATCACTTGCCCTGGATGTTTAGGACGAATAAAGCCTGATTCATTCAGCACCTGTTCTAAATGAACATAAAAACGTTCAATATCATCAGCAGGTGGATAATCAATCTCTGATGGGGTATTTTCCTCTTGTTTTTCTTCTTGGGCAAGTGCTGCCATACGAATTTCATAACAAACAAGCTGAACTGCCATCGCTAAATTTAAAGAACCATATTCTGGATTAGTCGGAACATATAGATGAAAGTCACATTTTTGTAATTCTTCATTGGTTAAACCTGTGCGTTCACGACCAAAAATTACCGCAACTGGCTTATTTTTAGCTTCCATAACACAACGCTCACCACATTCACGGGGGGCAAGCATAGGCCAAGAAAGTGTGCGACTGCGAGCGCTTGTTCCAATCACTAAACCACAACCTTCAATCGCTTCATCGATACTATTAACAATGTGTGCATTGCCAATAACATCACTTGCACCTGCTGATAGGGCAATAGAATGTGAATCTGGTTTTTCTTTCGGATTAACAAAATAAAGGTTGGTCAATCCCATGGTTTTCATAGCTCGAGCTGTAGAGCCCATATTGCCTGTATGTGAGGTCTCTACAAGGATGATGCGAATATTTTCTAACATTGATTTCTTGTTAATTGCTTTGTGATCCATCTATTTTATCACAAATGTAGCCAGAAACACGAATGCCTGTTATACTCTCGCACGTTTTTTATCCCCGTTCTTTAACATCTTGTGGAAGATAACCATGCATCCGATGCTGAATATTGCCATACGTGCCGCACGTAAGGCTGGTAATTTAATCGCCAAAAATTACGAAAATCCTGAATCTGTAGAAACTAATCAGAAAGGTACCAATGATTTTGTCACTAATGTTGACCGTGACGCAGAACAAGCAATCATTGAAATCATCCGTAAGTCTTATCCAAAACACACCATTATTACGGAAGAAAGTGGCGAGTTACTCGGTGAAGATCACGACATACAATGGGTTATTGATCCACTTGATGGCACGACTAACTTCATTAAACGTCTTCCACACTTCTCTGTTTCTATCGCTGTACGCATTAAAGGCCGTACTGAAGTGGCAGTTGTTTATGATCCTATGCGTAACGAGTTATTTTCAGCTGTTCGCGGTCAAGGCGCTCAATTAAATGGTTATCGTCTGCGTGGCTCTAATGCCCGTGATTTAGATGGTGCTGTTCTTGCTACTGGTTTTCCATTCAAAAGCAAACAACATTCAGCAGCTTATATGAACATGTTAGGTAAACTGTTTGTTCCTTGTGCTGATTTCCGTCGTACAGGCTCAGCTGCATTAGATTTAGCTTATGTTGCCGCTGGCCGTGTTGATGGTTTCTTTGAAATTGGCTTAAAACCTTGGGATTTCTTAGGTGGTGAGTTAATTGCTCGTGAAGCAGGTGCTATCGTTTCTGACTTTACTGGTAACCACGGCTATCTCCAAACAGGTAATATTGTTGCTGGTAACCCACGTGTCGTTAGAGCATTATTAGCTGAAGTTCGTAGCGAATTAACGGATGCATTAAAACGTTAATTGTGTCGATACCTATAATGGCGGCTGTATAGCTGTATAAAAGAAAAAGACCATCAAGTTATGGTCTTTTTTATTGTCTATATGTTTTTAGTTGTTAACTATTTTGAGGTTTGACTTTAGGTCTGATAAACATCGCTGGGATCGTTAACGCAGCCATTAACCAGAAGATCAATGATTCTTGATTTGGGAGTTTTTCATATAGCCAGCCCGATATAATCGTCATAATGGCTATGCTTCCTCCCATTGCTAAAGCAGAATACACAGCTTGCAGACGAATAATTTCGTGTTCTTGACGGGCACTAATAAAACGCATTGCAGCCAAATGACATACTGTAAACGTACCACTATGTAAGATTTGAACGACAATAAGTGCAGGTAATGCGGTAAAACTCCCCATTAATCCCCAACGTAAAAGCCCAGCAAAAGCAGAAAGTAACAGCAGATCCCTTGCACTCCACCGGCGGAATAAACGGTGACTAAGCATAAAAACGATGACTTCAGATACCACACCTAATGACCAAAGATAGCCAATTGTTGCAGTGTCATATCCTGCTTTTTCCCAATAAAGCGCGCTAAAACCATAATAGGCCGCATGCGCGCCTTGCAATAGAGAAACACATAACAAAAAGCGCCAAACAGGCCCATCAGAAATGAGTTTCATAAAAGACACATTACTGTGTTTTGCTTTTTTCACCTTACCTTGAGGCATGACTTTAGGACGAAGCATCGATGTAAGGAATAATGCAAGGGTACTGGCAATCAACCCATAAAGAATGATGGGATGCCCAAAAGCATCAATTAAAATCCCTAACAATGATGAACTAATAATAAAAGCAATAGAGCCCCAAACACGGATTTTTCCATAATCAAAGGGGAACTGTTTTTGCCAAGTTCCAGCCAAGGAATCCCCTAAAGGCACCATAGGTGAAAAGAATACGTTAAATCCAGTCATCACAAAGAATAACCATGCCCAATGGCTGCCCATCATAAATGCAACAGTAAAGAGTAATGAGAGAAAGGCGAATAGTCGTAATGCAGTGATAAGTTTTGATGGATCTTTTACTGCAGGCGTTAAGATGAGGCTACCAACAAAACGTGCAGTTAAACCTACACCTAATAACAGACCTATCATTGCAGGATCGACACCCTCTCCTTTTAGCCATATTGACCAAAAAGGTAAAAAGATACCGTACGAGAAGAAATACGTAAAATAATCTAAGGCAAGCCACAATGTTGATGGAATAACCATCCAATCCCCCATTTTTAAGATGCAAAAAAACCCGCCAAGAACAAGTTCTCGAAGCGGGCTTGTACAACGGGTTTTATTATATCGTTACAAACTTATGCGTAAACTGGAAATTTAGCGCAGATATCCAAGACTTTTTGTTTCACTTTCTCAATGTTCGCTTCATCATTGATATTATCAAGGACATCACACATCCAACCGGCTAAATCACGAGCTTCTGCTTCTTTAAAACCACGACGTGTAATTGCTGGAGAACCAATACGAACACCAGAAGTAACAAATGGGCTACGTGGATCATTTGGCACACTGTTTTTGTTAACAGTGATATTTGCACGACCGAGCGCTGCATCCGCATCTTTACCTGTAATGTCTTTATCAACTAAATCTAATAAAAACAGGTGGTTTTCAGTTCCGCCAGACACTACTTTATAACCGCGATCTAAGAAAACGTCTACCATTGCTTTCGCGTTTTTAGCAACTTGTTGCTGATAAACTTTAAACTCTGGTTCCATTGCTTCTTTTAATGCAACCGCTTTGCCCGCGATAACGTGCATTAAAGGGCCACCTTGAGAGCCAGGGAACACTGCTGAGTTCAGTTTTTTGTAGAACTCTTCATCTCCACCTTTAGCTAGGATAAGACCACCACGTGGGCCAGCTAATGTTTTATGCGTTGTTGTCGTAACAACGTGAGCATGAGGAACAGGGTTAGGATAAACACCCGCAGCAATCATACCCGCAACGTGCGCCATATCAACAAACAGGTAAGCACCAATGCTATCAGCGATTTCACGCATTTTTGCCCAATCAACCAAACCAGAATAGGCAGAGAAGCCACCAATAATCATTTTTGGTTGATGTTTTTTAGCTTGAATAGCGATATCTTCGTAATCAATTTTACCTGATTCATCAATACCATAAGGTACGATATTATATAGTTTACCAGAGAAGTTAACTGGTGAACCATGAGTCAAGTGGCCGCCTTGTGCTAAGTTCATACCTAAAACAGTATCACCCGGTTTTAGTAATGCCATATAAACAGCGGCATTCGCTTGTGAACCTGAGTGAGGTTGTACGTTAGCATAGTCAGCACCAAATAATGCTTTTGCACGATCGATTGCCAGTTGCTCTACAACATCCACATACTCACAACCACCGTAGTAACGTTTACCCGGATAGCCTTCAGCATATTTATTTGTCAGCTGAGATCCCTGCGCCTGCATAACACGAGGACTGGTATAGTTTTCAGAAGCAATAAGTTCGATGTGCTCTTCTTGACGAGTCACTTCACCTTCCATTGCATTCCATAACTCTGGATCGTAATCAGCAATATTCATTTCACGTTTTAACATTCAGATCTCCTGACTCAGCTAACTTCACTAAAGACAAACTCCCATACGGGAGAAAGAATGGCATACAGTGTAAACTCTTTTTCTTCATTGAGATAGCCCCTAATGAAAAAATACGCAATCGTTTGCCACCCAATTATAACAGCACCTTATTACTTTTTAACAACCTCATTTTATCCTGTGCTTATTCCTCTTTTTGAGGTACATCACGCCTTATTATGCAAACACCCCGCATCATTCTCTAAGATTTGAGATTTTTTGTTAAAAAATAAAAACAGTTATTTACAAAATAATCAAAAAGAGATAAGTTGCATATAAAATGCAATTTATAAAAATTCACAATAAACTGAAAATTTTTCAGGAGCAATTATGTTAGATGCACAAACTATCGCGACAATTAAATCAACAATTCCTCTTATTGCTAAAACAGGCCCTGCATTAACCGCACATTTTTATGATCGAATGTTCTCTCGTCATCCTGAGCTAAAAGATATCTTTACCATGAGCCACCAAAGTAGTGGTGCCCAACGTGAAGCCTTATTTAATGCGATATGCGCTTATGCAATCAATATTGAAAATTTACCTACAATTTTACCTGCAGTCGAAAAAATCGCACAAAAACACGTCAGTTTAAATATTCTTCCTGAGCATTACCCCATCGTAGGTGAAAATTTATTGGCCACAATTGATGAAATGTTTAACCCAGGGCAAGAAGTGTTAGACGCTTGGGGCGCCGCTTACCAAGTGTTAGCGGATGTCTTTATTAATCGTGAAGAACAAATTTATCAACAAAAAGAACAAACAAGCGGTGGTTGGAGAGGGCTACGAGCTTTTAAAGTCACACATAAAGTAAAACAAAGTGATGTTATTACCAGCTTTGAATTAGCTCCTGAAGACGGCCTTGATGTTACACCTTATCAAGCTGGACAATATTTAAGCCTTTATATCCGCGATGAACGTTTTGAAAACCAAGAAATACGTCAATATTCATTAACTCAATCTTCAAATAATAAAACATACCGCATCGCAGTCAAACGCGAAGAGAAAGGTATTTTATCGAATTTTCTTCATGACCATATTCAAGAAGGGGATACTTTACAAGTCGCCGCACCAGGGGGAGATTTCTATTTAGAGGTATCACCAACAACACCTGTTACATTAATTTCAGCGGGTGTAGGTTTAACACCCATGTTATCAATGTTACACACCCTTTCTGCTCATCAAGCCAATGTTAATTGGTTACATGCTGCTGAACATGGTGGTGTTCATGCCTTTAAAGGTGAAGTTCATCAAGTCAGTAGTAAACTTCCACATTATCAACAAGCGGTTTGGTATCGCACACCACGGCCTGAAGATGTACAAGATAAAGATTATCAATTTGAAGGCTTAATGACATTAAAACAAGTTGAAAATTGGATAAATATTCCTGATATGCATTTCTATTTTTGTGGGCCATTACCTTTTATGCAATCTATTGCCAAACAGCTTATTGAATTAGGCGTTAATAGTGAAAAACTTCATTATGAATGTTTTGGCCCTCATGCTGTTATTCTGCAAGATTTATAATCAATAAATAATCAAACCATTAAAACTAAGCTTTAAAATAAATTAAATAAAAAGCGCTGATAGAATTACATTTATCAGCGCTTTTGTTATTTATATCATGTTGTTTTATGGTTGATATTTATTTTCAATTGCAGTGGGAATAACATGATCTTTAGCAGAAAAGCCGTACCAAATAACACTAATTAGACAGAGTGTATAACCAAATAATTCGCTGCCCTCTTCTACCATATTTTTAACCGCACGATTATAATCTTCACCTAATAATTTATGCCACAATATCCCCATCCCAAATAGGCGAGAAAACAACAAAATACATAATAGACCTGCAACTAACATTCCGTGACTTGGATGGGTAATAAAATGCATTAATCCTTTTAATGTCTTTTTACCTTCTCTAATCGCGATAGCAATACTAATAAATGCCACTGTTAGGGCAAACCAAACCCAAGAGCCGTGTGCAATCTGATCAAATACACCATCTAACTCACGAATTAGAATACACAGAAAAAAACCCATAATTAGAGTAAACGCTCCCCGCTGTTCACTGTCTTGGCACGCTTTAACAAAAAAGAATAAGCTAATAATCGCAACGATAATTTCTTGCCCTAATTCCGTCACTGATGTCTCTGAAATACCATTATCAAGCACCAAAATATCAAGAAAAATAAATCCCGTCGTGATGGCGATAAGCACTGCTGCACATAAAAATAAAGCGAGCCGCTTTAATAAATAATTAAACACTATTTTGCCCATACCTTAATGATTTTTAATATTGATGATAATAACTTTCTTAAAAAGTTATTAAATAACATTTTGTGCCTTAAAGTTTATAATAAACAGTAAAATAAATTGTTCATTATCATCAATTGACTTGTATAAGATATAAATAGCACTATAGGCAAAACATAAAAAAATAATCATGCACCAAAAACAGAAAAAGCCTGATATTTTGACTAAAAAATATCAGGCTTTAATAAAATGTATTATTTAACTTAAATAATTAAATAGCTTCTTCGTCTTGCTCGCCAGTACGAATACGAATAACACGATTCACATCAAAAACAAAAATCTTACCGTCACCAATTTTACCTGTTTGTGCTGTTGTCATAATGGTATCTACACAAGTTTCAACAATTTCGTCAGCAACAACAATTTCAATTTTTACTTTAGGTAAAAAATCAACCATGTATTCCGCACCGCGGTAAAGTTCAGTATGCCCTTTTTGACGACCAAAACCTTTCACTTCAGTTACGGTCATCCCCGTGATACCCACTTCACCAAGCGCTTCTCTTACATCATCTAACTTAAACGGCTTAATTATCGCTTCAATTTTTTTCATCGTATTATCCTGCTATTACCAGTTGTGGCGACCAAAACCGCTTGTTATTGGGTATCTGCGATCTTTACCAAAATTACGACTTGTAATACGTGGCCCTACTGGGGCTTGACGTCGCTTGTATTCATTAATATCGACTAATTTTATCACTTTACGGACCGTTGCTTCATCAAATCCAGCAGCAACTAAATCAGAAACAGATTTATCCTGTTCAACATAACCTTCAAGAATAGCGTCCAGAATGTCATAAGGTGGTAAATTATCTTGGTCAGTTTGTCCCGGCGCCAATTCTGCTGATGGTGGTCTATCAATCACACGTTGAGGAATAGCCGGTGAAAGTGTATTACGATATTTAGATAGTTCAAAAACTAATGTTTTAGGGACGTCTTTTAACACATCAAAGCCCCCCGCCATATCACCATACAATGTCGAGTATCCCACAGCGGATTCACTTTTATTGCTTGTGGTGAGCACTAAGCGACGGCGTTTATTCGACATCGCCATCAAAATCACCGCGCGACAGCGAGCCTGTAGATTTTCTTCTGTAGTATCAGCGGCAGTATCTTTAAACATTGGTGCTAACTGTGCCATAAAGGCATCAAACATTGGTTCAATAGATACCGTATCGAATTCAACACCTAATAAATCAGCTTGTTCTTTGGCATCATGAATACTCATTTCGGAAGTATAACGAAAAGGCATCATAACTGCTTGAACACTCTCTTTTCCTAATGCATCAGCCGCAATAGCAACTGTTAATCCAGAATCAATCCCCCCAGATAATCCGAGAATTGCCCCTTTAAAACCGTTTTTAGTGACATAATCACGCGTTGCAAGCACTAATGCTTGATACACTTGCGCTAAAGGTGAAAGTTCTGGTGCTGGATTTACCATCGGGATGATGGTTAATTCATCAAACTCTACAACTGCTGTTTGCTCATCAAATGCAGCTAAACGATGTGTGATCGTACCTCTTTCATCAAATACTTTAGAACAACCATCAAAGACCAACTCATCTTGGCCACCAATTTGATTAAGGTAGATCACAGGAAGATGCGTTCTTTGACAATGCTCTTTAATTAACTGTGTACGAACATGGGGTTTTTCACGGTTATATGGCGAGGCGTTAATAGATAAAACAAGATCTGCCCCTGCTTGTTTTAATGCATCGATAGGCTCATTAATCCAGATATCCTCACAAATTAACAAACCTAAATGGTAACCTTTAAATGGCACAACACAACGTTCATTTCCTTGTTGGAAATAACGTTTTTCGTCAAACACACCGTAATTAGGTAATTGCTGTTTGAAATAACGTGCTTGTAACTCGCCTTTATAGAAAAATGAGAGTGCGTTATAAATTTTGCCGTTTTGCCACCAAGGATGTCCAACAACAATCGCTGTTTTTTTACTTGCTTGTTCTAAACGCGTAAGTTGTGTTTCACAACGTTGCTGGAAATCAGGACGAAATAGCAGATCTTCAGGAGAGTAACCGCATAAAGCCAGCTCAGAAAACATGACCAGATCGGCCTCTTCTTGCGCTTTAACGGTAGATAACATGCGTTCACAGTTACCTTCTATATCGCCAACAACCCAATTGAGTTGAGCCATTGCGAGTTTTAATTTACGACTCATAAAAATTAGTCTCTCCGCTATCTTTCGCATTAAAGGAAAACTAGTTTAAAAATATATTCGTTATCTGAAAAGGTTATTCTTTAAAATCATTCGCATCTAGTTCATGACGAGATAACAATTTGTAAAACTCAGTGCGATTGCGTCCTGCCATACGTGCTGCTTGAGTCACATTACCTTTCGTCATTTGCAGTAACTTTCTCAAATAAGTCATTTCAAAATGCCCTCTTGCTTCAGCAAATGTTGGTAAAGCGGTATTTTCACCCTGTAAGGCTTGTGTCACTAAAGCTTCGCTAATAACTGGAGCTGTCGTTAAAGCGACACATTGTTCAATCACGTTAACTAATTGGCGCACATTTCCTGGCCAACTTGCTGTCATCAAGCACTTCATAGCATCAGTAGAAAAACTTCGGACAAAAGGCTTATGGCGTTTAGCCGATTCACGTAATAGATGATTAGCAAGAACAGGAATATCTTCAGCTCTCTCACTTAATGTCGGAATTCGTAAATTCACCACATTTAAACGATAGAACAAATCTTCACGGAATTCATTACGCTCCATCGCTTTAGGTAAATCACGATGTGTGGCAGAAAGGATACGGACATCAATATCAATATCACGATTGCTTCCTAATGGGCGAACTTTTCGCTCTTGCAAAACACGTAATAATTTAACTTGTAATGCCATTGGCATATCGCCAATTTCATCTAAAAACAGTGTACCGCCTTCAGCCGCCTGAAATAGACCTTCACGACTACTTACGGCTCCTGTAAAAGCACCTTTCGCATGACCAAATAATTCAGATTCCAAAAGTTGTTCCGGCAAGGCGCCACAGTTAATGGCTATAAAAGGTTTTTTAGCTCTAGGGCTTGCACGATGAATGGCTTGAGCAAGAACTTCTTTACCTGTGCCACTTTGGCCGTTAATAAGTACACTGACATCAGATTGTGCAACTAACTTTGCTTGCTCTAATAAACGTAGCATTTGTGGGCTACGTGTCACGATATCTTTAGACCACTCTTCATCTGAAACTGTGGTTACTAATTCAAGTGCTTCATCAATTGCCTTGTAAAGTGCGTCCCGATCAACGGGTTTTGTTAAAAAACTAAATACACCTTGTTGTGTTGCTGCAACTGCATCAGGAATAGAACCATGGGCAGTTAAAATAATGACTGGCATTCCTGGTTGCTGACGCTGTATTTCAGCAAACAATGCCATACCATCCATTTCATCCATGCGCAGATCGCTAATAACAAGGTCTATTTTTTCTTTTAAGAGAAGTTTTAGTGCTTCTTGCCCACTTTCAGCGGTGAAGATATGAAAACCTTCACTTGTTAACCGCATACCAAGTAACTTTAATAACCCAGGATCGTCATCGACAAGTAAAAGATTTGCTGATTTATGGCCAGCCATGCACATTCTCCTTATTTAGATCCTACTTCAGTCGGTTTAGCATCCTGTTTTTTTATTTCAGTTTTAACAGGCTCAGGTTTAACCGCTTCAGGTTTTGCAGATTCTGGTTTTGAAGGTTCAGGTTTAACCGCTTCAGGTTTTGCAGATTCTGGTTTTGAAGGCTCAGGTTTAACCGCTGTTGCAGAAGGTGTTCTTTCCTCACTCTTTGGTTTTTCTGTTATCGATTGTGTAGAAGTAGGCTTTTCAGTCGTTTTTTCAACAACTGTTTTTTCTGTTTCTGGGGATGTGGTTACCACACTCTCCGTTAAATCCTCATTTTGTGATAACGAATCAACAGAGCCACTTTGTTTTCTATTCGATAACTGCCTTTCAATTTGAGTAAGACTTTCAAGCTTTTTCAGTGTGATATTCAGTTCATGCTGTAATGCATTATTCTCTTTTCTTAGTGCATCTATTCTATTGTCCGTTTCAGTAGTTAAACGACGATAACGATTTTTTTCTTCTGCTAAAGAGAGAATGAGTGTTTGATTTTCAATCCATGTCGATAATAAAACACGCATAGAGCTTGGAAATTGAAGTTTGTAGCTTTCTAGTAACACTAATTGTGTTCGACGATCAGCAATCGTCATACCAGCACGCTCTAATAAAATGCTTTTATAAAATGCATCATCCCAGCCTGTAACGACAACACTATTTGCTTGGCGTTGCGCTTCTGTAGTCATAATGCGATTCGTACATTCAATTATACGTAACCAATAAAGTGCATTATTAATGCCTTCATCATAAAAAGCGCTTAATGTTTTACATTCAGCCCAACGGTAATCAATTGTTCTTTGTTTAACAACGGGTGCATCAGGCTCGGGTTCTAACGATGCAGTAGGCGACTTTGGCGTACAACCTGAAAGAACCAGTGGAAGCATAAAAATCAAGACACACTGTTTCCAATTTAATGCGATCTTTCTAGTTGATGCAGGAGCCATAGATAACGGTTCAGTACCAAGCATCTGTTTATTTATTTTTTTATACTCATGATGAGGAGATGCTTGTATTTGTGACCTGATTTGCATTATTTATTCTCAGAAAGTAGCGGTAATTCAATACGAAAACAGACATCGGCATAGTCAGAAGGAACAACATTTAATTTACCTTCCATTCTTTTGATACAGTCATGAGCAATGCTTAAACCTAAACCACTTCCTTTTACAGCACCTTTGCGTAGTAAAGAACCTTGAAAAAAGGGCTCAAAAATCATTTTTTGTTCAGATTCAGGGATAGGCGTTCCTTTATTGGCTATATCAATCACTATCTTCTGTTCAACTTGATAACTAGAGATCCAGATATTACCTGATTCAGCACCATAGTGCACCGCATTCGAATAGAGATTGTCGATAACTCGTGATAATAATGTTGCTTCTGCTCGACATTTTGTCAGATTAAGTGAAATTATCGTTTTAATCTCTTTCGCTCTGGCCGGTAAGCTGTGTGCTAATACCACATCATTCACTAAATGAGTTAAATCGATCTCTTCAATTTGCTGAGGAACCTCAGAAAGTTTACGGTTATAATCAAGCAGTTGTTCAATCAATAACTGTAACTGCTTACTACTATTATCAAGAATAGAAACCACTTCTTTTTGATCGAGCGTTAAAGGACCTGCAACTTCATCAGCTAATAATTCTGTACCTTCTCGCATACTAGCAAGTGGCGTTTTTAACTCATGAGAAATATGACGTAAAAATTCATGCCGTTGTGATTCAAGCCATGCTAATCGTTCACTTAACCAAATAATACGTTGAGCTAACGATCGAAGCTCCCGAGGTCCTTGAAAAGAATCCAAATTGTTACTAAGTGTTCGACCTTCTCCCAATCGATTGATCATCTTTTCAATCCCTTTAACAGGGCCGATGATCATTCGGGTAAATAGTGCGATGAGGATCAAACTGAATACGAACACAATAAGGCTCTGCCAGCCGAAATAACGTCCTTTCTCAGCAATTGCCATTTGTAACTGTTCGCCACGGCTAAAAATAATCTCTTTTGTTAGCATCACTATACGATTATTGGCATAAGAGAACTGCTCTAGAGCTTGTTGCATGTCTTTCGTAGGTTCACTACTTTCACACTGAATAGACTTTAGCTTTTCAAGGGAGGAATTAAGCACGTCAGCTTCTTTAGATGAAGAAAGCGGGATTATGGTTTGTTGTAATGTTGAGAAGAGTTTGGTGTATTGCTGATAGCGTTGTTGATACATATCATCATCAGTTTTATCGCGTAAAACACAATAACGACGATAGTTTCCTTCCATCTCAATAGCTAAATTTCGCATAACTTCGCTACGTTCAGTATCAGCCAATGCATTTTTATTAGTGATTGCTGCTTGATTACTTAATTGATCGAGGCTTTGATAAGCTTGATAAGCAAGGACAAGTAAAGGTAATAGCACCATCCAAAATGCCATTATCACGAGCTGTCTTAAAGAACGAGGAAAAATACGCCACTTTTTCAATGAAATCATCTCAACACCTATTAGAGTAATGCGATGCTACATGACTTGATAACAAGAAAAAAGTCCGACATTAGAAAATCAGGTGAGGATAACAAACACAAGCGAGAAAATATGACAGGCTCTAGAAGTGGGAGAGCGGAATATCTTACTGAGATATTCCGCCCGTCAAGATTTCATCTCTTTTCTCTCTAAAAGAGAATGAAGGTGGTGCCTCACTCCACGTGTCGCCCTGTGTTTGATAAGGTCCGAAGACGAGTATCATGATGTTGGACGGTAGGCACCTTACTCTGGCGTCATTCCTGGCTTATGTGGTATGTTCCCACCCATATTGTGGACCGACATAAAAAGTTGAATGAGCAACTGATTTATATAATGCATAACGCGTGCCAACTTTTAAATAAAAAAATTAACCGATTGAAAATAAACAAAAAATAAAAAAACACCCATGGTATTTTATTTACATCTCTCTTTTATCTAGTTATAAAGTAACCAAGCTGTCTCCATATCCAGACAGAGTTACCTCAAATTTTATAAATACTTATATTTCAATAAGTTAAATGTCGCCAAAAAGAGACAGATTAATGGCCAGGTGTCGTTGTTTTTACACAATAAAAAATAATACCTTTATTATCAATATAATAAAGCCTCTCGCAAAGTAGAGGCTTTATGTAATTACTCCTAAGATAATTTACCGCTAATTAATCAAACTGCTTCCTTGCATTGCGGAATAATCGCATCCAAGGGCTATCTTCACCCCAGCTGTCTGGATGCCAAGAGTTACTGACCGTTCTAAATACACGTTCAGGGTGAGGCATCATAATAGTTGAACGTCCATCCCTTGTTGTAACAGCGGTGATCCCTTTTACTGAACCATTAGGATTTAATGGATATTGTTCTGTTGGTTGACCATAATTATCAACAAAACGTAATCCCACTAAATTTTGTTTCTCTAATTGTGCCAATTGTTCAGCATGACGAAACTCTGCAAAACCTTCCCCATGAGAAACAGCAATAGGCATTTGTGAACCCACCATGCCTTGTAGCAATAACGATGGGCTTTCTGTCACTTTAACCAAACTAAAGCGAGCTTCGAAACGTTCAGAACGGTTGCGAACAAAACGAGGCCATAAATCCGCCCCCGGAATAAGTTCAGATAATGTTGACATCATTTGACAACCATTACAGACACCAAGCGATAAGGTATCTTGTCGTTCAAAGAATTGAGCAAATTCATCTCGTAAACGAGAATTGAATAGAATAGATTTAGCCCAACCTTCGCCCGCACCTAATACGTCACCGTAAGAGAATCCTCCGCACGCCACCAGCACATCAAAATCACTCAATGAACGTCGTGACGAATGTAGATCACTCATATGAACGTCAATAGCATCAAAACCAGCTCGGTCAAAAGCTGCCGCCATTTCAACATGAGAGTTAACACCTTGCTCTCTTAGTACAGCAATGCGAGGGCGACTTCCTGTTGCAATATAAGGAGCTGCAATATCTTCGCTTGGATCAAAGGTTAAATGCACGTTTAACCCCGGATCATTGATATCCTGTTTTGCCTGATGTTCTTCATCAGCACACTCAGGGTTATCGCGTAAACGTTGCATTTGCCATGTTGTTTCAGCCCACCAAAGACGTAGCGTACTGCGTTTCTCATTATAAACTTCAGTTTCACGACTTTGAATTATAACGGCATCATCTTGTGTTGCTTGACCTAAATAGTGTAAGCAATCAGCTAAACCGTATTGTGTAAATAATGCTTCAACTACATCTTGATGCTCAGCGCTAATTTGGATCACACCACCTAACTCTTCATTAAAGAGTCCCGCTAAGATATCTTCATCATAAGCACTAATATCAACATTTAACCCACAGTGACCGGCAAATGCCATTTCTGCAAGAGTGACAAATAAACCTCCATCAGAGCGATCATGATAAGCCAACAATTTGCCTTCATTGACCAATTGTTGCATCACATTAAAGAATTGTTTTAGCTGTTCTACATTACGAAGATCTGCGGCTTTTTGACCTAATTGGCGATAAACTTGTGCTAAAGCTGTTGCACCTAATGCGTTATGTCCATTACCCAGATCAATCAGATATAAACGGTTACCTGATTGTGTCGATAATTCAGGTGTTACCGTTTTACGAACATCTTCAACACGAGAGAATGCAGTAATGACTAAAGAGAGTGGAGAGGTAACTTCTTTATTTTTTCCATCTTTATCCTGCCAACGTGTTTTCATTGACATAGAGTCTTTACCAACAGGAATAGTGATACCTAACGCTGGGCATAACTCCTCACCAATAGCTTTCACCGCATCATACAAACCAGCATCTTCACCAGGATGCCCCGCTGCTGACATCCAGTTAGCGGAAAGCTTAATACGATTAAGTGATTGTACATCACTACCGGCCATATTCGTTAAGGCTTCACCAACTGCCATACGTGCAGATGCAGCAAAATCTAATAGTGCGATTGGCGCTCGTTCACCAATAGACATTGCCTCACCATAATAGCTATCTAATGTTGCTGTAGTAACAGCACAGTTAGCAACAGGAATTTGCCAAGGGCCAACCATTTGATCACGAGCAACCATGCCTGTTACAGTGCGGTCACCAATGGTAATTAAGAAGGTTTTTTCAGCCACGGTAGGTAAATGAAGCACTCGATAGACTGCATCTTTTAAATCAATATCTTTACGATCTAGATACTCACCTTCTGTTTTTTGTGATTTCACATCACGTAACATTTTAGGTGCTTTACCTAATAATATGTCTAATGGCATATCAATAGGTTTATTATCAAAGTGTGTATCGTTTAATACTAATTCACGCTCTTGTGTTGCTTCACCAATTACGGCATAAGGTGCTCTTTCACGCTGGCATAATGCATCAAACAGAGGCATTTTTTCTGGTGATACTGCCAACACATAACGTTCTTGAGATTCATTACACCAGATTTCAAGTGGGCTCATTCCTGGCTCATCATTTAAAACATCACGCAGTTCAAAACGACCACCACGACCACCGTCATTAACTAATTCAGGCATCGCATTAGAAAGACCTCCTGCCCCTACATCATGAATAAATAAGATAGGGTTATCGTCACCCAACTGCCAGCAACGATCGATAACTTCTTGGCAACGTCGCTCCATTTCTGGATTGTCACGTTGAACAGAAGCAAAATCTAAGTCTGCATCAGATTGCCCTGAAGTCATAGAAGAAGCCGCGCCACCACCCAGACCGATGTTCATCGATGGGCCACCTAATACGATCAACTTAGCGCCAACAGTGATCTCCCCTTTTTGAACATGATCTTCACGAATATTACCAATGCCACCAGCTAGCATAATTGGTTTATGGTAACCGCGAATTTCAACACCATTATGGCTATTAACTTGTTCTTCATAAGTTCTGAAATAGCCTAGTAATGCAGGACGACCAAATTCATTATTAAATGCCGCACCACCTAATGGTCCTTCAGTCATGATATCTAATGCATTTACAATACGTTCTGGTTTACCAAAATCTTCTTCCCAAGGTTGTTCAAATCCTGGAATACGCAGGTTAGATACTGAGAATCCAACTAAACCCGCTTTAGGTTTGGCACCACGCCCCGTTGCACCTTCATCTCGAATTTCACCACCAGAACCTGTTGCAGCTCCCGGCCAAGGTGAAATTGCTGTTGGATGGTTATGTGTTTCCACTTTCATTAAGATATGTACGGGTTCTTGATGATAATGATAATGCCCTTTTTCAGCATCAGGATAAAAACGTCCAGCAACCGATCCTTCCATAACAGCCGCATTATCTTTATATGCTGACATGACATAATCAGGAGTTTGCTCAAACGTATTTTTAATCATTTTAAATAATGATTTATCTTGCGCTTTACCATCAATAATCCAATCTGCATTAAATATTTTATGGCGACAATGTTCAGAGTTGGCTTGTGCAAACATATAAAGTTCAACATCAGTTGGATTACGAGCTAAACGATTAAAAGCATCGACTAAATAATCAACTTCATCATCAGCAAGTGCTAATCCCATTTCAATGTTTGCTTTAACAAGCGCATCTTTACCTTTAGCAAGCACATCTATCGTTTTTAATGGTGCTGGCGTTTGCTCCGCAAACAGTGTATTCGCATCTTGATAATTTAAGAAAATGGTTTCCATCATTCGGTCATGAATCAAACCATAAAGCTGTTGCCATTGTGTTTCTGTCATCGTATCGCCTTCAATAAAGTAAGCGATACCACGTTCAATTCTGACCACCTTGGATAAACCACAGTTATGTGCAATATCTGTTGCTTTAGAAGACCAAGGTGAAATAGTTCCAGGGCGAGGTGTCACCACTCGCATTTCCCCAATAGGCTCATGCTCTGTTAATGAAGGCCCGTAATGCAATAATTGGCTTAATTTAATGTGGTCATCTTCAGATAACTGCCCTTCCACTTTTGCGAAATGAACAAATTCCGCATATATACCTTGTACAGGAAGGTCATTTTCCTGACATTGAGTGAGTAATTTATTAATACGAAACGCGGATAAAGCGGGGGAGCCACGCAGGATTTCCATAGTATTGAGTTCTCTCTTTTAGCAGCTAGCCTGATCAATCATTCAGGGGAAACGCGCCTAGTATAATAGAATAACCGCCCAGACGAAACCGTTTGCGTGAACAAAATAACGGCATTTAACTTAGTGTGTTTTAATGATTAATTGGTGTAATCAAGTTGCGTATTGCCAATATGTTAAGCAAAATGCTCGATTACTGGAAATTTATCCATGTTAAGATAACGATTTTACACACAACAACAAACAACGTTAACGAGAAATAACCTATTGAATAATATAAGGATAAACTATTTCGTTATCGTTATCATAGCGCTCTTTTCAGCGGCAATTATTGCGTTGAATATTACTTGGCCCGATAGGCAAAAAGCGCAGATAAATAAGATTTTATCTCGTGGTGAGTTAAGAATTAGTACGATGCCGTCACCATTGATAACGATGAACGATAAAAAGGACCCCGTAGGTTTCGATTATGAATTAGTGAAACGCTTTGCTGATTATCTAGGCGTGAAGCTTGTCGTTAATATGCGGACAAATATCAACCAAATGTTTGATGATCTGGAGAATAATAAAGCAGATTTTATCGCAGCTGGATTACTTTATAACAAAGAGAGATTAGATACGACACGTAGTGGGCCTGCTTACTTTTCAGTATCTCAGCAATTAATTTACCGTAAAGGAACATTAAGGCCACGTAGCTTTGATGCTTTAGATGGGCGCCTTGTCGTCACGGCAGGTTCGGCCCATGCAAGCTTATTGCGTACACTAAAAGAAACGCAATACCCTGAGCTTGAGTGGGAAGAATCAGACAATCAAACAACCTCTCAGCTACTTGAAGCGTTATCAGAAGGCAAAATTACCTATGTTTTAGCCGACTCAATCAGTGTTGCAGTACAACAACGCATTCACCCTAATGTTGCCGTAGGATTTGAGGTGACTGAAAGCCGCCCTCTGACATGGTATTTACCTGATAGCGAAGATAATAGTTTGTATGCCGCTATGCTAGATTACTTTAACCAATTATCTCAAGAAGATGTATTAGCACGATTGGAAGAAAAGTATTTTGGTCATGTAGGTTCATTTGATTACTTCGACACTATCTCTTTTATTACTGCAATTGATTCCATTTTGCCAAACTATCAGCCTCTTTTTGAGAAATACGCAGATACCTTTGATTGGCGATTATTAGCAGCAATGGCATGGCAAGAATCACATTGGGATCCTCATGCAACGTCACCAACAGGTGTTAGAGGTCTTATGATGCTAACACGCCCTACTGCATCAAGTATGGGAGTCACTGATAGGCTTGATCCAGAAGAAAGTATTCGCGGTGGTGCTCAATATCTTAAACATCTTCTTTCTCGTTTACCTGGATCTATTCCTGAAGATGAGAAAATTTGGTTTGCATTAGCCGCCTACAACATGGGATTTGGTCATATGCTTGACGCCAGAAGACTGACCGAACAACAAGGCGCAGATCCTGACAGTTGGTTAGATGTAAAATCAAGATTACCGCTACTTAGCCAGAAGAAATATTATGTTGATCTCCCTTATGGCTACGCGAGAGGACATGAAGCTTATCGCTACGTTGAGAATATTCGTCGATATCAACTGAGCCTCGTAGGCTATCTCCAAGCTAAAGAGAGTAAAAACAAGATCCTATCTAAAGACAAAGAAAGTAATGAAAGTGCGGATCAAGAGACATCATCATTAACATTATCTCAAGAATCATCTCGTCATTAATGATGCACTACATACCGTTCAGGCCTCTTTTATAGAGGCTTACTCTAGGCTTAACACATTTATCCTGTCATTTCTGATATCTCATAGCAGATATTCCTCTCTCTATATCCCCTTAATATTTTCTTAATATTAAAATTTGTTACATTTTCTCTTACCTTTATTTAACTAAAGTTGGAAAAAAATCGTGTTAAAAAATGGTAACATTCATTAGTTAAACCACTCACTAGATGAGTAAAACGCATCAAAAACAGCCCAACAAGTCCTTTTTTGACTATCAGAATAGGTGAAATATAAGAAAAAATTAACTTAAATACGTAGGAATTATCTCATCAGTTATTATTCATTTTATGATTATTCTTTTTAGAAAACTTTTTTCGTGATAAGAATTAACCTGATATTTATATTATTAACATATAACCCTTTGAATTGTATGTATTATGATAATCTATAATTGATTTTATTAATTTTCTTAAAGTAATGTTAATAATATCAATTCCTATAAAGTTAAAACAATGTTAATTGTATTGTCTATTAAATTTATCTGCCTGATAAACTTTTTTACCCATAAATTGAGTAATAAAATGAATAAATCTATATAAAACTCTATTAATGTGGAATAGGCCAGATTAAATCTGAAATTTGCGGAAACTAACAAAACGTTATATCAAATAGAACGCCTTTGTTGATATCATATAAATCAGTCATTATTCGAAACAACTCGAAATATAATGCAAATCAATTTTTATATTCCGACATTAATATTATTTTTTCATAAATAATAATACGCACGATCTTCAAGGGATTATCTATAATGAAACTGAGTAAAATTGCTTTAGCTGCTGCTTTAGTATTTGGTATTAATTCTGTTGCAACTGCTGAAACTTCCACACCAAAAATTGGCGCAACTAAAGGCGAAATTCAATTAAAAGGTGAAATTGTTAATTCAGCTTGTGGATTAGCAGCTTCTTCAAGTCCAGTTATTGTTGATTTCAGCGAAATCCCAACATCTGCATTAGCGAATATGCAAAAAGCGGGTAACGTTAAAAAAGATATCGAACTACAAGACTGTGATACTACCGTAGCAAAAACAGCAACTGTTAGCTATACACCAAGCGTTGTTAATGCAACAAACAAAGATTTAGCTTCTTTCGTTTCTGGCTCAGCTTCTGGTGCAGGTATCGGTTTAATGGATGCTGGTAGCAAATCAGTTAAATGGAATACAGCAACAACACCAGTACAATTAGTTAATGGTGTTTCAAAAATTCCATTCGTTGCTTACGTTCAAGCTGAATCAGCAGACGCAGCCGTAACTCCGGGCGAATTCCAAGCCGTTATCAACTTCCAAGTTGATTATCAGTAATCATTTTATTTATTTAAATTAATTAAATAATAAATTACTGCATTAACGCAGGGGATTTCCTCTGCGTTAAATTTGATAAAACACTTCAATTTAATAAAAAATAAAAATAAAAAGTAATTAAATAAATATTCATTATTTAATTAATTAGTTTCTATTTAATTAATAATTAGGCGTTTATTCATGTTAATTTCTTATTTTCACAGCACAATATGGAAAAACATTTGTGCCATTTTGCTATTGTGCTTAGCGTTTTTCGCTCAAGCCGAGCAAGATGATTCTGTGGAATTTAACATTCACATGTTAGATGCTGAAGATAGAGGTAATGTCGATCTGTCTCGCTTTGCGACTTCTAATTACATTATTCCTGGTATGTACTATCTGGATATTCGCATAAATGGACGAGATTTCCCTCGCCAAAACATTAATTATGTTGAAGTAAAACCTAATTATTCTGTTGCTTGTATTGACCCTTCTCTTCTAAAAAAATTAACCATTAACGAAGAAAATCAAAAATTTATCGAAAAGATTTCCCCTGATTGCTTCAATATCAATCAATTACCAGGTATCTCCATCAAAAATGATGGCGGTATTCTTGATATTGTTATTCCTCGTTCATTAATGAAATATGAAGATGCAGACTGGACTCCTCCCGAATTATGGGACCCAGGCATATCAGGGGTATTACTTGATTATACCTTAACAGGAATATCGACACGTCCTAATAAAGGTAACAATAACAACTCGCTGACAGGCTATGGGCAAGCGGGTATTAATTTTGGTGAATGGCGTTTACGTGCTGAATACCAAGGAAATTATTCATCTGAATACTCATCAAACAATAGCTTTGATTGGAATCAGATCTACGCCTATAAACCACTGCCCAATCAAGCTGCTAAATTAACGTTAGGTGAAACGTATTTAAATTCCCAAGTTTTTGATAGTTTTCGTTTTACGGGTGCCAATATCCAAAGTGATGAAAGAATGTTACCGCCATCTTTGCAAGGTTATGCACCAGAAATTCATGGTATTGCAAATACCAATGCTAAAGTTACCGTGACTCAAAATGGTCGCTTAATTTATGAAACCACAGTTCCTGCTGGCCCTTTTATTATTAAACATTTACAAGATACGGTACAAGGTCAATTAGATGTTAGAGTGGAAGAACAAAACGGCAAAGTAAACGAATTTCAAGTACAAACAGCTAACTTACCTTATATGACACGCCCTGGTTCAGTGCGTTATAACACATCCATCGGCCAGCCATCGCTCAATAACCATAAAATGCAGGGCCCTGTTTTTTATCAAGGTGATTTTTCATGGGGTATGAACAACACATGGTCGCTGTATGGTGGTGTTTTATTAACAGCTAAAGATTACAATGCGTGGTCATTAGGTTTAGGTCACGATATGGGGCGTCTAGGTACACTTTCTGGTGATATTACTCAATCTTATAGCCAAACCTATGATAATGAAAATATCAACGGAATGTCATTCAAACTGAACTATGCTAAAACATTCGATGAATACCATAGTACAATTACTTTTGCGGGCTACCGCTTTTCAGAGAAAACATTCCGATCTTTTTCTCAATATATTGATGAACGTTACAACGATATTAGTAGCAATGGTTATGAAAAAGAGATGTATACCATTACTGGTAACAAAACTTTCTGGGCTGATGATATTGAGAAATCGACAACGCTTTATCTTTCTTATCGTCATCAAAATTATTGGGATAAAAATACACAAGAGCAATATGGTGTAACGGTAAGTCGTAACTTTTCTATTATGGGCATAGAGCAGGTTAATACTAACTTGTCTGCATTTCGTACTCAGCATAAAGGAAATACTGATGACAGTGTTTCTTTCAATATTTCAGTTCCCTTAGGCGGTGGCAAAAATATAGGTTATAGCCTGCAAGACAATAACGGAAAAGTGAACCAAATGGCCTCTTATTCTGATAATAGCAATTATAACAATTTGTGGCGTATCCGTGCGGGGTTAAGTTCAGATCATAAAGCCAATACTGATGGTTATTATCAACACCGTTCGCAATATGCAGAAATTAATGCCAATGCAAGCTATCAACAAGATAATTATGTTGCTGTAGGTGCGACCGTGAAAGGCGGATTTACAGCGACTCGCCATGGGGCTGCATTGCATAGTAGCAGCATGACATCCAGTACAGCTCGAATGATGGTTGATACAGATGGTGTTTCAGGTGTGCCGTTTAACAACCAAAGTACGACAACAAATCTATTTGGCATCGGGGTACTCACTGACTTAACCAGCTATAACAACGTTGATGCACGTATTGATGTTGATAAAATGGACTCAAATATTGAAACACATAAAGCCATCACCTCCACAACATTAACTGAAGGAGCTATTGGTTACTACACATTCCCAGTGCGTCAAGGTGAACGTCTAATGGCTATCTTGCAAACAGCTAATCAAAAATATCCTCCGTTTGGTGCTGAAGTCACTAATAAAGATGGTGAGAATATGGGAATGGTGATGGAAGAAGGCCTAGTTTATATTGCGGGCGTTAACCTCAATGAATCATTAAACGTGATCTGGGGTGGTAAAACCCAATGTACGATTACGATCCCGGCAGCAATTAACGATCCACTAAAACGCGAATTGTTATTATGCCAGGGATTTTAATGAACAAAATGAATTATTAGAGATAAATGTATGAACTCATTCAACACACTTAAAACACTTTTTTGTGGTTCACTACTTGCATTAAGCATGGTGAATACAACACAAGCTGGTGTGTCATTAGATAGAACGCGGATCGTGTTAACTGGCAATGAAAATTCAGCCAGCGTAAATTTAAAAAATACTAGTCCTGATATTCCATTTTTGGCTCAATCATGGGTTGAAAATGAACACGGGCAAAAAATTGCCTCTCCTTTAGTCGCACTACCTCCTTTACAGCGTCTTGATGGTGACCAAAAAGGGGTTGTGAGAATAACCAAAACTGCAGAAATTGGGCTTTTGCCACAAGATAGAGAATCATTGTTTTATTTAAACGTTCGTGAAATTCCACCAGCACCAAAACAAGCGAATGTATTACAAATGGCAATGCAGTCACGAATTAAATTATTCTATCGACCTACGGCTATTATTCCTGAAAAACCGGGCATGGTTTGGCAAGATCAGTTGGTATTTAAAAAACAAAAAAATCAATTTATCGCAGAAAACCCAACACCTTACTACATCACTATTATTGGTCTTTCAAATAAACTAAATGGTGAAGATAGTGATAAATTAACTACATTCCCTGGTTTAATGATTGCACCTAAATCATCACTGGAGATTCCCGTTAAAACCAATAACGTCAATCAATTTTATATGATGTATGTAAATGATTATGGTGGACACCCTGAATTGAAATTTGTTTGCCAACAAAACAGCTGCAAAGTGGCACCGAAAGAACAACAACCAAAATATTAATTAACTTGACGCCGGTAGGAATAAAATGAAACCAACCACAGCAAATTTTTATTTCAATACGCTAAAATTATTTTTTACTGGCGCAATATTATGTACTCCAATGGTGGTATCCGCTTATATTCATGGTGAAGTTCGCACTGTTGGAGGACCTAATATTTTTAGAGTTGAGTTAAATAACACAACATTTCCTAATAACAGACCCGGTGAAACAGCCACAGTAAATTTTTCTTTGCCTGATAGATATTTAGCAACGGTTTATTGCCCTAGAGATCCCTTAGTTCCGAATTCTCGCACCTATTATATGGCGGATTCTGACCTACGTTATTTAGGTAATAATTACTATGAACTTAATGAATACGTCGATGTTCAGATCAAGTTTTCTATTTGGGGCCCAGAAACTCTTCCAACGGTTCCTTTTATTGAAAAACCTAACAATCGAAATGGGCAACAAGGTTGTCGCGTTCCTGAATCACCCAAACCTAACATGTCGTCAGGAAGCAGCGGTGTATTAGTATTTCGCCTGAAAAAACCAATTATTAATGGGGTTTCATTAACGGGGCAAGCTGTAGCTCAAATGTATGCCCGTGTAGGTAATGGCTTATATAAAGACTATGGTCCTGAACCAATCTCAAAATTAGTGATTAACTCAGGAATATTAACCACAGAAGATAGATGCATATTTAATAATGGCTCTCCAATTACCTTTGATTTTGGCAATGTTGGCAATACTTCTGACTATTTGAATGGCCAAAACTACAAGATCACGCGCAATATTCCAATAAAATGTGAAGGTGGTAGTTTTACTAATCCTAACAGCCGAATTATGTTTAAAATTCAAACAGGAAGCTCAGGTGTCGCTAGCTTTAACCCTAATTATCTTGGCACAACAGGACCTGTAGATAGAACAAATCTGGGTATTGTTTTAAGAGACAAATCAGGAGCGATAGTGCCGCCTAATAAATATTTTTCTGTCGGGAAACTGAATAATTTTAAAGGTAATTGGGAAGTCACTGCGGCTCCTATTGCAAAAGCAGGAAGCAAAATTACTGAAGGTGAGTTTTCAGCACATGCCACATTAGTTGCGGAGTTTATGTAATGGTAAATCCAATAATAAAATCTGCTATTTCTCTTTTATTGTTACTATCACCTTCAGCCTTTGCTGTGACAGAGCTTATTGGTGGTGATATGGAATTTAAAGGTGTTGTGGTTGCACATGGTTGTACCATAGTTGCTGGTGATGAAAATAAGGTAATCGACTTTAAGCAGATATCCGCAAAAGATCTCTATACCTTTCAAAAAAGTGAATCCGTTGCTTTTAGTATTAGTTTAGAAAATTGCAGCCAAGATATTTATAAAAGTGTCACAATTACACTTGATGGAAAAGAGCATCCAACTATGCCAAATCATCTTGCCGTTGTTGGAACAGGATCTGAAGATCCTAAAAGTATCGGGATTGTATTTACCGATGTGCAACGCAATGTTATTCAATTAAAAAAGCCGAGCACAACTCGACTTCTTAATAATAAACGTATTCAGTTTAATTTTATGACATATGTTGAGGCATCACCCTCTGCGCTGAAAAATCAAACATTGCTAACAGGCCCTTTCCAAGCACAAGCAACCTATACCCTTAATTATCAGTAAACAGATATTTATTCTTTTGTTGCTTGGTCTGTATTTACTAAAACAGGGCTATTCTTTTGCTTTTTAAGTTGTTTTTTTTCAGCCCTTCTCATCTTAAAAAATTGACTTAAAAGCTGTGAACACTCTTCACCTAATACACCTGACGTTATTTCAACTTTATGGTTCATTCCGGGATGCTGCAAGATATCAATGAATGAACCAGCCGCACCTGTTTTTAGATCAGATGCACCATAAACCACGCGTTTTACTCGGCTATGCACAATCGCGCCAGCACACATTACACAAGGCTCGAGAGTAATATATAGAGTAGCATCGAGGAGTCGATAATTCTGCAAATGCTTTCCCCCTTTACGTAATGCCATAATCTCTGCATGTGCTGTAGGATCGTTATCGATAATTGAATGATTCCATCCCTTAGCAATGATTTTATTATCGACGACTAATACAGCGCCTACCGGTATTTCACCGATCTCTTGTGCTTTGTGCGCTTGCTCAATCGCTTTATTCATCCAATAAATATCATCTTTAACTTTATTCACAAGGATATCTCTTCATTATCATATAGCGGGCTATTGTACCCTGTTTTCTATTGATAACTAAAGAGATTGCCTTGAATTGTTTATGACAAAAATAGCCAAATATAACTTTAGTTTACACGAGCCTCTGTTGCTAATTTAATCGCTAAAACCCCTAAAATTGTTGCCATAAACCAACGTTGAATTAATGCCCAACGTGGTCTTTGCATAAAAAATCCAGCTATTGAGCCCGCAGCAATAACAATCAAGGCATTCACTGCAATACTAATAACAATTTGGATACTACCAAGGACTAATGACTGATTTAATACGCTGCCATTTCCAATGGTTATAAATTGAGGTAGAAGTGAAAGGTACATCAATGCAATTTTAGGATTGAGAAGATTAGTGACAAATCCCATCACAAAAAGCTTTGTCGTATTACCTGAAAGGAGTTTTTTTGGATGAAAGATAGAGCGACCACCGGGTTTAATAGACTGCCAAGCAATATAAAACAGATAAATTGCGCCACAAATTTTTAAGATATCATAAGCATAAGGCACTGCCATAAAAATTGCAGTAATACCAAATGCAGCTAATAACATATAAAAAATATAGCCAACAGCCACGCCGATTAATGAAATAAACCCAGCTTTTTTCCCTTGAGAGATTGAGCGTGATATCAGGTAAATCATATTAGGGCCCGGTGTTAGTACCAAACCCAAGGACAAAATCGCAAATGTCCACATATTAAACAGTGTTGGCATGACGTACCCCTTATGTTATTGCGTTATTTAACATCAATAACAGGGTATTAGATGTGCTGAATACCACAAAACATACTCTTTAGTGTTAATACCAATGTTTAGACTATTATTCACATAATCTGATAGATCATTTGAGTGATGTTACTTTAGGAAATCCCTTATAAATGGTAATCTTACTTTCTTTGCTTCATACCTAAAGCAAGAAGATTGGGCGATATCTCCATTAAAATGATAAAGCACGACTTTATCGGATATAGCGACACAAAACTGATAGATGGTAACATATAAGTGCAAGATATAAGTTACTGAAATTTAATAATTTATATATTAAGTGACTGATATGGCTTTACTAATTACGAAGAAATGCATCAACTGCGATATGTGTGAACCAGAGTGCCCAAATGATGCTATTTCAATGGGGGATGATATTTATGAAATTAATCCTGATCTTTGCACTGAATGTGTAGGGCATTACGATAAACCAACTTGTCAATCGGTTTGTCCGATTACTAACACGATCATCATTGATCCTACTCATACTGAATCTCAAGATGAATTATGGGAAAAATTTGTGTTGATCCACCACGCAGATAAGATCTAAACCTTACTCCATGATTTTGTGGGTGATAAATCTAAGAGAGCTATTTTTCTAAACTATTTCTCTAAAATAACTGTCGCACAGGCATAGCGCTGTTCATCAGCAAGTGTCACGTGAATAGAGTTTATCCCCGCTTTCTCTGCCATCTCTTTTGCAACCGCTAAAAAATGCAATGTGGGTTTGCCTAATTCATCATTACGCACTTCAAAATGATTAAAAGCTAATCCTAAACGAATACCTGTTCCTAATGCTTTTGCCGCAGCCTCTTTTACTGCAAACCGCTTAGCTAAAAAGCGTATTGGCTGTTTATGGGATTGATAAATTTCCCATTCTGCATTAGTAAGAATGCGACGAGCAAGGCGTTCACCAGAACGCCCTATAATTTCTTCGATACGTGATATTTCAACAATATCCATACCTAAACCAACAATAGCCATTAGCGACGCGCTTCTCGCATTAAACGTTTCATTTCTTCAACTGCGGGCGCTAAACCACTAAATACAGCTCTCCCAATAATGGCATGACCAATATTCAGTTCATACAATTCAGGTAAAGCAGCAATGCGCTGTACGTTGTGATAATGCAAACCATGCCCTGCATTCACTTTTAAGCCTTTAGATGCAGCATAAGTCACAGCATCACGAATACGTACAAATTCTTTTTCTTGAGCCATTTCATCTTCAGCGTCAGCATAAGCGCCAGTGTGGATCTCAATAAAAGGTGCGCCAACACGATCCGCTGCGTTAATTTGTTCATGGTCAGGGTCAATAAACAGAGAAACTTTAATACCCGCCAAAGATAAGCGTTTAATGGCATCGGATATCTTTTCTTCATTAGCAACAACATCTAATCCACCTTCTGTTGTTACTTCTTGGCGTTTCTCAGGCACTAAGCAACAAAAATCAGGTTGTGTCTGGCACGCGATCTCGATCATTTCTTCAGTGACTGCCATTTCCAGATTTAATCTTGTCTGAACTGTTTGGCTTATCAGCATTAAGTCACGATCAGTGATATGACGTCTATCTTCACGTAAATGAATAGTGATACCATCAGCGCCCGCTTGTTCTGCAATAAAAGCCGCTTGAACAGGATCGGGATACGTTGTGCCACGGGCATTACGAAGGGTGGCGATATGGTCAATATTAACGCCAAGTAGAATATCAGACATGCTCTTCTCCTGAAAAATAACGTTGCATTACCTTAGTTTACACATTCCATAGAGAAGAAAAAGACAATATTACTATTCTACTATCAATGCTCTTTTCTTTGGGGCTTTTTTAATAGCAAATTGCCTAAAAAGTTCTCTACTTTTTAATGGTTTTCCACCTAAATAGGGCTTTAATGCCATTCTAGTAAACCTTTTTGCCGCTTTTAATGTTTCAACAGTAGGAAATTCGCGACTGGCTAAGGATTTTAATTCAAATCCAGTAAAACTATTATGATCAACCACTAAACTTGCAATAAAACCTTTTTCTTCTCGATAACGATAAGTCATCGAATCTGAAACAGGCTCTCCACTTCCTGCACAATGCAAAAAATCTAAGCCATAACCAAGTTGGGTTAATAACGCCAGTTCAAAGCGTCTTAAGGCTGCTTCTGATGTAGTGTCGCTAGCTGCAAGAATTTGTAAGCAAGAAAGATATTCAAAAAAAAGCACACTGTAAGAAGTGCCATTTTCCAAAACACGAGACAAGAGTTCATTAAGATACAGACCACTATAAAGAACAGAGCCTGTTAATGGTAAAGCTAAAGAGATAGGTTCAGCATCACGAAGGGTTTTAACTTCTCCTCGCCCACTCCAACGAATGAGCAAAGGAGTAAAAGGTTGAAGTGCCCCTTTTAAGGGTGAACGACGGCCTCGCGCGCCTTTTGACAATATGCGTACTCGCCCTTCATTTTCAGTGAAAAAATCGAGTAATAAACTCGTTTCACTGTAAGGGCGAGCATGGATAACGAATGCACGTTGCCAGCCATCCACTTCAGTTACCTACTTTAAATCGTCCACATAGCCAAGGCTACGTAAAGCACGTTCATCATCAGCCCAGCCAGCTTTAACCTTCACCCAAAGTTCTAAGTGAACTTTGTTTTCAAATAGGTCTTCCATATCCATACGGGCTTCGGTACCAATTTTCTTGATTTTTACGCCTTTATTACCAATAACCATTTTTTTCTGGCCTTCTCGTTCAACCAGAATTAATCCGTGGATATCGTAACCACCGCGTTCATTAGTAACAAATTGCTCAATTTCAACAGTGACAGAATAAGGTAATTCTTCACCTAAGAAACGCATCAATTTCTCACGAATAATTTCTGATGCCATAAAACGTTGAGAGCGATCAGTAATATAATCTTCAGGGAAATGATGAATAGCTTCTGGCAGACATTTACGAACAATTTTTGCAATCGTATCGATATTCATGTCTTTTTCTGCACTAATTGGTACAACATCAAGAAAATCCATTTGTTGGCTTAAAAAGCCAATATGTGGAAGTAACTTGGTTTTATCAATGACGTTATCCACTTTATTAATTGCTAATAAAACAGGGCAACGCAATGATTTTAATTTGTTTAATACCATTTCGTCGTCAGGCGTCCAGTTGGTGCCTTCAACAACAAAAATCACCAGTTCAACGTCACCAATCGAGCTACTTGCTGCGCGGTTCATTAGTCTGTTGATAGCTCGCTTTTCTTCAATATGCAAGCCCGGTGTATCAACATAAATCGCTTGGTAAGCACCATCAGTATCAATACCCATGATACGATGACGCGTTGTTTGCGGTTTACGTGATGTAATAGAAACTTTCTGCCCCAATAATTGGTTCAGTAGTGTTGATTTTCCCACATTTGGGCGACCGACTATCGCAATAAATCCGCAATAGGTTTGTTCTTCGCTCATTCAAGCTCCAGTTGTATTAATGCCTGTTCAGCAGCGGCTTGTTCAGCTTTTCGACGGCTTGTACCCATCCCTTTGACAGGTTGATCGATACCGCTTATCTGACAATGGATCGTAAACTCTTGGTCATGGGCTTCACCGCGAACCTGCACCACAATATAAGATGGTAGTGGTAGATGGCGCCCTTGCAGATATTCTTGCAGACGAGTTTTAGGATCTTTTTGCTTATCGCCCGGGCTGATTTCAGCCAAACGATTCTCATACCATTTTAAAATAATCTTTTCGATATTTTGAATATCACTATCAAGGAAAATAGCACCAATTAAAGCTTCCACCGTATCCGCTAAAATTGATTCTCGGCGGAAACCGCCACTTTTTAATTCTCCAGGGCCTAAACGCAGACATTCACCTAGTTCAAATTCACGCGCTAATTCAGCGAGTGTATTACCACGAACAAGCGTTGCTCTCATTCGGCTCATATCCCCTTCATCAACACGAGGAAATCGATGATAGAGCGCATTAGCAATAACATAGCTCAGAATTGAATCACCTAAAAATTCTAAACGTTCATTGTGTTTGCTACTTGCACTACGATGCGTCAAAGCCTGTAGTAATAATTCATTTTGCGTAAAAGTATAGCCCAGTTTCTTTTGTAACTGGTTTACTAATAAAGTATTCATGTGCGATCAAGTTCCATAACTTAATTTGAAGCACACGCAACAAATCTGTTTAAGACAACGAGAAATTATCGGGTTGGATAACAGAACTGTTGCGTTTGCACTGGCTCCTGTGAATAACAGGAGCCAATCATATTTAAAGAAGTGGCATATTCTACACTGAGATAGAAAGGAATGCTGTAGCTATTTTGTCAATAGTTACTTGATGCCACCGATACGACTGAGACGAACACCTGTAGGCCATTCATTCTCTTGTTTTTCAAAACTCATCCAAATCGTTGTCGCTTTACCGACTAAATTTTTCTCTGGCACAAAGCCCCAGAAACGACTATCAGAACTCCCATCACGATTATCCCCCATCATAAAATAATGATCTTCAGGAACAATCCAAGTACCAACAGGTAATCCTGGTTGGATAAACTCAGGCATCGTCATATCACCAGGTATCGTCATAATACGGTGAGAGACTTTTCCTATTGTTTCTACGCGTTCTTCTTCACGTAATTGAGTTGCTGTTGAAATAGGATCTTCAATTGGGATTGATTTCATGCCATTTATACGCTGGCCACCCGGTACATTTTGTAACAACAACGTCCATTCACTTGGATAAGCGGTACCATAAGTCACCGAAATCTCATCGTTGCAAATCGCTTTATTACAATTTGGGTAGATATGTATTTTTTTCGACATCATATCATAAACAATTTTATCGCCCGGTAACCCAATAACACGTTTAATAAAGTCAGTAGAAGGATCACGAGGATATTTAAAGACAGCAATATCACCTCGTTTTGGCTTTCCTGTATTTATTAACGTTGTTTGTGTTATTGGATCTTTTAATCCATAAGCAAACTTTTCAACCAAGATAAAATCACCAACCAATAAGGTTGGCATCATGGAGCGAGAAGGTATTTGAAACGGCTCATACACAAATGAACGCAAAACCAAAACAATAATCAATACTGGGAAAAGAGAACCCAAGGTTTCAGCCCAGCTTGGCTTATTGATTGATTTTGCTAACTCTTGCTGATCCTCGGTCCCTTGCGTCATCTCTTGAAGACGCTTTAGTTTTGCTTTTCGGGCTGGCTTGAGCTTAAAGCGCTCAATTCCCCAAAAAACTCCCGTTATTAGCGTTGCCAGTGTTAGGATCAAGGCAAACGTGTTAGCCATGTTTTCTCCTTAAATTATTTATCTTTACCAACATGAAGGATGGCTAAAAACGCTTCTTGCGGTAACTCTACGTTACCAATTTGCTTCATACGTTTTTTACCATCTTTCTGTTTCTGTAACAGTTTTTTCTTACGGCTAACGTCACCACCATAACATTTGGCTAATACGTTTTTACGTAACTGTTTAACAGTTGAACGAGCAATAATATGGTTACCAATTGCCGCTTGAATAGCGATATCAAACTGTTGGCGTGGAATAAATTCTTTCATTTTTTCCACCAATTCACGTCCACGATAAGGTGCATTATCGTTATGTGTAATCAATGCTAATGCATCAACACGATCACCGTTTATTAAGACATCAACACGCACCATGTTAGAACCTTGGAAGCGGATAAAGTTATAGTCTAAAGAGGCATAACCGCGTGATGTGGATTTTAATCGGTCAAAGAAATCTAAGACCACTTCAGCCATCGGAATTTCGTAAGTCAATGAGACCTGATTACCATGATAGACCATATTGGTCTGAACACCGCGTTTTTCGATACATAAAGTAATTACATTACCTAAGTATTCTTGCGGTAATAACATATGACATTCAGCAATAGGCTCTCTGATTTCTTCGATATTATTCAGTGGCGGTAATTTAGACGGGCTATCCACTAATACAATATCACCATTCGTCATTTCAACTTCATAAACAACGGTTGGTGCTGTTGTGATCAGGTCAAGGTCATATTCACGCTCTAAACGCTCTTGAATGATCTCCATATGAAGAAGACCCAAGAAACCACAACGGAAACCAAAACCTAATGCTGTTGAACTTTCTGGTTCATAGAATAATGATGCGTCATTCAGACTTAATTTGCCCAATGCATCACGAAATGATTCATAGTCGTCAGAGCTAATTGGGAATAAACCCGCATAAACCTGTGGCTTCACTTTTTTAAAGCCCGGCAATGGTTTATCTGCTGGTTTTTGTGCAGCTGTTAAAGTATCCCCAACAGGGGCACCTAAAATATCTTTAATACCACAAACAACCCAACCCACTTCACCACAATTTAATGATGTTGTATCAATTTGTTTTGGTGTGAAAATACCAATACGATCAATGTTATAAACTTGACCAGTACTCATCACCTTGATTTTATCGCCTTTACTTACTTTACCGTTTTTAACACGGATCAGTGAAACAACACCAAGATAGTTATCAAACCATGAATCGATGATCAGCGCTTGTAATGGAGCTTCAGGATCACCTTCAGGTGCTGGAATTTCTTTAACAAGACGTTCAATAACTTCTTTAACGCCTATACCTGTTTTTGCGGAACAACGTACTGCATCTGTGGCATCAATTCCCACGATGTCTTCAATTTCTTCAGCAACGCGCTCAGGTTCAGCTGCAGGTAAATCTATTTTATTTAAAACTGGAACGACGGTGAGATCCATATCCATCGCCGTATAGCAGTTTGCTAATGTTTGTGCTTCAACCCCTTGTCCTGCATCAACGACCAATAAGGCGCCTTCACAAGCAGCAAGTGAACGAGATACTTCATAAGAGAAGTCAACGTGTCCAGGGGTATCGATAAAGTTAAGCTGATAAACTTCACCGTCATCTGCGGTGTAATTCAAGGTTACGCTTTGCGCTTTGATTGTAATACCACGTTCACGCTCAAGATCCATAGAATCAAGAACCTGCGCAGCCATTTCACGATCTGATAAGCCACCACAAATTTGAATAATTCGATCTGATAACGTCGATTTACCGTGGTCAATATGTGCGATAATGGAAAAGTTACGTATGTTTTTCATTCTGAAATTATTTTTCTCTATTGCTTTGCTCTATAAATCTGGCTTTGGAGTCATTCATGGACACAAAGCGAAAACTCTATATTGCAGGAGTTATTATTGATGACGCATTCTACACACTAGAGACATTATACTCAAAGAAACGTTCATCAAACACAAACATTTATGCTAAGACCTACATTTATTTGTGATTTTTTTGAGGTAATTTCCAGATATCGAAGCGTGTTAATTTAAGATGAAAACGATAACGAAATTAGCCAAGCAAAAAATAATGGGGCCAATGCCCCATCTTTTTTATCTGCCAGCTACTCTTGAAATTGAACCTTAAGTTCATGAGGAGGAAGGCCTATTTGTAATATAACTGGCTCAAACCCTTCGTCTTTACTCCACCATGTTGCCACTTTTTTTGCTAATAAAAAACCAAGAAGGCCACCAGCAAGGCCACTACAAAAAATAGCAAATTCACTGGAAAACCAAAGGCTCGCAATGCCCGCAACAATAAATAGGCCAATAAGTGGCGTTAAGTACACCAACATAGCAGAAAGGAGTAAATTATTTTCGGGTATCCCTACTTCCACTTTTTGCCCTTCAACTAAAGGTTGTGCAACAGGAAGTTCGAGTTGATGAACAGTTTCGGGCCCTATTTTATTTAATAAATAAGAGCCACACGCAGCACGAGCTTGGCAACTACCACAGCCAGAAGAGGAACCGTAGCGCAATAACGCTCTTCCTTCATGCCAATGTATAACTGTTGCCCACTCTTTAACCATAACTTATACCTTTTACTTTTTCGTAAATACAACACTGTTAACTATCTTCTGTGCCGTAGAAAATGGTAATTGACCAATAAAGGTAATTTCATTGCCTTCTTTGTCATAGGTATAAATTGTATTACGACCATACCTTAACATTTTATCGCGTTCGGGCGAATTTGTTTGCTGACCACTTTTATTAACATAAATAGAGAAGTCAAATAAGCCATCACTAAATAAAATAGACTGACTAAACTCAGTTTCAGAAATCTGATGATTACTACGTTTTACTTCTTTGAAACCATCAGGTAACTCATTAACTGACCAGTTATAAACTAAAGATTTAGATTTAGGGATAAGTAATACTGGTGGCATATTCACAGTACGCAATGAATTCAATTTGGTTTCAACCTCATTGCCTTCATTCACCGTAATCACCCTAAATTGTTCAATAATGTCATTATTTTTATCTAAAAGATCCACTCTTAGAGGAAGATATCTTTCTTCATCAATAAACAGGACATAATCATAACGGTCATTATTTTTTGATAATACACGCACAACGCGACTTGGAATATCACCAATATGGGTTCTACCTGCATCGATAAAGTTATAATACCCTGATAACTCATTGAAATCTTGGTAGATAATAGCTGGGACATAGTCAACAATATGATCATTTCTTAAGCTAAAGGCATCTAATCCAGGCTCAAAATAGCTGATTTCATTACCACGTTGAACAATTTCACGACGTGTACTGTCCATTTGCATTAGCTGTGCAAGGGGTTTGCCATCAATAAGAGTATGACGATAGCGAATAGGAACAATACCTTGAGAATTGATATTGATAAAAGATAATTCATAGGTAGAAGTTTTACTTGTATGACCCATCTTTTGCAACAAAGCCTCGACACTACCTGTTTGAGGTTGTGCCAAGGCTTGTATCGACATTGACAGGCTGCCCACCAACAATAAGGCGGATAACCATGATTTTTTCATTACGACTGTTTCATTCCCACACGTTATTTATACATTCACGCCGTTATTATTGCTGTGCAACTACTGGTTGAGTTACACCTTGTTCATTCGCAGGTGCTTCATTTTGTGGTGCATTATAAATACGACGATCTAATTCGTACTGTTGCAACATTAAGCCAAGACGCTGATTGCGCTCTTGTAAACGTGTTTGCTGATCTTTGCCTAAAGTATCGTTTTGAAGATTTAAACTTACTGGTGCACCTGACCCCATGATAGGTTGGGTATTAAATACAGGTGTGTCTACTTGAAAATCTTCAGAACCATTCTTTCCATTATATTGCTGAACACCAACAATAACAGCTAATGAAACACAAGCCGCGACACCGATTTGAGTTAACTGACTTGCCCAAGGACGTAACGTTTGTAAAAAAGAGTGCTGACGCCATTGTGATGGCGCAGGTTGCTGCTCTCGTTGTTGTTCAGGACTTATGCGGACAGGCTCATTCTCTAAAGCGAGCGCAACGCGACTTGCGATATCAAAGTGGACTACTTCACCTACATCACCACGCATTGTGTCACGAATTAAATGGTAACGTTGCCATGTTTCCTTCATGGAGTCATCACGTGCAATTGTTCCCATTAATTCTTTATCAAGAACTTCGCCATCCATAAATGCAGAAAGTTTTTCTTTTTGCATGTAAAAGTACCCTTCAGTCAATGATGGTTCACCCACAATCAAAACTCTTGTATTAATGGTTGAACCTTATTATCAATAGCTTCTCGCGCCCTAAAAATACGTGAACGTACTGTTCCGACAGGGCAATCCATAATGACGGCTATCTCTTCATAGCTCAGTCCGTCAAGTTCCCGAAGTGTTATAGCAACCCTTAGATCTTCAGGTAATGACTCTATGGTGTGAAAAACCACTCTCCGTAACTCTTCAGACAACATTAAATTCTCAGGGTTCGAAATTTCTTTTAATGCGTTTGGTGATTCAAAATTTTCAACATCACTCGCATCTAAATCATTTGAAGGCGGACGTCGCCCTTGTGCCACCAGATAATTTTTTGCGGTATTCACCGCAATTCGGTAAAGCCATGTATAAAAAGCACTATCACCACGAAAAGAACCTATGGCTCGGTAAGCTTTAATAAAGGCTTCCTGCGAAACATCTGGCACATCACCCTGTGGTACATAACGGGAAATCAGGCTTGCTACCTTGTGTTGATAGCGGATAACCAGCAAATTAAACGCATTCTGGTCACCATTTTGTACCTTTTCAACCAACATTTGGTCCGTTAACTGCTCGCTCATTAGAGATGGACTCTCCCGAAGTCAAGCTTCGCACTATTTTTAAATGACTCCGTCATATTTACTCTCGTTATTCCTTCTCGTTTTTTATGAGCTACATGACTTAGAGCGTAAAAATAGTATGAAGTTCAATTCAATCATTATTTTAAGAGATGAATCACAAAAAAATTATCATGGTGATCACCAACCAATATGCAATTTGCCAATAAAGAAACGATAACACAATGATATTATTTAGATATATACGATTACTTACAACAATATATATTATCTTAAACAGTGTATTATTAAATATAGATTTAATAATATAAATAAAAGTCAGTTACCCAAGATTGAAACTTATCCGTGTAATGACCTTCATTATGACGAATAATAAGCTCTTCTATATTACATTCAATGCAACTTTCACTTTGTCTTTGAAATGCTAACAATATTCGATGGTAGGGTTTGTCCGCGCTATCTTTGATATTCACTCGCTTGACAATATTCCACTCTTTTTTTTCTGCTATTTCAATAAATTGTTCGCCAATAGCATAGGGCAACACAACACAAAATAAACCGTCGTCTGTAATAAGTGATTGTGCACTGTCCAATAATCCCTCATGCGTTAACGTTTTGGTATAACGCGCTTGTTCACGAACATCATTGCGACAAGCGATAGCAGGTTCAAAATAAGGTGGATTACTTACGATCAAATCATATTTATTTTTTATTTTCTCTGCATAATGATAAATATCATTATGATAAATGTGAATTAACGAATGCCATGGCGATCCTTGTGCATTTTCGGCAGCTTGTGATGCTGCATTTTCATCAAGTTCAATACCATCAATACACTCAATTTGGTTAGCCCGTTGAGCTAACATTAAAGCAACTAACCCACTCCCCGTACCGATATCAAGAGCTCTTTTTACATTCTCGACGGGTGCCCAGGCTCCTAATAAAACGCCATCTGTCCCTACTTTCATTTCACACTTATCATGAGCAACAAAAAATTGCTTAAATGTAAAACCGCCTTTGCGTAATCCCGCTTTTTTCACTTTCTTTTGATTCATCTATAAGCTCTATTGATTCGTATTACTATCTCTTTTTTATTACTTATCATTCATGTCATTGAAAAAGAGATATATGGTATGATAACGCTTCTGCAACCCCTATCTTAACATTAAACTATTTGTATACGATGCGCGCTTATTTAGATTAAGCCTAAAAACAACGAATACCTTCGTCTATCGGTAATATATAATGTGATAGCGGTAAATCCGCTGGCTTTTAGCAGGGGATAATGTCAAAATCCGCGCCCTAAACAGAGGTATACAATGACAGCCACGACATTTTCTAGTCTTGAACTTGATGAAAGTTTATTGACCGCATTAGAAGAAAAAGGATATCAACGTCCTACTGCAATTCAAGCAGATGCTATTCCAGCAGCAATGGATGGACGTGATATTTTAGGCTCTGCGCCAACAGGCACAGGGAAAACTGCGGCCTTTTTGCTTCCGGCAATTCAACACTTGCTTGATTACCCACGTAAAAAATCAGGTCCGCCACGTATTCTTATCCTGACACCAACACGCGAACTTGCCATGCAAGTTGCCGAGCAGGCAAAAGAATTATGTGCGCACACTCATTTAGATATCGCCACTATCACGGGCGGTGTTGCTTATATGAATCACGCTGAAGTCTTTAGCGAGAACCAAGATATCGTTGTTGCAACAACAGGTCGTTTATTACAGTACATCAAAGAAGAAAACTTTGACTGCCGTGCGGTAGAAATGCTGATTTTAGATGAAGCAGACCGCATGTTAGATATGGGTTTTGCTAATGATATTGAAACCATCGCGGGCGAAACTCGCTGGCGCAAACAGACATTACTATTCTCTGCAACACTTGAAGGTAATGCCGTCATTGATTTTGCACAACGTATCCTTAATGAGCCCGTTGAACTGAATGCTGATCCTTCACGTCGTGAACGTAAAAAAATTCAGCAATTCTATTATCATGCTGATAATCTTGAACATAAAACAGCATTACTGGCCGCATTACTAAAGCAAGACGATGTTAAAAAATCGATTGTCTTTGTACGTAAAAGAGAACGAGTAAGAGAGCTCGTCTCTGCATTAGAAAAACAAGGTATTAAATGTAGCTATCTTGAAGGTGAGATGGCGCAAACACAACGTAATGATGCAATAAAACGATTAGAATCAGGCCAAATGAATGTATTAGTCGCAACAGATGTTGCTTCTCGTGGTCTTGATTTGGACGACATCACCCATGTGTTTAACTTTGATTTACCTCGCACTGCTGACGTCTATTTGCATCGTATTGGTCGCACAGGACGAGCTGGCCGCAAAGGTATCGCCATTTCATTAGTTGAAGCACACGATCACCCATTATTAGGTAAGATTGGCCGTTATGTTCAAGAGCCAATTAAATACCGTGTCGTCGCTGAGTTACGCCCAACCACTAAAGCACCAAGTCAAAAAGCAACGTTTAAACCATCTAAAAAAGTGCTGGCTAAACGTAAAGCGAAAAAAGACGAAGAGAAAAAAGCAGTTAAAGAAAAAGTACGTGCTCGCGATCGTAAAAATATTGGTAAGCGTCGTAAAACGGCAACCAATAGCACGACAAAAAGTACAGTGCCAATAAACTCAGCAAAAGAAACACTGACAGATAGCGAATAATCTGCATTATTTCTTCATTTATTTAGAGCCGTAGTGAATTAATATCGCTACGGCTTTTTTATTTATCAATGTGAAATTTTACACATAAAAAAGCCCGATATTTTCATATCGAGCTTTATCAATAACTTATTACTTTAGTGAAAAATTACAGACTTTCAGTGAAAGTACGGGTAATAACATCACGTTGCTGTTCTGGAGTCAATGAGTTAAAACGCACTGCATAACCAGAAACACGAATAGTTAATTGAGGGTATTTCTCAGGGTTGTTAACTGCATCTTCCAGTGTTTCACGGCTTAATACGTTAACGTTTAAGTGTTGACCACCTTCTACACGAACAACCGGTTTAGATTCTACAGGCACTTCACGGTATTCGATATTGCCTAATTCTTTACGGTTAATCACTTGGCCTTCTTCAAAGCCTTTTTTAGCACAGATGCAACGCGCTTCGCCGTTTTCATCATCTAATAACCAGAAAGAGTGTAATAAATCGTCGTTATCAGCTTTAGTAATTTGGATACCAGTAATCATTTCGACCTCCAATATGGGCACAAAATCAAATTCTAATCTTGGATCAGAACTTGGGTATTTGGTCTAACCAATGTTTCTATCTACTTATATACCAGTATAAATGGCGCCATTCTTTGATTAATATCAATAAAATTCATAAGCACTTTACCAACCAAGGTGCAAAGTGTTGTTTTAAATCAACAATCGCCCTCTCTTGATTTGCAATTTTTTTTGTAAATTTTAAAAGAAAATTTGAGAACTCAATTAATTCTAATTTTTAAACTGTTATATTTTCATTCATTCAATGATATCTGTAAGCTTAGGCACTATAAGATATCAATAAGGATTTTATGTTATGACTACTGCATTAACTTGGCATGATGTAATAGGTGCTGAAAAAGAAAAGCCTTACTTTCATCAAATTATGTCTCAAGTCGCGCAACAAAGAGAAGCAGGCAAAATTATTTATCCCCCTCAGGAAGACGTTTTTAATGCTTTTCGTTTTACACCTTTTGAAAATGTGAATGTCGTTATTTTAGGACAAGATCCTTATCATGGCCCAAACCAAGCTCATGGACTCTCTTTTTCAGTACGCCCAGGTGTACCTGCTCCCCCTTCACTCGTTAACATGTATAAAGAGCTTGAAAAAGAATACCCTGATTTTAAGCGCCCTAACCATGGCTATTTAGAAAGTTGGGCAAAACAAGGGGTTTTATTGCTTAATACCGTATTGACCGTAGAGAAAGGCCAAGCACATTCTCACGCTAATTATGGTTGGGAAATATTTACAGATGCTGTTATTGAGCAAATTAATCAGCGTAGAGAAGGAGTTATTTTCCTACTTTGGGGAGCTCATGCTCAGAAAAAAGGTCGTTTTATTGATACAAAAAAACACGTTATCTTAAAAGCCCCCCACCCATCACCACTTTCTGCACATAGAGGATTTTTAGGCTGTGGTCATTTTAAACAGGCTAATGATATTTTACAGCAACAAGGCCGAACACCTATCAATTGGTATCTTGATGCGATTGAGTAAGTCCTGCCTTTAAAAATGTAAAACCGCACAATAACTAGAAGATTTATAAACTTCGTATTGTGCGGTTTACTTTATCTACACTGAATAAAACGTGTGATAACGAATACTTTTATTAATGCTATTTAGAAACGATAACCATAGCTGGACGTAATAAACGACCATTCAAGGTATATCCTTTTTGCATAACATCAACAACATGATTAGACTCATGTTCAGGGCTATCAATCAATGTCATCGCTTGATGAACATCAGGGTTGAATGCTACATTTTTTTCTTCAACTACTTCAATGCCAAATTTACGTACGGCATCTAAGAATGACTTCAGTGTTAACTCTAACCCTTCAATCATTGGTTTTTGCGATTCATTTTCATGATCAGCAGCAGATAAAGCGCGCTCTAAATTATCAAGTACTGGCAATAATTCATTAGAAAATTTTTCAAGTGCAAATTTATGTGCTTTCTCAATATCTTGTTGAGTACGGCGACGTACATTTTCAACTTCAGCCAAAGCACGAGCCATAGCTTCACGCTCTGTTTTTTGTGATTGCTCCAGTTGTTTTTCGAGAGAATCAATACGCGCTAACGCCTCAGCTAACTCAGCTTGAGCATTAAAATCCGCTTGTGCTTCTTCGGTCATTACCTGCTCTTGAGATTCATCCATTACAGATCCCATTCCTTCTTTTTCTTTTGAGACTTGCTCTTCATGTATATTTTGTTCTTTACTACTCATGAACATCTCCGCGTAGTTTTGGTATTCATCTTCATATTTAGTTTATTATGGGGATCAATAAACGGGTTTCAAGGAATTGGCGCAAAACGAGGGTAAAAAAATGCCAGATAATACCGTAACGGAAAAAAAACACTTTAAATGTATTGGCATTGTCGGCCATCCCCGCCATCCAGAGGCACTTTCAACACATGAAATGCTTTATCATTGGCTACAAGCTCAAGGCTATGATGTTATTATTGATACACAAGTCGCTCAAGAGCTAAAACTTAAAAATGCACAAACGGGTGATTTAACACAAGTGGGTAAAATCGCTGATCTTGTGATTGTCGTCGGAGGTGATGGCAACATGCTCGGTGCTGCGCGTGTGTTATCTCGCTATAATATCAAAGTAATTGGCGTTAACCGTGGTAACTTAGGTTTTCTTACTGATCTCGATCCTGATAATGCCTTACAACAATTAACCAATGTTCTTGCTGGGCATTATCGTGAAGAAAAACGGTTCTTACTTGAAGCTCGAGTCTGCGCTGAAGGTCAAAGAACACGTATTGGTACAGCGATAAATGAAGTAGTGCTTCATCCTGGTAAAGTGGCTCATATGATTGAGTTTGAGGTTTATATTGATGATCGTTTTGCCTTTTCACAGCGTTCTGACGGTTTAATTATTGCTACCCCCACAGGCTCAACTGCCTATTCATTGTCTGCTGGAGGCCCCATTTTAACTCCTAATCTTGATGCTATTGCGCTTGTACCTATGTTCCCCCATACCTTATCAGCACGCCCTTTAGTTATCAGCAGTGATAGTCAAATTCGCCTAAAATTCTCACAAACGAATATTGATTATGAAGTCAGTTGTGATAGTCAATTAGTCTTACCTATAAAAGAAGGTGATGAAGTCATCATTAAACGTAGCCGTCAAAAACTCAATTTGGTTCATCCTACTGATTACAATTATTTTAATACACTCAGCTCAAAATTAGGTTGGTCAAAAAAAATGTTCTAATTTTTGTGCCTCGCTACTTTACTGTATAAAAAACCAGTTTATACTGTATGTAATCACAGATATGTTTTTATACACAGGAGAGGCACTATGCTGACTCAATTAACTATTAGTCATTTTGCCATAGTCCGTGAACTTGAAATCGATTTTTCTGGTGGCATGACGACCATTACGGGTGAAACTGGTGCAGGTAAATCTATTGCAATTGATGCGCTAGGTTTATGCTTAGGTAACCGTGGTGATGCAAATATGGTGCGCCCAGGTGCAGCTAGAGCTGATTTATGCGCACGATTCTCACTCTCTGACACGCCATCGGCACAACGTTGGCTTGAAGAACATCATCTTGATGACCATAACGAATGCCTATTAAGAAGAACCATTTCTGCTGATGGGCGTTCTCGTGGTTTTATCAACGGTACTTCCGTACCCCTTTCACAATTAAGAGAGCTAGGTTCTTTACTTATCCAAATTCATGGGCAACATGCTCACCAACAACTTTTAGAGCCTCGTTATCAAAAGCACCTGCTTGATATTTATGCTCATGAACCTGCTCTATTAAAAAGCATGAAATCTGCCTATCAAACATGGCATCAAAGCTGTCAGACATTGGCCTCGTTTCAACAACTCTCTCTAGAAAGAGAAGCTAGGCAACAACTGGTTGATTATCATTTAAAAGAGCTTAATGAATTTCAGCCCATTCAAGGCGAATATCCTGAATTAGATCAAGAATATAAACGTCTTTCCAACTGTGGACAATTTTTGACTTTAAGCCAAAATAGTTTACAAATTTTAAGTGATAATGAAGAACAAAATATCTTAAGCATGCTCAATGTTGCCAAGCATGAAATTACAGAATTGGCATCAATGGAAAGCCAATTTAATTCGTTATTAGAGATGCTGGATGAAGCCACGATCCAAATTAGTGAAGTTAGTGACGAACTTCGCCACTATAGTGATCGTTTAGAAATGGACCCTAACCGCTTATTTGAAGTTGAAAAACGTATGTCTAAATACATAAGTTTGTCACGTAAGCATCGTGTAGCGCCTGAAGAATTATATGACCTTCATCAGCAATTAATTGAAGAAAAGAATGCCCTACTTCGTCAAAATGATGATTGTGACGCTTTAATAGAACAAGTCAAAGCTGACCATTTAATTGCATTAGATGTTGCAAAGCAACTGCATCAAGTTCGCCAACAATATGCAAATGAATTAAGTCAACTTATCACTAACAGTATGCATCAGTTATCAATGCCTCATGGTTACTTTACTGTTGATACCTATTTTGATGACAGCTCACTGCAAATCGATGGTGCCACAAAAGTTGAATTTAATGTCACCACAAACCCAGGACAACCTCATCAAGCGCTTTCTAAAGTGGCTTCTGGTGGTGAGTTATCTCGTATTGCGCTCGCAATCCAAGTGATCACAGCGAAAAAAATGGATACACCAGCCCTGATTTTCGATGAAGTCGATGTAGGGATCAGTGGCCCTACAGCCGCTATCGTAGGTAAATTATTGCGAGAATTGGGTGAATCAACTCAAGTAATGTGTGTTACCCACTTACCTCAAGTAGCTGGTTGTGGACATCAACACTATTTTGTTAATAAAGAGACAAATGGTGAAGAAACTGAAACCACAATGAAACTATTATCGAAAAAAGAACGTTTACAAGAGCTCGCCCGTTTATTAGCAGGAAGTGAAGTCACCAAAAACACCTTAGCAAATGCGAAAGATTTGTTGGCTGCATAACGATTAACAAACTTTTATTGATATTTAGGGTCATAGGCAGAGCGTGAAAGGTTTTCAATTGCTGCGTTGTCGATTATCATCGTCACTATGACCCTAAAAGGAATGTAATAACCATGCGTTTTAAACTGTTAAAAGTTGCCGCCTTATCTTTAGTCGTAATGACTTCAGGTTGCTCTATGTTCGAGAGACTGGTTTATCACCCAGATATCAATCAGGGAAATTATTTAACACCAGCCGAAGTCGCAAAAGTTCAGCAAGGAATGACACAGCAGCAAGTTCAATTTGCCCTTGGTACGCCAATGCTTAAAGATCCTTTCGGAAGCCAAACTTGGTATTATGTTTTCCGTGAAGAGCCAGGTCACCAGAAAGTACGTCAAGAAACGCTGACACTAACTTTTGATAGCAATGGCATACTGACTAAGATTGATAAACAAGGCAATATGCCTAATTTCTCAGCGCCTGCAACAAAAGCATAATGCTATCATCGCGCTAAGAAAACTTAGTTTTGTATAAGATTGGCAAAAACGAATTGCACCCCATACGTTAAACTTTACGTTGGGGTGTGTTTTTATAAAGAAAAATTACTTTATGGTAGTGTTATCTTTTATTGTATCTGTCTGTAATCAAGTGGCCTATTAATGCAGTATGTGACACCCTATATTGGGCAAAACATGATATTAATCCGCTTTTTGTCGTGCTTTTTCTGCACGTTTACGACGCATTTCTTTAGGATCGGCAATTAAAGGTCGATAAATTTCAACTCTATCACCGTCTCTCACATTATCACTTAGCTTTGCTGGACGACTATAAATACCAACTTTATTCTTAGTTAAATCAATATCATTACAAATCGTTAAGATATTTGAAGCAACAATGGCTTGTTCAACAGTGTCCCCTAGCGTTAGTTCTACAGGGATAAGGTACTGTTTATCGGGTAACGCGTAGGTTACCTCTACCCATATTTTAGTCACGATAGATCTCTTTCGCTCTGTGAGTAAATGCTTGAACCATATTGTTCGTTAAATCTTTAAAAATACGGCCAAAAGCCAACTCAATTAGTTTATTAGTGAACTCAAAGTCTAGCTGAAATTCTATCTTACACGCATTATCATCGAGTGCGGTAAACACCCATCCCCCAGTCAATTTACGAAAGGGGCCATCAACAAGACGCATATCAACACGTTCATTAGTCTTTAAAAAGTTATGGGTAGTAAATGTTTTACTAATTCCCGCTTTTGAGACATTTATTGATGCAATCATTTCTTCTGGTGTGCTTTTGATCAGTTTACTTCCAACGCATCCTGGTAGAAAATCAGGATAAGTAAGAACATCATTAACCAGTTTAAACATTTGCTCTGTACTAAAAGGGACGAGAGCAGATCGACTAATCTGAGGCATAGTTATTCCTGTACGACAACACTGTGTGGATCATATCATTGAACAGTGACTAATTAAAAATCTAATGGAATATAGCTTAAGTTTTATGCAATTGAAAAGAAAACAGTCGGTTAAATGATTTCTTTCTGTTGCTCATACAGTATAATGTGGACATTATGACAAAGAAAAAATCACACAAACCTGGTTCCGCGACCATTGCGTTAAACAAACGTGCTCGCCATGAATATTTCATCGAAGATGAGATTGAAGCGGGTCTGTCGTTACAAGGCTGGGAAGTTAAATCACTGCGTGCAGGAAAAGCCAACATCAGTGATAGCTACGTTGTCATGCGTGACGGTGAAGCTTATCTTTTTGGTGCAACCATTACGCCTTTAAATGTTGCATCATCTCATGTGGTTTGTGATCCGACACGTACCCGTAAACTGTTATTAAAACAACGTGAACTTGATAACCTTTATGGTCAAATCAACCGTGATGGATACACCGTCGTTGCGCTTTCTCTTTATTGGAAAAACGCGTGGTGTAAAATTAAAATCGGCGTTGCTAAAGGTAAGAAAGATCACGACAAACGTGAAACCATTAAAGATCGTGAGTGGAAATTAGACAAAGCACGTATCATGAAAAATGCTAACCGCTAAATTGCGTTAAGTACTAGCAATTACAAGTATTTTTCTGATATACTCACTTTCAACAACTTGGGGCTGATTCTGGATTCGACGGGATTTGCGAAACCCAAGGTGCATGCCGAGGGGCGGTTGGCCTCGTAAAAAGCCGCAAAAAGATAGTCGCAAACGACGATCAAAAACGCGCACTAGTAGCTTAATAACCTACTTAGAGCCTTCTCTCCCTAGCTTCCGCTCTTAAGACGGGGATCAAGAGAAGTCAAACCCAAAAGAGATCGCGTGGAGACCTAGCTTGGGGTCAAAGCGTTAAACTTAATCAAGCTAGCTTATTTATGGCGTGTCTGTCCGCAGTAGGTAAGTGAATTTAAAGACTAGACTAAGCATGTAGTACCGAGGATGTAGAAATTTCGGACGCGGGTTCAACTCCCGCCAGCTCCACCAAATTTGGTGGGTCAGTGATAGGACAACGATTTCAAAAACAAGAAGTTAGCGAAATCATCAAGACTACACACTGACAACAAAAGGACTTGAAAGTGCACGCGAAATGCACGTGCATTTGAATAAAGAACCCCGAGGGTAACTCCTTGGGGTTTTCTATTTGTAACAAAGTGTAATAAAATATTTCATTCAATCCCTTCGTTAGAAAGAATTTCTGAGCAATATTAATTCATTAAATACGAAATAATATGCATATCACCTAATCCGCTTGCTTAACACGTCAGGATGATAAACCCTTTTATTTGTATGTCTTATTGGTTCCTTATTGTAGGATGGATGCAACCCACAATAAGGAATGCTAAAAATTAGAATGACTTCACGCAAAAAAAGAGATAATGGAATTATTTGAACCCGACAATCTTGAATTGGTAACGGGTGAAATTGGCGCACCACCTTTCGACGTTTCAGGTGTAGCTTATATGCTTAAAGGAATGGATTCTTTTGATAAGAAAAGTATTCTCGAATCTACTCGCAGAACATTAGATAGTATGGTTAAAGATGGCTTGTTAGAAAAAATATCCAGCTATGAGAGGTGACAAAACAAACACCAAGGCTCAGGTAGCTCTCCAGGTGTTCATTGTGTCGTTAGTCGGTATGGCTTATGTGGAAAGTGTCGTATTGTGAAATGCGAAGATGACGGAGAGGATTTTATTGAAGGTGAGTGTATGGTAGTTGGCTAACCAACAGGCAGTTTCTGGCACCTTAAATACTCAAACGTACTTGCTGTGCTTTATCATGTGGTGTAATAAAACTTGTCACCACAAATAAAAGAACAAAAATTAAGCAATTAAATACAAAGTAGCGTACACTGAATCACGATATCCCTATAATGGGTGAAAGATATGAAAGCTTTTAATGTGATCAGAATGTTTCAAGACGCACTAGTAGAAGTTACCTGCCCAAGTTGTTCTTATGTTGCCAAACAAAACAAACATAAACTTAAGAAAAACCTAATCTTATTGTGTCCGAATTGCGGTTACATGTTTTATTTCAATAAAATATAAAACTAAACTCAATATGCTGGCTATTGCCGTAGAAGTTGAACGACAACAACCAGCACATTTGAGAGCGTACTTTAATGAACGATTAGCGTTTTATCGTGAGAGAAGCAAGAAGTTGCCAGATGCTAATTCTGTGCAGTATTTAAAAACAGAGTAGTGCCGATGCTCGATGGAACCGACCGAGTTATATAATCAATCAGTTATCAATTTCTGGTGCGCTATTGGTGTCCTGATTTTCCATCTCTTCTTTTTGCCTGCGCTCCTCTTCCGCTTTCTGAGCTTCTTCCATCTCACGCATTCTCACGTTATAGATTGAGCCTTCTGGCATCTGTACACGCACGGAAATAAAACGACCATCAGGGATATCAATTGGGTCGCCATCATTATAGCCATCAATATCATTACGGGCGAACTTAGGTGCGTTGGGGTGAGTTCGGTGATACGTTTTAACGAGAATCGAACCGTCTTTATTAACTTTAGAGTTAACCCAAATAAGGGGTTGTTTATTTACATCGAGTGGAATTTCAATACCGCCATCAACACCGCCCCAGCCTGCGTCAGCGTTAAACCCAAGAACTCCTTCAATGAGATACTCACCTTGAGCTACTCGAGTAACCGTAGCACCTTCTGATTCGTCGTTGGTGGTAAATGTACCGTTGGGATAAATGTCAATGATGGGAGAGGCTCGTTTAATAAAGCCATTACTATCTATCGTTGTATTTGCAGAGCCCCATGTTTCAATCCATCCGCTATATCTATTACCTGCACGGGTTTTATATGCTAATGATTTTGTACTCGCTTGTATTAGCGTTAAAAATCCCGTCCCATCAGTTCCCCCATTCCTGGCACCAACAATAATCGAGCCATAATTATCATGAAAGTTCTTCGAATCCCCTCCTGATGCGGCAAAAAAACCACTGTTATTGATTTCATGAGCATCTGTAAATGTTGGTGGTACTGCCCCTGACTTTGAACCGCCACCGATTCCGTAATCACCGGGACTCACTAGTTTTATCCAATCAACCCACTCGTTAGTTGATGTCCGCCTATATGCAACTCCTTCAGGAGTAATCTGTAGCTGAACATTATTGCCTATATTTCCCCCGCCACGAACCATGCTGAATAACGGATAATAATTATTCCAGTAATTAGTTCCATTACTACCCGGTGGTGTAGCTACACCTGTGAATTTTATATCATTTGCATTAGGGGTATGCTTATCTCCCGTTGTGTTTGAACGGCCTAATCCAAAATCACCAATATGAATAGTTTTTTCATCATCCGCTTTTTTACTAATATCCCCCTGCATCTTCTTAATGCTATCGAGTGTGATAACTTCACCATTTGGCATCTCAATTTTTGTCTGCCCTGTTTCACTCATCCATGTATTCATTGCATCAAGGAAATATTGTGTGTATGCATTTATTGCAACCATCGTTCTTGCTGCATCACTATTATTATCTGGCTCAGTAATATGAATTGAGAATGTGGTGTTAGTTGCTGTGGCTAATGCAGGTTGTGCTAATACTAATTCAGTATCGGAATTAACGGATTTAATCATATACGGAATATTCGTATT
>NZ_JBEEUL010000013.1:0-109131 GCF_040139345.1 Proteus sp. fly-1067 | reverse complement strand
AAAGGCACTGGCACTAAATTTAAAAATAATAATCCCGCCATTAATATTGGAATGACGATTTTAATTAAATCGGGAAACACGAATATTCCTTACATGATTAAATCCGTTAATTCTGATACTGAATTAGTATTAGCACATCCGGCATTAGCCACAGCAACGAACACCACATTCTCAATTCATATTACTGAGCCCGATAATAATAGTGATGCAGCAAGAACGATGGTTGCTATTAATAGTTATACGCAATATTTTCTCGATGCGATGAATACATGGATGAGCGAAACAGGGCAGACAAAAATTGAGATGCCAAATGGTGAGATTGCCACTCTCGATAGCATTAAGAAGATGCAGGAGGATATCAGTAGAAAGTTATCTCCTGGTGATTTTGGGTTAGGTCGTTCAAATGAAACTGGAGATAAACACACTCAGGATGCTAACAGTGTTAATTATACAGGATTTGCGACGCCGAACGGGGGTAATGCTGTAAATTACTACAATTCATACTACCCGTTACTGAGCATGACAAGAGGTGGTGGTGCGAATGGTGAGGGTAATAACTCTCAAATTCAGGCAACTCCAGAGGGGCTTGCGTATAGATGGATGGGGAATGGTAAAACTTCAGAATGGATAGAGGTGATGAGGCTCAGCGGTGATAATGTAAAATCATCAAAAAATGACTTTAAAAATAATGGATTCTATACATCCACAAATATTGACAGCGATATATCAGGCACTGTTTACATGGGTTTTATCTCAGCTCACGCAACTCAGCCGATTGCCTACCAGATAGGATTATTTGGCAGGAATAAAAAATTATTCTATACATACAAGGAAAACGGTAGCTGGATTGGGACTTATGAAGTGCTTCATTTGGGTAACGCTAAACCAGACTCTAACGGCTTCTACAAAAAATCCTCTCCAATCATCGACATCAATCCTGACGGCACATTTACAACTAACGACGAATCAGAAGGTGCAACTGTTACTCGAGTAGCTCAAGGTGAATATCTCATTGAAGGAGTTCTTGGGTTTAACGCTGACGCAGGCTGGGGTGGTATCGATGGTGGTATTGAAATTCCTCTCGATGTCAATAAACAGCCGTTGATATGGGTAGACTCTAAAGTTATGGAGGACGGTTCTATCCTCGTTAAAACGTATCATCGAACTCATCCTAATGCGCCTGAGTTTGCTAATAATGACATTGACGGCTTCAATGACGGTGACCCAATTGATATCCCTGATGGTCGTTTTATTTCCGTGCGTGTACAGATGCCAGAAGGCTCAATCTATAGCGTGAAAATGCGTGAGATGGAAGAGGCGCAGAAAGCGGAAGAGGAACGCAGACAAAAGGAAGAGGAAGAAAATCAGGACACCAATAAGACACCAGAAATTGATAACTGATTGATTATATAACTCGGTCGGTTCCATCGAGCATCGGCACTACTCTGTTTTCAAATACTGCACTGAATTTCCGTCCGGTAACTTCTTACTTCTCTCACGATAAAACGCTAATCGTTCATTAAAGTACGATCGTAAATGTGCTGGTTGTTGTCGTTCAACTTCGGATGCAATAACTGGCATATTGAGTCGTTCTTTATATGCAATACCGCTTGCAGATAGATCGACGTTAATCTTGTCTTTTTCTTCCTGAGTTAACTCAGCTAGATTTTTCATTTGATAAGCTCTGTTAATGAATTTGAGGTGAATTATAGCATAGAAACAGGGCGAGAATTGAGCTTTAACTAGGGTAAATCTGATGGGGGTTTTACACCAGTTTTACACCAGTTTTACACCAAGCAAATTTCAGGCATAAAAAAACCAACCCTAAGAGGTTGGTTTTTCTAAAGAATTTTGGTCGGCATGATAGGATTTGAACCTACGACCCCCGACACCCCATGACGGTGCGCTACCAGGCTGCGCTACATGCCGTTTGTGCCCTGTATATTACTGTTTTTAGCTACTAAAGCAACCCTTTGCTAATTAAGTGACGTAATTTTATACATCACTAAATGTGTTAGCGTTCAATAAAGCGTTTTTGTTCGGCAAGAACTTGTAGTAATAATTTTAAGTCAGGTTTTGCAGAGCTAATTTCTTTTCCTGATTTATCAAATAAAGCATATCGGCCATGTTTATCTATCAACAAAGTATTGTCTTGTAAAAAGACCACAAATGCTTCGTCATCACCAGTAAAAATCCATGGATGATTACGAGTGCTTGCAAATAAATCTTCACCTTGTGAATAGTTATCCGCAGGGCTAATCACACGTAAAACATGTTGCATTAAGGTTGTCATGATATCTTGATGACTAGTCATTTTATCAATCAACTGTGGTTTCATGTTTGGCCAGTGTATCATTAGAGGCACTTGTGATTGGCTTAAGTTAAAGGTGGTTTTATCAGAAAGCCATCGGTTATTTTGTTGTTTATCACCGTCTTGATGATAGCTAGAAGTGACAACCACAACGGTATTATCGAGTACTTTGGTTTCTTGCAATGTATTAAAAACGCGCTCTAATTGCTGATTTAATGTCATACGTTGAGACGTTTTATTGGTGTGACCATTAATTTGTAAGAAAGAGAACCAAGGTGTTGTTTGGTTATTTTTTATTAGCCAATTGCGCCAGCTATCAATGGTGGCATCGTTATTACCACTGCGTGATGTTGGAATAGAGAAATCTGATAGCAACGCTTGTTTAAACAATGGTGTTTGAAAGCCATATGTTGAGAACATTGCTAATTGATAGTTTCGATAACTTAAGGCATCAAATAGTGCAGAGTTTTTTCTGCTACTCAATACACTATCTAAATAAGAAGGTGAGATCCCATAAAATAAACCAAACAATGCTGTATCATTATCAATACCCGATGAATAATGATGGGTAAAATTGAGGTTATTTTGTGCAAATTCTTGCAAGCTTGGTAATTCAGGAACTTCTTCATTACCTAAACCATCAACAACAATGACTAATAGATTATAAGAATATGTTTCTTTTGAGTAAATCAATGGTGCAAGAGGGTAGGTAATACCTTGTGCGGCTGGGTTACCTTCACTGATCACTCGTTGTTCATACTCTGATTGGTTAATAAAACCATGGCGCTCAAGGAATTTACGTGCAGTCATCGGGTAGGATAATGGTAAATTGGCGCGTTGCATTGTAATCGGGCGATAAAAATTAGCATCAGCCCAAATTGACATAGAGTGAGATAAGACAAAACAAGTAATAAAAATACCCGCTAATGGTTTACCCCATCGCTGACGGTTTAAACTGCGTAATTTTTGCCAACTCCATGTTGCAAAAAGCATCTCAACAAGAAAGATAATAGGAATGCCAATAAAAATAAGTTGCCATTCTCGAGCCATTTCACCTTCATCTGGATTAATGACTAGATCCCAAACAAGTTGAGTCAGATGAAGCTGAAATTGCTGGTAAACAGCCATATCAAAGATAAGGATAGTGAGTCCCGCACTGGCAAGAGCACAAGAGATCACCCTAAGTAGCCGTTGAGATACGACTATAAAGGTAAGTGGAAAAAGAACAAGAATATAGATAGCAAAAACAATAAAACTAAAGTGTCCCATCCAACTTACAATTGCGTAAAAACGACCCGCAAAAGTTGCAGGCCAATCTGAAATAAACAGGTAACGGCTTCCAAACAATAAGCTTAGAATAATATTAAATAGCGCAAACCAGTGACCCCAACTGATCATTTGGGATACTTTTTCACGATAGGACTGAGGTCTCGTTACCATGTCTATAAATAATTTTTCTATGTTTATTAGTGAATATTGCCTTCATCAATTGAAGCACGCAATGCGTGAACAAAAGAATCAGCAATCAGCATCCGTTGAGCAGGGGCAATACTTGTATTAATTAAGTTTGTCACCATGTTTCCCAACACCATCAAAGAAAGATCTGTAGGAGTATGATGTTTTTCAAGAACGCTGACAAGTTCTGCTAATAACTGCTCAACTTGTTCATCACTATAACGGGATTTTTGTGGCATAAAATCAGAATTCCTACTAAATGAATAAAACGCTATATATTACCGTATTACTGGGCCTTTTTCCGCTATTAAATTAATTAATTTTCCCTTGATACTGAAAGTGGGGAGTGTTTGAATACGCGCATGAGAAAGTGAAGGAATAAAAGAGGACGACCATGAGTCTAGATATTAGTCAGTTAGTCTTACATCAGCTTATCAAGCGAGATGAGCAGACATTAGAAGTTGTGTTACGCGATTCAGTATTAGAGATTGAACCTGTTGTTCAGGAAATGATTGAAGAGTTGCATCGTGTCTACAGTGCAAAAAATAAAGCTTATGGTCTGTTTAATGAAGAAAGTGAATTAGCGCAAGCATTACGTTTGCAGCGCAAAGGTGAAGAAAACTTTTTAGGCTTTTCGCGTGCCGCCACAGTGAGATTAAAAGATGAATTAGCAAAATACCCCTTTGCAGAAGGGGGAACGGTTCTCTTTTGTCATTATCGTTATTTAGCGGTGGATTATCTTCTAATTGCAGTATTGAGTAGCTGCAATAGTATGTGGGTGAATGACAGTCTTGATGTTTCATCAACACGCTATCTAGATATTCCTCATGCAGATATTATTGCTCGTATTGATTTAACTGAATGGGAAACGGCTCCAGATTCTCTGCGCTATTTAACTTTCTTAAAAGGTCGAGTAGGACGCAAAGTCTCTGACTTTTTTATGGACTTTTTAGGTGCTCAAGAAGGTTTAAACGCTAAAGTTCAAAATAAAGGTTTATTACAAGCGGTTGATGACTTTTGTGAAGCTTCTGAAATGGACAAGCAAGCACGTCAGGCTTGTCGTGAACAAGTATATAGTTACTGTAATGAGCAATTACAATCTGGTGAAGAAATTGCCTTAACTGAGCTTGCTGAGGAATTACCATCTTTGGGTGATCAAAACTTTGTTCAATTTACCGAAGAGAAGGGCTATGAATTAGCTGATACTTTTCCGGCTGATCGCAGTACTTTACGCCAATTGATGAAATATTCTGGTAGTGGCGGTGGATTAACCGTTAATTTTGATGCGAAATTATTGGGTGAAAGAATATTCTGGGATCCAGCAACAGATACACTCACGATCAAGGGTACTCCACCTAATTTACGTGATCAATTACAGCGTAGAGCATCAGAAAAATAATAATCTAGTAGAAACAAATAACGCCACATTAAGTGGCGTTACATGCTCGGCGTCCCGAAAAATAAAGCTCGAAGGGTGGCTTATTAAGCGCGCAGGAAGTCAATATGAGTAATTTTTGGCTTATACTCGTGACGTTGCACTGCTTTAACTTTAACTTTAGTTTCTTTACCATCGATTACCAGGTTAACGAAATCAGAATAGAATTCAGATTTGTGTTCTTGGTTGATCACTTCGTTGTGATCTAAATCGATAGCGATTGGCTCTTCATTTCCGCCATAAACGATAGCAGGAAAACGGTTAGCCACACGCAGGCGGCGGCTCGCACCCTTACCCTGCTCTTTACGTACAGTTGCATTAATAGTTAACATCTTTTTTCTCTTATAAAAAAGAAAGAAAATACATACTTGTTACAGGCGACCCAGCAACAAGCTCGAGATTTGGTTTATCTAAAAATAGATAAAGCGGGGCGCATTTTAACGAAAAAGTCCACTAACAGCAAATATAAATCCAGATTAATATAAGGTATCTGCTTTTCGATAGCGTCCTGTATAGTCAAAAATCTTATTTCTTATCTTCCAAAAATGTTCTTTTTTACCTTTATGGGCGACAATAAAATCAGGATGGCGTAATAAATCGAACTGCTTAATGATATCGTTAGCATTATGCCAAACAAAAGGAACAGCGGGTGCTCGTTGATGTTCACGTAGAAATTTCAACTCAAAAACTTTACGTTGTGCTGGGGTGGTTAAGCGAAAACGCTCTGATACAAAAGTGCCTTCTTCATCGTAATAATTGATGTCTAACCATTCTCCTTTAACATCATTCCCTGATTGAAATTGCATGCCACCACAGCGCAAAACAAGCGCTCCTTTTAGCTTTAATGCGGCTTTAAGCATATCATCAGGATCAACTAATATTTCATCACAGTGAACACAACGACGCGCGGCAATATCATTTTCTTCATTACAATAAGGGCATAATTTAAAGCGGAAGCGGAATTCACATTGCTGTTTTTGCCCATGTTCATTTAGTTCCCAGCCTTGGCAACGCCGTCCATAATGTTCAATGATATCGCCATCAGCATCTATTATTCCCCAAAAAGTATTAGCAAATTGGCAAACAGGACAGAATACTTGTACGGGTTTGCTATTAGGGTTGGGTTTTTTGGTGCCAACTTCAGGAAGATAAAGATCATGAGGATTACCCGCATAGTCCAATATCAGACATTCGGTTTTTCCTGCAAATAATCTTAATCCTCGTCCTACAATTTGTTGATATAAGCTGACTGATTCTGTAGGGCGCAAAATAGCAATTAAATCAACATGAGGTGCATCAAAGCCTGTTGTTAGCACGGCTACATTGACCATATAGCGTAACTGTTGCTGTTTAAAACGAGAAATCAGCGTATCTCGTTCATGAGAAGGCGTATCTGCACTCACTAATGCCGCTTCATCTTGGGGCAAAAGAGAAAGAATTTCCTTTGCATGTTCAACGGTGGCTGCAAATATCATGACGCCACGGCAGTTTTCTGCATATTCAATAATCTGTGAAACAATGTGGGGAGTAATACGTTTTTGTCTTTTTATTTCACGATTAAGATCTTCTTCATTAAATATTCCATTTTGACTTGTTCGGACTTGGCTAAAGTCATATTGCAAAATGGGCATATCTAATCGAGTTGGAGGGACTAGAAAATGATTGCTTATCATATAACGCAATGGTAATTCATAAATACAATCACGGAAAAAACACTCTTCAGTACCTCTAATCATACCGTGATAATGATATTGATAAATCCAACCTGTAGGCAAACGATAAGGTGTTGCAGTTAATCCTAAGATCCGTAATTTGGGATTAATGGATTGTAATTGTTTAATAACTTGTTGATATTGGCTATCTTTAGATAAACTAATACGATGGCATTCATCGATTATAAGAAGCGAGAACGTATCATTAAATTGCGATAAATTACGTGCAACAGATTGCACGCTACCAAAAACAACTTTTCCACTACTCTCTTTTTGTTGTAAGCCTGCGGCATAAATATCCGCAGATAGACCATAAGCTTCATATTTGTTATGGTTCTGCTCGACTAATTCTTTTACGTGTGCCAAGACTAAGACACGTCCTCGCGCTCTTTTAGCAAGTTCAGCGATAACTAAACTTTTTCCTGCACCAGTGGGTAAGACTATCACCGCGGGTGTGTTGTGTTGACGAAAATAAGAGATTGTCGCGTTAACGGCGTCAAGTTGATAAGGTCTGAGTGTAAATGCCATAACTCTACATAAGAAATCAAACAGGGCGTCAGCGTAGCATTTTTTTATAGGTAGCGCGAATAAGGTAAGTGCTGCTTGATAAGTAAAGGATGTAATAGTTTATTTATAAATTAATTAGTTGTTTTATTGTTAATATTCATTTTTAATAGATACCTCATATCAGATGGTATTCATCCATTTTTCAGAGAAATTCATGCGATTAGATAAATTTTTATCCCAGCAATTGGGGATTAGCCGTAGCTTGATACTTCGTGAGTTAAGAGCTGGGCTTGTAACAATTGATGGTGAAATGGTGAAAAGCGGCTCGACCAAAATAGCACCAGAACAAGAAGTGGCTTATAACGGTAATGTGTTAACTCAAATTTTAGGGCCCCGTTATTTTATGTTGAATAAGCCCATTGGCTACGTGTGTTCAACAGATGATCCAGTTAATCCAACTATCCTTTATTTTATTGATGAGCCTCTGGCATATAAATTACATGCTGCTGGGCGTTTAGATATTGATACAACGGGGCTTGTATTATTGACTGATAATGGTCAATGGTCACATCGTATTACAGCGCCAAAACATCATTGTGAAAAAACATATCATGTCATATTGGAAGAGCCGATTGCTGAAGGTGTCGCTGAAAAATTCCAAAAAGGTGTGCAGCTGAATGGTGAAAAAGATCTGACTAAACCCGCCAAATTAGAAATTATTACACCTACAGAAGTGAAACTCACAATTAGTGAAGGCAAATATCATCAAGTAAAACGTATGTTTGCAGCTGTGGGTAATCATGTCAGCGCATTACATCGTGAGCGTATTGGGGATATTACATTAGATGAAACTTTAGCTGAGGGCGAATATCGTCCATTAACAGAAGAAGAGATCAACAGCATTCACTTACCTCAATAATTATTATCTGTCCTGTCGTTTTTGGGAGTTTATTTGCGTGCAACAGCAACGTTCGTCGTACCTTAGTCTCATTTTAATATTGGGACTCATTTCCATGCTTATGCCATTGGCCATAGATATGTATTTGCCAAGCTTACCTACTATCGCGCAAGATTTTGGTGTGCCTAGTGGTAAAGTGCAAATGACATTAAGTATCTATATTTTTGGTTTTGCTATTGGGCAACTAGTTTATGGTCCTATGGCGGATAGTTTGGGACGTAAGCCTGTCATTTTGGGCGGTGTGATTGTTTTTGCTTTTGCCTCTAGTGCATGTGCATTATCTGAATCTATTGATATGCTAATTGGTATGCGTTTTCTCCATGGCTTTGCGGCAGCTGCTGCGAGTGTGGTTATTAATGCATTAATGAGAGATATGTTCTCTAGAGATGATTTCTCTAGAAGTATGTCTTTCGTTGCATTAGTGATGACGATTGCGCCTTTATTAGCACCATTACTAGGTGCTTGGGTGATGAATTGGTTTTCATGGCATGCTATTTTTTGGAGTATTGCGATAGCCGCTGTGATTGCAGGTGCATTAATTGCATTTTATATTCCTGAAACCTTACCCAAAGAGCGTCGCCAGCGCTTTAGCTTAAGAGTAACATTTAGCCAATTTATTAGTTTATTTAGAACTCGTCGTGTTCTTTGTTATATTCTGGCATCAGGTTTTTCTTTTGCCGGCATGTTCTCATTTTTGAGTGCAGGGCCTTTTGTTTATATAGAATTACACGGTATCCCATTCGATCAATTTGGCTTGTACTTTGGTTTTAATATTATCTTTTTGATTATCATGACAAGCATAAATGGGCGATATGTTCGTCGATTTGGTGCGTTGAAGATGTTGCGTTTAGGGCTAACTATTCAATGTATTATGGGGATCTTTTTACTATTAGTTGTTGCCCTTAATTTACATTTCTATTATCTCGTTGTGGGAGTAGCGATGTATGTTGGTGGTATTGCAATGATCACATCAAACGCTATGGCTGTTATTCTTGATGATTATCCTCATATGGCAGGGACGGTTTCTTCTTTGGCAGGAACTGTGCGTTTTGGTGTTGGGGCTTTAGTTGGAACGGCTATTGCTATGTTTCCAGCAAAATCAGAATGGCCAATGGTAAGTGCTATGGCTTTTTGTGTGCTATTTGCTATGGGCTTTATTTTACTTGCACGTCGTTACAAATAAGAATATCACGCTATAAATAAGAGATATTTATAGCGTGCTTCTCCTTTTTCTCCTTTATTCCCACTGAATAAGCCACATTTTCCTCTGTTGTACTTTATGAATCGTTTCAAATTAGTATGCTTTTTTGATTTGAATCAATACTCAATGTTGTTGTTTTGTTAAATTAAGTGAAATTTATTTTAATAATCATCTATTATTGTTTTGTTGGTATGAAGCATAGTGATAAAAATTGATGAATTGTTTTACTTGAATGCGTAATATTTTATACAATTATTTTATATGGTTGATAAAATGTTAAAAAAATGAAAGAATAATTGAAGAGATTAATCATCGTAGAAATGAATACGTACAAACGCTAAGCTAAATAAATGGTTTGATACGTCTCTTCGCTTTTATTGTAAAATAATTGTAATAATTATGTTTTATGATTAGCAAGGTTTTAATATGACGTGTGAGCAAGTCAGTTCAAACTCGTATTGATGATGTATTAAATTAACGTGTTGATGAAACAGGATTGATTTGTGGATAATGTACAACTTTCGGTAGTTCATAAGCTGCCGCTGAGTTATCGGTGGCTAGCAGGCTTTGCAGGTACAAGAGTAGAGATACTGCCTGAAAATGATGCTGGAAAGCAAAATACACTGATTGGCTTAAAATTATTAAGTCATGATGGTATGACACTGGATGAAGCAATACAGAATTTGCGTCAGTATCTGAGTAATCTCCATATTGATAGTGTTGTGATCGAGTGGGATGGCGTGCCATGCCTTTTCTTATGTAGTGATGATGAATGTGCTGCGTTATGTTGCTTGAAGAATGCAGGTGTTGCTATTGCTGAGCCCTTTCCAACGGCGTACTCTTATTTATAACACTACCTATCGTTATAAAACTAACGTGATGATTGTGTGATTTACAAAATGATTAAAGAACACAAAAAAGCCTCATTTATTTGATAATGAGGCTTTTTATTTGCAATAAGATATAAGGGAATTAGTTATCTTAATACACTTTTTGAAAAGTTGTTCTCAGCAAGGGTTGCATCATTATTTTCTATAACACGTCTTGCCGCGTAAAAACGTTTATTCCAGTAGACATTAGACATTTCTGACACCGTCACCCCATTGCTGGTGGATGCGTGTACAAATTTATCATTTCCTATATAAATACCAACATGGCGCATAGTACGGCCTGTCTTAAATAGAACTAAATCACCTGCTTGTAATTTTGATTTGTTAACCTGAGTACCTGAGAATTGTTGGTCTGAGGTTGAGCGAGGTAGTTCTACACCGAATTGGTCAAGGAAGGTTCTTTGTACAAAGGCAGAGCAGTCGATGCCTTTTTTAGTATCTCCACCTAAGCGATAAGCGACGCCTTTCCAGTCTGCATATTGGTCAAGTATCTTAGATTTTATATCGAGATTCTTCACCAATGATTCAAATTCATCTTGAGATGCTTGGGAAATAGAAGTGCTTGATGATGTATTAAGTGGGGTAGTGCTTGAATTCGCTAAGCGTGAATTTGCGTTCTGTGAGCTACAGGCCGATAGCGTAGCTACAACAATGAACGCCGGTATGAGCTTAAGCATTCTCATATACGGTTTTGTTCTCATTGTGACAGATTTCCCTTACATCCTTACGTGCAGAAGTGCACCTGAATTATTCACCAAATAACCAGAGAATATAGTGTAATTTAACTCTGGCAACCCTATTTCGCGAAAAACGTGCTCTAAAGCACGTAAATATCCACATTAAACAATAAATAATGAGGAAACCAGAAAAGTGTACAGAAAGAGGCGTTAAATGGCGAGAGAAAAGAGGTTTAATTTACAAAACATTAGATAATAAAGTGCTAATACTTAAAATAGATCTCATTTGTCATCATAATATCATTCAAATGTCAAAAAATGACCAAAAGAATAAGTGCCATTATGTTTGCACTTATTCTTTTTTAATTAATCTGAGGTGTTTTTTCTTTTATTTTTTAAAAGGAAGATATTTTTCTAATTGTCTGACAATAACATCTGATAATGGTGTGATTAATAACCAACTTGTTGTGATTAAAGTTAAAGAAATAGAACCAACTAATATATCAGAAGCCCAATGTGCGCCAGCCATTACTCGCGGTAATGCGAACACAACGGTAATAAGCAGTGCCCATAAGAAAGCGCGGAATGAAAGATAACGTAATATAAAGCTACAAAAGATAAGTAACATTAAGCCATGATCGCCAGGAAAGCTGTCACCAGAGGCATCTTTTGTTGGAATGCCAGTCACAACTCCCACTCTATGTGCATCTTGAAAATAAAGTGTTGGGCTGGGTCTTTCTATTGGAATATTTTGTCCAATTTGATTAATCAGTACAGCGCTGATTATCATCACTAATCCTACAATTATAAGATGGCGTTTACCGTTATAATCTTTTTGACGAAAAGTATTGTAATAAAGTACGCCCATAGCTAACAAAATGACTAAATCAAATTTTCTATTATTAACGTAAGCAACAAAAGTCGCGAAAAAAGTATCAGGCAAAATATGTTGATTAAAATAATAAAAAATATGGGTGTCTATTGATAGCCAAAATCCATGTTGTGCTGGAAGATACCAAGAGAGGAAAATAATGATGCTCACAAGGTTAAGTAGAAAAATAGCGAGAGCTTTTTGGTGAAAATTAGAAAGTTTCATAATAATTAAATAACAAATTTCACATGTTTTTGGTGATCTAGATCACAATAAATTTAAGTTTGATTATAGGACTATAGTCAAAATAAAAAAATATATCTTTGCAATTTATTGCTTGGATAAATGTTACCTATTTATTTCATTTTTGTTATCCCCATTCGTTCTCACTTAACTTAAATTTATAGTGTTTTTTTTGGGTAGTCTTAATTTGAGCATTCTATAATTTTTTTCTATTCTTTTATTAAAGATAAAAATTAAATAAATAAAGTAACAAGCCGATATTAGTTATGACTTTAATAACATATTGGCTTGTCAGATTTCTACGCACAATAATCAGAGGAGATCAGTTTTGAAGAAGCTTTATATTGCAGCCATGTGCTTACCTTTATTATTAAGTGCACCTTCTTTTGGTAAGGAAAATAAAGTTATAGGCTCCGGAACAATCACTTTTGTTGGTGCGATTGTTGAAGGTAATTGTTTAATGGATACAGATAAAAACACTTTTAAAACAAGGTGTTGGAATGGAAGTGAAATGCAGGAATCTCAATATCAGTTAGAAAGGAATAAACAATTTAGCTCGAAATTGATTAACAACAAAGGTTCTATGGATATTAAGTGGATTAATGACAATTTAGCTATAATGAATATTGTTTATAATTAATTACACGAAAATAGAATAATAACAATAATTGTATTTATTAAATAAAATTTTAATGATTTTATAAAACAGTTATTAAAGTTACAAATATTTGACTTAAGTTTGATCAACGTTGATTTCTTATTTATAAATACCGAACAATTATATTTGATAGACATCAAATATTCTTCTTATGTCTATATGAATGTCATATTTTATTGCTATGATGAAAATATGTCGGGTGGGTGTGATCCTCATACCTACTAGCGCAAACAAGAAGTGAGGTCGTTATGAGAAAATATCTGACCGTAGTATGCAGTCTTCTCGTTTCCAGTTCGATATCATTAGCTTGGGCATCTGATCCCATTCAAACAACAGGGCAGATTTATCTGCGGGGTGCGATTGTTGATCCTGCATGTGAAATGAATTTCACTTTAGATAAAGCTGAATATCAGTGTTACAAACACAACAAAGTGTTTACATCTACTCAATCCATTGTTCCTGCTTCTTTTGATAAATCCCAACAAATAATAATTTTGCCTCAAGATATGGGCAAAGCTGAGATCCGTTGGATGGATAATACGCAAAAAAATGGTGTTATTGACGTTCAATACTTTTAAAGCATCAATGGGTTGTAGAGAAAAGTAACCAAGATAAACAAGTCAAATAATCGTTTGTCACATTGGGTTTCTTACGATTATCTGACCTATTTAGAGCAACATTAGCAATACGCTAATGAGTAGATGTTTTGACTATTAATTTTAGTCAGCTCGTCCCATATAGCGACGTTCAGCAATATGGATACGCACTTTATCGCCAGTAGAAAGGTACTCAGGGACCTGAATAACTAATCCTGTAGGTAATGTTGCTGGTTTAGTACGCGCACTTGCTGACGCACCTTTAATACCTGGAACAGTTTCAACAATTTCCATATCAACAGTTTGTGGCAGTTCTAATGCTAAAACCTGACCATCCATTGTTAATACTTGCATTCCCGCTAAGCCTTCCTCAGGAATAAACAGTAATTCGTCTTCGATTTGATCTTTTTTGAAGGTATAAGGAGTGTAATCTTCGTTGTCCATAAAGATATACTCATCACCATCAATGTAAGAAAAGCTAACAGCACGACGAGTTAAGTTGATGGTATCAACCATATCATCGCCTTTAAAACGCTCTTCTACTTTTTGGCCTGTACGGATATCGGTAAAACGCATTTTATACAGAGTACTTGCGCCTCGAGCACTGGGTGCTTGAATGTCGATATCTTTTACCAGTAATAATTTGTTGTTATAACTAACAGCCATACCACGTTTAATTTCATTGGCTTTTGCCATATAAAACCTTCCATTAAATAACATTGACGATAATGGCGACAAAATTACTCGCAGTGCAGAAACTTGGCAAGTTATTCACGCAATTTTTTATAAGATTTGATGAAAAAATAAAGCCAGCAATGCTGGCTTTTAGTGAAGTGATTAGCGGTAGATAGGAAGAAGATTAAAGTTTGCTAAAATATGTGCACTAGCATTGATGATGCCGAATAAAATAACAAATCCAATCATAAACATACCACCTGGAGCTTTAAAGCTCTGACCTTGATGACGTTGGCGACTGGCCTTTGCCATTAAGGCTGGAATAATTGCTGCCCAAATAGTTGCTGCGAGTCCTGCAAATCCAATAGCATATAAGAAACCATCAGGAAAAATAATGGCCAAAATAGTCGGTGGTATAAACGTCACTAGAGCAGATTTAAATCGACCACTTCCTGTATTGGAAAATTTAAAGAAGTCCGCTAAGTAATCGAATAATCCTAATGAAACTCCTAAGAATGAGCTTGCTAATGCCATATAAGAGAACAAATCTAGTAACAATGATACAGTAGCATTGGCCGTTGTTGAACGCATTTGTGCTAGTAAATTACCAATATTCCCACCATCAGCAATGACTTGCTTGAATCCTTCACGAGGAATATTACCTTGTACAACAAACTGCCATAAAATATAAATTGCTAGTGAAATCAGTGTACCAATCAACAAGCTTTTCATGACGGCTTTGCCATCTTTACGGTAATACGTTACTAAGCCTGGGATATTGCCATGATAACCAAATGAGGTCAGTAAGTAAGGGAGTGCGGCTAAAGCATAGGGTAAATAACTCGCATTACTTTCATTTGTATTAAACAACACAGGCATTTTTACTTCTGTAAATAATCCACCAATGGCTAATACAAAGGCAATTACCATCCCGCCAATTAAAATGGTGCTTAATCTATCCACTGCACGTGTTGATAACCAAACAAAGAAAGCAACAATTAATGCAAAGACTAAACCTGCAATAGCTTGTGGTACGCTGACCACCTCTGCAAAGTTCTGCACAATAATGGAGCTACCCGCAGAAATATAAGCGTAAGTTAAAATATAAAGAACAAACGCAATCGATAGTCCATTAATAGTACTCCAGCCTTTTCCTAATAAGTCTTTGGTAATGGTATGAAAGCTTGAGCCTAAAGGATAATGAAGGTTCACTTCTAAGATCATTAACCCAGACATAAATAAACAAAACCAAGTGTAGATCAAAAGAAAAATAGAACCGGTAAACCAGACACCGGAAGTCACAATAGGGATGGAAAACATGCCAGCACCGACAGCGGTGCCTGCAATGATCATTGCGCCACCAAGTATGGATGGACGCTTTGTTATTGATGTGACTTCTGACATAAGATGTCCTTATTAAATTGACTCAATGTACTAGCTTGATAGTGTAAAGAATACACGTTTGTATTCAGAGTGTAAATAGAGGTTATTGTGCTTTATAAAAGAAAAAAGTGAATAAAAATAATACAGTAGAAGGAGGCGATCATATAAATCAATAGATTAGTGTAAGCATTATCAGAAATGATAAAGAAATCGAGAATTAAATAAGTAGTTTTTTAGGCAAGATCAAACGTTGAAAACATTATTCTGAACAAAAAACATTCAGAATAATGAAGGTGATAGATGGGTTCCAATTAGCTTTGGTAAAACTGTTTATTTTTCCATAATGCAATGGAGTTACGGCTGGCTTCAAAATGAGGTTCAGGTAAATCATTCGGTGAACACCAGCGGATCTCAGAACATTTGTCTGGCTCCATTAATTTAGGCTCATCGCCTTGGTATTGTGCAATCATGCAAATAGAAACAGTGTGTTTACCTTCTAATTGGTAAGTTTCTAAATTATTACTAATGCCAATTACTTTAGGTGATGTAATAGCTATGCCGATTTCTTCTTTTATTTCGCGAATGGCGCATTGTTCAAAGGTTTCGCCATCATCGACATGACCACCAAAAATTGACCAATAAGGTGCGTGAGTTCCACAGCGTTTTCCTAATAATACTTCACCTTTTTCATTTACAATAATCACGCCAACACCGACCACGACTGACATTCTAGGCTCCTTATTTTTTATATAGTTATTGATAACGGATAGATAAGTCATTTTTTATGAGCATTATTGTCCTTGGAGAAGAGTGAGAGTCAAGAAGAACCGATGCAATTTCACTGAACTTAAGGTTAATTAGTGCTATATATAGCCCCTAAATATTCATAATAAAAACGATTGGAGAGTAAAGGCATGAGTCGCCGTGTCGCTACGATCACTTTAAACCCTGCCTATGATCTTGTTGGTGCTTGCTCCGCGATTGACGTAGGTGGTGTTAATTTAGTCCGAACAGCTGGGCTTAATCCCGCGGGGAAAGGTAATAATGTCGCGAAAGTCTTACGTGATTTAGGGGTAGATATTACTGTCAGCGGATTTATGGGGCGCGAGAATCAAGAGGAGTTTCAGCATTTTTTTAGTGAAAATGGAATGGCTAACCGCTTTTATTTGGTATCTGGCCGTACACGCATTAATGTGAAATTGACTGAGGGAAAAGGGCAGGTTACTGATTTTAATTTTTCAGGGTTTACGGTATCACCACAAGATTGGCAGCGCTTTGCAACAGACTCACTTAATTGGCTGGGGCATTTTGATATGGTGGTTGTTAGTGGCAGCCTACCTAATGGTGTTGACCCTGAAGCCTTTACACGGTGGATGATTAAATTAAGGCAGTTGTGTCCTTGTATTATTTTTGATAGTAGTCGTGATGCACTAGTGGCAGGGTTAAAAGCCGCACCTTGGTTAATAAAACCAAACCATCGGGAGTTAGAAGCCTGGGTTGGACATTCACTGACTGAAATGACAGATGTTATTAAAGTAGCGCATCAATTGAGGGATAAAGGCATTGCACATGTTGTTATTTCATTAGGTGAAAGGGGAGCATTATGGGTAAATGCTTCTGGTGCTTGGCTAGCTAAACCACCGCATTGTGATGTAGTAAGCACTGTGGGAGCTGGTGATTCAATGGTTGCGGGATTAGTTTACGGTTTATTAATGAGCCAAACTAGCGAACATACGCTACGTTTAGCAACGGCCATTTCTGCGTTATCTGTGAGTCAGCCTGATGTAGGAATTAAAGATAGAAGCCAACTTGCTCAGATGATGACTAAAATTGAGTTAATACCAATAAAATAATGCTATTTGCGGTTTATTTTGGGATAAACCGCAAAGAATACCAAATTTAGGCTTGTTGTGATTTTAACCAAGCGATTTCATCAGGCCAAATATCGGGGTTAATAGTTTCTAAAATTAGTGGAATACCGTCAAAACGTGCATCTTGCATAATATAACTGAAAGGAACTTTGCCAATATTACCTTCACCTAAGCTATGGTGACGGTCAACTCGACTTGCTAATTCACTTTTAGCGTCGTTTAAGTGCATCGCTTTTAAGTATTGGAAGCCGACTATTTTTTCAAACTCAGCAAAGGTTTTTTCACACTCTTCACGGGTTCTTAGATCATAACCAGCAGCGAAGGTGTGACAAGTATCAATACAAACGCCAACGCGAGATTTATCTTCAACACCATCAATAATCGCCGCAAGATGTTCGAAACGGTAACCCAAATTAGTACCTTGGCCAGCTGTATTTTCAATAACAGCGGTAACATTTTTTGTTTTTTCTAAAGTGATGTTAATTGACTGAGCTATTTTTTGTAAGCATTTATCAACATCAATTTTATTTAAGTGGCTACCAGGATGAAAATTAAGTAGTTCAATGCCAAGTTGTTCGCAACGTTGCATTTCATCTAAAAAAGCGTCTCTCGATTTTTCAAGCGCTTCTTCTTCAGGATGGCCTAAATTAATTAGATAACTGTCATGGGGTAAAATTTGAGAAGGGCCATAACCATAAAGTTCACAGTTCTTTTTAAATTTATCAATGACTTCTGTGGATAATGGAGCGGCTTTCCACTGGCGTTGGTTTTTAGTAAAAAGAGCAAACGCAGTAGCTTTGATTTCATGTGCGCGTAATACCGCCTGATCGACGCCACCAGCAGCACTGACATGTGCGCCAACAAATTTCATTACTTCTCTCCTTAGATTTATTTCACACCACGATAACAAACATACAAGCGTATAACATCATATTGAGATAATAAAAGCAAAAAAGCGCAACTAAAAAGTTGCGCAATAATAAAAAATACTTCTCAAGGCGAAAATTTAAGGGGAGGGTAATTTTTATCGATATTCCTATTAAGACATCAGCACATTTTGAATAAAGATATTAATTATCGCACCACCAAGGGTTAACCAGAAAAATAAGAATAAAGCTAACAATAATGGTTTGATACCGGCTTGTCGGATAGCGCTAATATGCGTTGTTAAACCTAATGCCACCATTGCCATTGCTAATAAAATGGTATCGATAGTCACAATGTAACTAACAATAGACGCTGGAATTAAATTTAAAGAATTGAAACCAGCCATTAAAATAAAGAATACGGCGAACCAAGGAATAGTGATTGGACTTTTTTCAGTAGTTTGTGCGTCATTGTTTGCCTTACTTTTCTTTTTACTTAAATAAGTTGAAAGAATAATTAAGAATGGTGCCAGCATCATTACGCGGATCATTTTACTAATAACTGCTGCATTTTCAGCGTCAGGGCTAATTGAGTGTCCTACGGCAACGACTTGAGCCACTTCATGAATTGTTGAACCTGAAAAAATACCAAAAGTTTCTTCTGTAAATGGTAACCAGCCTGCAAATGCATTTAAATGATAGAACCAAGGATAAAGAAAAATACCAATAGTCCCAAAAATCACAACCGTAGACACCGCAACCGCTACTTGGCTTGCTTGTGCTTTGACAACCGGCTCTGTTGCCATAACAGCCGCCGCACCACAAATACTACTACCAGCACCAATTAAAATCACCGTTTGTTCATCTAGCCCAAAATATTTTCGACCGATCCACATTGCAATAAGAAAAGTCGATGTCAGCATAATTGCATCTATAATTAAACCGGTTGCACCCACATCAGCAATTTGCTGAAACGTTAGTCTGAAACCATACAAAATAATACCTGTGCGTAATAAATAGTGTTTGGCGAATTTGACACCTTCATCACTATAGGGTTTTGCAACAGGATAAAGTGTATTACCAATAATAATACCGAATAAGATCGCCAGCGTTAATGCACCTAAACCCATGTTAGAAAACCAAGGGATGTCACCAATATAAATAGCAAGCGCAGTTAATACGCCTGTTAATAATAAACCAGGGAGCCAGCGATAAATTGGAGTAACACATTTTTTCGCCAATGTAATAGGTTGACTTTGCTCTGACATAGAAAAACCTTGCTTATATGAATTTTGCATAAGCATATAACAACCAATCTTATTTATTAAACTCATTATTTTTATAATAATAACCAGTAAAATTAATATAGGTGTATTTTCTTAAATGTGCTTGGTATGTTACTGGTTTGTGGATAGTATGTTATTACAATGACGGCTCAAAGGTGGAATGGACATGCGAATTACGTTGCGGCAACTGGAAGTCTTTACTGAAGTTCTTAAAAGTGGTTCTACAACGCAAGCATCACAACAGCTTGCTCTATCTCAATCTGCTGTCAGTGCTTCTTTAACTGATCTAGAAAGCCAATTAGGAGTACAGCTTTTTGATAGGGTGGGAAAACGTCTTGTTACGAATGAACATGGTCGATTACTTTATCCCAGAGCATTATCTTTACTTGAACGTGCAATCGAAATTGAACAACTATTTCAGGCTGGAAATGGTGCTTTACGTATTGCTGCTAGTACCACAATAGGTAATTACATTCTTCCAAAAATGCTGGGTAATTTTCATCGTAATTACCCTGATATTCCATTAGAAATGAGCATTGGGAATACAGAAGAAGTCGTTAAGCTCGTGAGTGAGTTTCGGGTTGATTTAGGATTAATTGAAGGTGCTTGTCAAAGTTCTGAGTTAATTAGCCAAAAATGGCTTCTAGATGAAATGGTTATTTTTTGCTCACCAGATCATCCCTTAGCTAAAGCAACAAAAGTGACTTTAGCTGATTTACAATCAGCACCTTGGATCTTACGAGAGAATGGTTCAGGAACTCGAGATGTTCTTAATCATCTTCTTTTTGCTTCTTTGCCAGGCTATCGCATTGAAATGGAATTAGGTAATTCAGAAGCGATAAAACACGCAGTTATGTATGAAATGGGTATCAGTTGTTTATCTCGTCGAGTTATTGAGGAACAGATTAATAACGGCTCATTAAAAGAGATAAAAGTAGAAGGGTTGGCATTACAACGTACCCTATATCTGGTGTATCACCGCCAAAAACATGTCTCTGATGCACTGAAAAAACTGCTGACATATTGTAATGCTGAACACTTAATCAGCAATTTTTCATAAATTGCTAATAATTGACGCCCGATTATGAAGGTATCTTATAATCATGGATCCTTGCTATTCACGAACGACAGATTTGCTACAATCCTCGTCAGAAAAGTGAATATAAAAGTGGAATGTTATGTCAGAACAACAAAAAAGTACTGCTAAGTCGGGCGCAGTACAGCAGACTTTGCGCCGAGAATTAAAGGCGCGGCATTTAGCGATGATCGCTATTGGTGGTTCAATTGGTACAGGGCTTTTTGTCGCATCAGGGGCTACGGTTGCTCAAGCTGGGCCTGGTGGGGCATTACTCTCTTATGCTTTAATTGGGCTGATGGTCTATTTTCTAATGACAAGCCTTGGTGAGTTAGCCGCATTTATGCCCGTATCCGGCTCTTTCTCAACTTACGGTTCTAAGTATGTAGAAGAAGGCTTTGGTTTCGCATTAGGTTGGAACTATTGGTACAACTGGGCAGTTACCATTGCAGTTGACCTTGTTGCTGCACAATTAGTCATGCTCTATTGGTTCCCTGATGTTGATGGTTGGATCTGGAGTGCTCTATTCCTTGGCGTTATATTCTTGCTTAACTATATCTCTGTAAAAGGATTTGGTGAGGCTGAATATTGGTTCTCTTTGATCAAAGTTTCCACCGTGATTATCTTTATTGTTGTAGGTATTGCGATGATCACTGGCATTATGAAAGGAGCTGAAAACGCAGGTTGGCATAATTGGGAAATTGGTGATGCACCTTTTGCGGGTGGATTTGCAGCCATGATTGGTGTCGCTATGATTGTTGGTTTCTCATTCCAAGGTACAGAGTTAATTGGTATCGCGGCGGGAGAATCTAAAGATCCGGCTAAAAACATTCCAAAGGCTGTGCGTAAAGTTTTCTGGCGTATTTTGCTGTTTTATATCTTTGCTATTTTAATCATTAGCTTAATTATTCCTTATACTGATCCAAGTTTATTACGTAATGATGTTGGCGATATCAGCGTTAGCCCATTCACGTTAGTCTTTAAAAATGCAGGATTATTGTCTGCTGCTGCAATTATGAATGCCGTAATTTTAACGGCGGTTCTTTCTGCGGGTAACTCAGGTATGTATGCCTCAACTCGGATGCTATTTACACTAGCAAGAGAAGGCAAAGCGCCAAAATGCTTTGGTAAATTGTCTAAAAATGGTGTGCCACGTAACGCACTTTATGCAACAACCGTTGTTGCAGGTCTGTGCTTCTTAAGCTCAATGTATGGAAACCAAACTGTCTACTTATGGTTATTAAACACCTCAGGAATGACAGGATTTATTGCATGGTTAGGCATTGCAATTAGTCATTATCGTTTCCGTAAAGGTTATGTAGCACAAGGGCGTGATTTAAATGATTTACCTTATCGCTCGGGTTTCTTCCCAATTGGTCCAATTTTTGCCTTTGTACTGTGTTTAATTATTACATTAGGTCAAAATTACCAAGCATTTTTGGAAGATACAATTGATTGGTATGGTGCTATTGCAACGTATATTGGTATCCCATTATTCTTGTTAATCTGGTTTACTTATAAAATTGTGAAGAAAACCCGTTTTATTCGTTATAACGAAATGGAATTTCCAACACATATTGCGAATAAAAAATAACCGATAATTCAATATATTAAAACGCCTGTTTTGTGATTTGGTTCACATTAAAACAGGCGTTTTTTTATTTTTCAATTTAATCATTATAGAAAATATACAAAATCTTCAATTATATTGGCAATCGCATTGATAATTATTATTATTTGCTTTATTGTTAGCGCGTGATTTATTGGCTGATAAATAAAATAGCGGCGCTATTGATTGTAAATAATATGCTTAATGTAATAAGTCTGATCATTGTTAGTCCTTCTATTGCTCATTACAGCAGAACTGTCACTCAGCATAGTATAATAAATTACATAACGAATATGTTTCACCGTATAATGATTTGGCGACTCATTTCTTTGTTAGATAAATAGTCCCTGATTGATAATTTGCTCCATGCAATAAAAAGCATTTGATGAGTTGTACGGTATGCTTTTTCCAACGTAAAACACAGGTAAAAAGCAGAAGAACGTAAAAAAAGACTAGGTACAACAATTGATATGAGCATTATGCCAGAGCGACTTACCACAGAAGAACAAGCAAAAAGTACATCAGATAATGTAAAGGTACATTATCGAAAAATGATGAATAAACGCATGTTATGGTTAGGAGTAATTGTTTTAATTATTTGTGGTTCGGTGGTGTTAGATTTCACCATGGGACCTTCAGGTTTATCACTGGATAAATTATTAACAACACTTTTTCAGCCTGAGCTTGTTGATGCAGGTTCAAGAGTAATTGTATGGGATATTCGCTTACCCTATGCCTTAATGGCAGTGGTGGTCGGCATGTCGCTAGGGTTAGCGGGTGCAGAAATGCAGACCATTTTAAATAACCCTTTAGCAAGCCCATTTACATTAGGTTTATCAAATGCGGCATCATTTGGTGCGGCATTAGCCATTGTGCTTGGTATTGGTATTCCTGGCATTCCTGATCAATGGTTTATTTCAGCCAATGCATTTCTTTTTGCATTGTTATCAGCCTTGTTATTGGATGGAATTACACGTTGGACTCGTGTTCCGACATCAGGTGTTGTGCTTTTTGGTATTGCCATGGTGTTTACTTTCAACGCATTGGTTTCAATGATGCAATTTATTGCGACAGAAGATACTCTTCAAGGACTTGTTTTCTGGACAATGGGAAGTTTAGCGCGTGCAACATGGATAAAACTTGGGGTTATGGCTGGGGCTTTCGCTGTCATTATGGTGATTTCATGGCTAAGTTCATGGAAACTAACCGCATTACGATTAGGTGAAGACAGGGCGATTAGCTTTGGTATTGATGTAAAACGCTTAAGATTAGGCTCATTACTGCGGATCAGTATTTTAACGGCACTGGCGGTTGCTTTTGTTGGACCAATTGCTTTTATTGGGTTAGTTGCACCTCATATTGCCCGTATGATGTTTGGTGAAGATCATCGTTTCTATTTACCAGCAAGCGCATTAATCGGTGCTTTAGTTTTATCATTGGCGTCGATTGCATCTAAAAATTTAATACCTGGTGTTATTATTCCTGTTGGTATTGTGACATCGCTGGTGGGTGTGCCATTTTTCCTCAGCATGATTTTACGTCATAGAGGGAATATCTAATGATTGAAGGATTAAAAATTCAAGATTTTAGCGCTGGTTATGCTAAACATCTCATCATTAAGGCACTTGATGTTGAGCCATTACCTAAAGGAAAGGTCACTGTACTATTGGGGCCAAATGGGAGTGGAAAATCAACATTATTAAGAGCATTGGCTGGATTAAATAAATCATCAGGTGTTATCAGTTTAGATGGGAACGATCTGGCGTCGATGAATTTTGCACAACGTGCCCAAAATGTCGTCTATTTGCCACAAACATTACCAGCAGGTGTTCATTTACATGTTTTAGAATCCATTATTGTGGCGCAGCGTGCTTCTGGTGGATTAAATAATGAACATAGTGAAGCTCAGGTAATGCACTTATTACGTCAATTAAGTATTGAGCATTTAGCGTTACGTTATTTAGATGAATTGTCAGGTGGTCAAAAACAATTAGTTGGGCTTGCACAATCATTGATTAGACAACCCTCTTTATTATTATTGGACGAGCCATTAAGCGCATTAGATCTTAATTACCAATATCATGTAATGGATTTAGTCGCTAAAGAAACACACCGTAGAAATATTATTACTGTCGTTGTTGTCCACGATATTAATATAGCCTTACGACATGGTGAACATATATTAATGTTAAAGCAAGGGCAGTTAATGGCGCAAGGTGCACCAGATAAAGTTATTACAGCACAAAGCCTTGCTGATGTTTATGGCGTTCAAGGTCGATTGGAATATTGTTCACAAGGAATACCTCAAATTATTATTGATGGTTTAGTGGATAAATTATAGAGAAGTAAAAAAGAAAAAAGTAAATATAGGGATGCAGTAAATAGGGATATAAAAATAATATTAAAATAACTAAGGGTAACTAAATTTTATTTGTTACCTTAATTTCTGAGCAATTGTCGATCTGTCCATCTATATAAAATGTAAAGAATATATATTCTTGGAGAATCGGGAATGGTAGTGTTAAATAAAAATAAAATCGCGCTTGGCGTTGTTGCTGCTATTGCATCAAGTTTTGTAATGACTGCAACAGCTGAAAATGTAGAAAAACTACTTGTTACAACTGCTTCTGGGTTTAAACAAACGGTTGAAGATGCGCCTGCGTCAGTTTCTGTTGTTACACGTGAACAATTAGAAACTAAGTCTTATCGTGACGTGACTGATGCGCTAAAAGACGTTCCTGGCGTATTAGTAACAGGTGGTGGAAGTAGTTCTGATATTAGTATTCGTGGTATGGATGCAAAATATACCATGATCTTGGTTGATGGTAAGCGTGTTGCATCGCGTGAGACGCGTCCTAATAGTGATAACTCGGGTATTGAACAAGGCTGGTTACCGCCTTTACCTGCCATTGAACGCATTGAAGTTGTACGTGGCCCAATGTCTTCTTTATATGGTTCTGATGCAATGGGTGGGGTTATCAATATTATTACCCGTAAAGCGCAAAAAGAGTGGAACTTTAGTTTACGTGCAGACAGCACTATCACAGAGCGTAAAGATTCAGGTAACACTAATCAAGGCAGTTTTTATGCGGGTGGTCCACTAATTGATAATGTGTTGGGCTTGAAAATTCAAGGTCAATATTCACATCGTAGCGAAGACAAAATTGTGAATGGCTATAACCGTCAGATCACAGCAACAGGTGGTGGTACTTTAAGTTGGACGCCTGATGAGCAGAACACGATTGATTTTGAATTTAAAAAAGATAATCAACATCGTGACTCTCGCGTGTGGCATTCTAAATCAGGAGCACCTAGTCGAGGAAAAGCCCCTGAAAGTAGTTTTACCGACTATGAACTGACACATTATGCACTTACTCATGATGGTGTTTATGACTTTGGTACGATGAATACTTATGTTCAGCGTGATGAAAGCCGTAATCCATCCCGTAAAATGGATTATGACGACACAACAGTACGTAATCAGACAGTTTTAATGTTCGGTGATCATACCTTAAGTGTTGGTGCCCAGTATCGTTATGAAGAATTAAAAGATGAAGGGAATAAACTTAAAGGTAGCAATAAATTAGACCGTTATAGTTGGGCACTATTTGCTGAAGATGAATGGGCGATGACCAATGATTTCGCTTTAACGGGCGGTTTGCGTATGGATAAAGATGAAAACTTTGGTACACACTGGACACCTCGTGTTTACGGAGTCTGGCATCTTGCTGACGAGTGGACATTAAAAGGTGGGGTATCTACCGGTTATCGTTCACCTGATTTACGTCAAGCAACAGCATCATGGGGACAAGGTACGGGTGGTGGTAACTATGATGCGGTTATTTATGGTAATCCAAGCTTAAAACCTGAAAAATCAGTTACCGAAGAAATCTCGATTATTTGGGATAACCGTGAAAACCTGACAGCAAGTTTTGGTCTGTTCAATACCGACTTTAAAGATAAGATCATGGAAGAGCGTCGTTGTGATAGCCGTACCAATAAAGACGGCTCTAAAATGACGGATCTACGTGATTGTACATTAGCAGATGGTGTCGGAAATAGTGGCGGCCCTTATGACTTTGTAAGCGATAGAACGAATGTAGATAAAGCTAATATGCGTGGTATTGAAGCCACCTTTAACTGGACAATATCACCAGAGTGGAATTTAGCGGCTAACTATACTTTTACAGATACTGAACAAAAAAGTGGTGATTTCAAAGGTAAGCCATTAAATAAACAGCCACGTCATATGGCTAATGCAACTTTAAACTGGGAAACAACGCCAGAAATGGAAACATGGGCGCGTATTAACTTCCGTGGTAAAACCTCTGATTACTTATCACGCACCTCTATGTCACATGGTACGCCTTCTTATGCATTTGTTGATATTGGTACCAGCTACAGCTTAACCAAGCAATTAAATGTGATTGGTGGTGTTTACAATGTGTTAGATCGTCGTATTGACCAAGAACATTTTAATACTACATTAGAAGGTCGTCGTTACAATATTGGTCTGAACTATAACTTCTAATTAATTACCCCTCAGTTTGTGTCATTAAGACTCCACTTGTGGAGTCTTTTTTTATCTTTTATTTGCTGAGAATTAATACTGGAAAGTTTAAATATTGAGGTCTATATTTAGCTCAATAAATTATCTTATCAATCGCTTTATTCTGACTATCATATTGTTATTTCTACGTATTATTCATCATTTTGTTCTTAATTTGTTTACTGACATTTTTATTATGCGAAATAAATCTATAAAAAATAGGTGTTTTTTATTAAAAAACGTTTTATTTAAAAAATGGAAATGGATTTTAACAAAACAATATCATTAGTCTTATTAATGTATTTTAAATGCTTTATTTTGATGATTTGATATTGATGGTAAATTTAAATTCTCTTTTAGTCTTATTTATCAATTGGTTGTAGATGTGTTTTTTTTATGGTTATTCTATTTTTTTAAATGTTTGCATTTCAATATTTGTGATAAAAGCACGAACATTGTTAATTAAATGTGGCGTTATATGTTGACTTAGTTTGCGAATTGAAAAGATCGTAAAAAAAGAGGGCTTTTTGATGAAAATGTATTGCTATTTAAGTCTGAGACGTGCAAAATGCGCCCACTAAAAATATGACTGATGCGTTTAAAGTGCATCGGTTTTTTTTTGCATTTTTATTTATTACTACACCAAGAGGTCAGATTCATTTGAGTCTGAATAGATAACATAATTTGATTAGCAGCCAGCCCCTTAGAGAAAGGGTTGTCATGATAGAGGAATGCTAATATGGTACAATTATTCTCTTTCGCAGTCGGGCCAAACGGCACCTGCGGTAATGATGACTACGGAGCACGGCGTCTCCTAAACACATACACATCCTTAAAAACTTCATTCTATTCTGTTTATAGGCAGATGCGAAGTCTTCCCAGTAACTGTCGGTTGAGTTTATTGAATACTCAAACCGAAGTTATGGGAGGGTTCGCGAATGTCAGATAACGTCATCTCCTCTATCGGCACTAACCAAACTGGTGCTAACAATCGAGTTCAACTACGTAAAACCTTGACACTAATGCAGGTAGTCATGATGGGGCTTGCTTTTTTACAGCCTATGACTATTTTCGATACATTTGGTATCGTTTCTGGCATTACCAATGGTCACGTAGCAACATCGTATGCAATTGCTTTAGTTGCAATTTTATTTACTGCAGTAAGTTATGGAAAATTAGTTAAGCGTTTTCCATCAGCCGGCTCGGCGTATACTTATGCTCAAAAATCCATGAGTCCATATGTGGGCTTTATGGTGGGTTGGTCTTCTTTACTCGACTATTTATTTATGCCAATGATCAACATCTTATTGGCGAAAATCTATTTACAAGCAATATTCCCGGGTGTTGAACCGTGGATCTTTGTATTTGGTTTAGTGGCTTTAATGACGTTCTTTAACCTACGTGGTATTAACGTTGTCGCTAACTTAAATACAGCAATTGTTATTGTGCAAGTTGCGGTAATGGTTGTATTTGTAGGGTTACTTATCCACGGTGTATATAACGGAGAAGGTGCAGGGGAGTTATGGACCTTTAGACCATTTGCGTCTGTTGATGCAGAAGTTATACCGATGATAACTGGAGCAACAATACTCTGTTTCTCATTCTTAGGTTTTGACGGTATCAGTACATTGTCAGAAGAGACACCAAATGCAGGTAAAGTTATCCCTAAAGCGATTTTCTTAACAGCGCTGATTGGCGGAATTATCTTTATTGCGGTTTCTTACTTTTTACAACTGTATTTCCCTGATATTTCACGATTCAAAAATCCAGAAGAATCACAACCAGAAATAATGCTGTATGTTGCTGGAGCTTTATTCCAGTCCATTATATTAGTGTTCTCTTGCGTAACAGTATTAGCATCAGGCATGGCGGCTCATGCAGGTGTTGCTCGTTTACTTTATGTTATGGGACGCGATGGGGTATTCCCAGAGAAGACTTTTGGTTATGTACACCCTAAATGGCGTACCCCAGCATTTAACGTGCTATTAGTGGGTTTCTTAGCCTTAGGTGCAGTGTTCTTCGATTTAGTCACTGCAACGGCATTAATTAACTTTGGTGCGTTGGTTGCGTTTACTTTCGTGAACTTGTCTGTAATTTCACAGTTCTATATTCGTGAGCGCCGTAATAAAGGAATAATGGACCACATTAATTACCTGATATTACCTATTATTGGTGCAGCGACAATGGGGGTCTTGTGGATAAACCTTGAGCCAGGTTCTATGGAATTAGGCCTTGTTTGGGGCGCTATTGGTATACTTTATATGGTGTGGATCACACGTCGTTTCCGTCGCCCAATGCCACAAATGCCAGAGAAGTAATATTCTAAGAATTGTCATTATGATAAATAAAATGGCCTCAGTAATGAGGCCATTTTTTTGCATTGAATAAATAGTATTAGAATTGAACAGGATAATAAATAACCAATTGATTAATTTGAATACAATAAAGTTAAGGGTATTTACTCATTTAAATAAAAAAATTAAAAATAATTTTATGTGGATCTAGGTTTATTCTTAAGTATTTGTATTTAGTTATATTTACCTATTTAGATTAAATTAAATTATTATTTATATTAACATAAACATATCTATATATATGAAAAACAAAGTATATATATTGGAAATATACTTTTTTATTTTTTAAGTATTATATCGATGCTCAATTAAAGATTAGCTGAATATTCTAAAAATAAAGAAAATGTTTTATAAATAAAGAATTTTAAATAATTATCCTTATGTAATTTAAGCGTGTTATATAAGTAAGCTTTGATTGTTGTGCTACGCTTTAATAAGAATTAGAAAATATATTTTCTTAGTTCACATCTAATTGAGGTAATTAAGGGAATAATACTAATTCCAATAGACGATTTATTTAAAAAACGAAAGGTAACAATATGTCTTTAATTAAGAAAGTTGCTCCGTTTATCGTGTTGTCTGGATTTATGGTTGCAGGTAATGCTTTTGCTGCAACACAGGGTACAACTGTGTCATTCGAAGCATTAATTCGTGCCGCAAGTTGTGATGTTTCTTCAACAACAGAAGGTTCTAGAATTGATTGGGGAACCTTCACGAGTGATGAAGTTTCTGGCAAAAACGTCGGTGATCAATTAGGAGATAACAAGACGTTTAATTTAGAGCTTTCTAATTGTACAGCAGCACTAGCAGCTGATGGAACAATCAACCTTTATGCTCGTGGTAATAAATCAAACTTTGATTCTGAAATGTTTGCTAACGCAACAGCCGCTTCTTTAGCTGTAAAATTGCTAGCAACAGCAAGTAATACTTTAGTTAAACCAAATGTTGAAACAGGTCTGAAATTAGGACAAGAGATCATTAAAGATGGTACTGGTCGTATTCCGATGACTGCTGGTCTGTATTTAACAAATGGTGCAGTAACAAGTGATGAATTAAAAGTACCTGTTACTTTTACTGTTGCTTATAACTAATATTACTTAATTTTTAGAGGCTCTATCTAATAGAGCCTCTCATTAAAGAAGAAATATAATGATTAAAATTACAAATAGAATAAGAAAATTTTTTGTTATTTTACTAATGATTATATCTCCACTTGCTTATTCTAAAGGTGTGGGTTTAAACGCTACACGTATTATTTATCCTGAAGGTGAGAATAGTGTAGGTGTTATCATTCGTAATGAAGAACCAAAAATGAATTATTTGGTACAAGCCTATATTTCCTCTGATGAAAACCCAATTGTATTTCAAGTCACTCCACCTCTTTTTAGAATTAATAGTTTATCAAGGCATGAAGTGAAAATTTATGCCATGAGTAATTCTTTACCGAAAGATAGAGAAAGTATTTTTTATTTTCATGCAAAGATGATCCCTGGACAAAGCAATAATTCTGACACAGCGGGCCTAAGTGTGGGATTTGATAATGTTATAAAACTTTTCTACCGACCTAAAAATTTACCGATGACATCAGAGGATGCGCAAAAGAAATTAGGATTTAGTGTGGAAGGTAAACAATTAAAGGTAGTTAATAATTCCCCTTATTATGTCAACTTTGCTGGGTTTTCTGTCAACAATATAAAGCTAGATGTTAGTTTGGCCAATAACAATGCCATGATCGCGCCTTATAGTTCGATAAAATATACCTTACCTACAGGTGTAACTAAAGGAAGTGTTCAATGGCGTACAATAGATGATTTAGGTGGATTTAATGAACATAAAGCCACATTTTAAACCAATTGTATTGGGTGCATTATTAACTTGTATCTCTTTTTATGGATATAGCGCTGTTGATGATTCTGCGGTTGTAATAGTAAAAGGCTCAGTAACAAAAGGAACGTGTGCTTTTACTTTATCAGACCAAGCGGTGAAGTTTTCTCAATCAATATTAATGCAAAATGTTGATGAAATAGGTGTAAAAAAAGAAAACAAAATACCTTTTTCAGTTAATTATCTTTGCCAGGATTATGTTGATGAAACACCTGATATGGAAGTTGTTATAAAAGCGGGATCAGGAACACAAATTGCAAATAACAAAATATCACCGGTGAATAATCCAACTAATGCGAGTTTTGCTCTATACGATTGTAAAGATGATCATTGTTCTTTAGTTAATTTTAATGCTGGAACAAGTTCTGTTTATATTACAACAGGAAATGGTAATAAAAATAAAGACTTTGAAGTCGAGCTCGTTAAGAAAGACAGTTCAGCGGTTAATCCCGGTACGCTAAAAGCAATATTAGCATTAACACTTATACAACCTTGAGAAAGTAAATATGAATATATTTCTATTGAAAAGGAGTTTGTTAAGTTTATTTATTACACCAATACTATTTATTAGTTTTAGTGCTCAAAGTATTGAATTTGATTTTAAAGTGACCATTGATAAACAGACCTGTAAGCTATCAGTTTCAGGAACAAGTAGTAATGAAGTTGATTTTGGCAGTATTCAATCGAATAAAATTAAAAATAATCTTATAGAGCCTATTCCGATAAAGGTATTACTGAGTGACTGTAAAACGAATGACTTTTTTGATACTTATGTGACGATGAAGGCAAAAAGTACTTTAAATACGATTACTTTTAATGATGATCTCAATAAAAGCTTTGGTATTAGAGTATCAAGTAAAAATAATGTTGCTCAATCTAATACTAATACGGATTTTTTTAAATCTGAAGATACTGTTTGGAATAACATAAGTAAAGATAAATTAGAAAAAACACTTTATACCTATGTCAAATGCAAAGATCCCACTGTTTGTGATCCCGAATCTGGAGAGTTTTCGGCAACATTAACTTTTTCGTATATCGTTGATTAAGATATTATATGAATAATTTTTTTATAAAAATCTCTGTCATTTTAATATTAGCTTTTAGTTATTTTAATGCTAACGCTCAAGGGGTTAGTTTAGGCAAAACACGGGTTATTTTTTCTGAAGGTAGTTCAAGTGAAAGTGTATATATTTCAAATGATGATAATCAACCTTATTTAATACAAGCTGGCGTTACTGAAAAAATTGATGGGAATTTGTCATCTAATTTTATCGTTACTCCTCCTGTATTTCGTTTAGAAAGCAAGAGTGTATCATCTTTACGTATCTTATTAAAAGACACTCAAGATTTATCCAGCAATAAAGAGTCACTCTTTTATTTGAATACAAAAATTATACCATCTACTAAACGACCTAATGAAAGTGAATTACAGGAATCAAAATTAGTATTAATAACTAATTTTGTGATTAAAGTAATTTATCGACCTGAAAATATAGCTAGGCCTTTAGAACAAGATTATAAAAAAGTTTTTATTAAAAAACAGGAAGGAAAGTGGTTTTTAGATAATCCAACTCCATATTATATGACATTGACATCAATTACAGTTAATAATGAAAAGTATAATAAAACTTTCTTGTTGGCACCTTATAGTAAAACTGAATTAGTAGAACTTTCAATAAAAGAAGCTAGCTGGCATATAATTAACGACTATGGTGAGTTATCAAAAGAATTCAAATATAAGGATTAATGAAATGAACGTTTTGAATAGTCGTATTTTTTTTATTACTATTTTGGTCTTAGGTTTTTTTTATTGCCAATTAGCATGGCCTGCAAATAATGCATTTGAATTTTCATTACAAAGAATGACATATAATGAAGGTAGTAAAAGCATCTCTATCGGTTTAAGAAATAATGAAAAAAAAGCGTATCTTGTTCAAGCTAGTATGAGATGGTTAGATGAATCTACAGGGTTACAATTAATTGATAAAAAAGAGAATCCTCCTTTTATTTTAACTCCGCTATTACAAAAAATAGAACCTGAAGAATACTATGAGTGGGTAATTAAGTTTACTGGTTCAGAAAGTGCGTTATCAACAGATAGAGAGAGTGTTTATATTTCTCAATTTCGATTAATACCATCCACATCTGAAGAAACACCAAATGTGCAGATGAACTTTATTAGGGCATTAAACTTTAAAGTATATTATCGACCAAAATCTCTTGAAGGTATAAAAATAAAAGATGCAGAAAAAAAATTAACATTCTCAATTGATGGTAATAAAATAATTGCTAAAAATGATTCACCTATTTATCTAGCTTTTAACACAATAAAGATAAATGGAAAAGAGATCGAACTGCAAGAGTTATCGAAAAATGTGCCTCCATTTGGTACGCAAGAATACTTATTTTTAAATAAAGAAAATATTACATCTATTCATTGGCAAGTATTAGATGAATTTATGTTCCCATTAGATGAAAAAATGAAAACAGTAAATTAATAAATTTATAAAGCCAAATATTAAGAGTGTAAAAATGAATAAATCAATGGCAATGTTTAGATACAGTTTTTTTACATCACTTATTTTGCTCTCATTTAATTCTTTTTCAGAGGATTATTTTGATCCCGCATTACTTGATGGACAATTAGGTGCATCTGCAAATGAAATTGATTTAAGCCAATTTTCACAAAAAGATGCGTTACCTGAAGGTGAAATATCTTTGTTAGTTTATGTCAATAATAATAACAATGGTGAATTCGTCATTAATTTAGTAAAAGGGCCTAATAATAAAGTGGTACCTGAAATAACCAGAGAGTTATTAGATAAATTAGGTGTTAATACTAAGGTAATACCTAAATTAAATGCGTTAAAAAACGATCAGGTGATTTATGATATTAACGAATATATTCCTGATGCATTAATAAAAGTAAATTTATCTGAATTAAAACTAATCACTAGTTTTCCTCAAATTGTTATGTCTAATGATGTCGTTGGCTATATTGATCCAGCCTCTTTTGATAGTGGTGTTACTGCCATGTTTATCAATTATATGTTTAGTGGAGGCCATTCTTCTAACGATAGTCATTCTGATAAAATGAATAATAATGGAAAACAAAAAAATGATAATTTCTTTGCTCAACTAAGAGCTGGGTTTAATCTTTATGATTGGCGTTTACGTTCTACAATGACACAGACGTATACCCGAAATTCAAATAATGCAGAGACTCAAAGTAATAATAGTAATAAATTTTCTAATACATACCTTTCACGTAATCTTTATTCTTTACGGTCGGAATTTATAATTGGTGAAACTACAACTGGAAATGATGTCTTTGATAGTATTCCAATGAAAGGTATGCGTTTAGTTTCTAACGAACAAATGTTACCAGCGAGTCAACAAGGTTTTGCTCCAGATGTGAGTGGGATTGCTCAATCTAATGCCCAAATTACTATCCGACAAAATGGGAATGTTATTTATCAAACTTATGTTGCACCCGGCGCATTTAAAATAACGGATCTTTATGCGAGTGGCTCAGGGGGGAACTTGGATGTCACAGTGAAAGAAGAAGATGGTTCAGAAAGGACATTTACCGTTGCTTTTTCATCATTACCCGTAATGTTAAGACCGGGGGGATGGAAATATGAAATTAGTACTGGGCGATTTGATGGTGGCACAACGGTTGGCTCTAAAAAGGCAGATTTTTTGCTTGCCAGCGGTATTTATGGTTTACCTTATGATGTCACTCTTTATGGTGGGTTATTAGGGGCGAAAGATTATTACGCTATTTCCTCTGGGATAGGAATTTCATTAGGTAATTGGGGGGCTCTGTCTACAGATATCACCCATGCTCATGCTGACTTTAATACCATAGGCTCTCAAAATGGGCAATCTTATCGATTCCGTTATTCTAAAAATATGACTACTACCGGAACCTCTGTTGACTTAACAGCATTACGTTTTTCAACTAAAGATTATTACGATTTTAATCAATTTAATACTGAAGATTATCGGTTAAAAGATGGTACTTCACCGTGGTTAGGTGAACGAGAAAAAAGTCGTTTTACAACTTCATTATCACAATCATTAGGTCAATACGGTAGTATTTATTTATCTGGTAGCCGTTATAATTATTGGGAACAAGATAAGAATGTTACTCAACTTACGACAGGCTATAATGGTAATATTCATGGTATTAACTTTGGCATTAATTACAGTATTGATAGAATAAAATCAGATGACAGCTGGCCTGAGAACAGGCAAATTAGTTTTAATGTGAGTGTTCCATTTAGTGTGTTTAGTAATTCGCCTGCGCTTAGTAATTTTAATAGCACTTACATGATAAACCATGATAATAATGGAAGAACTAATCAGCAAGTTGGATTATCTGGTAGTGCATTTGATAACTCTTTATCTTATGGTATTTCTCAATCTTGGGCTAACCAAGGCCAGCCTAATAATGGCTCAGCATATGCTAATTATTCAGGTAACTACGGTACATCCTCTCTAAATTATAATTATTCAAGTGACTATTATAATGTTAATGGCAGCATGAATGGTGGTTTACTTTTACATTCAGGTGGTTTGTTGCTGGGTAGAAGTATGGGTAATAGTATGGCTATTGTTGAAGCGCCTGGAGCAAAAGGAACTGAGTTAAGTTCAGGAAATGGTGCGATTAATGGTCAGGGATATGCGTTATCACCATATCTTACAGAATACCGCCAAAACACAATTGCATTAAATGTCAATACATTGCCTGATAATACGACTCTACAATCAACATCTCAAAATGTAGTTCCGACAAAAGGCGCTATTGTTAAGGTTGCCTTTAAAACAAAGATTGGCTTCCAAGCTATTTTAAATCTTTCTCAGAATAAAAGTGTTGTCCCATTTGGTGCTATTGCTACGTTAATTGATGCTGATAATCCTAATGATTTGAATACAGGTATTGTTGGTGAAAATGGTCAGCTTTATATGAGTGGACTTCCTGATAATGGCAAGCTGTTAGTGAAATGGGGTAATAAAATCCAGCAAAGTTGCAACGTTTCATATAGTGGCTTAAGTAATATTGAAGTCAATAGCAAGCAACCAATAAGAATTTTATCTCTTTCTTGCCAATAAAAAATAATCCTTATTTTATAGGTGGATGCAGAACTATGAAAATACGTAATTTAATGATGGCATCACTGACTTCAGTATTAATGACTTCGTCATTTAATATTTTAGCTGGAACAGATAGGGGGGCTATGACATTAAACTTAACTGGGGTGATTGATATGAACATTAGCCCCACTCAAGTTCAATATATAAATGGTACATTGAGTGGAACTAGTAGTTTTCCTGGGAGTCCTGTTTATGATAGTAGCAGTAACTCTTCCTGGGATACTAAGTATGCGATTATTTCATTAAGTCAGTCAAAAACGAGATGTGATGCCACATTTGTTTCTAAAATTCCTGGGCAAACTAATAAATATGGTCTGAAGTTAACGCATGCCAATAATTCAGGGACTGCAGTATATGTAACACCACAATTTAACTTCAATGTCAGTTTATCTAATTTTAGCTCTAATTATCAAAGTGCTTATTCAGGACAATTTTTTCAGGTAAACAGTAATCTTGTTGATAAAGAATCATCTAGTATTAATGTATGTTTTGTGCCATATAATTATGCAACAACAGCAGTTCCTGGTGGTGGTTCAAAAGTTATTAGCGTCACAACACCAAGTTCATTTCCTGTTTATATTGATGCTAATTTAACGCCAGGTAAGTTAACGTATAGAGGTACTCCTTTTTATGTAGGTAGTTTTGGTCGGAGTGCTAGTGGTGACTTTTTTGCACAAGTTAACGTAATTGCAGATGTAACAGTAAAACGTTCTTGTGCTGTTACTGGTGTATCTAATCAACAAATTAATGAAAATATGACATTTACGAATGAAGTCATTAAAGATTCTGTATTTACACTATCCTGTGGTGGTACAGGTAACCCTGTAAATATGTCTGCGGTGATTAAAGAGGGAAGTTTAGATCCAAGTAATGTAAATAAATTAGTCTTAGCACCTATTAATGGTACTGTATCTAACAAAAAACCTTGGGTTATAGGATTGCCTTATAAGCAAACTTCAACACCGAATTTAAAATGTGCTGATGAAAATAATAACAATTTATTAAAGTTCAATAATACAGATATCGAGCTAAAAGGAACCAATATGGGGAATAACCAACCTGATATATTTGGTATCAAATGGGCTCTTTGCAAACCAGATGGCACAAAAGCGGGTGAATATCGCGGAAAAGTGGATGTGAATATTTTTGTCCGTGGATAAAGATAGTGTTTTAAAAAAAGTGGATCATAGGGTCCACTTTTTTTATGAAAGATATTTTTACCTCTATTAATTCAACTTAAAATTTTATTTCAAATCGAATAAATATTTCAATTACAAACTATTTTAAATTAGATTGTTTAAACTAAATAAATGATCAATTTTTTATTTTAAATAAAATTTATTTTAATTTTTATAATTAAATAAGCTTAACATTAATTAACTTGTTAAGTGATTTTTGTGATTATATAAGACTAATTTTTTAACATAAGTTGATTTTTTTAATCTTTATATTCTAAAAGTTATGGTGTTTTATTTGTTATTCATTTTTTGATATTTACTTTATATATTTTAATATCAATAATGTTAAAGATTAGATGTATCATAAATAAATATGATTAAAATCACAGACCCTATTTATTGCACAATATGAAAAAAATTATACTCTTTTTAAAATTATGGTTATTTTTTGCGCTATTTAATATTCCCATATCTTCAGCTGATACTTCTGAGAAAACGACTGAAATATTTAATCAGCAACAACAACATAATCAAAGTCAACAAGAAGCGCTTTATCAACAATTAATACCTGAAGTACCTAATATATATTTTGATATTAGCCAATATGAAAAAATAGAGCATAAAACAGAAGAAAAGCTTTGTTTCCAAATAGAACATATTGAAATAACCAATGCAGAAGTTATTCCTCATTGGGTTAATTTATCTCGTTTTAAAACAGAATTTATAGGGCAATGTTTGGGTATAAAAGGAATAAATACCGTTGTCACTCGAATGCAAAATCGTCTATTAATGCATGGGTGGATCACCACACGTATTGTTGTACCTGAACAAGATATTAGTCGTGGAACATTATATTTAACAATAGTTCCGGGGATTATTCGTAATGTTAAATTTACTGATGACTCTGATAAATACGCCTTGTTGTATACCAGTATGCCTGCGCATAAAAAACAGTTACTCGATTTACGAGATATTGAACAAGGGCTAGAAAACCTACAGCGATTGCCGGTTGTGAGTGCTGAAATGGAAATTAAACCAGGGAAAAATGCAGGGGAAAGCGATATTGTGATAAAACGAAAACAATCTCGTTTCTGGCATACTTCATTATGGATCAATGATGCCGGATCGCCTGCAACAGGGCGTTATCAAGGTGGCTTAATGTTAGCACTAGATAATCCTTTAGCGCTGAGTGATTTGTTCTATTTATCAACAGAACGTGATTTAGACTTCGCTGGGAATAAAAATAATCAAAATATTATGGCGCATTACTCTGTGCCTTTTGGGTATTGGCTATTTGATATTAACGCTTCTAAATATGATTATTCCCAAACAGTTGCAGGTCATATCAAAGATATTCTCTATTCAGGTGAAAGTGAGAGTATTAATGCGGGTGTGTCATACACTCTTTTTCGTAATCAGAAAAGTAAAACGACCTTACGTTATGCTATCCAAGCTAAAGTTTTACGCAATTATGTTGATAATACTGAAATTGAAATTCAGCGGCGAAGGGTTAGTCACTGGTTAATTAACTTATCTCACCGCCAATATTTTAGTTTTGCGACCTTTGATGCCAGCATTAATTATCAAAAAGGAACACGCTGGTTTGGTTCAGTCGCAGCGTATGAAGAACAATATCGTGATAATTATTATGCAACAGATAAAGCTGATATTTTAACATGGCGTGCTGAATTAGATATTCCAATGTCTATTGCTCAGCAGCAATTTAAATACCAAGTAAGTTATCGTAAACAAATGACGCACGATGCATTAACGCCCATTGATCAGTTTGCAATCGGAAATCGTTGGACTATTCGTGGATTTGATGGTGAAAGAACACTGAGCGCTAATGAAGGTTGGTATTTACAAAATACATTAAGTTGGCAATACCCTAAATCAGAACAATTTATTTATTTTGGTACTGATTATGGTGAACTAAAAACCAACGCGAATAATCCTCGATTATTAGGTAAACATCTTGCTGGTGGTGTCGTGGGCATAAAAGGCTCGTTATTTTCATCCATAATAAAATATGATTCGTTTATTGGTACGCCATTATCTAAACCAGACGGATTTAAAACGGATCATGTTAATTTAGGATTTAGTATTAACTTTAATTATTAAAATACAGCATTAACTTAAATATTAAATAAAAAATAATAATTAAATGAAATTTATATTGTCTTTTTGGCAAGGATCTCACACATGAATAAATTATGTTATCGCGTTATTTATAATCGTACTCTACAATTAATGGTTGTCGTTTCTGAATTAACGAAATCTTGTGGCGAAAGCAATAAGCGAAATAGCCTTTTTGCCTCATCTATCCGTACTTCACTTAATAGTGTCGCCTTTATTCTATTAGTGATGCAGGGATTAGTGAGTTTTTCAGCACAAGCGAGCCAGATTATTGCTGATCAACAGGCTCCTCAAAATCAACAAGCCACAGTATTGCAAACAAGCAATGGTTTAGCTCAAGTTAATATTCAACAACCCAATCCACATGGAGTATCACGTAACCAATTTACGCAATTTGATGTGGATAATAAAGGTGCGATCCTTAATAACAGTCTGCAAGATACGCAAACTCAATTAGCGGGCATGGTAACGGGCAACCCTTGGCTTGTTAATGGTGAAGCTAACGTTATTTTAAATGAAATTAATAGCCAAAATCCGAGCCAGCTTAATGGTTTTATTGAAGTTGCTGGCAAACGAGCTGAAATTATTATTGCCAACCCAGCAGGAATTAGTTGCCAAGGATGTGGGTTTATTAATGCGGTTAACACCACACTCGTTGCCGGAAATGCGTTAACACAAGAAGGTGCAATAACCGGATATGAAATTAACAATGGTAAAATTGTTATTTCAGAAAATGGATTAAATGACACTGGTAGTGATTACACGCGTATCTTAGCGCGCGCCGTAGAAGTCAATTCACGCATTCAAGCCAATAAATTAGAAATTACGACGGGTAGCCCACGGTTTGGTGAATGCGGGTCTTGCATTAGCAAAAGGTGAAAATGCGGCAGCACAAGCCGCTGGTGCGATGACCGGTGAAACGGTGGGTATTTTATCGCACTCACTTTATGGCAAAACGCCAGAGGAACTGACCGAGGCTGAAAAGCAGAATATAAGTGCATGGGCAACGTTAGCTTCCGGCATTGCCGGCGGTTTAATCAGCGATAATAGCGCCGGAGTTGCCAATGCCGCCCAAGCCGGGAAAGTGGTGGTTGAGAATAATGCGATAGGTGCTACTAAGCCAATCATAAAAGGCTTAGAAAAGGGTTACGAATCATGCATGAAAAATGTGACCTGTCGAAATAGTCTTATGCAATTAGGGGTAAATTTTGGTTTAACATCAGCACAAATTCAAGAAGCCATAGACGCAGGAAACGCTGCTAGAAATGGTGATATAGAAGCTATGAGGAACCTTTTACCGGAACAGGTTGCTTATATTGATGAACAAATAATTCATGACAAAGGGCTCGCAAGGTTAATATTTGGATCTGAACCTTGGGGTGACAGACTTGGTATACCATCACATACTGGTGGCAATCAGATACCAGACCAAGGGCAGAATAATACTGGTGGTAACCAAATACATGATCAGCTTTGGACGGATACTGGTGGTGACCAGATACCTAAACCAAGAGATAACTTTACAGAAACACCACTACCCGAAAAACCAACACTAGATGATGTTGTCTATCTGGACAAGATCACTCAAGGTGAACATGCAATAGAAGATGCTCTGAAAAAGAATTTAGAAGTAAGTCAGAAAGGAAATGAATCTTCGAAGTTTGGTGATTATTTAACTAAAGAAGAACAAATATTTGCGACTAAGGCTCATCAAGAACTTATCAATGAAATAGGTAAGTTTAAATCTAATACTCAAGCTGAAAAAATTGCAACAATGATTGGTGCTTACGATTCTAAAACAGGTAAAACAGCCGTAGGATATAGCAATAAAGAAATTACTGCAGATTCGCTACACCCAACAACAGTAGATTATATTAAGAAACAGTTAGGAGTCGAAATAGGTGAGTTTACTCATTTTTGTAAAAATAAAGTTGGTGCATGTGCTGAGGTATCGGCGGCAGATTCATTGGTTCGCCAAGGTGCTAAACCTGAAAATATTAAATTTACTGATGCATTAAGACCTAAAGCATTTAGGCAAGCATCTAGTCAAAAGAATGGAAATTTAAATTCAGAAAAGATAATTATTGAAACATGCGATAATTGTAAAGTCACATGGCCAAAGGAAATAAAATAATGAATACATCAAACAGTCATTGGGAACCCGGTTTTGGTACTATTTATACTTGGTTTGCAATGGATAAAAATGGAAAGATAGCTGTAATGGTTAATAATTGTTGGGGCTGGTTACCTAACTCTCTTTTATCAATTAATAACTTTGAAAATTTATTAGATGAACTCAATGAATTTAAGTGGGAAGAATCAGAAAAATATACTACATATCCTGAAAATAAAAATGGAAAAACTATTCTTGATTTATATTCATCTCTTGTATATCGAGGTTTCAAACATAGAGAAGATATTGAATATTGGGTAAATAGGCATCTGAGTGGAGAACTTAATGAAATTAATATGCCATCTAGAAAAGGCTTTTTTATATATCACGGTATAGAAGGTAATATGGAAGGGGAAGATTATCCGGTTGGTTTTACTGGAAAAACTAAAATGGGTGATTATTTTAGGTACTTAGTACCAACGATATACGCTTCAATCTATGACTTTCCTGAAGAATTACGTCATGGAATAGCCGTTTCTGATACAGTAGATTTTACTCTCAATAGAGTATTGGATAACGATAAAATTGATGAATACTTTCCAAGAATGTATAGCAAGTAATAGTATTACTAAGGATATTTTAGCGTAAGCGAAGATCTCCTTAAGTTTTTATACGTTACTCACTCCTTATTCAACCAGATAGTCAACTGTTTAGTTTAGCCATGTTGGGGAACCGTATTCCCACATGGTTCCGTGTTAACTTGTTATTTAATCAGCCTTATTTGCAGGCAATCAAGGGTTTGATATTAGCGTGGGTAAACATACCCAACTTGATGGTGCTGTGATCAGCAGTACCGCAGAGGCTAAAAATAATCAGCTTGATACAGGCACATTAGGCTTTAGTGATATCCATAACTACGCAGAATATAAAGTTGAGCATCAATCTGGTGGTGTAAGTACTTCTGGTGGTGTTGAAGGTAATATGCTGGCGAATATGGGGCACGCTTTAGCAATGGCAGGCAACCATAGTGACAGCGCTGAAAACAGCACCCAATCTGCGGTATCACAAGGCACATGGACAATACGTGATAGCGACAATCAACAGCAAGATATCGCGCAATTAAGCCAAGATACCGACAACGCCCACAGCACGTTAAATAAAATTTTCGACAAAGAAAAAGAGCAAAACCGCCAACAGAAACAGCAATTAGTGGGTGAAATTGGTGCACAGGTTATCGATTTGGCAACCACGGTTGATACCATTCGTGGTACTCATCAAGCGAAAGAAGATTCAAGACTCGACAATCTTTCTGATACGGCTTACGACAATATTTACCAAGCCCTTTCTGAAACTAAAGATAACGTTACTGAACGTGATGTTCAAAATTACCTCTTCCAACAACGTTTACAAGATTACACCAACCAGTCTGACTTTGGCACGGGCGGTAAATACAACCGAGCAATCCAAGCAGTCACGGCATTTACACAAGGTATGATGGGCAATAGCATTGTTACCGCGATTGCAAATGGTTCCGCCCCTTATCTTGCCCATGAAGTGAAAAACCAAATTCAAGGCAATCGTGTTGAAAGTGATATTCAGCGCACGATAGCGCATGGTTTACTCAATGCGGGTCTTGCACTGGCAAAAGGTGAAAATGCCTTAGTGCAAGCCGCTGGGGCAATGACCGGCGAAACGGTGGATATTTTATCGCATTCACTTTATGGCAAAACCCCCGAAGAACTTACCGAGGCTGAAAAGCAGAATATAAGTGCATGGGCAACGTTAGCTTCCGGCATTGCCGGCGGTTTAATCAGCGATAATAGCGCCGGAGTTGCCAATGCCGCCCAAGCCGGGAAAGTGGTGGTTGAGAATAATTATCTGAGTTTTGATGAGGCTCGTGCGTTTGATAAAGAAATGACAATATGTAAAGCAGCTGGTGAGAATTGCCAGCCTATCATTGACAAATATGCCAAAATTCATGGAAAAAATTCAGAAGAATTTAGAAAGGCATGCCAAAGAAACTCATTAGAATGCACAGCTGGCTATGAAAGGCTCAAGCTGAATGGAGGAATTTCGGCGGCCGAGAGACCAACATGGCTTTATGGTTCTTTAGATAATGAAGATGTTAGAAATGCTGTATTGTATATTAATAATCAGGATATTGAATTTGCTAATAAACACTCAGATAACTGGGACAGATTTGCCTCCTTTGTTGGAGAGCCAGAAAATGTTTTCGGATTGTACCTAGGTGGCAGGGCATTATTTAATTCAGCAGCCTCAGCAGAGGCTAAACTGATAGGAACTGGATTGAGTATGAGTGCAAATGCAGGTGTACAAATATACAACGGTAATACTGGTGATAAATTTGATTATCTAAGCTTTGGGCTAGCAGGCTTTACCGGTTGGACAGGAACAGGTCGAAATCTACATTCCAATGTTCAATTAAACGCAGGTAGTGCTTATTTGTTCAATTAAACGCAGGTAGTGCTTATTTAGGGAGTAAAATAGCAGGCGAAAATTCAGAAGCTGCAGTGGTTGGAGCTATATTTGGAACAACGCTGGGGTATGGGCTTGGTTTTGGGGTCACTAATTATTGGGAAAAGCAATTGATTAAGCGTCATTTTGGTATGCCAGTAAGCCGTTATGCATTAAAGTATACTGAAATACCTTTTTATTCCAATTATATATCGCAGGAATTTACATTACCCCCATTTCCTGGGATTGCAGGAGGTGCTTTGGGTTCTGGTTTTCTGGAATATAGTGGAGCAGGGATGAACAGTAATATTACAAGTGATCAAATAATAGAAAAAAATGATATTAGTAATAAAATGACTAGTGATAAAGTGAATCAAGAGGATAAACGTTAATGAAACTATCATTTAACCACTTAATTTTATTGATTTTTATTTGTATTATTACATGTTCGTTAGGTTTTGTAGCGTCTGAGTGGCTACTGACTAATAAGAGCGTATATCAGCTTAATTGGATAGATAGCTTGGAGCTTGGTAGTCTACTTGGTGGGGGGATTGGCATTACTTTTTGGTTAATGTTTCACTTTAATATTAAATGATGCGTTTGTTTAAATAATTATATTCATCAGTAGTATTATCTTTTTTTTAGTAGAATTTTTTTATTTTATTCAGATAATCCAAATTTACTTAAAGTCAATGAAATAAAAAACATTATAGAGTTAGCGATATCAACCGAAATGACTAATACAGAATCCCAAGAAAAAATTAACAATATTAGTGAACAGAAAAGAGACTAAATAATAAATTAATTATATTCTATAAAAAATTTTTTTGTTCATGTTTTTAGTGTCTGGTGAAAAATAAACATAGTGTAAATGGATTCTAATTTAAATCGTAGTGAATGGAAAAAATGGAGAATATATGGGCAAGATCGTTAAAAGATAATAAAGAGATAAGTGTTAAGATAGAGCCTGTATATATAGAAAATGGTGATAGACCAAGTAGTATTAACGTTACATACAAAATAGGGAATGAACCTCATAAAGAAAAAATGTTTATTAATGAACCTAAAGGTGAAAAATGAAAACAGATCAGGAAATATATAATAATATAGGTGTGTTATTATATGATATAGCTCCTAATGGTGCTAAAAAGATAAATATGAGGGCTAGTTTATCAGTGGAAGGTAATACATGTGAATATGAATATGATTATATTGATAATGAAAATTTATTAAAATGGTTTACAGCTGGTGGTGTTGCAAATACAAAGATGCTTCACTATTTGGTTGAATTAAGAAACTATTATATAGAAAATAATTTAACTAATGGTCTACCTATTTGGAAAGGCTGTGAAGTAACTTTAGATTTGGAAACAATGAAAATTAATATGGATTTTAGGTACGAAGATTAAAGTAAGATACTCCAAAATTGTAATTTATATTGTGTATTTGCCTGCTTTTGATGTGTTAGTTTATAATTAAAAGTAGGCAACTTTAGACGAAGTTTTTTAGAGTGTTTTTTTACCTGCGTTCGTAAAAGAAATGAATAATCGAAATTGACTTTAATAAGTTGATTCGAAAGCCTCTAATTAAATTGTTTAATGTGAGTTAAATAGCGAGTAGATATAGTATTTGGAAATAATTATTTAAAACTGAGCTGTTTATAGTATTGGTTATATTTAAATGAAAATATTCTTTGGGCTATATAGAAGAACAGGTTAAGAATATGAGTATTCTAATATTATCTACGGCTATGAATGGAGTGCAAATATTCAAATTTTATGACAGAAAGCTTTAAATTAAGTCCTCTCCCAGGGATTGTAGGTGGGGCAGCTAGTTCATTTGAATTAGAGCTAAGTGGTAGTCTATTAGGATGATATATTATGAAAAATAAGGATGTTAAAGAGGATAACAATGAAGATCAACATTATTTAGAATTAGATAAAGGTGCATATTAATGAAACTCTCAATATATTCCTTATTTTTTATGATTTTTATATATGGTTTATTTTTTTTCTTTTTTATCTTTATCAGGAGAATGGCTTTTAACAGATCAAAGTATAAACCAATTAGATTGGGTGAATTCTATCAAACTAGGTGGCTTCATTGGTAGCAGTGTTGGAACAGTCGTTTGGATTGTTATGAGATTTAATATTCGTTAGCTTTTGATAGGTTATAAATATAAAAAATTCGCTACAGCGCTACAGAGAGTATAAAACCATAGTGACAGCGCTGAAAACACCACCCAATCTGCGGTATCACAAGGCACATGGACAATACGTGATAGCGACAATCAACAGCAAGATATCGCGCAATTAAGCCAAGACACCGATAACGCCCACAGCACGTTAAATAAAATCTTCGACAAAGAAAAAGAGCAAAATCGCCAACAGAAACAGCAATTAGTGGGCGAAATTGGTGCGCAGGTTATCGATTTGGCAACCACGGTTGATACCCTTCGTGGCACTAATATTGCCAAAGAAGAGTCAAGACTCGACAATCTTTCTGATACGGCTTACGACAATCTCTATCAAGCCCTTTCAGAAATTAAAGATAACGTCACTGAACGTGATATTCAAAACTACCTTTTCCAACAACGCTTACAGGACTATACCAACCAATCTGACTTTGGCACGGGCGGTAATACGTATGGTTACCATAGAGATAATGCGGCTATAGGCGATGCTCCCCTTCAGGTATTGCAGGGAGGTGTAGCAAGCAAAGTTATGGCGCCGTTATTGGGTGGGCAGGCAGAATGGCAACATATTTCTTGGGGGATGGAGTAGGCAAAATGATGCTTACAACCGGAACAATAGGAGCTACAGCAAATGCTGGGATTCAATATGTGTTTACAGGAGAAGTCAACCCGGTGAATGTGGTGTTTGCTTTTGGGACGGGTAGCATGACGGTGTACACGAAATTAGGGGGAACCATTGCTTGGAATGCAGGCATGGGGGGAGCTTTAAGCATGTTTAAAGGTGATGATCTTTCTGCAATCTTTACAAATACGTTCAGTGCAGGTCTTGGTTCTAGTATGGGGTATAGCTTCGCGGGTAAGCCTATCAGTTATGGGGTTAACCAATTGGGATATTGGAAATCTGGAGGTTGGGATCCCAAATACAACCCTAAATTGCAGGGGGAGCTATAAACGGATTATACGGACTTTTGAAGGATATGAAACCGAGCATAGTTCCTAGCATTGCTGGAAATATGGGAGCTGCTTTTATAACAGAAATTACTAATACAGAGATCCAAGAGGAAATTAAATATTTTAATGAACAAAAAAGAGAAAAAGATAATGAGCCAAAAAATTAATTCTATTGAATATTTATTCATTGTAACAATTTTATCTTCCGTTGGGCTATTTTTTATAGGAACATTTTACTATCTCATAATTCGTAGCATTATTGGGTTATTTATTAGTGGTGATTTTATTTTCTCATTTGAAACATTAAAAAAAATAATTAAAGCAAGTGTGGTTTGTGGAATAATAGCTGGTATAGGTAATTGGTTTATAGAATATAAGTTACGTAGATGATGTTAAGATCCCAGTCCAAGTGCTGGGGTTTCAGAATATTTAAATAAAGAGACTAGCGAAGTATTGAAGGAAATCACAATAGAGAACGAAAATGAAAGTAATTAATTATTTTTTAATGTTGTTTTTTTGTTACTTTATACTGGTTTTTATTACATTCTTATTTCTTGGTTTTATTGTTGAATTTATTCATTATATGAAATTAGGTGTTTTTTATATTGATATATTTTTTTTAAAAAAACCGATTGTTTTTGGGGGAGTATTTGGTTTGAGTTTTAGTGGTATTCATCTATTTGTGAATTATTGGGAAAATAAACATTGAGTGGCTAAGTCAATCATTAAATAGATATTAACTTTGTAGTGTCCAGCCAGACATCAGTCTGTAATTATTATCACTAAAGGGCGCAAGACATAATGCTGATTATACGTGATTGGGTAGTATCAATTGTACATAATCTCCTAGTGTTATGTTGAATTGCCCTGTGGTGATGAAGACCATAGTTAATTGAATTATCAACGATCCAGCGTAGCATGTGAGGATAAAGCGATTTCTAACCATAAATTTTAGTAAATTCGATTAATTATCCATGATGTCAGTTTTGGAATCGCTATTTAGTACTAATTCTTTGACGCTAGTTTTTCAAATCTAAATTACGACCAATTTCTACCAAGCCTTTATGATTTTTTAACCAGCATAGGGCGTTTTAGTGGTGGTCTCTTTGGCGATGATCCTCTTCTTTTTTATAGAAATCAAAAAAACAATAAGAGGAAGTATATTGATGTAATCAGGAATGAGAGAGGAACTACCTACTATTCAATAGTATGATTTATTAGATAAAAAATCACTTTTTATCTCAGTGGAAAGTTATACTCAGTACTACTTTTTACTTACAGCAACTGATGATCCTAATAGAATTTATCACTATGATGTAAAAAAACCTTTTGATAGAGATAGTGAGCTTATTATCATTTAACTAAAATATCTATTTCCATATACAAAGTGATTAATTCTCAAGGTGCTTATGATGATGAAGTCTAGTGATAATTTAAAATGGTTGAAAGAAAGTGAACATTATCTCTATGAAAATAATGGTGGAGATTTATTCTACTTATTAGAGACGATGTATAAAATGGAAAAAATGAATTTTAGACAATTTATTTATGATGCATCTAGGGGAATTGGTAATGTTATTTGTGAAGGTTCTGAATATGTATTAGATATGGATTTAGATGATCCCGCTGATTTTCAAGCGGTAACTTTTTTTATTGGTGATTATGAATCTTCAACTATATCACCTAAAAATTTTGTTGAATTAATGCGAGTTATATCAAAAAACTATATAAAAGAAAATCCTCAAGATAAAGATTCGGTAGCATCTTCGATGTCAAAACTTGAATTACGTTATTTATAATTAATAATATAAATTTTGTATTATTAGTAAAATAAAAATCAATTAATTGTAAACTCATGGAATTATAAATTAATTTATATTTTACTATGTTATATTTACATCTAAATAAAGCCTAGCTAAAAAAGATTAAAATAATAGCTAGGCTTTTTTATAGCCTAATAAAATGAGTTTATTTAAGATTTAGTTTTACATGTTTACGTTAAAACGAATAAAGCGAATCTTTAGACTCTTTTAATTTTTGTGCTAATTCAGAAGCTTCATATCGCTCTGTTACTATTTCGATGTAAGAGGCACTTTCTATTGATTCGGCTATTTCAAGTGCTTTATTTAATTCATCTATCGTTGTAACTTTCTCACAATGCCAATCTTTTGCACCGAAAGCTTTAGGCAATTGATGATAATTCCATTGAGCAAGATCGTTATAATAAGCTTCGGGATAATCACACAACAGTCGTTCAATTAAATAACCGTCGTTATTTAAAACAAGAATGATTGGTTTTAGTCCAAAGCGAACAAATTGGCTAATTTCTTGTACGGTTAATTGATGTGAGCCTTCACCTGTAATTAAAATAACGCGTTTTTCAGGCGCAGCAAGTGCAGCACCAAATGAAGCTGGTGTTGCCCAACCAATAGAGCCCCACAGTGTTTGATTATGAAATTGTGCACCTTCGGGTAATAAAGCAAAACCTAATCCCATTGATGAGGTGCCTGTTTCAGCAATAATAATATCATTAGGTTTAAAGAATTTTTCTAAACGAGGATAAAGATATTGAGCCGTAATTTCACCATGTTCAGATAAAACCGCGTTGTTTAACCCTTTAGCCTTTATCTGATGATATTTTTTATAAGGTAGTTGTTTTGTGAGCGCGGAGAGAACATCTTCCATATAAATATCGTCATAAACAACAGAATCAATTTCAACATAATCTGACATGATGCTGATAAATTGCGTTGGTTTAATACTGGCGGTAAAACTACCGGTATTAAAGTCTGTCATCATTGCACCGATCCCTAATATATACTCGCTATTTTCGACAAACTCTCTGACATCAGGCGTCATTAATTTTCCATCGTACATCCCAACATATTGAGCATTAGATTCACTTAATATACTTTTATCCATAAACATAGTGGCGTAAGGTAAACCTGTTTTATCAATAAAAGCTTGGACATTATCTGATAACCTTAAACGTGCGGATAAAATACCGGGTAATACGCAGATATTATTGCTTTGTGTAAGCTTATCAATAATCAGTGATGCCACTTTTTCTAATATTTCTTTATCACTTATTGGTTTTTTCGGTGTGGTAACAGATGTATTTTCTATTACTGGCATCACTGCATAATCAGATGGTAAGCCAATATAAACAGGACGACGTTCTTTTAATGCTGTTGCAATTAAACGCTCCATTTCAGCAATACAATTTTCAGGCGTTAATATTGCATGAGCACACGCAAGACGTTGGGCTAATTGATAGAAAATATCAAAATCGCCATTACCTAAGGTATGGTGAACGAGACGTTTGCTTTTTTGTACGCCACTTGCTGGCATACCCACTAAATGAAAAATAGGTAGATTTTCTGCATAAGAGCCTGCAATAGCATTAATCGCACTTAATTCACCCACACCAAATGTTGTCGATAACGCTGCCATACCTTTAATTCGAGCATAACCATCAGCAGCATAAGCCGCATTTAATTCATTGCAGTTACCAATCCAACGCAGATGGTTGCTATTACAAATTGTGTCTTCAATAGGAAAGGCGTAATCGCCGGCAACGCCAAAAATATCACTTATACCTAAGTCATATAATTGGTTTAAAATATATTCAATAACGGTGTTGTTCATATTATCTCCATAAAATCAGAATAATAATCTCTAAAAATAGAATTATTCATTTATATTATGCTTAATGTTTTATCGCGGATATTATTTGATATGAAATGGTTTATTATTATTGATGGTATAACTAAATGTAATAAGGTAAGTATTGCTAATGGATATTCGCACGCTTCGCTATTTTGTTGAGGTTGTTCAATTAAATGGGTTTAGCCGAGCAGCTGATGCATTGTTTATTACGCAACCTGCGATTAGTCGCAGTATTAAAAAATTAGAAGATGAATTAGGTGTTGTTTTATTAGTGAGAGAGGTCAATGGTGTAAGGTTAACTGATGATGGTGCAATACTTTTTGAACATGCAAAAAAGATACTCACGCAATTTAATAGTATGAATAAAGCTATACAAGACAAGTCTGGACCATTGACAGGGGCATTAAATGTGGGATTACCTCCGGTAATAGCTTCGACATATTTTGCCGACATTATTATGGCATTTAGTTCTCTACACCCTCAGGTTGAACTAAAAATATTTGAATTAGGAACTAAACAAATGGCAGAAGCGATGATAGAGGGAAAAGTAGAAACCGCGGCCGTAGTATTACCTTTTAATAATGATATATTTGAATTAACACCTTTTTCAGAAGAAAGCTTGATGCTATTAGTGTCTCCATCACATCCTTTAGCCATCAAGAAAGAAGTACATTTTAACGAGTTGATTAATGAATCATTTATTTTCTTCTCTGAAGATTTTCGCATTAATGATTTAGTTTATAGTGCCTGTGGTATTTATAATACAACGCCTATTGTTGCGGGACGTAGCAATCATTTAGATTTAATTATAGCGATGGTAAAAGCGGGTGTAGGTGTAACACTACTGCCTAGGAGTATGTGCAATAAAAATCCCATAGGTGATTTAGTGGTACTTCCTGTTGTTGAACCTATATTGTCATATCAATTGGCATTAGCAAATAATAAAAATGGTTATAAAAGTCGAAGTTGCCAAGCATGGGATCGACTAGCAAGAGAAAAGCTAATAATAGAATAAAATAGCAAATTGAGGCTTATCTATATTCTGTTTAAGAAATAAATATCAAAAATATTTTTAAATAACAAAAATGGCTGAACACAAATTATGTTATTTTTTTTGGAAATGTGGATAGCAGTATAAAAGCAGTTATATAAATGATAAGTTTATATTTTGCACGTAGCCTTATGAGTAATAATAAAAGCGAGCAAAATACAAATTAATCAGACAAGACAGGAATAGGATAGGGAAAATGAATGAGAGTAATAGCTCTGTAAATCAACATTTTATTCGTAAACTTGAAAGTATTGTTGGTAAAAAACAGGTATTAACACAAGCACATAAAACAGAACGTTATCGTAAAGGCTTTCGTTCAGGACAAGGAAAGGCATTAGCAGTTGTATTTCCTGCCAATTTATTAGAACAATGGCGTGTTTTTAAAACCTGTGTTGAAGCTGATAAAATTATTATTATGCAAGCGGCGAATACGGGACTAACAGAAGGTTCGACGCCTAATGGCGATGATTATGATAGAGATATTGTGATTATTAGTACATTACGTCAAGATAAAATACAGGTTCTCTCAGAGCATAATCAAGTTATTGCCTTTCCTGGTAGCACGCTGTGGCATTTAGAAAAAGTATTAAAGCCATTAGGACGTGAACCTCATTCTGTTATTGGCTCGTCTTGTATTGGTGCTTCTGTTATTGGAGGGATCTGCAATAACTCCGGCGGAGCTTTAGTTCGTCGAGGACCTGCTTATACAGAATTATCGCTGTATGCACGTGTTAATGAAAAAGGCGAGGCTGAATTAGTTAACCATTTAGGAATTGATTTAGGCGAAACCCCCGAAGAGATTTTAACCAATTTAGATAATCGTCATTACCATGAGAAACAAATACAAGCGACAGAAAAATTAGCATCCGATCATGAATATCATGAACGTGTGCGTGATGTAGATGCCAATACGCCTTCTCGATTTAATAATGATGAACGCCGTTTATATGAGGCCGCGGGGAGTGCGGGTAAATTATCTGTTTTTGCTGTGCGATTAGATACATTCCCAGCGGATCATCGTACTCAAGTCTTTTATATTGGTACTAATAATCCTGACGAGCTAGAAGATGTTCGTCGCCATATTTTAAGTCATTTTAAAAAGCTTCCTGTTGCAGGAGAGTATATGCATAGAAGCTACTATAAAATGGCTGAAGTGTATGGAAAAGATACATTTTTAGTGATTGATAAATTGGGTACAGATAAAATGCCTATTTTATTTACCGTGAAAGGGCGAGTAGATGCGGTATTAAATAAAGTCCCTTTTTTACCTAAAAATATGGTCGATAGAACCATGCAGTTTATGAGCAAATTATGGCCAGCTCATTTACCCGAACGTATGACAGATTTCCGCGATAAATATGAACATCATTTAATGTTAAGAATGGCTGATGAGGGCATTGAAGAGGCATCAACCTATTTAAAAGAATACTTTAAACAAGCTTCGGGTGATTATTTTGAATGCACTGAAGAGGAAGGGAATAAAGCATTCTTGCACCGTTTTGCTGCTGCTGGTGCCGCTGTTCGTTATCATGCTGTTCATGTGAATGACGTTGAAGATGTATTGCCATTAGATATTGCATTGCGTCGTAATGACAAAGATTGGTTTGAAAAATTACCACCAGAAATAGAAAGTAAATTACTTTATAAACTCTATTGTGGTCATTTTATGTGCCACGTTATGCATCAGGACTACATTATTAAAAAAGGTGTTGATGCGAAGGCGCTAAAAGAAGAAATGTTAGCGTTATTAGATAAACGTGGAGCAGAGTACCCCGCAGAGCATAATGTTGGCCATATGTATTATGCGAAGCCTCAATTAAAAGCGTTCTATAAACATAACGATCCAACCAATAGCATGAATCCAGGTATAGGTAAAACCTCGAAATTAAAATATTGGGGAGAAGAGTGTGGCTGTGGGCATGCACATAGTGAACCTAAAATAAGTAACATTGAGAATAAAGAATAAAATTTTATTTCTTTGTGATTGAAAATAATAAAGGCAGGATAAAACCTGCCTTTTGTCTATTTAGTCATTAGCCCATAATGCTTCACTGTTATGAGCAATAAAATGAACATCAATTTCATCAGGGTTAATAAAATGACGAATGCGAGAATAAAAATAATCGCATGTCTCTTCGTAATTATCATTCATAAAAATCACGATCCCAAGATGGTTGATTTTATCAAAAGGGATTTGTTTTAAAATATGTTCATCTTGAGTACCCATACTCCAGCCTAAAATGAGTAAACTATCATTAATGGTTGGAATAGCTTCATGATAAATACGTGTTAAATAGTTACTTGAACGTATGGTTTTTAGTTTTTCCTCACTTGTACCTTCAGAGATAAACAGCGGAGAGTAATTATGATCATCCCAATTTTGACTAATTTGATCGATAAGATGGTTATCACCTTGAATACTTAATTTTAACTCTTCATCATTTTCATTCTTTGCAAGAATAAGATTACCATGAGGATAAAAAACAAGATTAGAACGATTACCTCTGTATTCGCGGTATTCTTCAAAATCTTCATAAAAACTACTACGATTGAAACAATCTTTAAAAAGTGGATATGGATGATTATCATTAACTTGCATGATAGTCCAATAAAGCATAATGTCGTAATTCAAACTGAATATTGTGTCAAATTGCCTAATAAAACTAGCACAATTATTAATTTTATCTCTCACTTTATCAATGCAAGGGTGAATACCTTTCACTGTATTAATTAAGGTTTTTTTCACTTGACTGTGAGCAATATGAATATCATTACAATCAATGTTGAAGATGCTATTAATTACTGTAGCTTGGGTGAACTTTCTTAAAATATATTCAAAATCTTGAGAGTGAAAAGAATCAAAAATATTTTTTACATTTTTTGGCAACTTTGCATTGGAAAATAAATTAGAGTAATTAAAATTAGGATCTATAGCAATTGATGATCCATTTCCTAATAATAAACTTCCTGTAAATAACTCAGAAACAGCATTCCACTCTTTTACATTAAAACGCATAATAACCTCAGTATAAAATATGAGTGGTTATTTTATTTATTTGCATTTAGTTTTTATGCGTAGCTATTCGTAAATATATAATCAATTTATACCTAAAAAGGTGTGTTAATACCAGAGATTATAATAATCTCTGGTATTGATTAATAATTTATTGAATAGTGTTAACTCGCAATTTCTTGAGCATATAAATAAAGCTCTTGTAATTGTTTTAGTTTTTCTTCGTTATCGCTATGTTCTTCTGCTAAAAGCTGGATCGTATTGATATATTCAGTCAGCTTTTCGGGCGTTAACACTTCTTTTCTATGCGCGAGCCAACGCTGTTGCTCATCATAATTTAATGTTGATGGATAATTTCTGGCACGATAACGGAAAAATAACGGCTCCATTCTTGCATCTTCAAAGGTTAAATCTAAAGCAGGTAAATTCTGTGGTTGTGTTGAGCGAATAATGTCCATTGCACTACGATCATTTTCACTGAAAAAACCATTATAAATTTGAGAATCAACATCATCAGAGACAACAAAAGGTGCCTGTTGAGCGAAGAGTTCTACGACTTTATTGCGTATTTCAGGATGTGAAAATAAAATAGCTTGATTATTTAAACAAGTATCAACATCTAAACCAATTCTATCTGCATCTTGTGGTCTTAATGTATTTTGTGGAGCCACAATAGGGCATTTATTAATATGCAGTAATTTAATGGGAACAGGTGGCTCATCAACTGACAATTCACTGCGTGGTGTATATAAACGCTCACGTAATTGGTCTGATGTTAAAGTTAATAATGGGGATATATCGGCAGATAAATCGCACACAATAACAGCATTACGATTATCAGGATGCCATGCCAATGGTGCCACAAGACTTAAATTAGAACGAGCAGCTCCAAACATACCTGAAACATGTACAATTGGCGTCATGGCGGGAATATCAATTAACGCCTGAACTTTACGTTTATCGCGTAAATTAAAGAAATAATCAAACATCCGCGGTTGTGCTTGTTTTAATTTTTTTGCCATCGCAATGGTGGCGTAAACATCAGACATTGCATCATGTGCATTCTCATGAGAGATGCCATTGGCTTTAGTTAATAGCTCTAGACGAAAGCTTGGGAAACCGTCTTCATTTTCAGGCCAAACAATACCTTCTGGACGTAGTGCATAGCAGGCTCGTAATACATCGAGCAAATCCCACCGAGAATTCCCTTTTTGCCAACTATAGGCATAAGGATCATAAAAATTACGATAAAGGATATTACGGGTTACTTCATCATCAAATCGAAGGTTGTTATAACCCATAATACAGCTATTGGGTTGGCTAAATGCTTGGTGAATTTGACGAGTAAATTCAGCTTCAATAACACCGTTTTTTAACGCAATTTGTGGTGTTATTCCCGTGATCATTACCGCTTCGGGGTGGGGCAAATAATCGTCATTAGGTTTGCAATAAATAACGAGAGGATCTTCAATTATGTTGAAATCCATATCAGTTCTTATACCCGCAAATTGAGCTGGGCGATCTAGCGCTGGGTGTGTACCAAAGGTTTCGTAGTCGTGAAAGTAAAATGTGGGCGTTTTCGCTGAGTTAGACAAGGTTTCCTTCCATGATTTATTTGCTTGATAGATATGCAGACATGGTAAACCATAAAGTTGAAAACGTGAAATATCAGATTAAAGCAGGTTAATAAAGTTTCTGAGAGAGGGCATTAGCGTGAGGATAAGTAAAAGAATACCCCACTTATATTGATCCTTTTTTGTGCGTTTTATTTGAACAATAGCAATGAAAAATAAAAGCAGAGCTAGAACACATAACTCAATGTTATTAACGTTAACTTTTGTGCTTTATATCACATTATAGTGAGATAGTAGTTTGTTAAGTGAAAAGTTAACGTTAACATTTAAAGGTGGAATGACTTTATAAGGCGCTTAACCAATGAACAAAGACTCAAAAAAATACTATGCGATTTTAAGTGCGCTGTTATTTTTCTTCTTTTTTACCTGGTCTTCATCATTTTCATTAGTTTCTATTTGGCTAAACCAGTATGTTGGGTTAAAGGCGACTGATACCGGATTGATATTCTCTGCAATTTCTCTTATTGCATTATGTGCACAACCTTTATATGGCTTTATTCAGGATAAGTTAGGTCTAAGAAAAAATCTGTTATTAGTAATTGCGATATTACTTATTCTTTCTGGGCCATTTTTTCTTGGTTTTGCTTCAATACTACGTTGGAATATTTTTATTGGTTCCATTTTTGGGGGGTTATATGTAGGTATGACCTTTAATGCAGGTATTGGTGTATTAGAGTCATATACAGAACGTGTGAGTCGTATTCGTGGTTTTGAATATGGTAGGGCGAGAATGTGGGGCTCGCTTGGGTGGGCATCTGCAACATTTGTTGCTGGGCACAATATTAATATCGATCCTAATTATAATTTTGTGATGGCATCTATTTCTGGTGTCGTGTTCTTAATTCTTTTGGCTCTATTAAAAACAGGTAAATCAGACGCATTTAATCAATTAGAGCATGGGAAAACATCAGGTATTACTGTAAAAGACGCACTTAATTTACTTTCATTACCTCGTTTTTGGGCTCTTATTTTATTTGTGATTGGAACCTGTGTATATGGTGTTTATGACCAACAGTTTCCAGTCTTTTTCTCATCACAATTTGCTACTTTACAGCAGGGTAATGAGATGTATGGATATCTAAATTCATTACAAGTGTTCCTAGAGGCTGGTGGTATGTTTATCGCTCCGTTCTTAGTCAATAAAATTGGTGCTAAAAACGGTTTATTGCTAGCTAGTAGCGTTATGGCCACGCGTATTATTGGTTCTGGATTAGTTGAAGGGCCAATCTTGATCTCTTGTATGAAATTATTACATGCCGTTGAGTTACCTATTTTATTAATTTCAATTTTTAAATATAACAGTCAACATTTTGATAAACGTTTATCTTCAACACTCTATTTAGTGGGTTTCCAATGTGTGAGTTCCATTGTTGCAACATTGCTCTCACCATTAGCAGGTTATGGATATGATCATTATGGGTTTGCACCAACTTATATGGTGATGGGCTGTATTGTGATAGGAACAACGCTTCTTTCAGCTGTATTTTTACGCTCAGATTCGAAAGCGTTATTGCCATTTGATAACTTACAACATGGAGATCAAAATAAAGCTCAGCCTGTTTAATCGTGCTCTAATTTATCCTTTGTCGTGTCGATTTTGGCTACCCATGAAAATGTGTAGCCATTTTTTACTCATAAGTAAGTCAACATTTACTCATTAAAAAATGTTGACTATATTTATTAATACAAATAATCCTAATTATTTGTTAATTAAGTGAAATCAATTAAATTTGTAAACTTTGCTTGTTTATTGACACGATTAAGCGATAATCTTAAACAGAACTATTTATCTTAAATATCAATTGTAAAGGTGTAGGAAATGGATAACGCAAACAAGCCGTCTTTCCAAAACGTACTGGAGTTTGTGCGTATGTATCGTCGTAAAAACAAAATCCGTCGTGAGATCACTGACAATGAGAAAAAGATCCGTGATAACCAAAAGCGTGTTCTTTTATTAGACAACTTAAGTGAATATATTAAACCTGGTATGTCTATCGAGGATGTTCTAGGTATTATTGCGAATATGCGTAGTGACTATGACGATCGTGTTGATGATTATATTATTAAAAATGCAGATCTGTCTAAAGAACGCCGTGAGCTTTCTAAACAGTTAAAAGCGATGGGTGAAATTAAAAATCTTCCTGATCTAAAAGACTGATTATTTTACTAAGAATAAGAAATTAAAGGCCTCTGAATTGAATATACAGGGGTTTTTTTTATCTTATTTGGGGTTTAAGTACATTAAGTTAATTTACTAATAGTTATCCAAAAAAAGAACCCACTAAAAAGTGGGTTCTCAATTTAAAGGTATTATCAAGATATTCTTAATAACACTTTATTATTAGTTTTGACTTTCAGCTTTAGTCATTACTGATGAAGCTTGGTTGGTTGAACAATGCCCACCTGCACCAGTACGGCCTTTTTTATCAAAAGCAGGTCGAGTTTCCCATGCTTTGATTTCAATTGCGACAGTAGGTTCATCAGATGCTGGCGCTTTTGTCATTGGTGCGCTTGCATGAAGTTGGCGTACTACAGGCTCTTGACGAATAATAACGGCTGTAGGTTTACTTTCTTTTACTGGTACTGGCTCTACTGCAGGCGTTACACTTTCACTCTCTTCAGGCTGACTTTCAATAGCCGTTTCAACGACAGGCTCAACAGCTGTTTCAACAATAGCTTCAGCATCATTTTCTTTGTGTTGCTCTGCTATTTCTTCGGTTGTAACTGAAGTAGCAATAGGTTGAGGTTCAGGAGTAGATGTTTCACTTACTTCTCGTTCTATTGGTGCAATGACTTCTTGTGTAACGTTTTCAGCCTCTGCGTCTGTTTCTACTTGCTGTGAAGCTTCATGCATATAAGCTTCAGTTGTGTTTAATACCGCAGAAATGTTTTCTTTACGAGTGACATGTTCTTCGGTATTCACATCATCGATAACGTTGTTGACAACACTTTCTTCAACTTGATTCTCAATGCTATTTGCTTCTGCCGGTGCTGATTGTGGCTCTACTGCAATAATCTCAGCAACAGCTTCAGTGGTTGATTCAGAGCTAACAGTCACAGTATAGGTTGATTCTGCTGTATCAGCTTGTTCCACTTTTGCAACAATAGCTTCTGAAACCGCCGGTGCGATAGCAACCATTTGAGGATCTGCATGAGTAATAATGTTCTTTTCAACAATATTGTTATTATTTTCAACACTATTCTCAATAAATGGAGCATCACTGACTGGTGTTACAGGGTAACGAATAAATACTTTACCAGAAGCAAGCTCAGGTGATGCAACTGCCATTGTAAGTGGCATTGGTGACACTGTTAATGTACGTTCATCACGATAACGACGGCGACGTTGACCACTTACACGTAAATGACGAGGTGAACGACGAGAACGACGAGGCATGACATTTTCTTGCCCGTTGTTATCTTCATTTTTATTATCATCTTGTGCTTTTGGTGCTACATCAGATAAGGCTTTTACTGGTTGTGCTTCGTTTGTTTCAACTTTTACAACAGCATCGGCTTTAGGTGCTGTTTTTTCCGTTGGAGCAACTTTAGCTGGTGCGATAGCTACAGGAGGTTCTGAGATTGCCTTTTCTGTTGTTGCAACAGTTGCAACAGGAGCAATGGTTAACGTTGTATCGCTGTCGGTTACACGCACAGATTGCGTTAATTGGCGACGATTACGACGTTGCATAGCAGGGCGACGAGGTTCTTCTTTCTTCTCATCAGCACTGTCTTTTCCAGTCGTATCATTTTCGCTAAGTGCAACTTGTGCTTTCGCGGCTTCTTGTTGCTGTTGACGTTTTTCTTCTTGGCGACGACGTTGCTCTGCGCGTTGTTCACGACGTTGTTGGCGACGCGCTTCGCGTTCTGCAATCTCTTGCTCACTACTCACTTCAGTTGTTGGAGTTGTTTGTGGTTTTTGATTGCGATTCTTGCGGTTGTCTTCGTTATTCGTGTTATCACGATTACGATCGTTATCGCGGTCACGGCGATTGTTGTTACGTCGATTGTTATTATTACGACGCTCACGACGATTGTCTGTATTCTCTTTCTTGGTTTCCTGTGGTTTTTCTTGTGTTACCGCAGGCTCTGGCTCACTACCAAATAAGTTAGAGAAGAATTTTGCAACTGAGGCAAAGAAGCCAGTACCTTGGGCTTGCTCTGATTTAACTGGCTTAGCTTGAGGTTGAGGTGCTTTTTTACTTTTCGTCGTCGTTTCTGGAGTGTTTTCTTCTTGCAATCCAAAGGCTGAAATTGCAGGTTGTTCAGGCACTTTACGTTCTGTGACAACATCGTCTTCAGCTTCATTTAACTGACTTTCATGGAATTGCGCTAAGTTGTAACTCAGAGACGTAATTTCTTCGCCCTTACGCACTCGAATAACAGAAAAATGAGGAGTTTGCATTTGGTCATTAGGTACAATAACCACTTTAACGTTAGATTGACGTAATTCAATATCTGTTACGGCTTTACGTTTTTCGTTAAGCAAATAAGAGGCAATTTGAACAGGGACAATTGCATGTACTTCATGGGTATTTTCTTTCAGTGCTTCTTCTTCAATTAGACGTAACACAGAAAGAGATAATGATTCGTTATCACGAATAGTACCAGTGCCTAAGCAACGAGGACAAACGTGATGGCTTGATTCACCTAATGAAGGACTTAAGCGTTGACGAGACATCTCTAATAAGCCAAAGCGAGAGATGCGTCCAATTTGAATACGAGCACGATCTTGGCGTACAGCCTCGCGCATTCTATTCTCAACTTCACGTTGATGACGCACTGGCGTCATGTCGATAAAGTCGATAACAATTAAACCACCGAGGTCACGTAAACGTAATTGACGTGCAATTTCGTCAGCGGCTTCTAAGTTAGTATTGAATGCAGTTTCTTCGATATCACCACCACGCGTTGAACGAGAGGAGTTAATATCAATTGCCGTTAATGCTTCAGTGGTATCAATAACTAATGCACCACCGGAAGGTAGGCGGACTTCACGTTGAAATGCAGATTCAATTTGTGATTCAATTTGATAATGGCTAAATAATGGAACAGCGCCAGTATAATGACGAATTTTGCTAGCAAAATCACCACGACCAATCGCTTCGATATGGCTACGAGCCATTTCAACAACTTTTGCGTTATCAATTAAGATTTCACCAATATCAGGACGTAAATAGTCGCGGAATGCGCGAACGATTACGTTACTTTCCTGATGGATTAAGAAAGGAGCGGGGCGATTCTCTGCTGCTTTTTTAATGGCATCCCAATGTCTTAGGCGATAGCTTAAATCTTGTTGTAGTGCTTCAGCCGATTTACCGACACCCGCAGTACGTACAATCAGACCCATACCATCTGGAATTTCAAGACTTGATAAGGCTTCTTTGAGTTCTGTACGGTCTTCACCTTCGATACGGCGAGAAATACCACCTGCACGAGGATTATTTGGCATTAATACCAAATAGCTTCCTGCAAGGCTGATAAAAGTGGTTAATGCAGCACCTTTATTACCACGCTCTTCTTTATCTACTTGAACAATAACTTCCTGACCTTCTTTCAAGACATCTTTGATGTTAGGACGGCCATGGGAGTGATAATTGCTAGGAAAGTATTCGCGGGCTATTTCTTTAATAGGAAGGAAACCGTGGCGTTCCGCACCATAATCAACAAAAGCTGCTTCTAGGCTGGGTTCAATTCGAGTGATTTTACCTTTATAGATATTTGCTTTTTTCTGTTCATGACCGGGGCTTTCGATATCCAGATCGTACAAGCGTTGCCCATCCACAAGGGCAACACGCAACTCTTCCTGTTGAGTCGCGTTAATTAACATTCTTTTCATATTGTGACTTACTCGTTATTTTCACGTTTTATAATGTGCCACTAACATACGTAATTACACTATTGATAACCGATGACCTCGTGTCTTTTACAAATGCGTCAACCTCACGGCTGTCGATTGTATAGAGGTGCAATATCTCGGTGAGTCTGATTTTTAGTTCAAAAATTCAGCACTCTTTAATTGAACACAATGTTTCAACTCAATAAGCGATGTATTTGTGGCATACTAAATTGTTTGATTTTCGACTATGTCTTACGCCATTGCTGCATTTTGAAAATCAAACAAACAAAATTTTCATAAATATACCTGATAAACATAATCAGGAGAGTCTGCATTATTCCATTGGTGTTAGGGTTATAGCAAGATGACTTTTCCGCTTTGGTGACTTTTTCTGTATAAATATGAGAGATTAGCTAATGTTTCGTCTTTTTCCCATTATTCAGGTTAAAATAGACGACAGAATTGATGTTATTTTGTGCACCACAAAGTTGTTTGTTATTTTTATTTTAAGAGAGCCAAAGAATCGCCACTATGAAATCATTTAATCAAGTTCAGTTCGTCACCATTGATGGCGATGAAGCAGGCCAGCGTATCGATAATTTTCTACTGGCACGCTTAAAAGGTGTACCAAAGAGTATGATTTACCGAATTATCCGTAAAGGGGAAGTTCGAGTCAATAAAGGGCGAATTAAACCTGAATATAAATTAAATGCAGGTGACAGTATTCGTATTCCACCGGTGAGGGTAGCAGAAAAAGAAGAAATTGCTGTATCACCAAAATTAGACAAAGTTTCTGCATTAGCTAATTGTATTTTATATGAAGATGAACATTTAATGTTGATTAATAAACCATCAGGTACAGCAGTGCATGGTGGCAGTGGTTTAAGCTTTGGTGTTATTGAAGGCTTGCGTGCATTACGCCCAGAAGCTCGCTTTTTAGAGCTTGTTCATCGCCTTGATAGAGATACTTCCGGTGTATTGTTAATTGCAAAAAAACGTTCAGCACTACGTGCATTACATGAGCAATTACGTTTAAAACAGATGCAAAAAGATTATTTGGCATTAGTTCGTGGTCAGTGGCAATCACACACTAAAGTGATACAAGCACCGTTATTGAAAAATATTCTTCAAAGTGGTGAACGTGTAGTAAAAGTGAGTAATGAAGGGAAGCCTTCAGAGACACGTTTTAAAGTGGAAGAGCGTTTTGAGTTTGCTACTCTGGTGAAAGCAAGCCCTGTTACCGGAAGAACACACCAAATCCGTGTACATACATTACATGCAGGTCATCCTATTGCTTTTGATGATCGTTATGGTGATCGTGATTTTGATGCGCAATTGGTTGGAACAAAGCTTAATCGTTTATTTTTACATGCAAGTTCTTTGACATTCACTCATCCTTCAACGGGTGAACAGATGCGAATTGAAGCACCAATGGATAATTCATTACGCCATTGTTTGCAGGTGTTACGTAGTCAAAAATCTTAGGTCTGAAAATTCTTATTTCGACAGAAAATCCGAACGCTCAATGCGCCCAGTTAGCTGGGCGTATTTTTTCTAACATTATGTAAAATCGTTAATTTAAAAATACCATTAACTTTCTACTTTTGTCATACATTGCTCAACAATGTTATCAATATCCCACTCTTTAGGCAGTGATTTTGAACCATTTTTGCGCATTTCCATATCAACACGAATAAATTCGGTAATACCGTAATTTTTAATGATGCTGTCGTAGGTGCACTCGCACACTTCTGTAATTTGAGGAATGAGTGCATCATCAGTAATACCTGATCCTAATATGCAACTACTGACAAAATTCTTTTTGAATGAGGATGTGCTGTCATCTTTTTTATTTGAAATTACACTGTCTTGGACAGTATTGGCCACATTAGTCGTTTTGGCTATTTCTGAGTCTTTTTCATCGGAACAACCTACTAATGCTGTTGCCATCACTAACGCTATCAAGACGGATGTTAGTTTATTCATAATACGTTTTATCGCTACATAAGATTAAAAATAAGATGATCGGGTTTATTTTTGATCATCAGAGAATAATATTGGGTTTATTCTTTGCGAGAGTAACATTTTATTCAATCGGATAAGTGGTAAACCAATTAAAGAATTTGGATCATTGCCTTCCATTTTATCAAAAAGAGTAATACCTAACCCTTCAGACTTAAAACTTCCCGCACAATTGAACGGCATTTCTTTATTTAAATAATGGGTAATTTCATCATCAGTTAGATGGCGAAAGTATACTTGAAATAATTCACAATGTGTTTGATGTTCTAAAGTTAAACTATTGTATACTGTTAATCCGGTATAAAACGACACACATTGTCCTGAAGCTTGTTTTAATTGTGCGAAAGCATTATCAAAATTATGGGGCTTACCTGTGATTTTTTTATTTAACACACAAACTTGATCAGAGCCAATAATAAGGTGATGTGGAAATTTTACTTGTAAAGCGCTAGCTTTTTCATAGGATAAGCGAGTGACAAGATCTTGAGCACATTCAGTGGGCTTCGGGGTTTCGTCAATATCGGGAGATGCCTGTATAAAGGGCATTCCAAGCTTTTTCAGCAACTGAGCTCGAAAGGGTGAAGTAGACGCAAGAACGAGTGGCAACATATTTTTTTTAAAATCCGTAGCAAAATGATGCCTGACATTCTAAACTATGCGCCGCTGATAAAGCGAATTTTGGTGGAAAGGTGTAGATAACCCGCCTTTTTCTTTGACTATATTCCATTACAAAGATAATATGCGCGCCTTATGCAAAAGGTAAAATTACCCCTGACCATTGATGCGCTGCGAGCAGCTCAGAAGAATTTAGACTATGACGGTCATTATTCTCCAGAGCAAGTAAGCCGCTTAGCTGAATCGGTGGTCAGTGTGGACAGTAATATTGATGTGGCTTTATCATTTGATATTGACCATCAACGTCTTGCCGTGATTAAAGGACATTCCGATGTGGATGTCACTTTAGAATGTCAACGTTGTGGTGGCCATTTTCCTTATCATGTTCACGCAACATATTGTTTTAGCCCTATTGTCAGTGATGAACGGGCCGAGACATTACCGGAAGAATATGAACCAGTTTATGTAAACGAATTTGGTGAAATAGATTTGCTGGCGATGATTGAAGATGAAATAATCCTCAACTTGCCGGTGGTTCCGGTACATGATTTTGAACACTGTGAAGTGTCCGACGCGGATATGGTGTTTGGTGAACTCCCTGAAGAATTATCAGAGAAACCAAATCCATTTGCCGTATTAGCCAGTTTAAAGAAAAGTACTAAGGAGTAAGGTCAATGGCCGTACAACAAAACAAACCAACTCGTTCTAAACGCGGTATGCGTCGTTCTCATGACGCGCTGACAGTAACTCAAGTTTCAGTTGACAAAACTTCTGGTGAAACTCACCTGCGTCACCATGTAACTGCTGACGGTTACTACCGTGGTCGCAAGGTTATCAACAAGTAATTAGCTTTATAGCTCGTTGATACCTTGACAAATCTAACCATAGCGTTAGATGCGATGGGCGGGGACTTCGGTCCTCGCATCACAGTGCCTGCTTGTTTGCGGGCGCTGGCATCTAATCCTCATTTAAAAATATTGCTGGTAGGTCAACCAGACGCTATCTCTCCTCTGCTTGCAGATCAAAATGCTGAGCTAATCTCCCGTTTACATGTTATACCCGCAGAACATATTGTCGCCAATGATGCTAAACCTTCACACGGTATTAGAGCCAGTAAAGGTACATCAATGCGAGTGGCACTTGATCTCGTGAAAACAGGCGAAGCACAAGCATGTGTAAGTGCTGGTAATACTGGCGTATTAATGGGATTAGCAAAACTGCGACTTAATGCTATTGATGGAATTGAACGTCCTGCACTGGTTTCAGTATTACCCAACCAGAAAAAAAGTAAGACTGTCGTTCTGGATTTAGGTGCTAACGTTAATTGTGATAGTCAAATGTTAGTACAGTTTGCCGTAATGGGCGCAGTGATGGCCGAAGAAATTGCAGGGATTAGTTCACCTAAAGTAGCACTTTTGAATATTGGTGAAGAAGAGAGCAAAGGATTAGATAATATCCGCGAAGCCGCTACAGTATTAAAGTCAACACCTAATATCAATTATATTGGTTATGTGGAAGGTAATGAATTACTGACAGGCAAAACAGATGTATTGGTGTGTGACGGCTTCGCAGGTAATGTCTCCCTTAAAACGATGGAAGGAGTTATTCGAGTTTTCCTTTCATTGATTAAATCTTCTACTACTGAAAATAAAAAAACGTCGTGGTGGATGAAAATATTGAAGAAATGGTTACAAAAACGGCTAATTAAGCGTTTTGGACACATGAACCCCGACCAGTATAACGGTGCTTCTCTGTTAGGATTACGCGGTATCGTCATTAAGAGCCATGGTGGCGCAAATGAAAGCGCGTTTACAGCAGCAATAGAACAGGCTGTTCATGCCGTTGAGCGAAAAATCCCAGAACGGATCGCTTCTCGACTGACAACAGTATTACCCAAGAGCGATTGATAGAATGTATACAAAAATCTTAGGTACTGGTAGTTACTTGCCTGTACAAGTGCGAACTAATGCCGATTTAGAAAAAATGGTTGAAACATCTGACGAATGGATTGTTACCCGAACAGGTATTAATGAACGTCGGATTGCAACAGAAGAAGAAACTGTTGCTGTGATGGGCGCAGGTGCGGCTGAAAAAGCACTAGAAATGTCTGGTATTGATAAACAAGATATTGGATTGATTGTTGTTGCCACAACATCAGGCTCACATGCATTTCCAAGCGCAGCATGTCAGATTCAAAATGCGTTAGGCATCAATGATTGCATCGCTTTTGACGTTGCAGCCGCATGTTCTGGCTTTGTTTATGCATTAAGCATTGCTGATCAATTTATTAAAGCAGGTTCTGTTAAACATGCTCTTGTGATCGGTGCTGATAGATTATCCCATGCGTTAGATCCTAACGATCGTGGCACCATTATTTTATTTGGTGATGCGGCAGGTGCGGCAGTTGTGGGAGCGTCAGAAGACGAAGGTATTATTTCTACACATTTACACTCTGATGGGCGTTTTGGTGATTTATTAGCATTACCTTATCAGCGTAAAGAAAATGAAGATTTACCTGCTTACGTTACAATGGCAGGAAATGAAGTATTTAAAGTCGCAGTTCGTGAACTTGCCCACATTGTGGATGAGACACTCGAAGCTAACAATATTGATAAATCTGAACTGGACTGGCTTGTGCCTCATCAGGCAAATTTAAGAATTATTTCAGCGACAGCGAAAAAGCTGGATATGACAATGGATAAAGTAGTGGTGACATTAGATCGCCACGGCAATACGTCAGCAGCATCAGTCCCAACAGCATTAGATGAAGCTGTAAGAGACAATCGCATTCAACGTGGTCAGTTAATCTTGCTGGAAGCGTTTGGTGGCGGTTTTACTTGGGGTTCTGCACTTATCCGTTTTTAATATTATCAGGAAAATAAACATGACTGATTTTGCAATGGTTTTCCCTGGACAGGGATCGCAAACTGTTGGAATGCTTGCAGAACTTGCAGAGCAATATCCGATAGTGACTGAAACATTTGCTCAAGCATCTGATGTATTGGGTTACTCTCTGTGGGATTTAGTTCAAAATGGCCCAGAAGAAGAGTTAAACAAAACATGGAAGACACAGCCAGCATTATTAGCAGCATCCGTTGCTGTTTGGCGTGTGTGGCAAGAAAAACAAGGCAAAATGCCACAAATGATGGCAGGTCACAGTCTTGGTGAGTATTCTGCTTTAGTGTGTGCAGGTGTTATTGATTTCGCCGCCGCCATTAAATTAGTAGAATTGCGCGGTCAATTGATGCAAGAAGCTGTACCTGCAGGTACAGGTGCAATGTATGCGATTATCGGTTTAGATAACGATGCTATTGCAAAAGCATGTGAAGAAGCTGCTCAAGGGCAAGTTGTTTCACCTGTAAACTTTAATTCACCAGGCCAAGTTGTTATTGCAGGTAACAAAGAGGCAGTAGAGCGTGCTGGTGTTTTATGTAAAGAAGCTGGCGCTAAACGTGCATTGCCATTAGCGGTAAGTGTGCCTTCGCATTGTGCTTTAATGAAACCAGCCGCTGATAAGCTTGCAATTGCATTACAAGAAATTGAATTTAAACAACCTGAAATTCAGGTCGTTAATAACGTTGATGTGAAAGCGCAAACTGATGCGAATGCTATCCGTGATGCGTTAGTTCGCCAGCTGTATAACCCAGTTCGTTGGACTGAAACGGTTGAACTTATCGCCGAAAAAGGCATCACACAACTATTAGAAATCGGTCCAGGAAAAGTATTAACTGGTTTAACTAAACGTATTTCTAAAGAAATGAACGCTGCAGCAGTTAATGATATTGCGTCATTAGATGTTGCATTAGGAAATGACTGAGGGATCTCATGGGATTTGACGGAAAAATAGCGCTAGTTACTGGTGCAAGCCGTGGCATTGGCCGTGCGATTGCAGAGGATTTAGTTGCGCGCGGTGCGACCGTAATTGGTACTGCAACGAGTGAAAACGGTGCGCAAGCTATCAGCGAATATTTAAGCGATAAAGGTAAGGGTTTTGTGTTAAATGTCACAGAAAACGACTCTATCGAAAAATTTTTAGCTGAAGTGCGTGCTGAATTTGGCGAAATTGATATTTTGGTCAATAATGCAGGTATTACTCGTGATAACCTGTTGATGCGCATGAAAGATGATGAGTGGCAAGATATCATCAACACAAATCTTTCATCAGTCTTCCGTCTGTCTAAAGCTGTTATGCGTGCTATGATGAAAAAACGTTATGGTCGTATAATTACCATTGGTTCTGTTGTTGGAACCATGGGTAACGCAGGACAGGCAAACTACGCGGCGGCAAAAGCGGGTGTGATTGGTTTTAGTAAATCATTAGCACGCGAAGTTGCTTCCCGAGGCATTACGGTAAATGTTGTTGCACCTGGTTTTATCGAAACTGATATGACAAGAGCATTAACAGATGACCAAAGAGCAGGTATTTTATCTCAAGTTCCTGCTAACCGTTTAGGTGATGCCAAAGAGATTGCCAGTGCTGTAGCTTTCTTAGCTTCTGATGAAGCGAGCTATATCACGGGTGAAACATTGCATGTCAATGGTGGCATGTACATGATCTAATTATGGGGACGTCTTTATATTTGCTTTTTGCGTACAATATAATGCAAAATATAGCGAATAAAGTAGTCCACACAGTCGGGATTGGTTAGATCTTTTCCTGTATTTATAAACTAAGAAAATCATCGCGCAAGCGAGTTTTGATAGGAAATTTAATAGTATGAGCACTATCGACGAACGCGTTAAGAAAATCATTGTTGAACAACTGGGTGTTAAAGAGGAAGAAGTTGTAAATTCAGCTTCATTTGTTGATGACTTAGGCGCTGATTCTCTTGACACAGTTGAGCTGGTAATGGCTCTGGAAGAAGAATTCGATATCGAAATCCCAGACGAAGAAGCAGAAAAAATTACTACAGTTCAAGCTGCTATTGATTACGTTGAAAACGCAGGTAAATAAGCTTGCTAATCTAGGCGGTCACTCGACCGCCTATATTTTTAATCCTAAACTTTTTCCCTCCTTGGAGGATAAGCGTGTCTAAGCGTCGTGTAGTTGTGACCGGACTAGGCATGTTATCTCCTGTCGGTAATAACGCAACAGCTTCTTGGGAAGCCGTGTGTGCCGGACAGAGTGGTATCGGCCTTATCGAAGATTTTGACACCAGTCATCATGCGACTAAATTCGCAGGATTGGTAAAAGATTTCAATCATGAAGATTATAATCTTTCGCGTAAAGACGCGCGCAAGATGGATCTTTTCATTCAATATGGTATTGCGGCAGGTGTGCAAGCCATTGCGGATTCAGGTCTTGAAGTAACAGAAGCCAATGCAAGTCGTATCGGAGCTGCTATTGGTTCTGGTATTGGTGGCTTAGGCCTTATCGAAGAAAACCATACGTCAATGACAAATGGTGGCCCTCGTAAAATTAGCCCATTCTTTGTACCTTCAACCATCATTAACATGGTTGCAGGACATTTAAGCATTATGTATGGTCTTCGTGGCCCTACAATCTCTATTGCAACAGCATGTACATCAGGTGTCCATAATATTGGTCACGCTGCACGTATTATTGCTTATGGCGATGCAGATGCAATGCTCGCAGGTGGTGCCGAAAAAGCAACTACTCCATTAGGGTTAGGTGGCTTTGGTGCAGTTCGTGCATTATCAACACGGAACGATAACCCTCAAGCGGCTAGCCGTCCATGGGATAAAGATCGTGATGGTTTCGTGTTAGGTGATGGCGCGGGTGTTCTTGTTCTTGAAGAATACGAACACGCTAAAAAACGTGGCGCTAAGATCTATGCTGAAGTAGTAGGTTTTGGTATGAGCAGCGATGCTTATCACATGACTTCACCAGCAGAAAATGGTGAAGGCGGTGCGCTAGCGATGACAAACGCACTAAAAGACGCGGGTATTGATGCATCTCAAGTGGGTTATATCAACGCACATGGTACATCAACGAATGCGGGTGATGTTGCTGAAGCACAAGCAGTAGAAAACGTATTTGGTAAAGGCACAGATGTATTAGTTAGCTCAACAAAATCTATGACAGGCCATTTATTAGGCGCTGCTGGAGCTATTGAGTCTATCTTTACTATTCTTTCGCTACGTGATCAAATCGTACCTCCAACAATTAACCTTGATAATCAAGACGAAAATTGTCATCTTGATTTTGTTCCACATAAAGCACGTAAAGTTGAGAACATGGAATATGCTCTGTGTAACTCATTTGGCTTTGGTGGTACTAATGGTTCAATTCTCTTTAAGCGCGTTTAAACCGTTTTTTGCAGAAAGTTGAAATATACTTAAAGACCCAGGATTATTCTGGGTCTTTTATTTTTGTCCTTTTACTGCCAGTTGTTTTATCATGTGCAGATTGATATCAATAACATAGATTTAGGGTGTGTTAGATGCATTGGGTAAATGGACAACAGCAACAAAATGTAGATGCAAGTGACAGAGCAGTACAGTTTGGCGATGGCTGTTTTACTACCCTAGCAATAGAGCAGGGTAAGCCTTCCATGCTATCCGCACACCTTAATCGTTTAAAACAAGGCTGTGAGGCACTTTTTCTACCTCATCCAAATTGGCCTGATTTAAAAAAGCACATTATAGATATCGCTTCTGATACTCAAGCGAAAGGTGTTATTAAAATTATTATTAGTCGTGGTTGTGGTGGCCGTGGTTATTCTTCAAATGGATTTATTACGCCAACAGTTATAACCTCATTGTCATCCTATCCTACCCATTATTCCCACCAGCAAACTGAAGGTATATCTCTGGCGATCAGTCCTGTTACTTTAGGAAAAAACCCACAATTGGCGGGAATTAAGCACCTAAATCGTTTAGAGCAGGTTCTTATTAAGCACCATTTAGAAAAAACAGAATTTGATGATGTTTTAGTATGTGATAATGAAGGATATTTAGTTGAAGCAAATGCGGCAAATCTTTTTTGGCGTAAAGGGAATACACTTTTCACACCGGATCTGACGGATTCTGGTGTAAATGGCATTATGCGCCAATCAATTATTCAATTAGCACAAAAATTGAATTGGAAAATTGTTATTGTGAGAGAGAAGCCGGAAACGCTTTATCAAGCAGATGAGGTTTGGTTAACAAATAGCTTAATGCCTGTACTTCCTGTTTCATGTATCACTTTCTCGGATGATAAGTGCTATCAGTATTCGAGTAGAGAGTATTATCATGTTGTTTTACAACACAGTTTGTCACTTAAATAGAATTTGATGAGTTATAAATGAAGATAAAAAAAATAGTATGGATAGTTTTTTTTGCCTTATTAATTAGTATTGGTGCAATTGCGTTGTATATGATGCAACATATTCGTGGCTTAGAAGAAAATGTTGTTATAAAGCAAGATGAAATGTTACTCACCGTACCAGCAGGAACAGGGCGCGTAGCCATGGAACAACTGCTAATAAAAAATAATCTACTTAACCAAGGCGATTATTTTCAAATTTTGCTAAAAGTAAAACCAGAGCTTAGCCAATTTAAAGCAGGTACATATCGTTTAACAAAAGGTATGTCTTTGCGTGATGTTTTATTATTGATCAAAAGTGGTAAAGAGGCTCAATTTACGATCCGTTTTATTGAAGGTAGCCGTTTACAAGACTGGCAATCTATTTTTGAACAAGCTCCGCAACTTATGACTGTCGCACATACAATGGATAGCGATAAATTACGTGAAGAAATAGGAATAAAACCTGAAATTACTAACCTAGAAGGTTGGTTTGCACCAGATACATACCATTACACGGCAGGTACAACAGATGTCGCAATTTTAAAGCGCGCCTACCAACAAATGGAAAAAACATTAGAAGAAGAGTGGATTAAACGCGATAGTGACCTACCGTATAAATCGGCTTATGAAATGCTTATCATGGCATCAATTATTGAAAAAGAGACGGGGATTGATGCAGAAAGAACAAAAGTCGCGTCGGTATTTATTAATCGACTAAAAACAAATATGAGATTACAGACCGATCCTACCGTGATTTATGGCTTAGGTGATAAATACAGAGGTACAATTTATCGCAGTGATTTAAATGGTTATACCCCTTATAACACGTATCAAATCGATGGATTGCCACCAACACCAATTGCGATGCCTAGTGTTGCTTCAATCAGAGCCGCTGCACATCCAGCGGATACACGTTATCTCTATTTTGTTGCGGATGGAACGGGTGGCCATAAATTTTCAACCACACTTAATGAACATAATAAAGCTGTCGCACAATATCGACGCTTACAACAAAGATAATTATGAATAACAGTAAATTTATTGTAATTGAAGGATTAGAAGGCGCTGGAAAAACGAGCGCAATTCAAACCGTTATTAATACGTTAAAAGAAAAAGACATCACCAACTTAGCATTTACCCGAGAACCGGGAGGCACCCCACTTGCTGAAAAATTACGAGAGCTTATTAAACAAGGCATTGAGGGTGAGAAAGTTACCGATAAAGCGGAACTGTTAATGCTATATGCAGCACGTGTTCAGCTCGTTGAAAACGTGATAAAACCAGCGTTAGCCGAAGGTAAATGGGTGATTGGCGATAGACACGATCTCTCTTCACAAGCCTATCAAGGCGGTGGTCGTGGCTTAGATAAAGATCTTATGCTGTCACTTCGCAATACGGTTCTTGGTGATTTTCGCCCAGACTTAACGTTATATCTTGATTTAGATCCAGCTATAGGGCTTGCAAGAGCACGCGCTAGAGGTGAATTAGACCGAATTGAAAAAGAGTCAATGGACTTTTTTTATCGCACACGTGAACGTTATCAGGCATTAACCAAAGGTGATGACTCTATTATTACAATAGATGCATCTCAAACTATCGATAAAGTTCAAGCGGATATTCGCCAAGCACTCACTACATGGTTAGTCCAGCAGGAAAATAAAGTATTATGAATTGGTATCCTTGGCTAAATCAGGCATATCGGCAACTTATTAGCATGTATCAAGAAGGGCGTGGTCATCATGCTTTGCTTTTACATGCGACCGAAGGAATGGGAGCAGATGCTCTCTCTTATGGATTAAGCCGTTGGTTAATGTGTCAGAATAAACAGGGATTAAAAAGCTGTAATGAGTGCCATAGTTGCCGCTTGATGCTTGCCGAAACACATCCTGATTGGCATCTTTTGCAAAATGAAAAGGGCAAGACATCTATTGGCGTAGAAGCCGTTAGAAAAGTGACAGAAAAACTGGAACAACATGCTCAGCAAAGCGGTGCAAGAGTTGTTTGGATCAAAGAGGTTGAAGCCTTAACTGAGGCTGCGGCAAATGCATTACTCAAAACGTTAGAAGAGCCCCCTAAAAATACGTATTTTTTACTTAATTGCCAGCAACCTGAAGTTTTGTTAGCTACATTGCGTAGCCGCTGTTTTTATTACCATTTAGCCTCGCCTGATCATCAGCACGCTACCCATTGGATACAACAGCAGTTGCCGAATGTCTCTTACGCTAATAGTGTAACTGCGTTAAATTTGTCACAGAATGCACCAATAGCGGCACTTTCATTATTGAAAGATGAATGGCAAGAAAGAGAAACTTTTTGTCAAGCGTTATATTCAAGTTTACAACGGCATGATTTATTTGGGTTTCTTCCACAGCTAAATCAAGATAATGTAGATCGTCGCTTGTATTGGTTGTTATCGCTTTTACTCGATGCATTAAAGTATCAAACAAATGCACAAGCTTATTGTATCAACCAAGATCAACAACCTTTAATTATGGCGTTATCACAATCGCCTTCAAATATTGTGTTAGCCATTATTGATGGATGGAAACAGTGTCGTTATCAGCTAATGACCATTCCAGCCTTAAATAAAGAGTTATTACTAGCAGAACAGTTACTAGATTGGGAAAATCAGTTAGTAACACAACATTAATTAGCAGCATAAAATTAATTGTGATCTAGCCGTAATAAAAAACACCTATAAGTCATACCAGATAAATGAGAGTACGTTATGTTTTTAGTTGATTCACACTGCCATCTCGACAGCTTAGATTATGAAAAACTACATAAAAATATTGATGATGTTGTCGAAAAAGCACAGCAGCGTGATGTTCAATATATGCTAGCTGTAGCAACAACTTTGCCAGGTTTCAAAAATATGCGTGAACTTATCGGCAAACGTGACAATATTGCATTCTCTTGTGGTATTCATCCCTTGAATTTAGACGAAGGCTACGATGTTGAAGAATTAACGCGCTTAGCTGCTGCACCTGATGTTGTGGCTTTAGGTGAAACAGGTCTGGATTACTATTACCAACAAGAAAATGCAGCATTACAACGTGAAATTTTCCGTGAGCATATCCGTATTGGCAGACAAGTTAACAAACCCGTTATCGTGCATACACGTAGCGCACGTGAAGATACGTTATCGATTTTAAAAGAAGAGAATGTGCAAGATTGTGGTGGTGTATTGCATTGCTTTACTGAAGATAAAGAAACGGCAACAGCATTGCTCGACCTTGGAATGTATATCTCTTTTTCAGGTATTGTGACATTTAGAAATGCGGAACAAATTAGAGAAGCTGCACGTATTGTTCCTCTTGATAGAATTTTAGTTGAAACAGATTCCCCATATTTAGCGCCAGTTCCTCATCGCGGCAAAGAAAATCAACCCGCTTATGTTCGTGACGTTGCAGAATATATGGCTGTATTAAAAGGGGTGAGTGTCGAGGAGTTAGCACAACAAACAACGCGCAATTTTGCTAAGCTCTTTTATATTCAAAACTTACCTGCTTAATTGAATTAATCAGGAATTAAAATAAATAATAAGGTGATGGTAATGGCAGAAGAAACAATTTTCAGTAAAATTATTCGTGGTGAAATTCCGGCTAATATTGTTTTTCAAGATGATACAGTCACTGCATTTCGTGATATTTCGCCACAAGCACCCACACATATTTTGATTATTCCTAATAAACTTATCCCTACGGTAAATGATGTTACTGTTGAAGATGAACAAGTGTTAGGACACCTATTTGTTGTTGCTGCAAAAATAGCTCAACAAGAAGGTATTGCTGAAGATGGTTATCGCCTAGTGATGAACTGTAATAAACATGGTGGACAAGAAGTTTTCCATATTCACATGCATTTATTAGGTGGAAAACCATTAGGGCCATTATTAAGTCAATGATCGATATGATGCTAAAAGCGAGATAACAGGAAGTAATACATGATAAGACAAAGTAAGGCTATTTACTCATTACTTATCGCTATGTGTATGACGACATTGCTCTCTGGGTGTTTATCATCTCATTCAGATAATAAACTCTATTTTAATCGGCAGCAGGCTATTATTATGGAGCCTTCGGTCTTAGCTGTGGGAATTGTGGCAGGACAACCGATCCTTGAACACCATACTAACGGCACAAGAGCGACAGTTATGCTATCAAATACACAATCTTACCCTGTTTCAATTCGCTATCGCTTTTACTGGTATAACGAACAAGGGCTTGAAGTATCCCCGGCTGGACATGTAAATGATGTAACTATTCTTGGTGATGGAGATACGGAAATTAGCGCTGATGTTCCAGATAAAACCATTAGTTATGTCAGAGTTTATCTTTTTACTTAGGATAAGGTAACGCGAGTATGAAAAGACTTCTATTTGTGGCGATGTCTGTGTTTTTATTAGCAGGTTGTCCGTCTATGTTGCCACAACAACCTCCTGTGCCCGTAGAGCCAGTAACGCCGACAGAGCCTGTAGAGCCTCCTAAACCGATAGAGCCACCAATTGAAGTAGTACCAACACCACCTAAAATCACCAGTATTAATTGGAATAATGTGGTAACTCCTTTAATTAGAGAGATGGCGGTTACTGACGATTTAGAAACGGGTAAATTAATTGTCATTGATAATGTCAAAAATAATTCAGGTGGAAATATCCAAGCAGTAAATGCAACCAATGCAATTATAGAATCAGTTAATAGCATTAGTTCATTACAAACAGTACCTTATGCACAAATGATGTCAGCACGAAAAGCGCTCGGCTTATCAGGAGAGGACAGTTTAGGTCTTCGTAGTGCTGCTATTGGGTTAGCGCGGAATTTAAAAGCAGATTATATTTTATTCTCAACTGTTGATGGCAAAAAAGATAACCGCGTTATTAGTATGCAATTAATGTCAGTTTCTTCTGGCGAAATTCTTTGGAATGGACGCAACAAGGTTGAGTGATCGGTATGACTCAAGTTTACTTAATGCCTTGCAAACACTTTTCCCTGCAACGGCATTAAGTAAATGGAGAATAACGGCATTAACAGGATTAGGCGGTGGGTCTTTTCGTGTGCAATGTGCTGATATTGATTGGATTGCTCGCTACTACGGAGATGAAAGAAAAGAACTTTATGTACACGGAAGAAAAGAATACGCCATTTTAAAACAACTGGCGGGTCTTGATTTATCCCCTGAAGTTGCAACACGCCATGGAGAATGGTTTTTTCTTCATTGGTTATCCGGTGAGCACCTTACCCATCAATCACTTTTTAGTGTCTATTTAAAGCCATTAGCTGAAAAAATAGCAACGTTACATCAGCAAACACCATTTGGTTTTCCTCTTAATTTAAACCATGAGTTATCCCTTTATTGGCAACAAATCGATAGAAAGCGGTTATCCGCTAAATGGCTACGCTTACAACAACATTTTTTACGTCAACCTCAACGGGATCTCATAAAATACGCGCCAGCTCACATGGATTTGCACGTTGAGAATATTCTTCTTAGTGATTCAGGTATAAAATTTATTGATTGGGAATATGCGGCTGATATTGATACAGCTGATTCATTAATGACGTTCTTTGCCACTAATCAATTAGATGAAATGCAACAAACGGCATTTTTAGATTATTATTGTTCGTATCATAGTCATTATACAGAGCAAAAAGAGGTTTACTTTTATTCTGTCAGAGAGTTAAGAAAGCGTATTTTTTCAAGAGAACCATTCATTTTTTATATGATGCTAATGTGGTATGAAGTTCGTTGGCAACAAACAAAAAATGGATCATTTTTAATAATGTCTGAACCTTTACGTCGTTATTTTAGTCTGACAAATTAAAGACATTATCTTGTCACAATTACAAAGAGAGGAATGTTATGGGTCCAGTAATGCTTGATGTTGAAGGATATGAACTCGATAGTGAAGAGCGTGAAATTTTAAAGCATCCTCTTGTCGGTGGATTAATCCTTTTTACCCGCAACTTCCACGATGCTGAACAATTAAATGAATTAGTCCGTCAAATTCGTGATGCATCTCATGAACGTCTAGTGATTGCCGTTGACCAAGAAGGTGGTCGGGTACAACGTTTCCGAGATGGTTTTACACGGATACCCGCGGCACAATCCTATGCAGCATTAAATGAAAGTTATCAAGCTAGCCATTTAGCACAAGAAGCTGGGTGGTTAATGGCATCAGAAATGATTGCCATGGATATTGATATCAGTTTTGCACCTGTGCTCGACTTAGGTCATAACTGTATTGCGATTGGTGAGCGTTCTTTCCATGATTCACCTGAGATTGCCATGACAATGGCAGAGAGCTTTATTAAAGGTATGCGCTCTGCGGGCATGAAATCAACAGGTAAACACTTTCCTGGCCACGGCGCGGTAAGGGCTGACTCTCATAAAGAAACACCTCGTGACGATCGCTCTTTAAATGATATTCGCCAACGTGATATGTCTATTTTCAAAGACTTTATTCAACGCCAGTTATTAGATGCGATTATGCCGGCTCATGTTATTTATTCTCAGGTTGATGATCGTCCAGCAAGTGGTTCATCCTACTGGTTGAAATCAATTCTACGAGAACAACTTGGCTTCCAAGGCGTTATTTTCTCTGATGATTTATCCATGGAAGGTGCTGCTATTATGGGTAGTTATGCAGAAAGAGCACAGCGCTCCCTTGATGCGGGTTGTGATATGCTTTTAGTGTGTAATAACCGAAAAGGGGCTGTGAGTGTGTTAGATAACCTGTCCTCAGTCAAAGCAGAACGTATTTCCACATTGTACCATCACCGTGGTCGTTACACATTGAGTGAGCTACAAACTTCTGATCGCTGGAAAAAAGCGAATCAGTTGCTGACCCAATTACAGGAGCAATGGCAGGAGCGCGCATGATTATATATTTACATGGTTTTGATTCCACAAGTCCTGGAAATCATGAGAAAGTTTTACAGCTACAGTTTATTGATCCTGACGTTCGTTTTCTAAGCTACAGTACCTTGCATCCTCGTCATGATATGCAACATTTACTGAAAGAAACGGATAAAGTGATTAAATCCACTAAAGAGCCCGTATTAATTTGCGGTGTTGGGTTAGGGGGATATTGGGCAGAGCGTATTGGTTTCTTATGTAATATTCGTCAGGTAATGATTAATCCTAATCTTTTTCCTTATGAAAATATGACTGATAAGATCGACAGGCCTGAAGAATATTTAGATATAGCAACGAAATGCATTAAAGATTTTCGTTCTAAAAACAAAGATAATGCTTTAGTGATTTTATCTCGCAATGATGAGATCTTAGATAATCAGCGTTCTGCTGATGAATTATCACCTTATTATTCTGTGATTTGGGATGAAGTGCAGATGCATAAATTTAAGAGTCTCTCTGAGCATCTATTTAAAATTAAAGCATTTTATAGCAAAAAATAAGATTAAAATCGTTTCTAAAAAATGGGTGGTTTTCCATCCATTTTTATTTTTACCCGTCTAAGATTTTTATCTCTTTCTTACTTCCTTCAACTTTAGAACAATTGTTTTAAGATGAGATTTTCATCAGCTAATGATCAAAGCCTGTTTTATTACACTAATGTCTCTTTTTATGCTCTAACTTTTTGTATTTATTTAAAAATCCATTATGTATATCTTTCTGGTGGTTGTTTAATCATCAAATAAAGGTACGTTATCGTCGATTTCTTCAAAAAAGAGATATGAATATTCAACTATTTTTGATATAAATCAACTTTGGTATGACCATCTTTCCAATTACTTTGTTTAAGAACAAAAATAACAGCCGAAACGATTTAACTGTCGTTATATAAGTAGATTTCACCAAGGCTATTTAAATAACAACAGTAAATATCTTTATGGAGTGACGTTAAATGTCATTAACAAAAATTGTTATTGTCGGTGGTGGCGCTGGTGGCTTGGAACTTGCGACAAAATTAGGCAATAAATTAGGCCGCAGCAAAAAAGCAGAAATCACCTTAGTCGATCGTAATAATAGCCATTTATGGAAACCGTTATTACATGAAGTAGCAACAGGCTCTTTAGACGATGGAGTTGATGCGTTAAGTTATTTAGCTCATGGTTATAACCATCATTTTAACTTCCAATTAGGCTCACTTATGGGCCTTGATCGTGAACAAAAAAATATTACATTAGCGGCTATCTATGATGAAGGCCAAGAATTGCTCGTCCCTGAACGCACGCTTGATTATGATATTTTAGTCATGGCATTAGGCAGTAAATCGAATGATTTTGGTACTCCAGGCATTAAAGAAAACTGTATTTTCTTAGATAGCCCACAACAAGCCCATCGTTTCCATAATGAAATGCTGAATTTATTTTTGAAATATTCAGCTGATGCTAATGCACAAGCTGAAGATCGCAAAGTGAATATCGCTATTGTTGGTGGTGGTGCAACGGGAGTTGAACTTTCTGCTGAACTACACAATGCAGTGCGCCAATTAAATAGTTATGGATTAAAAAAATTAGCGCCTTCTGCATTAAATATCACTTTAGTTGAAGCGGGAGAGCGAATTCTTCCTGCATTACCAGTACGTATTTCGAGCGCAGCACATCATGAATTAACAAAATTAGGTGTGCGAGTCATGACCAAAACTATGGTCACAAGTGCAGATGAAGGTGGATTAAACACTAAAGAAGGTGAGCATATTGATGCTGACTTAATGGTGTGGGCAGCAGGTATTAAAGCACCTGATTTTATGAAAGAGATCGCAGGGCTAGAAACCAATCGTATTAATCAATTGGTTGTTAAGCCGACTTTGCAAACATCTTTAGATGAATCGATTTTTGCTATTGGTGACTGTGCATCATGTCCTCGTAAAGAAGGTGGCTTTGTTCCACCAAGAGCACAATCGGCACATCAAATGGCGAGTCGCTGTTATAGCAATATTATTGCAATGTTAAAAAATAAGCCGTTAAAAGATTATGTGTTTACTGACCACGGTTCATTAGTTTCTCTTTCTAAATTTAGTACAGTAGGAAGTTTAATGGGCAATCTGATGAAAGGTGACATGATGATCGAAGGGAGGATTGCTCGGATTGTTTACATCTCTTTATATCGAATGCATCAAATTGCATTACATGGTTATATCAAAACAGGGCTTATGATGTTGGTTGGTTCTATCAACAGAGTGATCAGACCTAAGCTAAAACTTCATTAATTTATCTTTTGCTTTGCAAGTAAGGCAAAAGTTATCTTTTTAAACCCTCATATAATATGAGGGTTTTTTATCTGTTTTTTCTTTCAAATTAAATAATTAAATGAGAATATCTAAATAAGATAAATAATCTCAGCATAAATGACTAGATGATTTATCTGTTTATATCAAAAATAACCAGTAACTCTAAAGTTCAATAAGACAATAGTAAATATAATTTTATCATTAAGAATAAATGAGTAATATTAAAGCTCGGCTCTGTTTTTGGTTATTATGCTGAATTATTTAAGACTTTTCTTAAATAAAAAATGATGTTTAATTCATTAATTAATCAAATAAAGTGTTATGGTATTTCTTTAATTTGTATTAAAAATATAATAAGTAAAAAACGTTAAAGTTAAGCTTAACTTGTTATTTTTACTCAATTTTAATTGATTAAAATATTTTCATAAGTCTTGGAGATAAATTTTAAAATATGAATTTAAAATGAAATGCCACATATTTCTAAGCAACAATTGTTAACCTCGTGTTATCATAATGATGTATTATAAATAGTATAACGATTTCAATTTTTTCAGAAAAATAAATTAAGACCACTCTTAATATAATAGGTAAATCCTAAAAAAGTGGTGATATTTATTTAATTAAGTAATTAAAACAGAAATAAGTGGTGTATTTAACATGTCATAAATACGTAGTTTGCTTATTATGCTAATCAGCATGGATGTTGAATTAAGCTATCAGATAGAGAGTTCATTTATTGAATACTAAATATATTAGCCAGTTATCGTAAAACAGTGGCTTTGTATTGCATATCTGTAGCAATTAAGGATAAAACAGATAAAAAGGGGTAAAAGTGAGTGTTGATGTCAGAAAGTACACACTGATAGGACTAATCATTGCATTAGCTATTCTTTTATTTATTGCGTGGAGGTGGGTTTTCCCCCAGCCTCAATTTGCTCATGTCGTTTCCGCTACACCGATTAAATCAACGGTATTTGTGACAGAAGAATACTGTCATCGAATCGGCTTACCAACACCTTTTACACCCGAAAAATTGTCACGATTTCATCCAGCAGAGCAAGAATGTCGTGTGTTTTACATGATTGAAGCACTTAATAACAGCAATATTGCAAATTTCCCTTATCCTCAATTCAAAGAGTGTATTCCTATTTATCGACAAGAACGTAGAACTGTGGGTTATGATGTGCTTTACACTATCGATGGCACGCCAGGTAAAGTGCGCACCACGTTTAAACCTGGTGAAGTTATTGCTTTAGATGCTGATGGTAGGCTGATCTTAGAACAAGAACCCTATTGTTCAATGAATGAAAAAGTCCCTTGCCGTAAAGATTAATACCAATAATATAAAAAGGCGTAATGAAGGAGAAGATCACTTCAGTTACGCCTTTTTATTAGCTTAAAGAACGGTTAGCTCTCGTGTTATTTCATCTTATGATCATCGAATGCACTTAACATATCATCAATAAAAGTAAGACGCTTTTCGCGTTCAGCTAAATCAATAATAAACTTCAATTTAGATGGGCCGTCTAAGCGGAAAACTGTAGGTTGTTCTTGAAGCAAGCTAATCAAATAGCCTGGATCAACCTTATTTTTTTCGCCAAACTCAATGAATCCACCTTTGTCATGGGCTTCAATACGAGTAATACCGAGGCTCATGGCATTTAAACGAATGGCCGCATTACGCAGTAAATAACGACCAGCATCAGGTAATTTACCAAATCTATCAATTAACTCTGCTCTTAAATCATTAAGCTCATTTAAATCAATCGCACTTGCAATTCGTTTATAGAATGAGAGTCTGACATTTACATCTGGAATGTAATCATCAGGCAATAAGACAGGCATTCTTAATTCAATTTCTGTTTGTTGATTAGTGAGATCTTCAAGTGATGGCTCTCTGCCATCTTTAAGGGCTTCTACTGCGCTTTCTAATAACTCCATATAAAGTGAGAAGCCTACGGTATTCATTTGACCGCTTTGTTCTTCACCAAGTAATTCACCCGCACCTCGAATTTCCAAATCATGTGTTGCCAATGCGAAACCGGCGCCCAGATCTTCTAGTGAAGCAATCGCCTCTAAACGTTTATGTGCATCTTTTGTCATGGCTTTAGGATGTGGCGTTAACAAATAAGCATAAGCTTGATGATGAGAACGACCTACACGACCACGTAACTGATGTAATTGCGCTAAACCAAAGTGATCGGCACGTTCAATAATAATGGTATTCGCGCTTGGTATATCAATACCCGTTTCGATGATGGTGGTGCAAAGTAACACATTAAAACGTTGATGGTGGAAATCATTCATCACACGTTCAAGTTCACGTTCACGCATTTGCCCATGACCAATTCCAATACGTGCCTCAGGTACAAGTGTAGCCAGTCTCTCACGCGCCTTTTCAATATTTTCAACATCGTTATACAAATAATAGACTTGCCCACCACGTAATGTTTCACGCAAGATGGCTTCACGTACCACTAAATCATCATATTCCCGCACAAATGTTTTTACGGATAAACGACGTGCAGGCGGCGTTGCGATAATAGAAAGATCACGCATACCACTCATGGCCATATTTAACGTACGAGGAATAGGCGTTGCTGTCAGTGTTAAAATATCTACATTAGCACGCATGGCTTTAATGCGTTCTTTGTGGCGAACGCCAAAGCGATGCTCTTCATCAACAATGAGGAGTCCTAAATCTTTCCAGTGAATGCTAGGTTGCAGTAATTTGTGTGTCCCAATGACAATATCAACAGTACCTTCAGCCAGTTTTTCTGTAATTTGTTGCTGTTCTTTTGCACTGCGAAAACGGGAGATCATCTCAATATTAACGGGCCAATTGGCAAAACGATCGCGGAAATTATCAAAATGCTGCTGGGCCAATAGGGTGGTTGGGACTAAAATCGCAACTTGTTTATTATTGTTAACCGCGAGGAATGCCGCGCGCATTGCCACTTCTGTTTTACCAAAACCAACATCACCACAGACTAATCTGTCCATTGAAATGGCTTGGCACATATCACTTAATACGGCATTGATCGCTGTTTCTTGATCGGGAGTGGTTTCAAAAGGAAAGCTTTGTCGGAATGCGTGATACTGCTCTTTATCCATTTTAAAGGCAAATCCCGTTTTTATTTCTCGCTGGGCATAAACATCTAACAGCTCTGCTGCAACATCACGGACTTTTTCAGCTGCTTTTTGACGAGCTCTTACCCATGCATCGCCCCCCAATTTATGTAAAGGGGCATTTTCATCAGCACCACCGGAATAACGACTGATTAAATGCAATGATGAAACAGGGACATAAAGCTTGTCATTACCTGCGTAGCTTAACATCAAGTATTCAGCTTTAACGCCTCCCGCTTCTAAGGTTGTCATGCCTTGATAGCGTCCAACACCATGCTGAAGATGAACAACTGGTTGACCTATGCTTAATTCGGCAAGGTTACGAATTAAAGTATCGGTATTAATTGCTCGGCGATTGTCTTGACGACGGCGATTAATTCGTTCGCCTAACATATCGCTTTCACAGATCATGGCTAATTGACGATGATTATCAATAAAACCGTGTTCAGCTGCACCAATAATAAAATAGGCTCCTTTTTCTTGGGCATCTGATAACTCAATGATCTGTTTAGGTGCAATTTTTATCCGTGATAACAGTTCTTGTACTGTTTCACGTCGGCCTTCGCTCTCAACAGAGAAAATCACACTACCTGAAAATTGTTCTTGGAATCGACGTAGATTGTCTAAAGGGGATTTGCTTTGTGCGTTGATCGATAAATCAGGAAGTGGTTGATAACCTAAATTAGTTTGTCCAGCTTTTTCTGGCAATGTTTCTGTTTTAAGTTGAATTCGTGGCCACTGTTTAAGTTCTTTATTAAATTTATCAACACTAAGCCAAATATCATCAGGAGGAAGCAATGGTCGCATTGGGTCAACACGACGGCTTTCAAAACGCTGGTTGATGTCTTGCCAGAATTTATCTGCAAAATCTTGTAGATCTTGCGTCACTATCAGCGTGTTTTTAGGAAAATAAGCAAATAAGTTAGATAACGGTTGTTCAAAAAACAGCGATTGCCAATATTCAATCCCAGTAGGCAATATGTGTTTGCTGACTTGCTGATAAATATGTTCAGGATCGCGTCTTACATCAAAGCGCTCACGCCACTGACTACGAAAAAGCTCAATTGCATTGGCATCAGTAGGAAATTCATGTGCGGGCAATAAATTTATTTGCTCCACTTCTATTAATGTTCTTTGGGTATCAACATCAAAAGTACGCAGGCTATCAATTTCATCGTCGAAAAAATCAATACGATAAGGAAATTCACTTCCCATAGGAAATAAGTCAAGCAATGCACCGCGTGTTGCATATTCACCGTGTTCTAATACTTGCTCTACATGGCGATATCCCGCTTCATCGAGTGTTTTACGTAAATTATCACGAGAAAGTATCTCTCCTTTTTGCATTACCAACGCATGACTTGCGAGATAATCCGTAGGGCAAACTTTCTGCATTAACGTATTGACGGGTAAGATTAAAATTCCCTTGAGAAGTGATGGAATACGGTATAGCGTAGAAAGGCGGTTTGAGATAATTTCTTGGTGAGGTGAAAAACTGTCATAAGGCAGCGTTTCCCAATCCGATAATGTCTCTACTGGATAATCACAAAACTGACGGATTTCATCTTGTAAACGTAATGCATTTTGCATGTCACGAGTAACAAGGACGACTAATCCAGAATGACGTTTGATGATCTCTGCACATTCTAGAGCACAAGCGGCACCAGTCAGTTGACCTAGCTGGCGAGTATCCCCTTGTTTTATAGGAAGTTGATAACGATATTCTGAGGACATAAGCGTGTAATGTGAACTCTTTGTTGTAGTTAACTCCCAACACATCTTCAGCGTACTCGCTAAAGCTTAAACTGGCGGGCAGGTTAAGATAAAAGAAAAACCACAGTTTGGGAATAGAGTGGTTCCATTCAGTAAGACTACCCTTTATTATCCCTGAACACTTCGCATTAGCAACAGGAACAGCACAGATTTCATGTACAATTCTGTCTCATTTTATATAGGGCTCCGTTATATGCGGGGTCGCGCGGTCGATAAGTTCGGTCGCTTCGTCTCATGGCTATCCGCTTTAGGGATCATGTTAGGTGTAGCAGCGCTTATCACAGTGACTTCTGTCATGAATGGTTTTGAGCGTTCATTGCAAGAAAGCATTCTTGCTTATCTTCCACAAGCCATAGTGACATCACCTAACGGGCAATTACCCCGACAATCAAATATAGCCGAAAATCTACTGACGCGAGAAGGTATCATAAACGTTGTCCCTTTAGTAGAAGGTGATGTTGTTTTGCAGAGTAAAGATAATATCAGCGTTGGTGTCATGTTAGGGATTGAAAAAGCACAAGATGAACCTTTAACAAAACATATTCGTTATGGTGATTTCTCTATGCTTAAATCGGGTGAATATGGCGTGATCTTAGGAAGTGGCTTAGCTAAACAACTAAAAGCAAAAGAAGGGGATAAAATCCGTCTGATTGTGCCAAGTGTTAGTCAACTCACTCCAATGGGAAGATTACCCAGTCAACGATTATTTACTGTTAAAGGTATTTTCCAAAGTGGTGGGGATGCTGACGCTTCTCAAATTCTAGTCAATCAACAAGATGCGGCGCGTTTAATGCGTTATCAGCCTGGTAATATTACAGGGTGGCGTCTTTTCTTTTCTGATCCTCTCAATATTGAAAAATACAGTGCTAAGCCTTTAGCTACAAACTTAAGTTGGAAAGATTGGCGCGAACGTAAAGGTGAATTTTTCCAGGCAGTTAAAATGGAAAAAAATATGATGGGATTATTATTAAGCTTAATTATTGCTGTGGCTGCTTTTAATATTATTACCTCACTTTCTTTATTAGTGATGGAAAAACAAGGAGAAGTAGCTATTTTGCAAACTATGGGCTTAAAACGTTCCCAGATTATGTCCATTTTTATGTTGCAAGGTGCTGGTGCCGGTATGTTAGGTGCAGTTGCTGGTGGTCTTTTGGGGGCATTACTCTCTAGCCAGTTAAATACTATTATGCCAGCGGTAGGGCTTATTCCACAAGGTGTTGAATTACCTGCAACGCTTGAATGGGGAAGAGTATTTATGATTGGCTTTGCAGCCATTGTGATTTCCCTTTTATCTACTTTATACCCGTCTTGGCGGGCCGCGACTATTCAGCCAGCAGAGGCGCTACGTTATGAGTAATTCTTCTATTAATAAACAGCCAATGGCATCAGAAAAAAACATGCAAATTGACAAAAATTGTTTATTGGATTGTCACGCCCTGTGTAAACAATACCAAGACGGTACAATTTCAACCCAAGTGCTGAAATCGGTTTCATTTAAAATGGAAAAAGGCGATTTTTTAGCGATTGTGGGTAGTTCTGGTTCAGGCAAAAGTACCTTATTGCATTTATTAGGTGGCTTAGATTCACCGACATCTGGCGAAGTCTTCTTTGAAGGGCAATCACTCAATACATTATCTTCTTCAGAAAAAGCCGACCTGCGTAATACACAACTGGGTTTTATTTATCAATTCCATCACTTATTACCGGATTTTACTGCACTTGAAAATGTGGCAATGCCATTAATGATTGGTGGGGTTAGTGTTGCAAAGGCGAAAGAGAAAGCAATGTCTTTACTTGAAGCGGTTGGCTTAAAAGAGCGTGCTCATCATCGTCCTTCAGAGCTTTCAGGTGGCGAAAGACAACGTGTTGCGATTGCGAGAGCATTGGTTAACGATCCTGCATTAGTACTTGCGGATGAACCAACAGGTAATCTTGATCAGAAAAACGCCGAAGGTATTTTCGAGTTATTGATTAAATTAAATAAAGAGAAGCAAACTGCTTTTCTGGTGGTGACGCATGATTTATCACTGGCGGCTCGTTTTCAGCGTCAACTTGAAATGAAAGATGGTCAATTACAGCCACAAAATATGATTTCAGGAGTGAAATAATGGCGCAATTGCCACTTGCATTAGTGACCGCATTACGTTTTTCAAGAGGGCGAAAACGTGCGGGAATGGTTTCGTTAATCTCGGTTATTTCAACACTGGGCATTATGCTTGGCGTGGCTGTTTTAATTATTGGCTTAAGTGCCATGAATGGCTTTGAGCGCGAATTAAAAAACCGTATTTTATCGGTAGTGCCTCATGGGCAAATCTATTCAGTAGAACAGCCATTTGTACAATGGCAATCGGCATTACCTCGAATTGAAAAAACATCAGGAGTTGTCGCGGCCGCGCCGTATATCTTATTAACGGGATTGTTAGAGAAAGGAACTGAATTAAAAGCAGTGCAAGTTATGGGAGTATCTCCTGAAAAACAAGGAGATATCAGCTTATTACCTCGCTATGTACAAAATAATGCATGGCAAGATTTTCGTGCGGGTAAGCAACAAATTATTGTTGGGCAAGGTGTTGCAGACGCATTAAAAATTAAACCGGGTGATTGGCTAACGGTATTAATCCCGAATAATGATGATCCAACTAAGTTATTACAGCCTAAACGTATTCGCTTACAAGTTAGTGGCATATTTAAATTGAGTGGAATGCTCGATCACCAATTAGCATTAATTCCTCTAGCAGATGCTCAACAATATATGGATTACGGCCAAGGTATTACAGGAATTGAAGTGAAAACGGTTGATCCGTTTTTGGCTAATGAAATTATTCATAATGCGGGTTTAAATAGTGAAGAGTATGTTTATGCTAAAAGTTGGATAAGTGACTATGGCTATATGTATAGCGATATTCAAATGATCCGTAGCATTATGTATTTATCCATGATCTTAGTGATTGGTGTGGCTTGTTTTAATATTGTATCGACGCTGATTATGGCGGTAAGAGATAAAAGCAGTGACATTGCTATTTTACGTACGCTCGGCGCACGTGATAGTCATATCCGTAATATCTTTTTATGGTACGGCTTATTATCAGGCATGATTGGCTGTATTGCAGGCGTCATTTTTGGTGTATTAGTGGCTTATAATTTGACACCTTTAGTTTCTGTTGTTGAATCATTAACAGGGCATAGTGTACTTTCTGGTGATGTTTATTTTGTCGATTTCCTCCCTTCAGAAGTACATTTGATTGATGTTTTTTCTGTATTTATCACCACTGTGATCTTAAGCCTGATAGCAAGTTGGTATCCTGCTCGTCGAGCCACTAAACTAGATCCTGCAAGAATTTTAAGTGGACAATAAGTTTATTGACATACAAAGAAGAAAAAACACTTAAAATAGTAACGCTAGAAACGCAATATTTAAATTTGAAAACCAAGGATTGTAATGATGAAACTTAAACTTCGTCATCGTCGGCTTAGGAAGTTTCGTAAGATCAAAAGTTTACGACGACAACATTCACGTTGTCGTTATTTTCATCTCACCCATAAAACGGAACATGAAATGAGTTTACCCAAAGTTGTCGTATTAACAGGGGCTGGCATTTCTGCTGAATCAGGAATTAAAACATTTCGTTCAGAAGATGGATTGTGGGAAGAACATCGCGTTGAAGATGTTGCTACACCTGAAGGCTATCAACGCAACCCACAATTGGTCCAGCAGTTTTATAATGAACGTCGTCGCCAATTACAACAACCTACAATTCAGCCAAATGAAGCGCATTATGCATTAGCAAAACTTGAGCAATGCTTAGGTAAAGATAACTTCCTTCTTGTAACGCAAAATATTGATAATTTACATGAGAAAGCGGGTAGTCAGCATATTTTACATATGCATGGTGAATTATTAAAAGTACGTTGCCCACAATCCCGCCAAGTTTTTGAATGGAAAGGTGATTTAGAAACAACAGATCACTGCCATTGTTGCCAATTTCCATCACCACTACGTCCACATATTGTCTGGTTTGGTGAAATGCCTATTGGCATGGATGATATTTATCGAGCTTTGGCTGAGGCTGATATTTTTATCTCTATTGGCACTTCTGGTAATGTCTATCCTGCTGCGGGTTTTGTACATGAAGCTAGGCTAGCTGGCGCTCATACTGTTGAGCTAAATCTTGAGCCAAGTTTAGTTGAAAGCCAGTTTGAAGAAAAACATTATGGGCCAGCAAGTCAGGTTGTTGATGAATATGTTCATAAATTGTTTGAATTAATTAATGATCCTAAAGCTGATTTGACGCAATAATTATTTTATAGAGTTCCCTATTATTGTTATTAGAGAGATCTTAGGGGGCAAAATGGATAAATTATTAGAACGTTTTTTTGAATATATTAATTTTGATACACAATCAAAACCATCTTCAAAAATGTCACCAAGCAGTGATGGTCAGCTAAAACTAGCTAAGGCATTGGCACAAGAATTAAAAAAACTGGGTTTTGCTGATGTAACACTCAGTGACAAAGGATGTGTAATGGCAAGTTTGCCATCCAATGTCTCTTGGCCAGTGCCTGTGATTGGTTTTATTTCGCATCTTGACACAGCGCCGGATTTTTCTGGTAAGCATGTAAAACCACAAGTGCTTGAAGATTATCGTGGCGGAGATATTGCATTGGGTATTGGTGATGAAGTGTTATCACCTGTTATGTTTCCAATCTTACATTCCATGATTGGTAAAACATTAATCACCACAGACGGTAAAACCTTATTAGGCGCTGATGATAAAGCGGGTATTGCTGAAATCATTACCGCTATGGTGCGTTTAAAAGAAACGAACCGACCTCATGGTGATATCCGTATTGCGTTCACACCTGACGAAGAAATTGGCCGTGGCGCGCATTATGTCGATTTAAATGCATTTGGTGCAAGCTGGGCTTATACCGTTGATGGTGGTGGTGTTGGCGAATTGGAATATGAAAACTTCAACGCTGCATCAGTGAATATCAAAATTGTTGGTAACAATGTTCACCCTGGGAGTGCAAAAGGGGTGATGGTAAATGCATTAGGATTAGCAACGCGCATTCATCAAGAATTACCGACTGATGAGACGCCTGAAAATACAGAGGGTTATGATGGTTTTTATCACCTTCAAAGTATTAAAGGAACGGTAGAAAGAGCGGAAATGCACTATATTATCCGTGATTTTAATCGTAACGTATTTGAAAAACGCAAACAGAATATGATTGCGATTGCAGAAAAAGTTGGTAAAGGTTTACACCCAGATTGCTATATTGAGCTGACTATTGATGATAGTTATTACAATATGCATGATAAAGTTGTTCAATTCCCACACATTATTGATATTGCAAAACAAGCGATGATTGATTGTGATATTGAGCCTAACATCAAGCCTATCCGTGGTGGCACAGATGGTGCTCAGCTTTCTTATCGTGGATTACCTTGCCCAAATATTTTTACGGGCGGGTATAATTTCCATGGTAAGCATGAATTTATCTCTTTAGAAGGAATGGAAGCTGCGGTGAGTGTGATCATGCGTATTGCTGAAATTACGGCTGAAAGAGAAAAGGCTAAAGTGATTAATTAATCGCTTGTATAGCTCAGAAAATAAAATAATAGCCGATATGTCGGCTATTATTTTTTTAGCTACCTTGTTAGTTTTGATTATTTATTTACATTCTTAATTTAATTCTATCTTAAGGGTAATTGATAAAATAAAATAGGAGAGGTTGTTTAAAATAAATCTGAAATAAATTGAATGGGTTTACTTAATCTAAAATAAAACTACTTTATAATAATGATAGTGCTAATCATGAGTTTTTTAAACTTAAAATATACGCTATTTTATCGTAATAGATTGATAAATTAGAATGTTCATATTTCATTTATAATTATTATAAAACGATACTATAAGGGTAGTAGAATGGATTCGATTTCAGAAAAATTAGTTGACCCCATAATTGAAAAACAAGTTAAATCAAATAAACAAAAAGAAAATTATATTAATAATGAAAGTGAATATTTAATCAGAAAGTCTGAAAAGCATTCATTTATTATTATTTTTAGTTATTTCGCTATCACTTTTATAATTTTATTTTCTTTATTTATTACAAATAGTAAGCACACTTTATTACTCTTTTTCTTACAAAGTGTTTTTTTTGTCTCAATTCCTTTTTTCTTTCATAATACAAGAGTGCTTTTAAAAGGATCTATAAATTATTTAATTCGCTGAGTTTTAAAATCAGAGATATTTTAAGATATTGAGTAATAAAAAAGCCCAGCCATTAACATGGCTGGGCTTTATAACTTATCACTATAATTAGTGATAATTAATCTTCAAAATACCAATAACCTTGATTCACTAACTGTGTTAATAAACGTACAAATTTTGGATCAGCTAATGCATCACCCAAGTGTTGTTTATTAATATAATCATATTGGCAAAGCGCATCTACCGCTTCTATATGATCAGTATCCATCAATTGACCATTTACAAAACAGTTATCGCCAACTCGTAACGCACGAATACCATTTAAACGATGGAGTTGCTCACCTTGTTGCAGTAAATCGTGAATTTCTGCATTTTCATATAAAGGTTCTGGAACTGCGAGATCAAGTTCATGGCGAGATTGAGAAATAAATTCACCAAACCAATGACGGAATACTTCTGGTTGAGCAAGTAAATCTTCCATCATGTCATGAAGTTTATTTAATTCTTGATGTTGCACTAATGCTGGGTTTTCACGCGGTGTTAGGTCTGGATCACTATAACGATAGCTGCCTAAATCATTTGCTAACACATAGTCAGCGAAACCACTGAAAAGTTCACGAGCATTAGGCGCTCTGAAACCTACAGAGTAGTTTAGCGACTCTTCAATCGCATAGCCTTCATGTGGGAATCCAGGTGGGATATAAAGAATATCACCCGGTTCTAATTCTTCATCAATAATTGCTTCAAAAGGGTCAACTTGAAGTAAATCAGGGTGAGGGCAGTGTTGTTTCATCGGGATTTTTTCACCCACACGCCAGCGACGACGACCTTGTCCTTGAATAATAAAGACATCATATTGATCGAGGTGCGGGCCTACACCACCACCGGGAACAGAATAAGAGATCATTAAATCATCAATGCGCCAATCAGGTAATACACGAAATGGCTTCATTAATGCCGCACTAGGAAAATGCCAGTGATCGACGGCTTGTACAAGTAAAGACCAATCTTTATCACCAAGTCCTTCGAAGTGCTCAAAAGGCCCATGTTTGACTCCCCATTGTCCGTCTTGACAGCTAACAAGACGGCTATCCACTTCATCTTCCATTGCAAGACCAGCAAGTTCGTCAGGAGATAAAGGATCAACAAAACGTGAGAAGCCGTTTTTAATTAATAAAGGGCGTTTTTGCCAATGGCTTTCGAGAAATGATTGCCAATCTAAATTAAGTTTATAGTCCATTGTGTATATCCTGAATTCGGGAAGCCTGAAGCCATAGTATAATGAATTCTAACTTCCTGCTAAACATTACTTTGAGCAATGTGAGTAATAGCGAGTAACACTGTAATAACTGAGCAGATATCATACATAATGCAATATACGGAGTGGGGAGTTTGATAAAAAAGCATTTTTTATCATGAATGGTTATTCACGCTCAGTGGTAAGTTGCTGTTCAGCAAAGATTACAGTGATACGAGCGCCACCTAAAGGGCTATCGGTAATAGTAATTTCGCCACTGTATTGTTCAATAATATCTACCGCGATAGATAATCCTAAACCTTGCCCCGGTCGTAGCGTGTCTGCTCTTGTTCCTCGCTGGAAAATAATCTCTCTTTTTTCAGAGCTAACACCAGGGCCATCATCATCAACAATCATTATTACGCTGTTTTCATTATTACTTACATTGATTTCAACAAACTCTAAGCAGTATTTACAAGCGTTATCCAGAATATTGCCCATCACTTCCATAAAATCATTTTTCTCACCTAACCACATGATTTCAGGTGAAACATTGAGTGTTAAATCAACGCCTTTTGACTGATAAACTTTACTTAATGCACTACAAAGATTATCTAACAACCCTGATAGTGAATGGAGTTTTCGCGTGGTAATGTCGTGATCACCATGAATAGATGCTCGATGCAAATAATAACCGACTTGTTGTGAAATTCGTTCTATTTGATCAAGCATGATAGGTTCAGCTTGCTCTATCGTCATTTGCTTACCTGATCGTAAAGAGCGTAATGTTGATTGTAATACGGCGAGTGGCGTTTTTAAGCTGTGGGTAAGATCAGATAAACTTGTGCGATATTTACTATAACGGCTTCGTTCATTACGCAATAACACATTTAAATTTCTAACTAAGCCTTTTAACTCGGTTGGTGGGTTTTCATCCAAATCATTACGTGTACCTTTTTCTAATGCACTGATTTGTTCTATCACTTGTTTTATAGGCCGTAAACTCCAGTGTGCAGCTAACCAAATTAAAGGCACAACTAAAAATAAATTAGCGAGAATAATATATAAAAACCAGTCCCAAACTTGACTGACTTTTTGCATGCGCTGAGGGATAGGATCAATAACCGCGATTGCCATATAAGGCATATTATCAGCCGCAGGATAATGATTAATTACCACGGAGTGAGTTAAAAATTCGTTACTTGAATATTCTTCGAGTCGTTTGAGATAAACACGGTATTGAGGCAACTGTTGTAGCATTAAACGAGTTGTTTTGACATCAACCGAAATTTCAAATAACCCTTCTTCATGGCGCCATTTATGCTTAATGCTATTAGGAATGGCTTTAGGTAAATCAGAAGGTGTCCATAAGACATTACCTTTATCATCAAAAACGACCACCAGCGATGTATTGTTATTATTCAAATTTGTTGGAAATTCAATATTCAGCTTGCCTTTATTCCACTGGGCTAAACTGTAATAAAGATTACTTTGACTACGCATCAGCATAAAAGTGGTTTTATCTACACTGACAATAGAACCGACTATAGCAACCAACCCATAAGAGAGTGTAAGAGCTAAAATAATAGCACTCGTTGCAAGTAAAAATCGTGTTCGTAATGAGAGTGGAGAGCGCTGTTTTTTTTGCATATTAAGGTTTCATATCAAAACGGTAGCCTTGTCCACGGACTGTCACGACAACATCATCAGGGTATTTTTCTAAGATTTTTTTACGTAATCGCCCCATTAGTACATCAATAGTGTGGCTTTCTTTTAATTCAGCATCTGGATACAACTGACGCATTAATGCATCTTTGCTAACAACTTTGTTTTGATTACGCATTAATGTTTCTAAAATGGTATATTCAAACGCTGTTAATTTGATTTGCTCGCCTGAAATCATGAACTCTTTACGTGACAAATCCAACTCAAAAGGCTCAATAGAGAGTATTTGTGATGCAATTCCCATGTTTCTTCGCATTAATGCCTGAATACGTGCAACAATTTCCTCAAAATGAAAAGGTTTTGTCACATAATCATCAGCGCCCGCATTTAATGCGGAGACTTTTTCTTGCCAACTTTCACGCGCAGTTAACACCATAATAGGTAACGTAATATTGTTTTCTCGCCATCTTCGAATAAGGCTAATGCCATCTTCATCAGGTAATCCTAAATCTACAATAGCAACATCGGGTGTACCTTCGGTTATAAAACTATCTGCTTCTTTGGCATCTTCTGCTGCGTCAACTTGATGGCCTGCATCACGAAACTGCACAGATAAGTGATGACGAAGTAAAATATTATCTTCAATAATTAAGATCCGCATTATTCCACCTTGAGTACAATCGGTAAAAATACACCGTTGTAAAATAAATATAGGACATGATAGTCAGTCTATTAGATAAAAATATAAGGTTATCATAGACAATCTATTGATTAAAAAATACTGTGGCCCGCAACGTGTTTAGGTTATAGATAGTTTTCTTCGTTTTTTGTTATAAAAAAAGGCAGAAATTATCTGCCTTTTCGTGTGATAAATTAGTTTAACTTATCAACAAACTGAGTTGCAAAACCAATATAACTTTCAGGTGTCATCGCTTTTAAGCGAGTTTTTTCATGCTCAGGCAATTCTAAACCGTCGATGAAAATAACCATATCTTGCTCAGTAATACGCTTACCACGAGTCAATTCTTTTAATTTTTCATAAGGTTTTTCAATGCCATAACGACGCATTACAGTTTGAATTGGCTCTGCTAACACTTCCCAGTTACAATCTAACTCTTCGCGAAGATGTTTTTCATTTACTTCAAGCTTATTAAGGCCTTTCATGGTTGATTGGTAAGCAATTAACGCATAACCAATACCCACACCTAAATTGCGCAGAACGGTTGAATCAGTTAAATCACGTTGCCAACGAGAAAGCGGTAATTTACTAGAAAGGTGCCCCATAACGGCATTAGCTAACCCTAAGTTTCCTTCCGAGTTTTCAAAATCAATAGGGTTTACTTTATGTGGCATGGTCGATGAACCAATTTCGCCCGCAATAGTTTTTTGTTTGAAGTGATTCAGTGCGACATAACCCCAAATATCACGATCGAAATCGATCAAAATGGTATTGAAACGACTAATACAATCAAAAAGTTCAGCAATATAATCATGCGGCTCAATTTGTGTTGTGTATGGGTTCCATGTAATACCTAATGAAGTCACAAATTCTTCACTAAATTGGTGCCAGTTTACTTCAGGATAAGCGGCCAAGTGGGCGTTATAGTTACCGACGGCACCATTAATTTTACCTAAAATCTCAACTTGCGTAAGTTGACGATATTGACGTTCCATGCGGTAAGCCACGTTAGCAAACTCTTTACCCATTGTAGACGGGGTAGCAGGTTGACCATGAGTGCGAGAAAGAAGAGGTAAGTCACGGTATTCTTGCGCCATTTTACTAATTGTATCAATAAGTTCACGCCATGCAGGTAGCAGGATTTCTTGGCGGGCTGTTTCTAGCATAATGGCATGAGACAGATTATTAATATCTTCAGAAGTGCAAGCAAAGTGAATAAATTCAGAAACCTGATGTAAAGCAGGGATAGTTGCCACTTTTTCTTTTAAAAAATATTCTACGGCTTTTACATCGTGGTTAGTAGTGCGTTCGATAGATTTGATGCGTGCTGCATCTTCTTCATTAAAATTAGCAACAATTGTATCAAGGTAATCGTTTGCGTTTTTTTCAAAGGCGGGAACTTCTTTAATGTCGGTGCAAGATGCCAGCTTTTGTAGCCAGCGAACTTCTACCTGTACACGGAATTTCAGAAGACCGAATTCACTAAAAATAGAACGTAACGACGAAGTTTTACTACCGTAACGACCGTCAATCGGTGAAATCGCTGTCAGCGAAGATAATTCCATTGTTGGCAACTCCCAGGTTGAATTTAAAGTATTAACATTGAGCGAGAAAATCATCAGCTTGTCGGATGATCGTCTTTTGATGCAATAAAAAATCAAAACGACGACCACCAACTTGACGCCAGAGCACGGCACTACGGATACCCGTTAATAATAACGCTCTAACTTTAGCTTGAATAATTGGGTTTTTTAACAGTTCAATAGAGCCATGAACTTGAATGCGAGAGCCTACAGGGCTAACCGCATCAACATAAACTCCAGCGAGTGCATTAAATACACCTTCGGACATAGGTTCAAAATAGCTTTTTTGACGCTCTAATTGAGAAATTTTTTGTGATAAACGTGAACTATAATCATCATTTCGTCCGATTAAGCGTTCTAAGTTGATTAAACCTTGTTGATAAGTCATCAATTCTAGCGTTAACTTTTCTCTTCTTACTGCCTGATGAATAGCTTTCAGTGTTTGAAAGCCTAATTTTAAATGACTGATTTGATTGCCATAAACATCAAGTGTTGATGTTGGATTGAGATTAAAAATACTGTTAACCATCACTTCAATATCATTCTCGTTCGCACTACCTTGGTAAGCAATTTGCTGAACAAGACGACTTGCCTGGCAGACGCCTGCCAGTGCAAGTGTAATATCACGAAAATCTTTAGCCACGTCTACTCCTGAATACGGGTTTCAATGATACCGCCACCTAAACAGACTTCGTCTTGATAAAAGACGGCTGATTGTCCCGGCGTTACAGCAGCAACGGGATAATCAAAGCGGACTTCAATTTTATCTTCACTTAATGGTGTTACTGTACACGCAATATCAGGTTGGCGATATCGTGTTTTAACAGTACAACGGAAAGCTTCAGTAATTGGCTCTCTCGATACCCAATGTAATTGTTGAGCAATTAAGCCGACAGACATTAATCTTGGATGTTCATGACCTTGCGCCACAACAAGAATATTATTTTCAACATCTTTATCAACGACATACCAAGGATCATCTCCACCGTCTTTTGTTCCACCAATACCTAAACCTTTACGTTGACCTAATGTGTGATACATCAATCCTTGGTGTTCACCAATAGTTTCACCGTCAACTGTGATGATAGGACCAGGTTTAGCTGGGAGGTAACGTGATAAGAAATCGGTAAATTTACGCTCACCAATAAAACAAATACCTGTTGAATCTTTTTTCTTTGCTGTTGCTAAATCAAGCTTTTCAGCGATTTTTCTAACTTCAGGTTTTTCCATTTCACCAACAGGGAAAAGGCTTTGTGCGATTTGCTCGTGACTTAACGTGTATAAGAAATAGCTCTGGTCTTTGTTATTATCGACGCCACGAAGTAATTGGCTTTTGCCATTGATATCACGACGGCGAACATAGTGACCTGTTGCGATATAATCAGCACCTAAATCTTCTGCCGCATATTCTAAAAATGCTTTAAATTTTATTTCTTTATTGCACAGAATATCGGGGTTTGGAGTGCGACCTGCTTTATATTCAGATAAAAAATGTTCAAAAACATTATCCCAATACTCAGCGGCAAAATTGATAGTATAAAGTTCAATGCCAAGTTTATCGCACACAGCTTGCGCATCGGCAAGATCCGTTGAAGCTGAACAATATTCTGTATCGTCGTCTTCTTCCCAGTTCTTCATAAACAGACCAACGACCTGATATCCCTGTTCCTTAAGAAGATAGGCTGAGACGGATGAATCTACGCCACCGGACATTCCTACGATGACTTTTTTTTGGCTGTTATCTGACATGACTGGATCTCACTGCGGAAAAATAAGCGCCATACTTTACCATATCACTGACACAGGTGCATCAAGTGTTGCTCTGTTTTTGATGCTTTGTTTTCCATTCTCTGTCATTTAGTTAAAGGGGGCGCCAAAGCTAGTTAAAATAGAAAGAGGGTAACATTCACCTTGTTGATAACATAGCATGCTTTCTCTTACTAAAGGCGAACGTAATTGCTGGCTTTGGATAATTTCATCTGCGCTAACCCAGTAACAACAATTGATATCGCTATCATTAGGGTGAGTTTCAAATTGTTCTTGTGCTTCAATTAGAAAGAGAAAACGTAAAAAAGGGGTTTTATCAGGGGCAATCCATTGATGTAATTTAAGAAAATATTGAACAGGAAGTGTTAATCCTGTTTCTTCCCATAACTCACGTTGAACGGCTTGGATAAGTGTTTCATTGGCTTCAAGGTGCCCTGCAGGTTGATTCCACGTTGCTTTTCCATTGACAGTTTCTTCAACAACGAGAAACTTATTTTGCGCATGAACAATACACGCGACAGTCACATGAGGTTTAAACAAAATCAATCTCCTTCCATTCACCGGGTAATAAATTATCCAATGCAATATTTCCCATACTAAAGCGGATCAAGCGTAATGTAGGATAACCAATATGAGCCGTCATTCGCCTTACTTGCCGGTTTTTACCTTCAAATAAGGTAATTTTTAGCCAAGTTGTGGGAATAGTTTGGCGTTCTCTAATAGGCGGATTTCTCTTCCATAGCCATTCGGGTTGCTCAACTATTTCGACTTGAGCTGGCAATGTTTTGCCATCTTTAAGCTCTAATCCATCTCGAAATTGTTGTAATGCTACTGTACAAGGAACACCTTCTACCTGAGCATAGTAGATTTTTCCTGTTTTTTTACCTGGTTGTGTTAATTTTGCTTGTAGCTTTCCATCATTTGTTAAGACTAAAAGTCCTTCACTGTCTCTATCTAAACGTCCAGCTGCGTAAATGTCACGAATAGGAATAAAATCTTTTAGTGTTTTTCTGCCACTTTCATCGGTAAATTGGACTAGCACATCAAAGGGTTTATTAAAGATAACCACTTTGCGCTCACCTCTAGGGCGTACTGCTTTCTTCTGGGCTGATGGAGTATGGTATTTTTTCGATTTAGCACTATTTTTAAATTGATTTGGCATAGTTAATTTTTGTAAAAAATGGGAGATTGATTATACCTTAAAAGAGAAGCGATTGGCGTTAGCTGAATAATCAAGTAGTATTGACAGGTCTCTTACAAAAAATTAACAAAGCGTGCGCTTACATGAAAGGAGAGGTAAATGGAAAGCAAAGTAGTTGTTCCGGCTAATGGCGCTAAAATTACACTAGATGCTAAAGGTAAGCTTGTTGTTCCAAATAATCCGGTTATCCCTTATATCGAAGGGGATGGTATCGGTATCGATGTCACGCCAGCAATGTTAAAAGTTGTTGATGCAGCAGTTGAGAAAGCTTACGGCAAAGAACGTAAGATTGAGTGGATGGAAGTCTACACCGGTGAGAAATCAACACAGGTATATGGTAAAGATGTTTGGTTACCAGAAGAAACCTTAGATCTTATCCGTGAATATCGTGTTTCTATTAAAGGTCCTCTTACTACCCCAGTTGGCGGTGGTATCCGTTCATTAAACGTTGCATTACGTCAACAACTCGACCTCTATATTTGCCTACGCCCAGTACGTTACTATAAAGGCACACCAAGCCCAGTTAAACAACCTGAACTAACTGATATGGTTATCTTCCGTGAAAACTCAGAAGATATCTATGCAGGTATTGAATGGAAAGCGGGCTCAGCAGAAGCTGATAAAGTAATTAAATTCCTGCAAAATGAAATGGGTGTTACCAAAATCCGCTTCCCACAAGATTGTGGTATTGGTATCAAGCCTTGTTCAGAAGAAGGGACTAAGCGCTTAGTTCGTGCGGCGATTGAATACGCGATTGATAATGACCGTGATTCAGTCACTCTGGTACACAAAGGTAATATTATGAAATTTACCGAAGGTGCCTTTAAAGACTGGGGTTATGAATTAGCACGCGAAGAGTTTGGTGGTGAATTATTAGATGGTGGTCCTTGGGTTAAAATTAAAAATCCAAAATCAGGTAAAGAGATCATCGTTAAAGACGTTATCGCCGACGCATTCTTGCAACAGATCCTGTTACGCCCAGCAGAATATGATGTCATTGCATGTATGAACCTAAATGGTGACTATATTTCTGATGCATTAGCTGCGCAAGTAGGTGGTATCGGTATTGCACCAGGTGCAAATATTGGTGACGAGTGTGCATTATTTGAAGCAACACACGGCACAGCACCTAAATATGCAGGTCAAGATAAAGTTAACCCAGGCTCAATTATCCTTTCCGCGGAAATGATGCTACGCCATATGGGTTGGACAGAAGCGGCTGACTTAATCATTAAAGGTATGGAAGGGGCGATTGCCGCTAAGACCGTAACTTATGATTTCGAACGTCAGTTAGAAGGTGCTAAACTGCTGAAATGTAGCGAGTTTGGTGACGCGATTATCAAACACATGTAATTGTTGATTTGATAAATAGTTAACGGGAGCTTATTAGTTCCCGTTTTTTATTGTCAATTTTGAAACGGTTATCAAAAAGTTATCAAAACGAATTATCAAAATGAATATAGACCTTTGCAAACCTTTAGAGTTGCCCAATAAATTTGTTAATCGGTTAAAGGCGATTGGAAACTCATGTATAGATGAACAATACTCAGAATCACTAATCGAGCAATGTAGTGTTTATTCTTTGGTTAGAGATATTGATCAATACTGTAGAAGCAATCGAATTATAGGAATACATTACACAAGAGCTATGCCTGAAAGTATTCGCTCACAAGGACTATTAGTTCGGGATGGAGAGACGATCAGGGATACATTTCTGAATGAACATGGACATCTCTTTACACAGAAAGAAATTTTGGAGATCAAGAATCGATGGAAGAGTTATTTTAATCATAATCAGAGCTCCATTAGAAATAATCGTATTTTTTTCAATTTTACAGAATCTGCACTTGGGGGCGAAGGAACAAAGCACCTACTTGGGTTATATGGTGGTGAGCAGGTCAGTATGTGCTTTGAATTAGATGACCCAATTGGACTTAAACTTGGAAAAATCGGAGTACCAATAGTTGTTCGGTGCTCCCTTAATCCTAATCAAGTAAAAACTTTTACTGAGTATCCTTGGGGAAAAATATTAGTTTCCTCTTTTCATAAGTTAATCAACCCAAACGCATGTGGAATTGACCAAGATGGATGTCAGATAATACCTGTAACATCAAAAGATATTATCGAGATCAGAATACTGAAAAATTAAGACTTACTATTATTTTAAATAATAAAGTCTGCTACTTGCTCAGATTAGATTATCAAGTTTGATTATGTTCTACTTATAAAAATATATTAACTAAAGTCCAAGTTAATACGATTTAATAACTAGCCAATCTTTTCCTCTGTCATCATGATATCTATCGGTTTGCTGTTGGTTTTTATGACCCAGCAAATCTTTAGTGTTTATACCTTGTGCTCTATATAACCTTTCAGATAAAGATCGTTGTTCATGAAATGTTGCAGGCGTTCCTTCTCCCCAATCAATATCTGTTTTATTTCTCGCCTTTTTAAAGTTAGTCGTTAGCGTATTTGCTGTAACTTGATCACCACGTTTAGATTGTGAAGTGGTATGAAAATAATGAATAAGATAAGGGCTAATAACGCGATCACGACAACGGGAAACAACATCACGTAATGACATATTTAATTGTTCAGAACGTAGTGATAATGGAATAGCTAATTTAGTACCCGTTTTCTCTTGAGTAATATGCAAATGATCATCCCAAATATCATTAAACTTCATTGCGGAAATATCACCTAATCGTTGGCCTGTAATAAGTGCAAGCAACATGGCATTCCCAACATAACGATGTTGTTTATCAGCAATCTCAAATATCTTTTTCCATTCATCAAAATTAAGGCGTTGGCGAGTTACTTTTCGTTTTGGCTGTTTAGTGGCAAGGGCAGGGTTGTAACCAGGAGGAACTTCACCGGCATGTTGTGCTTCTTTAAACACATCAATTAAAACAGAGCGAATAACTTGAGCCATTCTGTGTTGGCCATTAGATTTATACTCATCAAGAATTTCAGCAATATCTCTGGCATCAACAGCGGGTAATGGTTTCATGGATAAGGCTTGCCTCATTAAATCTACCGGCTTCCTTTTTTGTTTATAAGTATTCGGCTTTATATCACCTTCCTTTAAACGCTCTTCTTGAATAATCCAGTATTTATCCAACCAAGTATTAACCGTAATTTCTTTACCTTTTATTTTTGCCACCCGATCACCAATAGCCATAACTTGTCGGCTACGTTGTTCCGCTAACCTTGTGTTAGCTTCAATGGCTATTGCTTTCGCCTCGGCTTCATTGTCACCGAGGGCATGATATTTACCTGTTATAGGATGGCGGTAACGCCAATAAACCTTGTTAGCTTTACGACTAAATAAAGGGTAAAGATTAGGGATATTGACGTTATTTTTACGAGGTCTGGCAGCCATCTTTGAGGATCCTTTGTAAAATAGGGTTATCGTTATTATTGATAACCGGTGATGTCAAATTACCGACAAGGTCGGCATCTTCTCTCACGCGCCAAATGCCACCTTCTTTCCTTGCTGGTGGATAGAACAGGCCACCACGAGCATATCGTTGTAGCGTTCCTAACTTTGGTGGACGACTTTTATATCTTTCTTGCGCCCACTCCTCTAAAGTCAACATTTGCATATTTTTCTCTCCACACTGTCCGTACACAGTTTAAATAGATATTAGTTGATGCTGGTGGTTATTAGCCCTTTTTCTCTTTATAAAGTTCATTAAAACGGCGGAGGAATAAAGCTTTTGCTTGTGGTGGTGTTAGTGGGTTAACAACAAAATCACTTGCTGGAATACCTTCAAGCATTAACCAATTACTACCTACATCAATTTCTAAATCACGCTTTTCTGTGGCTAACATCATTAAGTCAGCAAAATGAACTGCATCAGATTTAGATTCAGGTAGCCCAAACTTTTTGCGGATCATCTTTTCTACACGTAATTCAATTAATTTATATTCAGGCAATAGCTTTTTAAGTGGTGATGGTAGGTCTTTGACATAAGCTTCACTGGCATCATGAAGTAGGGCCTCTAAAGCAAATTCAGGTGCAACTAAATAACTTGCATATACAGAATGCTGAGCAACAGAATAGAAATTATCAATCTGTCCATTAAAGCGACATTCATTAGCAAGGCCACTAGCAATATCTTGAATATCTATATCTTCGATCCGTACATCGAGATAATAGAAATGTTTATTTGTTGCTGTTGCAATATAAGACATTATTCTCTCCACACAATTTTTAGGTAATAAAAATCCCTCTCGAATTAATCGAGATTACATTTCCCTGGTGTTGCTAATAAAAAATAAAAATGGATTTACACTTCACACAATAAGAAAGGGCACTAGCTACAGTAGATACCTGATATGGACTGTCATGGATGAATGCCAGCACCCTTACTTATTGTTAGATTTGATAAAATGGCTGACTGAGCAGAACATTATCACCACACCCCCGTTAATGGTTTAAGACTCAGCCAGCCATTGTTCCTCTTCACACAGTTTATTTCGCTTTAGAAATAGAATGCAACTAAAAGTAGATATTGTCAACAACTAAAAGTAGAAAGTAAGGGCGTAAAAAAACCAACTTTTAGTTGGTTTTAATGTTTATGCGAATTGTTTAAATGACATTGGTAGGCTTCTTATAAGCTTTCCATGAAAATAAACTTCATGTATTTCATGATCATCAATAAAAAATGGAGGGTAAAAATCATTATCTGATATTACAGCTAACTTTCTACCTTTAACGCGTTGCAATCGTTTAATAAAGGTAGAATCTTCAAAGTTAAAGATATAAATACCATCACCATTGAACTGATTTATTTTGGTATCTATAAAAAGTAAGTCTTTAGGGTTCAGTGTGGGAGTCATGCTATCACCATCCACATTGATGATCATTACGCCATCTAGATTACTACGGCCAAATAACTCATAAATACGTTCTTGTGGTATTTCTATTGATCTAACTACTTCTGGGAATGGATTATTAATATAGCCATTTCCTGCTGACGCAAAAGCCTCGATTTGTCTAACTGTGGCTGTATTTTTATTAAATTCGTTTTGCGGATCAGCTTGTAGACCTACACCATAGTCAAGATATGCGGGGGTTGAAAAAACGGTTTTAGCAACTAATTCCATCTTATCATCTCTAGGTTTGGCTGTGCCTAATGTATATCGACGTGCCATTTCATAAGACACACCAACTTGTTCGGACAATTGCCGAATATCTACATTAACCTCTTTCATTCGCTGGGTTAGTCGTTTAGCGAAACTATCGTATTTGTTATTTTCTACCATAAGTAGAATTCTATCCACCAATCTCACCCTTGTCATTTCTATTTTAAGTTGTTTTATTTGTCTACTTTAAGTAGTATTGATGTATTACTTAAGGAGAGGCATCTATGCACCAAGAAAATTATACAGAAAAAGCAATTAGAACAGTCGGGGTGCCATCTGCTGTATCTCGAATGTTTGGCTTTAATTCCCCTCAGTCAGTTTTTAACTGGATTAAAAATAACAAAGTACCAGCAGAGCGAGTGATCCAACTATGTGAGTTAGGTGGTTGGGTTGTATCACCGCATCAACTACGACCTGATCTCTACCCAAATAAAACCGATGGTCTACCAAAACAATAACAAAACCGTTTAAAGCAGTTAACTACAAGAATTTATCAATGGTGGTAGGAAATGAGTAACCAATCAATAAAACAGGTAGTGAAAGAAATGTGTGAAGCGACAGCTGGTGGGCGAGAGGCAATGGCTGGAGCACTAGGTCTGTCTTTAACATCATTCAACAACAAGCTTTATGAGAAAAACGGTTGTCGTTCGTTTGATTTAAACGAGCTGTTAGCTATGCAAGATATTTCTAAGACCGTTTTATTTGCTGAATTTGTCGCTCGGGAATCAAATCGCTTACTTGTGGACCGGATCAGTCCTGCGGAACTGGATGAAACGGAATTGTTTGTACTGCGTAGTGGTGTTGACGAAATGCAGGGGCGTTTAGCTTTATTCATGAAAGATAGCTTGGCTGATGGCGTTATTGATAACGAAGAAGAGCAAAAGATAAAAATGATGTTGGATGGATTAATTTCGCAAATCCGCACCTTTATGAATGCGTTTGTTTCGTTACATCAAAAGAGAAATTAAAGATGGCTATATCCAGAAAGGGTGAAGCCAAAGGTGTACGGCCTCTGGCTTCGGTTTGCAAATTTCAATTGTGTGAAGAGAAATTAGCATGAGTAGATTATCAAACTTAGCATGCTGTACGCAAGTACGGGCTTCAATGCGTGATGGTCGTTTTGTCTATGAAATTAAAGTACCAGAAGGCTATGAAGAAACAAACTACCAATTTATGCGTTGGCTTGTAGATGATTTCAATTCAAAACATGGTTTAAGGGCGGGCAATGAACAATGAGAACCCAAACCAACTTGATCGCTACTACAAAAATCACAGAGGTATCGTTGTTCATGTTGTTCGTTATGACAGAGAAAAACAGCGAGTCATTTTTATGCTGGATGGTTGTGACGATCCACAATGTGAACCGGTACAGCGATTTAAAGAGAAGTACACTCGTATTAAGTAATGAGGTGGCAAGATGAGTTTATTATTACTAAAAAGTCGCCCTTTAGTCGTTATTCCTGAATTAGCGGTACGTCTTGGTTTAAATGAGGCGATGCTGTTACAGCAAATTCAATATTGGCTAACTGAAACTACTTCAGGTGTTGAATATGACGGCTCGCGCTGGATTTATAACACCGTCGAAGAGTGGAAGAATCAATTTCCTTTTTTCTCTGAATCAACGATTAAACGTGCTTTTACTAATTTAAAAAAGCAGGGCGTTTTACGCATCGAGCAAATCAATAAATCGAACCATGACCGTACTAATTATTATGCGATTAACTACGGTCATCATCTGCTGACCGATGAGGTCAATATGACCCAATCGAATAGCGATAACTCATCTCATCGAACAGTTCAAAATGACCTTATCGATAAGCGCAAATTGAAACCTTCAAACAGTTCAAAATGCGCTGTTCTGAACGGGTCAAAATGGCCTGTTCTTACAGAGAATACAACAGAGATTACTTCAGAGAGTACAACAGAAACAGATCATTCGTCGCAGAATTCTGGCGAATCCAGCGACCAGCCGAAAAATGATTTTTTAACTTGCTATCCAGAAGCCGTGATTTACAGCACTAATTTCCAGAAATGGGGTGATGAAGGTGATTTGAAAACGGCAAAATGGATGTTTGGTCGTGTTAAAAAACTGAATTCATTTGCACTAGAGCCTACTTGGTATGACTGGGCGAACGATATTCGTTTGATGCGCCAAATCGATGGACGTACCCATGAACAAATTTGTGCCTTGTTCGATTGGGCCAACAAAGATTCATTCTGGCACCAAAACATTTTAAGCCCTCGTAAATTACGTAAACACTTTGATGAGCTGATCGTTCGTAGCCAAAAGCCAAAGGATGAGCCGAAGGTTCAAGTTGATACCGTTGAACGTGACAGCGCCTTCTCTCGCTTGATTGGTTCTCGTTCTAAACCTCAAAACCGTATTGAAGAGATCGCACTTGAATTAGCAGGTAAGACAGGCATTCGTCGTATGAGTGAGTTTTCTGGTCGTCAAGCATGGAACAGCATTTGGAAACAAGCGACTGAAATGTCACAGGAGGTTCAGCAATGATTGATTACGCACTGAAATTACAGGCATTAAAAAGCCAATCTGCTCACAAATTAAAAGAAATTGGTGATCAATGGCGAACACCTGAAAATCTGTATTGGGGTATCAATTCACTCTATGGGCCGTTCACGCTAGATCTATTTACTGATGCGCAAAACAGCAAATGCCCTCATTTCTACACCGTTGAGGATAATGCGCTTACCCAAGATTGGTCAGAAAAACTCAAAGAAATTGGCGGTGCAGCTTTCGCTAATCCACCCTATTCACGTAGTTCATATCATGAAAAACAAGCTGTTACTGGTGTTCGCCACATTATGAATCATGCGTTAGCGATGCGTGAAAAAGGTGGTCGATATGTCTTCCTGTTGAAAGTGGCGACAAGCGAAACATGGTGGTGTGAAGAAGCGGATCATATTTGTTTTATTCGCGGTCGTGTTGGTTTTGATGTTCCTGAATGGTTTGTTCCTGCAGATGAAACCCAAGTGCCAACGGGTGCGTTTTTTGCGGGTGCTATCGTGGTGTTTGATAAAACGTGGAATGGTAAAGCTATTGATTACATTCAACGTAGTGAGTTGGAGCAAATCGGTAAAACATTTGTTGAACAGGCTAAATGGCTTGTATCGAGAGGTGTTGCATGAAAATCACAGAGCAA
>NZ_JBEEUL010000012.1:0-120297 GCF_040139345.1 Proteus sp. fly-1067 | reverse complement strand
CCAGTTAACGGCAATAATAAAGGATCAATGCTTTTAATATGGCGACCCTATATCAAACCACGAAAGATAATTAATACTGTCGATAGAGACGAGTTAATTAATATCGGCAATAAAATATTAAATGAATGGAAAATAGCATAGGTGAATTATGAGATTAATAATTCGCGGTGAAGTCACGCCCATAGAAAGGATTGCTATTAATGAGGCATTGGAAGCCCATAAAAAGAAATATAATAGAACTGGAATAATCGTTAGTCACAAAATAAAGATAGGAAAGAATATCTACCCTGTGGAAATAGAGAACTGTCGTAAATCATATATGGTCACCTTGCGTAATAAAAGGCAAAGACTATGAATGCACAGGCAATGGAAAACGCACGACGGCAAATAGCAAAGGAATGCTTAATCGAACTAAGAAGTCACGGAATACCCAACGACAAACTTACCACTCAGATCCTCGATAAATACACACCAAAGTTTAAGCCTCTAAATCACACAAAGTACAACACCAAAGATGTTATGTGCCAATACATCAGAAATCTGCAAAAGGAAGAGAAAGATGGAAGGAATAACTATACCTAGGAAAGAAGCTGCGGAATTTATTGGTATATCAGAAGATACCCTTTCTCGTTGGTGCAAACTAGGATTGATTGCATACACAAGAAAGGACCCATCAAAGAAAAACTCGCCATACCTATTTACGAGAGCCGCGTGTATTGCGGCGGCTAATAAATCAATTCACAATATACCAGTGAACGCTGGTGAGACACGAGAGGGAAAATCATGTCTTTATTCAGAAGAGGTAAAATATGGTACGGAAACTACACGACGCCAAGCGGTAAAAGAATCAAGGAATCTCTTGGCACAGAGGACAAGAAGCTCGCGCAGGAGTTGCACGACACAAGAAAGGTCGAGTTATGGCGCATAGAGCGTCTTGGTGACTTCCCTGATGTTACTTTTGAGGAAGCTATTGTGAGATGGATTGAAGAGAAAGCAGACAAAAAATCATTAGATGATGATAAAGGTCGGCTTTCTTTTTGGTTAGATCACTTTGAAGGTTACAGGCTTAAGGATATTACAGAAGCAAAAATATATTCCGTTATCAATAAGATGGTAAACAGAAAAGCAAGGGAGCGATGGGAGAAGCAAGCGGAATCAGCTAAAAGAAAGGGAAAGGAAATCCCCGCATTTACTGATGTCCCTGTCAGTAACGCAACCAAAGCAAAGCATCTCGCCATCATGAAATCTCTGTTAAGAGCTGCTGAACGTGACTGGAAATGGTTAGAAAAATCTCCCGTTATCAAAGTCCCAACAATCAGAGAAAAGCGGGTTCGGTGGTTAGAGCATCATGAAGCTAAAATACTGATTCAAGAATGCCCTGAACCACTGAAATCCGTAGTTATATTTGCATTGGCCACTGGATTAAGGCGATCCAATATTATCAATTTAGAGTGGAGTCAAATTGATATGCAAAGGAAAGTTGCATGGATAAACCCAGAGGATAGCAAATCAGGCCAAGCAATTGGTGTTGCTTTAAATGACACTGCTTGTCAGGTTCTTAAGGAGCAAATAGGAAACCATCACAAATGGGTATTTGTTCATACTGAACCAAAGAAGAGACCAGACGGAACATTAACGCCAAGCGTTAGAAAAATGCGAGTTGATTCTAACACAGCATGGAGAGCAGCGTTAAAAAGAGCAGGAATAGAAAACTTCCGCTTTCATGATCTGCGCCACACATGGGCGAGCTGGTTAATTCAGTCCGGAGTTCCGCTTTCAGTATTACAAGAAATGGGCGGATGGGAATCAGTTGATATGGTTAGAAGGTATGCTCACCTAGCGCCTAATCATTTAACTGAACATGCAAAGCAAATAGACAGTATTTTTGGCTCTTGCGTCCCAAATACGTCCCACTTAAGAAAAGTAGAGAATTTAAAATGAGTGTAAGTGTTTGATTTTAAATGGTACGCCCTACAGGATTCGAACCTGTGACCTACGGCTTAGAAGGCCGTTGCTCTATCCAACTGAGCTAAGGGCGCCTAGAAGAGATTAGACGTCAGCAATCACTGCTGATAACGGGTGTGAATTATACGTTCAACATTCTGAGAGTCAACGATTTTTCAACGATATCAGACTATATGGTTAAAATATGGCAAGTATTCGACTGACAGATTGCTCTTGATCTGACAAAATAGAGCAATACCGTAATTGAATAATTTGGATGTATAGATGTCAGCAAGAATTATAGATGGGAAATCGATTGCGCAGACCATCAGAAGCGAAGTTGCCGAAAAAGTAAAACAACGTATTAATGCAGGAAAACGTGCACCTGGTTTAGCTGTTATTTTAGTGGGTGATAACCCAGCATCACAGATTTATGTCGGAAGTAAACGCCGAGCTTGTGATGAAGTTGGTTTTATTTCTCGCTCTTATGATTTACCTGATACTACCAGTGAAGCTGATTTATTAAACCTTATCGACCAGCTTAATGAAGATAACACCATTGATGGTATTCTCGTTCAACTCCCCTTACCGGCCGGAATTGATAACGTTAAAGTACTAGAACGTATTCGTCCAGATAAAGATGTGGATGGTTTTCATCCCTACAATGTCGGTCGCCTATGTCAACGTGCCCCCAAATTACGCCCTTGTACACCTCGCGGTATTGTCACACTACTAGAACGTTGTGATATCCCTATGAATGGTTTAAACGCAGTTATTATTGGTGCGTCAAATATTGTGGGTCGTCCAATGAGCCTAGAGCTCTTACTTGCGGGCTGTACAACAACGGTTACTCATCGTTTTACTAAAGATTTGCGTTTTCATGTTGAACACGCTGATCTCGTCGTTGTAGCGGTAGGTAAACCTAACTTTATCCCCGGTGAATGGATTAAACCTGGTGCTATTGTCATTGATGTCGGTATTAACCGCCTTGAAAGTGGTAAAGTGGTTGGCGATGTTGAATTTGAAGTCGCTTCACAACGCGCAGGTTGGATCTCGCCAGTCCCTGGTGGTGTCGGTCCAATGACAGTCGCCACACTTATTCAAAACACTTTACAAGCATGTGAAGAGTATCACGACCCTGAAACAGGAAATAATTAGTCAATGGAAACATTTCAATTAGATGGGCACGACTATGTCGAGCTTTGTGATTTATTAAAACTTCAAGGTTGGACTGAAAGCGGAGCTGCCGCTAAAAGTGTCATTGCTGAAGGCTTAGTTAGCGTCGATGGCGTAGTTGAAACCCGTAAACGTTGTAAAATCGTTGATGGGAAAGTTGTCACCTTTGGTGAGTTCTCGGTCAGTGTCAGCAAATAATCAGCAAATCAGTTAAAATTAAAAAGTGCTACTACAATAAGTGGCGCTTTTTTTCTTTTAAACACTTTTCTTCTTTTTTCCTCTACTTTTCCTTCTTTAATCATCTTTTAAAAAAGATGATAATCATAACCAATTGAATTTAAATAAAAATAATAAATTTAGTTTAATTTAATTAAATTAAAATCATTATTTTTAGACATATCTCTTGGTATAATCCCTCTTAGATGTTCAGCACATTATACATTTCATCAATAAATAGATAAAAAAAGACCGTGTAAGTCATTATTTTATATAAAAATAACACTTTTCAACCATTACTGTAAAACTTCAGCAACAAACTTTTTTGCTGACACTTTTTACTCATTTATTCATGTTTAAATGCACTAAAATGTGATTTAGATCTAATTTATTTCTACTTTCATTAGGTAAAAGAACATTGTTTGTACTAAATTATACGTTATAATTTGAAACGATTCAGCCCAGTGATGCAATCTTAGTTGTTATTTTATGATATTTAGATCTTTTTTGCCTTTCATCTAACAGGAGATTTTATGCTCGGCCTACCCACTCAAGGTATCTCTATCATTGCTGAACAACAGCAAAAAATGATGCCTATTCTTTTATTTAAGGTAAGGAACTAGCATGAAACGCAGAGTTGCGACCATCACACTTAACCCTGCTTATGATCTTGTTGGTTTAAGTAATCCTATTGAGCTTGGTGAAGTTAATCGTGTTAAAACAGCAGGTTTTCATGCTGCAGGTAAAGGTATTAACGTTGCTAAAGTCTTAAAAAGCCTCGGCGTTGATGTCACTGTTGGCGGATTTTTAGGTAAAGAAAATCAAGATGGGTTTCAAAAAGAGTTTAGTGATTCAGGTATTGCAAACCGTTTTCAAATGGTTGAAGGCCGTACTCGCATTAATGTGAAACTTACTGAGCCTAATGGCAAAGTTACTGATTTTAATTTTTCTGGTTTTGAAATTACAAAACAAGATTGGGCTCGTTTCGTGAATGACACACTAAGCTGGGCGGGTCAATTTGATATGATCTGTGTCAGTGGTAGTGTGCCTTCTAGCGTTGATCTTAATGATTTCACCGCATGGATGACTCGTTTACGCAGTGAATGCATGTGTTTGATCTTTGACAGTAGCCGAGATGCTTTTGTCGCAGGGTTAAAAGCCTCTCCTTGGCTTGTTAAACCTAATCATCATGAATTAGAAATTTGGGCTGGCAGGCCTTTACCTGAACTATCTGATGTTGTACAAGCCGCACAAGCATTACGCCAACAAGGTATTGCTCACGTTGTGATTTCATTAGGTGAGCAAGGTGCAATGTGGGTAAATGCATCTGGCGCATGGATGGCAACACCGCCTAAATGTGATGTTGTCAGCACCGTAGGTGCCGGTGATTCTATGGTTGGCGGCCTAATTTATGGACTGATGATGAGACAAACTAGCGAGCATACATTACGTCTTGCAACTGCCGTTTCTGCTCTTGCAGTAAGTCAGACCAATGTTGGTATTCATGACCGCGAACAATTGGCAAAAATGATGGCAGAAGTAAAATTAACCCCTCTAAAATTATAAGTAATAATACCAGTGGTATATCGAATAATATTAAGTAGAGTTACCACTGCTTCAATTAAATATATTAATATCATATTTATAGAAACTCTAAAATAGAGTCTCTTAAATTGATTAATATTTATTTATTATTAAATCAAACTTTATTTTTTCTATTTATTCGATAAACTTCACTTTAATAAAAGTTAATAAAGATATTCTAAAGCTAATAAAAACTTATTTTGTTTTTAGGAGAAATTATGGAAAGGCCCATAGTGCTTTTATGGATCCAAGTTATTTCAGTACTATTTTTAGGTATAAGTTTGTTTATATTGGTTGCTGGGGCACCCATTTATTTATTAGCAATGGCGATGGGCGGTGGTCAAACGATACTCCTGGGCCTATTTATTATGCTGTGCCTGATTATCACAATGATAATACAAGTTATTGCATGGATAAAACTCGCAAGAAACAGTAAAAATGCTTACTCTTTTTTAAAAATATCATGGGTATGTTTATCTATTTCGCTATTTTTTATACTAAGTGTTTCGATGTCATTAACCAATATGTCTGAATTTAGTTTTGTTGCTTTTTCTATTATAGTTATCTTAACTCATAGACTCTTTTTTTCTGAGAATGTCATAAATTATTTTAAAGATAAACAAAAAGATAATGAAAGAGAAATCCGTATTATTAGCCAATAAATTAAATAATAAATAGCAAAAAAAATATCGGATAATAAATATCCGATATTTTTATAAAAACACGTGTTATGTGTAATTACTCGTTAATTATATTAATTATTACGACGCCAAGTTGTTCCTTGAGGGCCATCTTCTAAAACAATTCCCATCGCAGTTAATGCATCACGCGCAACATCAGCAGCAGCCCAATCTTTATTTTTACGTGCATCGTTACGTTGTTGAATTAAAGCTTCAATTTTTTCAACTTCACCCGCATCGTCTGCTTTAGCACTACTTTGTAAAAAAGCTTCAGGATCTTGCTCTAACAGACCTAATACTTTAGCTAATTTGCGTAACACCGCAGCTAAACCGTTAGCTTTATTCATATCCACGCTTTTTAAGCGATTTACTTCTCGCGCTAAATCAAATAATACTGAATACGCTTCTGGTGTATTGAAGTCATCATTCATTGCTTCTATAAACAGTGCTTCAAACGCTTCGCCACCAGTAGGTTGTGCATTAGCATCAGTACCACGTAATGACGTATAGAGACGCTCTAAAGCGGTACGTGCTTGTTTTAGATTTTCTTCTGTGTAGTTAAGCTGGCTACGATAATGGCCAGATAATAAGAAATAACGCACCGTTTCAGCATCGTAATAAGCTAATACATCACGAATGGTGAAAAAGTTATTAAGTGACTTAGACATTTTTTCTTTGTCTACCATCACCATACCAGAATGCATCCAATAATTTACATATGGGCCATCATGAGCACAAGTTGATTGAGCAATCTCATTTTCATGATGTGGGAACATTAAATCAGAACCACCACCATGAATATCAAAATGGCATCCTAGCTCTTTACCGTTCATTGCAGAACATTCAATATGCCAACCAGGACGACCCGCTCCCCATGGAGACTCCCAACTTGGTTCACCCGGCTTAGACATTTTCCATAAAACGAAGTCCATAGGATTACGTTTCACGTTAGCCACTTCAACACGAGCGCCTGCTTGCAGTTGTTCTAAATCTTGACGAGAAAGCAATCCATAATCAGGATCGGTGTCAATCGCAAACATAACGTCACCGTTTTCAGCAACATAAGCATGATCACGTTTGATTAACGTTTCCGTTAATTCAATAATTTCAGCAATATGGTGTGTCGCACGAGGCTCTGAATCAGGACGAGCAATGTTTAATGCATCAAAATCTTTATGCATTTCAGCTAACATGCGAGTTGTTAATTGCTCACATGTTTCATTATTCTCGATCGCACGTTTGATGATTTTATCATCCACATCCGTTACGTTACGCACATAATTAACATCATAACCTAAATAACGCAGATAACGGGTTATGGCATCAAAAGCCACAAATGTACGTCCATGACCAATATGACACAGGTCATAAATAGTGATGCCACACACGTACATACCTATTTTCCCTGCATGGATAGGTTTAAATTCTTCTTTTTGGCGAGTGAGAGTATTAAAAATCTTTAGCATCGGTGGACGTTCCCGTTTTCAACTGTACGTGTTTATTACGTTTTTATATAAAAGAAAATAACGACTACTATAGCACGATATTAATTAGGATATTGGATCTTGGAGACAAAGCAAACTCAAGATCTGCGCTAATATATTACTCTGCTTAATCCTTATTTTCACTGTTCAATCCTTGATAGTGAACAATCAAACTTCTGTTATTGAGCTAAATTTTGGCGAAAAATGTGTTTTCCCTATTTTGTACGCCTGTTTAATTAGAAAAACCGGGCAAAAAAAAGATGAATACTGACTAAATAAGGCAACTGTGATATAAAAAACGGGACTATTGTTTATGCCCAAATCTGGGTAAAGCTAAAATTATATTAGGATCTGAATATGGTTACTTTTCATACCAATTACGGCGATATCGTGATTAATACATTTGCAGACAAAGCACCTGCAACCGTAGAAAATTTTTTAGACTACTGTAAAGAAGGATTCTACGATAACACTATCTTCCACCGTGTCATCAATGGCTTTATGATCCAAGGTGGTGGTTTTGAACCTGGTATGAACCAAAAAGCAACCAAAGCACCTGTTAGAAACGAAGCAAACAATGGACTTGCAAATAATCGTGGTACATTAGCGATGGCTCGTACTAACGATCCACATTCCGCGACTGCACAATTCTTTATTAACGTTGCAGATAACGATTTCTTAAACTTCCGTGCTGAAAATGCGAATGGTTGGGGATATTGTGTCTTCGCTGAAGTTGTTGAAGGAATGGATGTTGTCGACAAAATTAAAGCAGTTTCTACAGGTCGTAGCGGTTTCCACCAAGATGTTCCTCGTGAAGATATCATCATTAAAAGTGTAACGGTTAGCGAATAAGCATTACTCTTTATGTGTACGCTTTTTATTGCAGACCTGCATTTAAGTGAACATGAACCGGCAATCACTGCCGGTTTTCTTCGCTTTCTAAAAGAGCAAGCCATTCACGCTAAAGCGCTCTATATCTTAGGCGATTTTTTTGATTTTTGGATAGGTGATGATGATCCTAATCCTTTACATCAACAAATTGCTCAAGCGCTAATGACACTAAAAAATGCGGGTATTCCCTGTTATTTTATTCATGGAAATCGTGATTTTTTAATTGGCTCTCGTTTTGCAAAAGAGAGTGGTATCACTCTACTTCCTCAAGAAAAAGTGCTCAAAATTTATCAACATCATATCTTGATTTTACATGGTGATACACTTTGTACAGATGATGAGGCTTATCAACGTTACCGTAAAAAAGTGCATAATAAATTTATACAGCGCCTATTCTTATTACTGCCTCTGTTTGTTCGACTAAGAATTGCCGATAAAATGCGCTCTCGTAGCCAGCATGAAAACCAATATAAATCAGATGCAATTATGGATGTTAACCCACAAGCGGTGATTAATACCTTTAAACACTTCAATACACAATGGATGATCCACGGACATACACACCGACCGGCTGTTCATACTGTCCATATTGAAGGAAAAACACACTATCGTGGTGTATTGGGTGCTTGGCATACCGAAGGTTCTATGTTTAAAGTCACCGCTGAAAAAATAGAACTGATCCATTTTCCCTTTTAAGTTGTTTCACTTATTTTCTCTATAAAAAGCCTTTTTTTTCTTTACGCAAACGTTTTCCTTGGCGTGTTAGCGTGATACTATCATTCTCAATTTATTAGGCTATATCCGTTTATACTTACAGGAGCAGTTAAGTAATGTCTTCTCACGTTGGTCTAAATACCGCTTTTCCTCGTATCGCCATTGTTATGGGATCTAAAAGTGACTGGGCAACCATGTCTCATGCCGCTGATGTATTAGATGCACTACACATTCCTTACCATGTTGAGATTGTCTCTGCACACCGCACCCCTGATAAATTATTTAGTTTTGCTGAAAAAGCAAAAAGTAATGGCTTTGATGTCATTATTGCTGGTGCCGGAGGAGCAGCCCATTTACCTGGAATGCTTGCAGCTAAAACGTTAGTGCCAGTATTCGGTGTTCCTGTTCAAAGTGCAGCATTAAGCGGTGTTGATAGCCTCTATTCAATCGTGCAAATGCCAAAAGGTATTCCAGTAGGAACCTTAGCAATTGGAAAAGCGGGTGCTGCCAATGCAGCTTTATTAGCGGCTCAAATTTTGGCATTACATTCTCCTGCTATTTTAGACGCACTGACTGCATGGCGCACAGCACAAACCGATGATGTATTAAATAACCCAGACCCAAGAGAGGCACTATGAAACCGGTTTGTGTCCTTGGAAATGGTCAATTAGGTAGAATGTTAAGACAAGCAGGTGAACCTTTAGGTATTGCTGTTTACCCTGTAGGATTAGATGCAGAACCTGAAGCTGTTCCCTATCAAAAGAGCATTATTACTGCAGAAATTGAACGTTGGCCAGAAACAGCATTAACAAAAGAATTAGAACGTCATACTAACTTTGTTAACCGTGATATTTTCCCTTTACTTGCAGATAGATTGCCTCAAAAACAACTTCTTGATGAACTAAGCCTAGCTACTGCACCTTGGCAAGCCTTAACATCTCCAGCACAATGGCCTGATATTTTTTCTCAGTTAGGTGATTTTATTATCGTGAAACGTCGTGTTGGTGGTTATGACGGCCGCGGACAATGGCGAATTCACCCTGGTGAAGAACAACAATTACCCGCTGAAATTTATGGTGAATGCATTGTTGAGCAAGGTATTCCCTTTTCTGGTGAAGTGTCCTTAGTTGGAGCCAGAGATAAAAAAGGTCATTGTGTATTTTATCCTTTAACACATAACCTTCATCAAGATGGCATTTTACGTATGAGTGTTGCATTACCAACACCTGACCCAGAATTACAACAATCAGCAGAAAAAATGCTGACATCTATTCTTGATAAACTCAATTATGTCGGTGTAATGGCGATGGAGTGTTTTATTGTCGGTAATAAATTACTCATCAACGAATTAGCACCACGAGTTCATAACAGTGGACATTGGACACAAAATGGCGCCTCAATTAGCCAATTTGAGTTACATTTACGTGCAATCTTAGATTTACCGATGCCAAAACCTGAAGTTTGCCAACCCGCAGTGATGGTTAATTTGATTGGTACTGATATCAATCCTCAATGGCTTTCATTACCTTTAGTGCATTTACATTGGTATGAAAAAGAAGTTCGCCCTGTGCGAAAAGTGGGTCATCTCAATCTTGTTCATCGTGATAACCAACCGCTGAAAGACACACTTAAATCATTGAGTCTTATGCTTGATGATACCTATCAAAAACCCATTCAATGGGCTTTAGAAAAATTAAGCTAGCAGTCCGACTCATAAAGTTAGAGAATAATAGCCTTTAAATGAACAGACCTTGATTAAAGAGGTCTGTTATTCGCTATTTTCTCCTGATTATTCAGGTTACTGCACCCGTTTGATGGAGTCAGGATGCAAGCCACACAACAGAGTTTTGGACCCATTTATCAGTGGAGTATGCTGATATTACTGGGTTTGGTCTATTTTTTAGCTACCGCAACCACATTTACATCTTTGGGTGTTGTTCTTCCTAGCATGATAAGTGAGCTAGAGTGGAATTGGACACAAGCAGGCCTTGGTTTTACGTTATTAGGATTAACCTGTGGTCTTGCTAGTTTTTTACCCACTTTACTTATTCGTAAATTAAGTGTTCGCTTTACCCTTCTTATTGGACTGATTATTTTCGTTAGCGGTTTTTATTTTCTTTATGAAACCTACACCATTGCACGATATTTCCTTGGTACAGCACTATTAGGTATTGGTTTTACCTTACTTGCAACAGTACCCGGGACTTATGTAATTTCTCGCTTATTCGAAAAACAATCTTTTGCCTTCGGTGTTTATTTTACTATTGGCGGATTAGGTGGTGTGGCGGGGCCTTGGATCTACTTTTTAGCCACGCATTTATGGCATACATGGCGTATGCATTGGCTTATTTCAGCGATCACGCTTACCGTTATTACTCTTTTCACTATTCTCTTTTTACGAGAAGGAAGTAAAGAGCAAGAGCATGCCAAAAGAATTAGCCAACTCCAAAGCACAAAACGCATCTATCAAACCAAAGAAATTTGGACGGCACGCCATGCTTTGAGAACATGGCAATTTTATGTTATCGCTGCCACTTATACTGCTTTTTTATGGTGCGGTATTACCGTTAATAGTTTTGCTGTTGCTCATATTATTGAAAATGGCTTTGGTGAAACCATTGCCGCGACCTTATTAAGTAGCATGGCATTTATCAACGCTTTCTCACGCTTAGCCGGCGGCGCAATTGGTGAATGGCTAGAACCTAAAAAATTACTTATCGCTAGTTTAAGTATTATCATTATTGGGCTGTTAGCACTCAGTATGGCAAACTCTTGGGTTTACCTGATCCTGTTTACGGTTTGTGTTGGTATCGGCTATGGCATGACCTTTTTAGCATCAAGTATATTACTGGCTAACTACTTTGGTCGCTCTCCTTACCTTGAACTATTTTCAGTCATGAATTTAATTTCGACACTTGCTTGTTTAGCGCCGTTCTTTGCGGGTGCAATAAAAGACATATCAGGAAGTTTTACTCCTGCATTCTTAATTTTAACTGTACCTGTACTATTGATCCTAGCGGTAACACTCTTTATGAAACCACCGACTTACCCTAAATTTCAGCATGCTAGTGAACACAAAAAATAGCGATTGAATAAACATGGTAATAGATTTTGTATTATACAAACGCATTTTCTAAGGAGATGTTAAGCTGATGAATGATGCATTAATAATAAAATACTCAATAGGTGTAGGGATTGCTTTAGCCTGTTTTGTTGGCTTTGTCGCCGTCTCTCTTTTTCATGACAAAAAGAAAAAACGTCGTAGAAATATTATTATTCATATTAGCCAAGCCATCTTCCTTTGTAGTTTAGTGATCATCTTAAGCCAATACTGTGAAATGGCTGTTGTTGATTTTAATCTCCATTTTATCTCTTTTAGGATGATTAATTTCTTTACTTACGTTGGTATCGCCTTAGTTTTAATGCGTAAGTTTTTCTTACTTATTAATAGACTAGAGCAATCACAGATCAGAAAAGGTAGTGATCCCACCTCTGCCCGTATTATTTCTCGGATATTTAAAATCAGCCTTTTTGTCATCATCATCTTATTGTTTGGTGAACATTTTGGTATGAGCTTATCAGGCTTAATGACTTTTGGCGGATTGGGTGGTATTGCCATTGGTATGGCAAGTAAAGATGTGCTCAGTAACCTTTTTTCTGGGGTTATGCTTTATTTCGATCGCCCTTTTAATATTGGTGACTGGGTGCGCTCACCTGATCGTAATATTGAAGGTACAGTAGTAGAAATAGGTTGGCGTATTACTAAAATTATTACCTTCGACCATCGACCACTTTATATTCCTAACTCAATTTTTTCTTCCATTAGTGTTGAAAATCCGGGACGAATGACTAATCGACGTATTGAAACTGAACTCGGTTTACGTTACGAAGATTCAGATAAAATTGGTGTGATCGTTGAAGATATTCGCACCATGCTAATGCAAAATGACAAAATTGATACGCAACAAACTTTGCTAGTCTATTTTAATCAATTCGCAGACTCTTCACTCAATATCATGGTGTATTGTTTTACCAAAACAACCGTCTGGGCACAGTGGCTTGAAGCTCAGCAAGAAGTCTATTTGAAGATGATTGAGATTGTGCATAAACATGGCGCTGACTTTGCATTCCCATCTCAAACAATTTATATCGAAAAATCATCTTCTACCCCACAATAATAGAAATGGATAAGTTTAGCCTCTTATAAACTTATCCATTTACCAATCGCCAATGATGGTGATTTATGCATTTATTGTGCATAAGATTGTCAATATTATTGCTTTAATCCATTCCAATCATATTCACAACCAAGTATATTGTTCGCCAATTCTCCGATTGATTAAACACAAGTGTGTGTAATGAAAAAAATGAAGTTGGCATGTCGCCTCTCGCTTTCACACTATTTTTCGTGTGAACGCCCTATTATTGATATTGTTGATGCAAATTTAACACAAGTATCAGCGGTAATATTATCATTGCCAGATATTGAGTCAGGTGAATTAGCGCGTATTCAACAAACAGGCTTTGAATTACCTGTCTTTATTGCTGTTGATCTTAACGATACCATCGGTGCTGACTTGCTTAATCAAGTTTCAGGTGTTGTCATTACAGATGAAAGTGCACATCAAAAAAATAGTATTTTGATCAATAAAGCAGCCCATCAATATGAAGAAAATCTGACTACACCGTTTTTCTCACGCTTAGTCAATTATGTTGCCGAAAAAAATGTTGCTTTTGATTGCCCCGGACATCAAGGCGGCGAGTTTTTCCGACGCCATCCTGCTGGTGAGCAGTTTTATCAATATTTTGGTGAGAATCTATTTCGATCTGATCTCTGTAATGCTGATGTGGAAATGGGGGATTTACTTATTCATGAAGGTGCGCCCTACGATGCACAATCCTTTGCAGCACAAGTGTTTAATGCAGATAAAACCTATTTTGTCTTAAATGGAACTTCCTCTTCGAATAAAGTTGCCTTAAATGCATTGCTGGCACCAAATGATTTAGTGTTATTTGATAGAAATAATCATAAATCCAATCACCATGGTGCACTTATTCAAGCGGGTGCAACCCCTATTTATTTAGAAACAGCTCGCAACCCTTTTGGTTTTATCGGTGGTATTGATGCGCATTGCTTTGAAGAGAGCTATTTACGCCAACGAATTGCAGAGATTACACCTGAACGCCAATTAGATAAACGTCCTTTTCGTTTAGCCGTTATTCAACTAGGTACTTATGACGGTACTATTTACAATGCAAGACAAGTGGTTGATAAAATTGGTCATCTTTGTGATTACATTTTATTTGATTCCGCTTGGGTCGGTTATGAACAGTTTATCCCAATGATGAAACAGTGTTCGCCTTTGTTGCTGGCGCTTAATGAGAACGATCCCGGTATTCTCGTCACTCAATCTGTTCATAAGCAACTAGCCGGCTTTTCACAAACCTCTCAGATCCATAAAAAAGATGCACATATCAAAGGGCAATCTCGATATGTTAATCATAAGCGTATGAATAATGCCTTTATGATGCATGCATCCACCAGCCCTTTTTACCCACTTTTTGCCGCTCTTGATGTCAACGCAAAGATGCATTCGGGCAAAAGCGGTGAAGCAATGTGGATGAATTGTGTTAAACAAGGTATCGAGGCTCGTAAATCCTTACTAAGACAGTGCCAATTTATTAAGCCATTTATTCCTGAAGTTGTTGATGGCATTGCTTGGCAAGATCACAACACAGATGAAATCGCTCACGATCAACGCTTTTTCAACTTTATTCCTAATGATAATTGGCACTCATTTGAAGGTTATGCCACCAATCAATACTTTGTTGATCCTTGCAAATTAATGCTTACAACACCGGGGATCGATCCTCATACTGGAGAATACGAACCTTTTGGTGTGCCAGCATCTATTTTGGCAAACTATTTACGGGAACATGGCGTTATTCCTGAAAAAAGCGATTTAAATTCTATTTTATTTTTGCTCACACCCGCAGAGCATAATGATAAATTTGAGCGCTTAATTTCATTAATTATAAGATTTGAAAAACTGCTAATTGATGACTCCCCATTAGAACAGGTATTACCTTCTATCTGTCGTCGTTATCAATCTCGTTATCAGAGTTATACATTGCGTCAACTCTGTCAGGAAATGCATGATATTTGTATCAAATACAATATCAAGTTACTGCAAAAACAAATGTTTAGGAAAAATCATTTCCCTAAGCGAGCGCTAAGCCCTCAACAAGCTAATATTGAATTTGTACGTGGCAATGTAGAGTTTTTACCTTTAAGTCAATTAGATGGCAGAATTGCTGCTGAAGGGGCTTTACCTTATCCACCGGGTGTTTTATGCACAGTTCCCGGTGAAATTTGGGGAGGTGCAGTGTTACGTTATTTCCAAGCCCTTGAAGTCACCATTAACCAACTTCCTGGTTTTTCAACGGAGCTTCAAGGTGTTTATATTTATAATGAAGATGATGGTAGTAAGCGTATTTATGCTTATGTTATAAAAGAATAATTCTTTATTTTTTCCATAAAAAAATGCTGATATTTAATGATATCAGCATTTTTATTTAACTCTATTTATAGCTCTTGTTTCTTTTCACTACTCACCTTGAATTCGGCGATATTGCCCTTTATCTTGCAAAAGCCTTACACCTAACATACTGCCACACAGCGATAATAAAAGTGCCGCGATAATAGGTACAGTAAACCACATTCCCCATTGAGGTTGCCAAGGAAAATTAAATACAAATTTCTGCAATAGACCTAATGCCATTTCAGCGCCAATTGCTGCGGCTAAACCCGCCATTAAGCCCAATAAAGCAAACTCCGCCCAAAGTGTACGTCGTAATAATAATTTACCAGCTCCCAATGTGCGGTAAACCACCAGCTCAATACGCCGTTGCGTCATTCCTACTTGAATTTGGGCAATTAATAATAATGCGCCACAAATCATCACCAACCCAACCATTATCTCCAATGCTCGACTGACTTGCTGTAAGATTTGTTGAACTTGCTGAATTAATGCACCTGTGTCTAACACGCTTACGGTCGGGAATTGTCGATTAAGCGCCGTAATTAATGCACCATCTCCATTATAATAAAAACTACTCATCCATTTTTCTGGTTGATTATTTAATCCTTCTTCAGAAAAAATAAAGAAGAAGTTAGGGCGCATATTTTCCCAATCGACATGGCGAATACTCGTCACAACTGACTTAAACTCTCGAGTATCTCCCACAAAAGTTAATTCATCGCCCAGTTTAATCTCAAGTTGCTTGGCAACACCTTGATCAAGAGAAACACCATTACCAACAGGTGGCCATGTTCCTTCTACAATCACATTATCTTTAGGCAACTCACTGTGCCACGTTAAATTAAGCTCACGGCGCACTGTGTTATTACCTGCATCACGTTTATCAGCCCACTCTTTGGCATTATTCTCATTAATCTGCGTTAAGCGCGCTAATACTACAGGATAGGCGTCTGTAGGTTTGACGTTATGTTGTGCCAATAAGGTGTTAACTTCTTGGACTTGAGGTGCGGACATATTAATCAGGAAATAATTAGGACTATCTTCTGGTAGCTGTTTTTGCCATTTATCTAACAAATCACCTTGGATCAGCACCAATAGCGTTAGCAACATAAATGAAAGTGCAAAAGCAGCCAGTTGAGTCATGGTTTGAAAAGGCTGTCGCAACAAGCGAGTTACCGCCAACCGAGCACTAAGTTGGCGAAATTTGAACTGCTTTAATATCCACAATCCAAGCCAACCAATAACACCCAGTAAAAAAGCGATAACAACGATACCAAATAGAATTGACCACAATAAAACCCCAGTTCCGGCAAAAAGCGTTAAAGTACCGATAACAATTAATGCTACGAGTGGTAAATAAAAACGCAGAGGCCAGATCGATGCTGTGGTATCGCTTCTTAATACACGAGAAGGTTGGGTTGCCATTAACTGATAGTAAGGCCTTAATCCTGTTAATAAGGCGATTAACAATAAAGAGCCCACTGACCAAAACCACGGTAAAAAACTCGCATCAGGCAAACGTTTAGGCAAAACAGGAGCTAAAATTTGTAGCAGAATGCTTTCAAAGAGAAGTCCCGCCAATGAACCAACAATAATGGCTCCGATAAGAATAACGCCCCATTGCCCTACTATCCATTTCCGCAATGCATGTTTATCTGCACCTAAGGTTTTTAGTACCGCAATTAAGGTATGGCGGCTACGACAATAGTGTGCCATTGAAACCGCTACTGCCGATATTGCGAGCAGTAACGTTAACAGGGCTGAGAGTAGAAGAAAGTTCTTTGCTCTTTCCATCGATTGTGAAAGCGCACCGCTGTCTTGTTTTAAACTATTCCAACGCTGATCGGGTTTTAATAGAGGATCAAAGCGTTGTTGATAACTATCAATTGCTGACTCATTACCCGCTAACATATAGCGATAAGTTAGGCGACTCCCCGGTTGTACTGCACCGGTTGATTCAACATCATCAAGATTAATTAAAATACGTGGTGCTATTTGGAAGGGATTGAAACCACTATCAGGCTCTTGAATTAATACACCACTGATTGTAAATGTAGCGTCACCTACATCAATTTTATCACCGACTTTTATATCCAACAGCTCCAGTAATCTGGCGCCAACAAGCGCAGTTCCTTTTTCTGGTTTCAAACCCGCAGGTTCTGTTTCTAATTCACCATAAAGTGGATATAAATTATCAGTAGCTTTAACTAATGCAAGCTGTGGTGTATCTCCTTCTGGAGCATAAGACATTGTAGTAAATTGCATTTGGCGACTGAGCGTTAACCCCATTTTTTTCGCCTCAGCAAGCCAGTTTTCATCAACGGGATAAGATGCTCGTAGTACTAAATCGCCCGCGATTAAGTCTCGACTTTGGGCATAAATACTTTTATCAATACGATCACCTATGCGTCCTAAAGCAAGCACACAAGCGACCGCAAGTGCTAAAGAAAGCCAAACAATTAATAATGCAGGAGAACGCCATTCACGCCAGAACCAACGCCAAATCATGACTCCTCCTTAAGTTGTCCATCAACTAATCGTAAACGTCGCTGACAACGAGCGGCAAGCTCATTGTCATGAGTCACTAAAATTAATGTTGTTGCATAATCTCGATTGAGGGAAAACAGTAGATCAGCAATTTTATCTCCTGTTTTACGATCTAAATTTCCTGTTGGTTCATCAGCAAAAAGAATAGCAGGTTGAGTACAAAACGCTCTAGCCAGTGCCACACGTTGTTGTTCACCACCCGATAGTTGTGCTGGCATATGGTGCAAGCGTTCCCCTAATCCTAACAGCTTAAGTAAATCTACCGCACGAGAATAACTGTGTTTTTCGGACTCACCTTTTAATAATGCGGGCAATTGCACATTTTCGAGTGCATTCAATGTCGGAATTAACATAAAGGATTGAAAAACAAACCCAACATGTTGAGCACGCAACTTTGCACGCGCTTCTTCATCCATATTTGTGAGATCTTGCCCCATTAATTTCACACTGCCAGCGCTTCCATCATCAAGTCCGGCAATAATCCCTAACAATGTCGATTTACCCGATCCTGACTCACCAATTAACGCAATTGTTTGTGCAGGCTCGACAACTAACTCAACACCCTGCAATATAGAGATCTGACTATCACCTTGTCCTACTTGTTTGGTTAACTGATGAACTTCAAGAACCTTTTCCGTCGACATACGTTTTTCCTTATCGTTATGATGATGTTTAGCTTTAAGGCGATTGCTGCTGATACCTTTTTAATCTTTGGTGACAGCTTGAGTGCAGGTTATCGTCTTCCTCTTGAGAGTGCATGGCCACAGCGCCTTGCTGATAAATGGAAAACAACTCACCCTGAAATTAATGTTATTAATGCAAGTATCAGTGGTGAAACTGCATTTCAGGGTCAAAATAGACTGCCTGATTTATTAAAACAGCATCAACCACGTTGGGTTTTAATTGAATTAGGTGCAAATGATGGCTTACAGGGATACCCTGTTGCACAAACAAAAGACGCGTTACAAAACATCATTACACAAGTTAAAGCGTCGGGCGCAACCCCACTTTTTATGCAAATAATGATTTCACCTAATTATGGTAAACGTTATACACAATCCTTTTCAGCGATTTATCCTAAACTTGCTGAAGAGAATGCACTTCCTCTGCTTCCTTTTTATATGGAGCAAATCGCAGATAAGCCTGAGTGGATGCAAAACGACAGTATACATCCCAATGAAGATGCTCAGCCTTTTATTGCGCAATGGATGGATAAAACATTATCCCCTTACTTAACACGTTAGACTATTCTGACAGTAGTTAACGTAGATTAAACGAGATTAATTGTAAAATTATGCAAAAAACGGTATTGATTACAGGAAGTTCTAGTGGAATAGGGCTTTGTGCAGCTAAAGCGCTTAAGAAAAGAGGCTATCGAGTCCTTGCAGCTTGCCGTAAAGATGAAGATCTTAAACGCATGGGAACACTGGGATTAGAACCTATTTATCTTGATCTTGATGATGCAGAAAGTGTTGAAAATGCCGCTCTAGAGGTTATTCATCTAACAAATGGTCGTTTATATGGATTATTTAATAACGGTGGGTTTGGTGTTTATGGTCCACTAGATGCCATTACTCGCCAACAAATGGAGAAACAGTTCTCGACGAACTTTTTTGGCTTACACCAACTCACTACCTTACTCTTGCCTGCAATGTTACCCCACGGTGAAGGACGGATTATTCAAACGAGCTCAGTGATGGGCATTATTTCAACGCCGGGTCGGGGTGCCTACGCAGCCAGTAAATATGCTGTAGAAGCGTGGTCTGATGCACTAAGAATGGAAATCGCACATACGGGTGTTAAAGTCAGTTTAATTGAGCCAGGCCCGATACGAACCTGCTTTACAGAAAATGTAAACCAAGCTGAGAAAGATAAACCCGTAAAAAACCCAGGGATTGCGAGTCGTTTCACATTAACACCTGAAGATGTAGTGAAAAAGCTTATCCACGCTTTAGAAAACCCAAAACCTAAGATACGTTATCCCGTAACGCTATTAACTTATGCTGTCAGAATATTAAAACGTTTTCTACCTGATACCTTGATGGATGCAATTTTAAGTCGCCAAAGTGGTAAAGCTTGATTTTTTTGGTTTCACCCTTACTTATTAATGAAATAGCGTTATAAATCGCATCTATATTTAAAACACTCAAAAAGGGACAAGTTAATGTTAGCAACTGCACATATTGTTGATGTAAATGAATCAAATATTCAACAAGTTATAGAACAGTCCATGACCAAACCAGTCATGATGTATTTCTATTCAGAACATAGCCCTCATTGTGCAGAACTTGGCGCAACATTAGATAAACTGGCAGCCGAATTTGCTGATCAATTTATTTTAGCTAAATTGGATTGCGATGCAGAGCAAATGATTGCCTCACAATTTGGTCTACGTGCGATCCCAACTGTTTATATTTTGCAAGAAGGTCGCCCTGTCGATGGTTTCCAAGGCCCTCAACCTGAAGAAGCAGTCCGCCAAGTTTTAGCCAATGTATTACCAAAACCTGAAGAGCTAAAAGCGGCTCAAGCAGCGCAACTTCTTTCAGAAGGAAAAGCGGATGAAGCTTTACCTTTATTAAAAGAAGCACATCAACTCGCGCCTAAAAACAGTGAAATTACGCTAGCTTTAGCGGGCGCTCTTATTTCTTTAAATAAAAATGAAGAGGCACAAACACTGTTAAGCACTATCCCATTACAAGATCAAGACAGTTATTATCATAGCTTACTGTCACAAATTGAATTACAAAAACAAGCAGCTGATACTCCAGAAATTCAGCAATTACAAAATGATTTTAACCAACAACCTGCAAATACCGATCTTGCTATTCAACTTGCACTAAAATTGCATGAAGTTGCCCGTAATGAAGAAGCATTAGAATTACTATTTAGTTTTATCAAAAAAGACTTAAATGCAGGTGATGGGCAAGTTAAGAAAACACTGATGGATATTTTATCTGCCTTAGGTACTAATGATAATTTAGCGTCTAAATATCGCCGTATGGTGTATTCTTTACTTTATTAGTTTTATTTTCTTATAAAAGCAGACTCAGGACAGATATATGGAAATAGTCATTGGTATTATCATCTTATTCGCTATTATTTTGGTTTTAAGTGGTGTTAAAACCGTTCCACAGGGTTATCAGTGGACTGTCGAACGTTTTGGTCGTTACACACGAACACTCGCTCCAGGACTTCAAATTCTTATTCCTTTTGTCGATCGTATTGGTCGTCGTATTAATATGATGGAACAAGTACTTGATATACCTTCTCAAGAAGTGATCTCACGTGATAACGCCAACGTCAGCATCGATGCAGTCTGCTTTATTCAAGTAATCGACCCAGTTAAAGCGGCTTATGAAGTTAACAATCTAGAACTTGCTATTATCAACTTAACACTGACGAATATCCGTACAGTATTAGGTTCAATGGAACTTGATGAAATTCTTTCTCAACGTGACCAAATCAATAGCCGTCTTTTACTCATTGTGGATGATGCAACCAATCCTTGGGGTATCAAAATCACCCGTATTGAAATTCGTGATGTTCGTCCACCAAAAGAATTGATTTCTGCAATGAATGCTCAGATGAAAGCCGAACGTACTAAACGTGCCGACATTCTTGAAGCTGAAGGTATTCGTCAAGCCGCTATTTTAAAAGCTGAAGGTGAGAAACAAGGACAAATTCTGAAAGCTGAAGGTGAGCGTCAATCTGCATTCTTACAAGCAGAAGCCCGTGAACGTGCCGCAGAAGCTGAAGCTAAAGCAACACAAATGGTGTCTGAAGCAATTGCTAAAGGTGATATGCAGGCAATTAACTACTTTGTTGCTCAAAAATACACGGATGCACTCGCACAAATTGGCTCAGCCAACAACAGTAAAGTTGTGATGATGCCACTAGAAGCCAGTAACTTAATGGGTGCAATTGGTGGTATTTCAGAGCTCCTTAATACCAAAAAGAATGACTCTGGTAACAAGAGTAATTAATGATGATTGAATGGATTAGTGCCCACCCCGCACTTTTCTGGCTTTGTCTTGGTGGCTTGCTGTTAATTGCAGAAATGCTAGGAACAGCAGGATACCTTTTATGGTCAGGAATGGCAGCATTGTGCGTTTCTTTACTCGCATGGGTGCTACCTATTAACTGGCCTATTCAAGGTGTGTTATTTGCGATATTAACAGTTATTAGTGCTGTACTTTGGCACCTTTGGCTTAAACGCAGAAAACAATCAAAAGAAGCTGAGAACTTAAATCAGAAAAGTCATCAATTGATTGGTGTTCATGCTGTTTTATCATCAGATACGGAAAATGGGTTTAGCCGTGTAAAATTAGCAGATGGTAGCTGGCGTGTTTATTCAGACACGCCATTACAAGCGGGTGATCAGGTAGAAGTGATTGCTATTGATGGCATTACTTTACACGTTATTCCACTTAAACCGACTACTTCTGATGGTGGCAACACCCTGACAAATGATTGATGATAGGGCAATCAGCACCATCATCGCCAGGACATTCGCTGGCTAACAAGAGAAGACGTTGACGAATTGCGTTAAGTTCATTAATCGTCTTCTCAATTTCAGCCACCTTTTTTAAGGTCGCTTCTTTCACATCAGCGCTATGTCGTGATGGATTTCTTAATAACATTAATAATGCACGACACTCTTCTAGGTTAAAACCAACCTCTCTGGCTTGTCGCAATAATGTTAATTCTTCAATATGTTGCGCCTGATAATAGCGATAGCCGTTTTCACCTCTTCCTGGGGGTGTTATCAAGTCTTTTTCTTCATAAAACCGAATGGCTTTAGCTGTTAATCCTGTTTTATTTGCGATTTCACTAATATTCAAAATTCCCCCTTGACCTTCCCCTAGCGGAAAGGTTTAGCCTTTATCTCTGATAAGAAAAAACCTTTAAAGAAAGCAAGTTACCAGATATTGCGCAATAATAGAGGTAACGCTTTTTATTTCGGAGACAACTAACATGGCAAAAACTACGCTACTCTCATTACAAGGGCTTTCATGCTCCCACTGTGTTAACAGTGTAAAAAAAGCACTTGATGCTCGCAATGATATAGAACAGTCAAATGTGACTATTCAATACGCTAAAATTGACAGTGATGCAACTGCTGAAAGTTTAATCAAAACCATTGAAGACGCGGGTTATGAAGCTAAAATTGCAACACAGCCTGATGTAAAATTAAGCTTAAGTGGTCTTAACTGCATGAAGTGTGTAGGTAAAACCGAAAAAGCATTATTAGCCATTGAAGGTGTAGTAGCTGTTAATGTAACAAAAGAGTCAGCTGAAGTTTTTGGCAATGCTACTGCAGATACCTTAATTACAGCAATTACAGCAGAAGGTTTTCAAGCCAGTTTAGCCCCCACAGATAACACAATTCATTTAACCCTTTCAGGCTTAAATTGTGGCCATTGTATCGGTTCAGTCAAAAAAGCGCTTGAAGCTACAACAGGCGTTGATAGCGCTGAAGTTGAATTAACTCATGCAAAAGTAATCGGAACAGCCACCGCAGAGACATTAGTAACTGCCATTAAAGATGCTGGTTTTGAAGCACAACTAGCAGGTACTGATTTCCCAAAAACTGAGCCGCTGACGCAAACGCATGCACAGCTGGATGCATCGTCAGCGGCTATTTGTGACATTCCAGTTGAAAACTCTGACATTGAAATTAGCCCAGAAATAAACACTGACGATGACAGCAGTGTTCAGCTTTTAATTGATGGCATGACCTGTGCAAGTTGCGTAAATAAGGTTCACAAAGCATTACAATCTGTTGATGGTGTTGAGAATGTGCGTGTAAACCTTGCAGAACGCAGTGCATTAGTAACCGGTGACATCAATCATGATGCACTTGTTAACGCTATCGAAAAAGCGGGTTATGGCGCTGAAATTATTCAAGATGATGTAAAACGAAGAGAACGCCAGCAAGAAGTTGCAGTAGCAAATATGAAGCGTTTTCGTTGGCAAGCTGCACTTGCGTTAGTCGTTGGTCTTCCCGTTATGATTTGGGGAATGATCGGCGATAACATGATGCTTACCGAAGCAAATCATAGTATTTGGTTGGGTATTGGTATTGCAACACTCTTTGTGATGGTGGTTGCGGGTGGACATTTTTATCGTAGTGCATGGCAAAGCTTAAAAAACCGCAGTGCAACAATGGATACCCTTGTTGCATTAGGAACAGGAACAGCGTGGCTCTATTCCATTACAGTGAATTTATGGCCAGAAATATTCCCCGCTCAAGCTCGACATCTCTATTATGAAGCCAGCGCAATGATCATCGGTTTAATCAACTTAGGTCATATGCTTGAACAACGTGCGCGACAACGTTCATCTAAAGCACTAGAGCGCCTATTAGACTTAACACCGCCCACAGCAAGAGTTATCACTGAAAATGGTGAAGTCGATATGCCATTAGCTGATGTCAAACAAGGCATGACTTTACGGTTAGCAACGGGTGATAAAGTGCCTGTTGATGGTGAAATTATCCAAGGTGAAGTATGGATGGATGAAGCAATGCTAACGGGAGAGCCTATCCCACAGCAAAAAACCATTGGCGACTCCATTCATGCAGGAACAACGGTGCAAGATGGCTCGGTTTTATTTAAAGCTGCCGCAGTAGGAAGCCAAACAACACTGGCGCGCATCATTAAATTAGTTCGCCAAGCACAAAGCAGTAAACCTGAAATTGGCCAGTTGGCTGATAAAATTTCAAGTGTATTTGTTCCTGTTGTTGTCGCGATTGCCTTAATTGCTGGCGCTATTTGGTACTTCTTTGGCCCATCGCCTCAAATCACTTATGCACTCGTGATCATCACAACGGTATTAATTATCGCCTGCCCTTGCGCTCTGGGTCTCGCAACGCCAATGTCAATTATTTCAGGTGTAGGTCGAGCTGCGGAATATGGTGTTTTAGTTCGTGATGCAGATGCTCTTCAACAAGCGAGTAAACTTGATACTTTAGTCTTTGATAAAACAGGTACCTTAACAGAAGGATTACCACAGGTAACTGAAATACATACCTTCAATCAAGTCAGTGAAGAGGAAGCATTGGCATTAGCGGGATCGCTTGAAAACGGCTCTAATCACCCATTAGCGAAGGCAATTTTAACACGAGCTGAAGGTATATCATTACCTGAGATTAATCAGTTCCGTACCTTAGCGGGTATGGGATTAACAGGCGAAATCAAAGGTAAGACTGTTCTATTGGGTAACCCTAAACTGATGAGAGAATCGGGCATTGATATTAGTGAAATCAATACACTTATCGATTCTCAAGCAGCAAAAGGGGTTACTCCTGTTTTACTTGCTCAAGAAGGTAAAGTTGCGGCACTTCTCTCTATTAGAGATCCGTTAAGAGAAGACACCGTCAGTGCACTACAACGCTTGCATAATCAAGGTTATCGCTTAGTCATGTTAACAGGTGATAATCCGATTACGGCAAATGCTATTGCAAAAGAAGCGGGTATTGATCAAGTGATTGCAGGTGTTATGCCTGAAGGCAAAGCGCAAGCCATTACAGAGCTTCAAGCACAAGGTCATCGAGTGGCAATGGTAGGTGATGGCATTAATGATGCCCCTGCTCTCGCGAAAGCTGACGTTGGTATTGCCATGGGTGGAGGCAGTGATATTGCCATAGAAACTGCGGCAATTACTTTAATGCGCCACAGTTTGCATGGTGTTGCCGATGCGGTTGAGATATCAAAAGGGACATTGCGCAATATGAAGCAAAATTTATTCGGTGCCTTCGTTTATAACAGCTTAGGTATTCCCATTGCAGCAGGTATTTTATATCCACTGACAGGAACATTACTTAATCCTGTAGTTGCCGGTGCAGCAATGGCGCTGTCTTCAATCACAGTTGTCAGTAATGCAAACCGTTTATTGCGTTTCAAGCCTAAGCAATAACCCTTAAAACCATCAAGAAATATTATATTTAAGCCGCTTTTACTTCTCAGTAAAAGCGGTTTTTTATTACTACTCATTAATGATTATTAATATTTTCAAAAGGTTAAAAAAAAGCCGATATTTCTATCGGCCAGTCAAAGAGGAATTTCTCATTATACAAGAGAGTCATTACTCCGCCCTCTTAGCGCTAGAATAGCAATATATTATAAATATTTCATTCATTTTTATGAATTCATATATAAAACACATTCTTGTAAAAAAGAAACAAATTCAAGGCATTAATTAATATATTATTGTTAATAATAAAACCAAATTTTAAAATAAAAAGTCAACTTTCAATATTAAAAGGATTTAAAAATGAAATATAGTAAATTATTTATTATTTTACTATCATCAATACTCTCCACAAATGCTTTATCTAATACTCATGCCGAATTAAATTCAAAAGAAGCACCTGTGAACTTTGATAATCATTATCCTGACATGCCTAATGAAATATCAAAATCAGAATTAGATAATTTTTATGATATTAGAAGATTATATATTAAATACTTCAACCCAATCCAATCCCAAAAAGAAAATTACGAGAATGCAAAAAAAATATTTTCAAAAAAATTCATCTATTCAATAGGTAGTAATTACTCTGTTGATGATAAATCATACAATAGTAATATATTAATAAACACTCAAATATTTAATGAATTAACTGATAACTATTTAATTCATAATGATCCTATTTTATATAACAAAATAATAGAAAATGATAATAAGATTATCATTAAAAATTTAAGTGAATTAGAACGCCTTAACTTATCTTATTTTTTTGAAAACATAGAGACATTCGTTACTGATACAGCTAATAATCCTACTATCAAAGAGCGCTCAACTAACATAGTCAACATAATTAAAAACTATAATTCAAACAGTAAGTCAAACCATGTTGTAATAACAAAAGATTATAGAAATAACGATACTATATCAGAATATAACCGCACAAATGATAATCTTGAAAAGAATGTAACTTTACTTGATTTAATTACTTTGTCAGACAATATTGAATATGTAGCAAGCCTAGAAAATAACAAAATAAAATCAATGACTGAAAAAAACATAATAGAAACAATAATAAATAAAAATAAAACATTAGAAAATAAAGAAATTACTGAGAAAAATAAAATCGATATAAAAAGTAACAAAGAAAATATTGAACAAAATAAAATTGACATCTCTAATAATAAAGAAAAAGTAGATAAATACTTAAACACTTTAGATATTGCCGGTTACCCTAGTGATATAACTGGTCATTTTTCAAAACTGTATAGCAAAGATGTCGTCACTAAAAGTAGACTTGATGTGCTTGAATCTGATTTCAAACACTTTAAATCAGATACTCAAAATCGTTTCTATAAAGTAGAAAAACGCGCCAACCAAGGTATTGCGTCTGTAGCTGCAATGAGTAATTTACCTTTTACCGATTCTGCTACATTTAGTACCGCTATTGGCATAGGTAATTATCGTAATGCCACTGCTCTTGCTTGGGGCATGCAGTATCGTATTAATGAAAATGTTAAAGTCAGAGCTTCAACAGCATGGAATGATTCAAATAGTTTTGTTTCAGCTGGTGGTATCGGTATTAGTTGGTAAATAAAGTAAAAACAGCGAAAACTAAGTAAAGCTTGGTTTTCGTTGTTTCATTCCCTTTCAAATCCGTTATGCTAAAACCTTGCGATTCAATCCCAAAGGAGCATATCAATGACGGGTATTTTTCAGAAAATCAAACACTGGGTTGGGATAAAAAACACGACCCATTACCCTTACCCCGCTGTTGATATTATGCTACCTAATAATGTCTCTTTGCACCTTGTGGGTAGTATCCATATGGGTGTTCCAACAATGACACCGCTATCGAATGTACTTATAAATGAAATAAAAAAAGCAGATGCTGTTATTGTTGAAGCCGATATTTCAACAGAGGTACAACCATTTGATCAATCTTCCCTTTTTAGAGAGCCTCTCGAAACTCGCATAAGCGAACCTCTCTTTTCTCAAATTACACAGCATTGCGAAGCGCTCTCCCTTTCTCTTTATCAAATTGAAAATAAGCCCCTTTGGCAAATTGCCCTTATTATGCAATCTACCCAAGCAATGCAGTTGGGTTTAGAACCTCAACATGGCATTGATTATCAAGTCATTCAACATGCTAATGAGTGCAAAAAAAATATTATAGAGCTGGAAGGTATTGAAAATCAGGTCGCATTATTATTGAACTTCCCTCACGATGGTCAGCAATTACTCGAAGATACTCTAAAAAATTGGCACGATAATGCACGTACATTGCAAATCATGATTAATTGGTGGTTAAATTATAATAGTCGAGAAAAACAGCTTCCTTTACCAAACACCTTTAGCAAAGCGGTATTTGATATTTTAATGGAAAGTCGTAACCAAAAATGGGCTAATCTATTATTAAAATTACCGGCCGGACGCTATGTAGTCACTGTAGGTGCTCTGCATTTATTTGGTGAAGAGAATTTAATTGATTTATTAAAACATCAAGCATAAAACCTTCTGAGTAGGAATAACTATGACTCCCGCTGTAAACTTATTGGAAAAACAGAAAATTAAATTTATCCTCCATCCTTATGAGCATGATGCTAATGTTCATAATTTTGGTGATGAAGCCGTTGAAAAACTAGGCTTGAATAATCGTCAAGTTTTTAAAACACTTTTAGTCTCCTTAAATGGTGATGCAAAAAATCTAGCAGTTGCAGTCACTCCTGTTTCTGGTCAGTTAGATTTAAAGCTTGTCGCTAAGTGCTTTAAAGCGAAAAAAGCAGATATGGCAGATCCACAAATTGCACAAAAGGTAACAGGTTATTTAGTGGGGGGAATAAGCCCATTAGGTCAGAAAAAACGGCTGCCCACTGTAATTGATGAACAAGCACTTGAATTTAACACTATTTTTGTTTCTGGTGGTAAACGTGGCTTAGATATTGAATTATCAGCTAAAGATCTCGCTACGGTATTAGGAGCTCAATTTGCACTGATCCGCAAGGAGCCTTGATCATTGTCGATTTTTTATTTTAAGGCTCATCCTCAAAATAAGAAATTAATGCGATTTACTATTCTTAAAGCAAAAGAAAAGGCGACATGAATGTCACCTTTTCTGCTTTTATCAATATGACAAAAATAATATCTCCTAATGAGAACTATTTTTTATAAACAATCTCACCTTTCGGTTCAAAGTCTGCGGCTTTCAGTGGAGAATGTGCTTCAATATAACCTTTCAACACTTCTGCATCCACGAAACCAGTATTAACATAACCTGGGTGAACATCGATCTTAGGATAGCCATCGCCACCAATACCGTTAAAGTTTAATGTCGCCATACGGTAAGACTTAGTTTTGTCTAATGGTTTGCCCGCAATTTTAACATCGCTCACTTTGCAATCAGCATCAACAGTTAAACTAACATTGTAGAACTGTGCATAAGCACCTGAGTCAACTTTCATGCAAGCTACTGCTGATAAGTAAGGTTCAACTTCTTCACCTTTAAAATCAACATAAACCAGTTCATTCGCGAATGGTTGAACTTTTAATACATCTTTATAAGTGATATCGCCAGATTCGATAGAATCACGCACACCACCACCACTCATAATGGCAAAGTCAGCATTAGCACGCTCAGCTTGTGCTGATAACAATAAACGCGCCATATTGGTTTGAACAAAACGAACTTTACTACGATCGCCTTCCAGTTTACCAACCACTTCACCGACTTTAACATTGAGTTGCTCACCACCTTTTTCCTGATAAGGCGTCAGCAATTTCATCATTTCAGGATTATGAGGGATTTCTTTAGTGTAGTAGACAAGTTCTGTTGTGCCATCGTCTTTCTTCACTTTTTGATTTAAGTTGATTGGGATTAATTGGTAGTGTTTTAGCGTGAATTCACCATTACGGAATTCAAAGTCTGCACGTCCAACATATTTACCCCATTCATGGGCTTGAACGATCCATGTACCATTTTGATTATCTGGTGCACACGGTGTTCCCGGTACATAATCAGCTTGTTTATAGTTTTTGTTCTCTTGAGACATACAGACAGGATCTTGTGAGTGACCACCCACAATCATATCCAGATACCCTTTTGGTAACGCACGTGCCATTTCAACATCACCCGGAGCGTTAGAACCATGGTTACCATCATCATAGTGACCCATATGTGTTGCCGCGATGATAATGTCTGGTTTTTCTGTGGTACGTAACTCCTCAACAACTTTTTTTGCTTCATCTGAAGGTTTACGGAATTCAGTGTCTGGGAAGTTTGCTGGGTTACCGATACGTACAGTATCGTCTGTGGTTAAACCTAATACGGCAATTTTTACACCTTGTTTATCAAAAATGGTATAAGGCTTAAATAAACGCTCACCGGTGCTCTTTTGATAAATATTGGCAGATAAGAATGGGAATGTAGCCCATTTTTCTTGTTGGCGTAAAACCTCTAAAGGATTATCAAACTCATGGTTACCCAGAGCCATTGCATCATAACCTACAAGGTTCATACCTTTAAAATCAGGCTCAGCATCCTGTAAGTCAGATTCTGGAACACCAGTATTAATATCACCACCAGATAACAGCAGTACGCTACCACCCTTTTTAGCCACCTCGTCACGGATATTATCAACCACAGTTTTCTGTGCTGCTAATCCATATTCGCCACGATCGTTATGCCAAAAATGTCCATGATGATCATTGGTGTGCAAAATAGTAATTTCGTAGGTTTTATCCTTTTCCCATGCCTGAGACAACGCTGGCGCCATAGCTAAAGAAACGGTCAATGCGCATGCCGATAATTTAAAAGATAAGCTCATGGTATATCCCCATGTATATTATTTATTGAGAAGGTTCTGCCATGGTTCTACTGTAGAAAAATAAGACAGAAGTTAAATACTTTTGCTGTATTTTATGACGTAGGTTATATAATTTTTTTATTATTTCATTGATCCAATAGTTTTTTTGAGACATGAATCAAATTCTATTTCTCACAAAAGTACTCTATTCCAAATAGATGTAAACTAGATTAATAAAAACAGAAACAATTTATTAACAAAATGATGTGACAGGGAATTAAAATGAGCAATAGTGACCCAACGCTTCCTATAGAAGAAGCCAAAGCTTTACAACGAAAAGCCAATAAGCGTAATACGGTTTTTAGTATTTTAACGGCTATCAGCTTTTCACATCTTCTCAATGATATGATCCAATCATTGATATTAGCTATCTACCCTATGTTGCAATCAGAGTTCTCTTTAAGCTTTGTACAAATAGGGATGATCACCTTAACGTACCAAATTACTGCATCCTTATTGCAACCTTTTATTGGTCTCTATACTGATAAATATCCTAAACCCTACTCATTGCCTATTGGTATGGGCTTTACGCTAACAGGACTTATACTCCTCGCCTTTGCTGATACATTCCCAATGTTATTACTTGCTGCTGGGTTAGTGGGTACTGGCTCATCTGTTTTCCACCCTGAATCATCACGTGTTGCCAGAATGGCATCAGGTGGAAGACATGGCCTAGCACAATCCCTTTTCCAAGTTGGTGGTAATTTAGGTAGCTCCTTAGGTCCTCTTTTAGCTGCTTTAATTATTGCCCCTTATGGTAAAGGTAATGTTGGTTGGTTTTCTCTTGCTGCTCTATTAGCTATTGTTGTGTTATTACAAGTAAGTCGCTGGTATAAAATCCAGCAAGAAGTACAGAAAAAACAACCCAAAACCATCAAAAACACAGCAACACTGCCACGTAAAGCCCTACTTGGTTCTTTAGCTATTTTACTTATTCTAATTTTTTCTAAGTATTTTTATCTTGCAAGCATTAGTAGCTACTATACTTTCTATTTAATACATAAATTTGGTGTTTCAGTACAGAATGCCCAAATTCATCTGTTTGTTTTTCTTTTTGCTGTTGCTGCTGGCACCATGATTGGTGGCCCTGTAGGCGATAAAATTGGTAGAAAATACGTTATTTGGGGATCTATTCTAGGTGTTGCGCCTTTTACACTAATACTCCCTTATGCCAGCTTATACTGGACTGGCGTACTTACTGTATTCATTGGTGTGATTTTAGCTTCAGCATTTTCTGCTATCTTAGTTTATGCTCAAGAGTTAATTCCGGGTAAAACAGGCATGGTTTCAGGGCTTTTCTTTGGGCTTGCTTTTGGGATGGGAGGGATTGGTGCTGCAGTCTTAGGATATATTGCAGATCAGAAGAGTATTGAATATGTCTATCATATTTGCGCTTATCTCCCACTGTTAGGTATTTTCACCATTTTTCTTCCTAATATTGGGGTAGATAAAACTAAATAAGCTGTAATTACCCCTGTTATTTAAATGAACCAATAACAGGGTAACTCTTACCTTAAAAGACAAGACTTATTAAAATAACATAAAAAAGCGCATTTGCGTCATAAAATTCAATCAACTTGCTATTTTTATAAATAATCGATAATTTTTAGCGAATTTATTGCATGAATACGTTAAACTATCAGCCTGCTATATTACTCGCCCCCCGATACATGTAGTTTTATAAAAAGAAGGAGAATTGATGCCGCATTCAACACCCCTCATTACCACCATTGTTGGTGGGTTAGCACTTGCTTACATTTTAGGCATGATCGCTCAACGGCTAAAAATCTCACCTTTAGTAGGATATCTTGCTGCGGGTGTACTCGCTGGTCCATTTACCCCAGGCTTTGTCGCTGATACCTCTCTCGCCCCTGAACTCGCTGAAATCGGCGTTATTCTGCTAATGTTTGGCGTGGGTTTACATTTTTCTTTAAAAGATCTTATGGCGGTAAAAGCTATCGCTATTCCGGGTGCTATTGCGCAAATTGCAGTCGCAACACTATTAGGATTGGGATTATCGGCATTTTTTGGCTGGGGTTTATTTAGTGGCATTGTATTCGGTTTATGTCTATCAACAGCAAGTACCGTTGTTCTTTTACGAGCACTTGAAGAAAGAGGCCTGATTGATAGCCAGCGAGGGCAAATTGCTATTGGTTGGTTGATTGTTGAAGACTTAGCAATGGTATTAGCCCTTGTACTACTCCCAGCTGCTGCCAATATGCTAGAAAGTAGTGACCAAACCAGTATTTCTCAACTAATGATTAATTTAGGGATCACAATCGGTAAGGTTGTTGCCTTTATCTTAATCATGATGATTGTTGGTCGTAAACTTATTCCTTGGATTTTAGCCAAAACCGCAGCAACGGGCTCTCGCGAACTCTTTACGTTATGTGTATTAGCACTAGCCTTAGGTATCGCCTATGCTGCTGTAACCCTATTTGATGCTTCTTTCGCATTAGGCGCATTCTTTGCCGGTATGGTACTCAATGAGTCTGATTTAAGCCACAGAGCTGCTCAAGATACTTTGCCACTGCGTGATGCCTTTGCTGTACTGTTCTTTGTTTCTGTAGGTATGCTGTTTGATCCTATGGTCTTAATTGAACACCCACTCGGCATCTTAGCAACACTCGCTATCATTATTATTGGTAAATCAGCTGCCGCATTAGTGCTTGTGCGAATGTTTGGGCATTCCAGACGAACTGCCTTAACTATTTCTGCAAGTCTTGCTCAAATTGGTGAATTTGCCTTTATTCTTGCTGGCCTTGGTGTTGCGCTCAACGTTTTAGAGCCAGATGCACGTAACCTTGTTTTAGCCGGTGCTTTAGTTTCTATTATGCTAAACCCTGTTCTGTTCTCTCTATTAGACCGTTATTTGGCAAAAACAGAGACAAAAGAAGAAGTGGAACAACTACAACAAGAAGAGCTGGAAGAAGAAATGCCAGTTCCTGTCGATATTTGTGGCCATGCCATCATTGTCGGTTATGGACGAGCAGGAAGTATGCTTTCTGAAAAATTATTAGCTAAATCTATTCCGTTAGTTATTATCGAAAATAGCCGTAATAAATTTGCTGAATTAAAAGAGAAAAGCTTAAATACGGTACTGGGTAATGCCTCCACTAAAGAGTCGCTTGCTTTAGCGCGTATCGATTGTGCTAAATCGTTATTACTGACTATCCCTAATGGTTATGAAGCCGCTGATATTGCTGAAACAGCAAGAAGTATGAACCCTAATTTAAATATCATTGTTCGTGCTCATTTCGACGATATTATTGTTCGGGCTAACTACGATGAAGAAGCCTCTTTTATCCTTGAGAAAGGCGCAAATCACGTCATTATCGATGAAGATCAAACTGCATCTGCAATGGCTGATATGTTAGTGAAGGAAGTAGAGTTTGGTTGTGCAATTGATGATACACCTGAAAATGGTCAGCAAATTATTGCTCCAAGTGCATCACAATAATCAAATATAGATAGCCTGTTAACGCTACAAATTTAACTCAATAAAAAAACCTATCAAATTTGATAGGTTTTTTATTTCACACAGATAAAACAAAACTTAGAAACAATATAAACTTAACGTTCCCAATAGGCTTCTTCTAAGCTGTCTTCTTTTTCAGGTAAACCACGCGTTAAACGAGGCGAATGCTGACTTAACACTTGATAACTCACTCGATTAGCATATTTACACACTTGTGCTAATGATGAGTAGGTTAAATAAGTTCGAGGATGCTTACTCGAATTCGGCACATTAATTCGATGATAACTATTTGCTGTAATATCATGCAGTAATGCTGATAATGCTGCATCACCCGCACCATTTGTATTCATGATTTTCTCAGGGCCCCCCATATAAGGCTCGATATGGGAATAAACTTTTTCAGGCTCTTCGCAATCTTTGTAGCGCATTGCGCGACTAAATTCATAACGATTAAATTCAGCAATTGCACCAGGTAATAATGGATGCGTTGTTTGACGTTTAAAGCTTTGCTCCGTATAACCCCCCATATAAAGCCCTGCGGGGCCTGCGGTACAAAGAACTAAGTCAACCCATTCTAACGCCACATCAGAGGCAAGAAGAGGATCAGAATGCCCCGTTAACTCAAATGCTTCATCTTCGTTCATTGCCACAACAGACACATGCTCTTTTAAGAAATCACGCCACCATTGTGGATCATCCGCAATAACGTATTTAGTACCTAATGTCAGCACTACGGGTACATCATACTTTTTCGCATATTCAATTGCTTTCATGGTCGCCAAAGGCATTGGCTCACCAGGTTTACAACGTACTAAATAAGCCGTTAAAACTAATGCTGAAGCTTCTGCAATCACCTCTTCTGGAATACTCTCAGGCTGAAGTTGGTTCATTTGGCCTGGGCTAATTGCAAAAGTACGTTCACCATTTTCCGTGATCAGCGTAAAACAGCGCCCAATAGCACCATCGACACCTTGAAGGTAATTCAAATCAGTACGGCTAGACGTGTTACATAAATAGCGATAAGCATAGCTACCAATCTGAATGTTATTACACATAGTACCTAATAACACAGAGCGGTCATCAGCCAATACAGAGTAGTTATGCAACGTGTTACCAATGGTGCCACCTGCAAATTCGTGAGTAATTAAGTTATTATCTGTTAATTCACGATAAAGCGCTTCTGCAACATCATCTTCAATAACTAGAGAGTGTCCCTGACTCAAGTTATAACGGGTAATAAATGCCTCATCAACTTTCGCTTCGATATCCACCAATGTTTGGTCAATGCCGACAATATAGGCGCGAGAAGATTCGCTCTCCGTCATATTGATGATGGGTTGTAATAAAGGATCTCGTAAACTAACGGGAAAATAGTGTTTGGATTTTCGTTTGCCAGGGAATTTCATTGTGAACGATGCTACACAGCTAAAAAAGATGCGCAATGTTAACACAATATTATGGGAGAGACAGTAGGTGTACGTCTGTACACCTACTTATTTGGAGATATTTTTATGCAGCTTTACGACGGCTTCTCGCCATATAGCTCAGTAAAACACCCATTACAGAAAGGATGAAACCAACAAAAGCAGCTCCAACTAAAATCAGAGCACGTTTAGGGGCATCTTTTTTAGTCGGTTCGTAAGGCTTCAACATATATTTGAATGGTACAAATTGAAGCTCATCTAATTTCACTTTCTCTAACTGCTTCATGTTATATAAACGGTTTTTCAGATCAGCACTCACTGTTGTTGGATCAGTGATAGCTTCTGTGATAGCCAATTTACTACTTAACGCATCGGAACCCATAGCAATAGAGTAATCAGGGTCATCTTTAATTTGTGCGCCTTCACTTGAAATTGGTTTTTTTACACCTGCCGCATTAGCAATCTCTAACGCATATTTTAAGCGTTGGACATTTACATTACGTGCATTAGCAATACGTTCTAAGTCCATTTCATACGCTTTTTGAGCAAAGCTTAATTTACGCTCAATTTGGTCATCTATTTCGTCTTTCACTTCCATACGTACTTTAGTGGAAATAAAACGAATATAGCCTGAAAGTAAATCATAAGCCTCTTCTGAGGTTGGTGCAGTAAAGCTTAGATTAATTTCGCCACTAAACTCTTCTTCACTATTTTTATCATCTGAAGCTTTTAAATTAATATCTTTCGTTACGATTTCTTCAATTAATTTACGTTTATCCAGTGGCGTTGGCTCTTCCATTTTAGCCAGCAAACTTTTGTAATAATCCGTACTTACCAAATACTCTTCACGTAAAACACGAGAGTTATAGTTATTGATAAATTTTTGATAAACGGAAGAACCATTAACGCCCGTATCAACATCCACTAGGCTTAGTTCAGTCAATGTGGCTCTTAACTGCTTCATTTCATCGAGCATTGGCTTGGTAATTGCAGCTTGGCTTGTCCATTTTTGAGGTAAAAAGCTTGCAACAGTAAAGCCAACGATAGCAAATAATAACGTAATGCCAATAATGACAAATTTTGATTTATAAATAACAGAAAATAATTCAAAAAGATCGATTTCATCGTTCTGTTTTAGATAAAAGTCATCGAAATTTCCTTTATCAATTTCTGAAGATTGTGGTTTTGAAAGCTTACTATTCATTTTCCTGCCTAAATTTATGTAATGCAGTGTCCGTTTATCAGCATTTTAGTGATTAACACTAAAACACTTAAAAAATGAGAAAAGATAAGTTTATATATAACTGAAATATGATCAAATTAATATATCATCAAATCCGATAATTTTATTTATAGAATTCAGTAATTATTTTTTGCATATCTCGCGGATCATCGCCTCTAGCAAGTCAATATGCTCAGGATCATCATTTAATGCGGGAATATATTCATACTGTTTACCACCACCATGAATAAAGAACTCGCGGTTTTGTTCATTAATTTCTTCTAATGTTTCCAAGCAATCCGACGAAAATCCTGGACATACAACCTGAACATGTTTAACACCTTCACTTCCCAGCTTTTCCATCGTTTTATCAGTATAAGGTGATAACCAAGGTTCACGGCCAAAGCGCGATTGAAACGTCAACATGACCTGCTCTTTAGGGTAGCCTAATTGTATTTCTAATTGTTCTTTAAGCTTTTCCGTTGTAAGGCAACATTCATCATAATAAATATCCCCTGTTTTGATAAAGCGCTCAGGAATGCCATGGAAAGAGAGAATTAAGCGATCTGGTTTTCCATATTGCTGAAAGCTCTTCTCAATAGAGGTAACAAGTGCTTTGATATAAAGCGGGTGTTCAGGGTAGCTACGAATAAAATTTAAGGATGGAATAGTGCGCATCCCTTTCAATATTTTGCTTACACCATCAAACACAGCAGCAGAAGTAGAGCAAGAGTATTGAGGATAAAGTGGTAACAAAATAATGTTCTCAACACCTTGGTGTAACAGTTTTTCAATCCCTTCATTTAGCGATGGATTGCCATAACACATCCCTAATTCCACAGGTATATTAGGTAATCGCTGAGCAAGCGCGTGTTGTTGAGCTCGACTATAAACTAACAGCGGGGACCCCTCTGTCATCCATATTTGTTGATAAAGTTTTGCTACTTTAGGAGAACGAAACGGCAATATCGCGCCCTGTAATATTGGTTTCCAAATTAAAGGAGAAACATCAACAACACGAGGATCGCTAAGAAATTGTGCTAAATAACGTCGGACAGCACCCGTTGTCGGCGCATCAGGTGTACCAAGATTAACGAGAAGAACACCATACTTAGCATGATTCATACCATGACTCCTTAGAGTTATTTTTATTAGGATAACCAAAGAGTAGAAGAATAAAGGAAAATAATGAATTGTGCTTGTCAATTTATTGGATCGAATTTTTTAACTTATTTTATACAGGCTAAATAAGATAAAAAAAATCCCGGCTAAACCGGGATTAATCATAGCGATGACAAATTAGCCAAGGATACTTTTCAGTTCAGCATTAATTTCGCTAACTTTTTGTGTACCATCAACTTTGAAGTATTTTGCATTGCTTGCTTTAGCTTCATTTTGATAATAAGAAACTAACGGTGCCGTTTGAGTATGATACTCAACTAAACGTTTACGAACGGTTTCTTCTTGGTCATCTTTACGTGTTGTTAACTCTTCACCTGTCACGTCATCACGATTTTCCACCTTAGGTGGATTAAATTTCACATGATAAACACGACCAGATGGTGCGTGAACACGACGGCCAATAATACGTTCTACAATGATGTCATCTGGTACTGCGAATTCCAGTACGAAATCCACATTGATACCTGCTTCTTTCATTGCATCAGCTTGTGGAATTGTTCTTGGGAACCCATCCAACAAGAAACCATTACGACAATCGTCTTGTTTGATACGCTCTTTAACTAACGCAATCACTAATTCATCAGTGACTAATTGACCATTGTCCATCAACGCTTTTGCTTTCAGCCCTAGTTCTGTACCCGCGCTTACTGCCGCACGTAACATGTCACCAGTTGAAATCTGCGGGATACCATAATTTTCTTTAATGAATTGAGCCTGAGTGCCTTTACCAGCGCCTGGAGCGCCTAGCAGAATGATACGCATCGCGTAAATCCCCTTGCATTTAATTTTTTATATTTAAACTCGAAAACGCATTACCATACCATTTTGTGAGGTCATCGCTCAAGAAATCACGGTAGCGATTGCATTTTATTTTTGTCGAAAAAGAAAAAACCACGCTCTCTTTTCAGAGAAACGTGGTTTAAATGTTTGAAAACGAAAACAGTTACGCTTTTTGAACTAAAAGTTGATTCACTAAGCGAATAAACTGGTTTGGATCTTCCAAAGAGCCTCTTTCAGCAAATAATGCCTGATCCAGTAATAAATTGACCCAATCAGCAAATAAAGCGTCATCAGTTAACTCTGCTGTTTGTTTCACTAATGGATGATTTGGATTTAGCTCAAAGTTATATTTTACTTCTGGCACTTCTTGTCCAGCTGCCGCAAACAATTTCGCCATTTGAGTAGTCATTTCATCCGCACTGGTTGTCACAATCGCAGGGGTATCTGTTAAGCGGTGTGTTAATTTTACCTCTTTAACTTTGTCACCCAACAAAGTTTTAATGCGTTCAACGAAAGGTGCTAATTGTTTATCGGTTTCTTCTTGTTCAGCTTGTTTTTCTTCATCCGCCAGCTTATCAAGTGATTCATCGGCTTTACTGACAGACTGGAATGATTTGCCATCAAATTCTGTCAGATAATTCATCATCCATTCATCAATACGATCTGATAACAGCAATACTTCGATACCTTTTTTGCGGAATAGCTCTAAATGAGGGCTATTTTTCGCGGCAGCGTAGCTATCAGCAGTGATGTAATAAATTTTTTCCTGACCTTCTACCATGCGGCTCACATAATCTTCCAGTGAAACAATTTGAGCATCACTGTCGTTATGTGTTGATGCAAAACGCAGTAATTTAGCAATAGTTTCAATGTTAGAGGAGTCTTCTGCTGGGCCTTCTTTTAAGACTAAACCAAACTCTTTCCAGAACGTTTGATACTCTTCAGGCTTATTCTCTGCCAGTTTTTGTAACATTTGTAATGCACGTTTAGTTAATGCACTGCGTAAGTTACGTGTAACAGAGCTGTCTTGTAGAATTTCACGCGAAACGTTTAGTGGTAAATCATTGGAATCAACTAACCCACGAATAAAACGCAGGTAATTAGGCATAAACTGCTCAGCTTCATCCATAATAAAGACACGCTGTACATACAGTTTTAAGCCATGACGCTGTTCACGATTCCATAAATCCCAAGGTGCTTTTGAAGGTACATATAACAAACTTGTATATTCTTGTTTACCTTCAACTCGGTTGTGTACCCAGCTTAATGGATCAGCAAAGTCATGAGAGATATGCTTATAAAACTCTTTATATTCATCATCACTGACTTCAGCTTTATTACGAGTCCACAGTGCTTGTGCCTTATTAATCTTTTCCCACGTTACTGTACCGTCTTCTTCATTTTTCGTTTCAATTTCAACAGGCAAAGAAATATGGTCAGAATATTTACTAATAATGCTACGTAGACGCCAGTCATCTAAATACTCATCTTCGCCTTTACGCAAATGAAGCGTTATTTCAGTACCGCGATCCGCTTTTTCAATATCAGCAACGGTGTAATCACCTTCACCTTCAGACTCCCAGAAAACGCCTTTATCAGCTGTTTCACCCGCAGCACGCGTGCGCACAGTAACTTTATCTGCAACGATAAATGCTGAATAGAAGCCCACACCAAACTGACCAATTAATTGACTATCTTTAGCTTGATCTTGTCCGATAGATTCTAAGAATGATTTGGTACCTGATTTTGCGATAGTACCTAGATTATCAATGACTTCATCACGAGTCATACCAATACCATTATCACTGATAGTCAGAGTTCGGTTCTCTTTATCAGTGGAAATGCGCACATGCAATTCACCGTTATTTTCATAAAGTGCTGCATCTGATAATGCACGAAAACGTAATTTATCAGCCGCATCTGATGCGTTAGAAATCAATTCGCGAAGGAAAATTTCTTTATTGGAGTAAAGAGAATGGATCATTAATTGAAGAAGTTGTTTAACTTCTGACTGAAATCCTCTTGTTTCCTGACCTTTCATACTCATTTTTACCTCAATTAATCCTAATTTGGCGAAAAAAATCAATATGAGTAAAAAGTGGGGATAGTTAAGCAAGTTTCAAGGGTAGAGTCATAAATTACATGAAGAAAATATATTAGCAGGCTAATATCGATTAAAAATCGACCAAACAAATAAAAAATACTGCTAAGCAATAGCGAAAACTTAGCAGCAAAAAATATTATAGTTGCTCACCATCACTAATAATTATCGCGTTTACACCTGCTTTTACTTCATCTAGCGCATGTTTGATGGTATCAGCATGTGCAAGTACAACCCCTAAGCGGCGAGAGCCTGTAATTTCAGGTTTCGCAAAAAGACGAATTTGACGGTTCGCCTTCAACGCTTTTTCAATACCAGAATAAACGATATTTGAGCTATGTAGCTCTGGCAAAATAACGGCTGAAGCACAGTTACCTAGCTGACGGATCCCCCCAATGGGGTAACCTAAAAAAGCACGAACATGAAGTGCAAACTCTGATAAATCCTGTGAAATTAGTGTCACTAATCCCGTATCGTGAGGACGGGGAGATACTTCATTAAAAAATACATCATCGCCTTGAACAAACAACTCTACGCCAAATAAGCCATAACCCCCTAAATTTTCCACCACTTTACTCGCAATATGTTCTGCTTTAGCAAGAGCTATATCACTCATTTTTTGAGGTTGCCATGACTCACGGTAATCTCCTTTTTCTTGTCGATGACCAATGGGAGCACAAAAATGGATACCATCAACAGCATGAATAGTCAGTAAAGTAATTTCAAAATCAAACGGGATCATTTTTTCAACGATAACACGCCCTTTTCCTGCTCGTCCGCCTTCTTGAGAATAGGCCCAAGCATGTGCTAAATCATTTTCACTACGGATAACACTTTGTCCTTTCCCCGACGAACTCATAACAGGTTTGACAATACAAGGAAAACCGATATCTAAAGCAGCTTTTTTAAAACTCACTTCATCATCAACAAATTGATAATTTGATGTTGGTAAAAGTAATGTTTCCGAAGCTAAACGACGGATCCCCTCTCTATCCATTGTGAGTTTTACAGCACGTGCACAAGGAACAACTCTTTGCCCTTTTTGTTCTAATTCAACCAATAACGAGGTTGCTATCGCCTCAATTTCAGGAACAATAAAATCAGGTTTCTCTTGTTCAATAATGAGATTTAATGCATTACTATCAAGCATATTCACCACATGATGGCGATGTGCGATATGCATCGCGGGTGCATTGGGATAGCGATCAACTGCAATCACTTCAATACCTAGGCGCTGGCATTCAATAGCCACCTCTTTACCCAGTTCACCTGCACCTAATAGCATTACCTTTGTTGCATTAGCTGTAAGAGCCGTACCCAACACAGTCATTTTTTACCCTCACTATTTATAAAAAACACAACGACGCAAACGATTGCCTTTGCGTAGCATAACGGATTTTACTTGATAGAAAAATAGGCAGGCAAAAATAATCAATCGAAGAAAGAAAACAATTACAAAATTTGGCTGCGTTTTCCTTTTTGGATTTTTAGATAATTAAGACGTTTTCGGATAAGTGCCAAGATACAGCATAAAAGCCCCAGCCAAATTAGAGAAAAACTGACACCTTTAACTTCATCAAAAGCTTCATGAAATAAGAAAACAGCTAATAAAAATTGAATAGTAGGTTCTATATATTGCGCTAGTCCGATAACGGTTAACGTAGTTCGTTTCACCGCCGCAGTAAAAAACAATAATGGTAATATAGTAACAGGTGCGGTTAAAACATAATAAAAACGAGTCAGATTATCTGCTGAAGGTAGCGCGCTTTTATCTGTCATAAACAACCAAATGGTCACACCTATTGCTAATGGCATTAGCCAAAGAGTTTCCATAAATAAAGAGGTTATTACATCAAAACGAATAAACTTACGAATTAATCCATATACAGCAAATGCGCCCCCCATCATAATAGCCAGCACCGGTAATTCCCCGTACATCCACAGCTGGTATCCCACCCCCGCACAAATTAAGGTAACTGCCCACTTTTCTGCTGGATTAAGCTTTTCTTTCAGAAAGATCACACCTAATAAAATCGAGAAAAGTGGATTAATAAAATACCCTAAGCTCGCTTCTAATACTTGTTGATGCGTTAATGCATAGGTAAAGGTACACCAAGAAACCGCCATTGCCATTGAACTAAATAAACACATAAAAACAGAGCGTTTATCTTGGAAAACCGCGTACCATTGAGTTCTATTCTTGATAAAAAGTCGCACCAACAATAATAAAGGAATAGACCAAATTAAACGCTGGGCTAACATTTCTAAAGGTTGAGCACCAGGTAAAAGCCGATAAAAAAGAGGTGTGATCCCCCAAAGAATATAAGAAAAAATGGCTAATACTGCGCCCGATTGAGCCCACATTTAATATTCCATCAATAAAAGTCGATACGTTTTAATATCATACGCTTAAAACAGATAGAACAATATGATCAACATCGCTGATTGATTGATAAAAAATAGAAGCGTCTAATCGTAAAGATAAAAAAATCTCCACTAATAATGGCTTCGAGAAAAACCAGTATTAATGGAGGGCAAGAAAATACCATTAAGAGAAAGCGTGGTAAAAACCACAACCAGAAAAAATCAGTGAGTTATCAGAAAATCTCCCGAACATGTAAAGGAGGTTGTTGTTGAACAAAATCATGTAATTTTTTACGACTTGGTGCCGCTGCTATCGCTCCTTTTTGAGTTGTGGCCAAAGCACCACAAGCAGCCGCTTGCGTCACTATTTTTGATAAATATTGTTCATCTTCAGCAAAACCATATTCTGCAAGTGCCGCCAACAAACCAGACATAAAGGCATCCCCTGCCCCTGTTGTATCAATGCATTCAACGGTAAAAGCACTAAATGCAACTTGAGTATTGGGAGTTAATACTAAACATCCTTTAGAGCCTTGAGTGATCACTTTTAAACGCGCGGGATAATCTTCTAATTTTTTAAGCGCATTATTCAATGTCACTTCTTGTGTCATCCACGTAAGTTCATCTTCTGATAATTTTAATATATCGGCCTTATGCGCATAATTATCGATAACTTCGCGCATTTCCTCATGATCACGCCACATTTGAGGGCGTAAGTTAATATCGAAACTCAGCAATGAATCCGTCTCTTTAATACTCTTTATCGCGGTATCCAAGGTTGAGCGACAAATGGGATTCACTAATGCTAAAGAGCAAAAATGCAAAATATCTTTTTCGAACGCAGGTAAAGATTTTTCAGTTAAAAATTGATCTGCAGATTCAGCAACTAAGAAAGTAAAATCACGCTCACCATTTTCTTGTAAAGAGACAAGAACTGTACTGGTACGGTGAAACTCATCAAATTCCATTGCTCGAGTATCAACACCCAAATCAAACAATGTTTTTTGCATAAAATGGCCGAACGCATCTTCACCTACACGCCCAATAAAACCACTTTGTTGACCCAGTTTAGCAACGCCCGCAGCGACATTGACAGGCGCGCCACCAGCACATGCTTCATATTGCATGTTTTGCAATGGGATCAGGTCAACAACAGCATCACCTAAAGACCAGACTTTCATAATCTCTCCTGAAGATAAGCAATTATTTTTCTTCACTATATTCTGTTTTTATGACTATTCATAACAATTAAAGGAAGATATTGCTCGTAAATCCACGCTGATAACGTTAACATAATGAGATATTATGATAATGTCAATCTTATAAAAAGTGTTTTTTTACCTTAAAATGTTATCGTTAACAAAGAAGGGAAACGCATAGTTTAATCTGTTTTTTATTCTTTTATAACGTAAAAACGTGAGCTAAAGACACTGAAAATATAATAAGGATAATGATATGAAACACCGTTTAGAACAATCAACAAATGCCTTAAGTACCTTGATTGAAAAGCGAGGTAATACTTTTTATCCCCAATTTCATTTAGCCGCGCCTGCAGGTTGGTTAAATGATCCTAATGGTCTTATTTATCATGATGGTTTATATCATGCTTTTTATCAGCACCATCCTTATTCTCAAGATTGGGGTCCAATGCATTGGGGACATGCCACAAGCACCGATATGATCCACTGGCAACATCAGCCTATTGCGTTAGCACCGGGAGATGACTACGACAAAAGTGGTTGTTTCTCAGGATCAGCAATTAGCCACGAAGGCAAACTCTATCTTTTCTACACAGGGCACAACTGGTTAGCAGCCGAAGGTGATGATAGCCAAATCTATGAAGCACAATGTGTTGCAATCAGTGAAGACGGTATTCATTTTGAAAAAAAAGGGATCGTTTTACCGCCTCCCGAAGGTTATATGCATTTTCGTGATCCTAAAGTATGGTATCAAGACGGAAAATGGTGGATGGTTGTCGGAGCCAGAGATGAAAAAGATCAAGGACAAGTTTTGCTCTTTTCTAGTGAAACTTTATTTGAAGAAGGGAAACAGTGGAGCACCGATTACATTATTTTAGGAAAAACTGACGATAAAAACGTCTATATGTGGGAGTGCCCTGATTTCTTCCCGATAAGCCAAGACAATGAATTTGCGATTGTCTTTTCACCCCAAGGAAAACGTACGGAAGGCTATCAATACCGGAACCTTTTTCAAGCGGGTGCGTTAATCGGTCAATGGTCACCAAACCAACCATTTAAACCACAAGGCCACTTTGTTGAGCTAGATAATGGCCATGATTATTATGCACCCCAATCATTTATGACTCCTGATGGTCGTCGTGTTTCTATGGGTTGGATGGATATGTGGAATTCCCCCATGCCATCAAAAGCGGAGTTTTGGTCTGGTTGCTTCACATTGCCTCGTGAAATTACCTTTGATAAAAGCAAAAATCGTTTATGTATGGTACCAGTCAAAGAAGTTGAATCATTACGCCAAGAAAAAAATACCATTAAACCTCTTACATTAAGCCATCAATCTATAGAGTTAATAGATAACGCATCAGCTATCGAACTTGATTTAACATGGTCTTTAGACAGCCAAGCTGAAAAGTTTGGCTTATGGCTAGGTGAAGGGCTAGAGCTTTTTGTAGATAATCAATCAAATCGTTTAGTGCTTAATCGTCATTACCCTCAATACAATATCAGTGGTGCTCGCAGTATTTCACTACCTGAAGGGTGTCAATTAAATTTACGCATATTCATTGATCGTTCATCAATTGAAGTCTTTGTTAATCAAGGTGAATATACATTAAGTAGTCGATATTATGCACCACAAGACGCACGTTCTTTACGCCTTTTTGCAATGAGTGGTGATGCAATATTACTATCAGGTGAATATTGGCGATTAAATCATATCGGCTAGTTTTGAAAACCATTCATTCTATTTTGATGATGATAAAACGTGAGTCCTATAACGACTCACGTTCAACTAATTGGCAAGGTACGTGTACCGTATTTTGATGATTTCGCTCTTGAATAATATGTAATGTTGCTTCTTTACCTAACTCATAATGAGGTAGTTGAACCGTTGTTAATGGCGGATAAAATAGATCGCCTGTACCAATCATATTGTCATATCCTAAAACAGCAACCTGATCTGGAATACGCAATCCCATAGACAACAAGACTTGATAAGCTAAAAAAGCAATACGGTCATTACCACAAATTAGGATATCAAAATCTGCTTTTTGATGAGTGCAATGTTTTTTCAATATTTCAATCACATCACGGTAATGCTCATCGCCAAACATCATCGTATATTGGCGTAAATGTGTTAATGGTAGCCCTGCTTCTTGCCAAGCATCTTCAACCGCTTTACGGCGAATAGGCCCCGCAACCGATTCTTCAGGTATATAGAAGCACAAAGGATGACGATATCCCTTCTCAATGACTTTTTTCATTGCATAATATTGCCCATGATAATCATCTGGAATATAAGTTGGAAAAGAGTGTGACTTATCCAAGCAGTTCGCTAACACTAGATTCTTATCATGCAATTTTTCGTGCACAGAAATTTCACGTAATCCCATTGTCGTGTAGATAATACCGTCCGGTCGCTGGGCTAAAAGTTGCCAAATAGCATTTTCATAACAATCTTGCGCAGTCAAATTGACCACAAATGAACTCCATCCAAATTCTCTTGCTGTTTGTTCAATAGATAAAATCATTTCAACAGAAAATGGTGTTGTTGCGGTATCAATTGCTAAAACGCCAATTGAGGAAACTTTTGTTCCTTGCCCACGAATTTTTCGTGCAGAATAATCTGGAACATAGTTAAGTTGATCAATAGCACTTTGGACTTGTTTCAGTGTTTCTGGTTTTAATAACTCTGGGTTATTAATCGCTCTTGAGACTGTCATCAAAGAAACGGATGCAAGTCGAGCTACATCTTTCAGTGACGCCATAGTATTGGCTCGATTGGTTTATTAAAAGGAATAGGTATAAATAAAGTGCTATTTTACAAGAAGTAAAGTCAAAAAGCCACAAAGGGAATTTTATTGTAACTAAATACAACTATTAATTTTCTCACTAATAGACACCTAAATATATTATTTTTTTACTTATTAAGTGCGTTCAATATAGTTAAAATCACTTACGGTAAAAAACTTAGTTACAATTAATAATAGTTATCCGAACATCTATTATGGAAATAAATTATTCTTATCTATAAAATACAAATATTGAAACAAAACAAAGTTCTGATATTTTATCTATAATATAATACAGAAGTATTAATCATTTTTAATTTGATATATTCTGAATATGGCTCCGTTGCGTGAATGTTACCCTACATAAAAAACTTATAAATTAGTCAAATTTCGTTACTCATTCACTTTTAGTGAAAGAGCTGAGTAAAACCAGGAGCAACATATGGAATCAATAATCCACTTAATCACATTTGAAGATGACAGTACAAAAGTTCAACTTAAAGCTGTTCTTTCTTCTTTAGCTGCTAATGTGAAAACCTATTCAAATGAACAGGCTTTCTTGAAATACTATTTTTCTTCAACAAAAGGAGCACATAAAGAATGCATCATCATTAATACAAAAAGCAGTGCAGCACCATCAATTGCACTGATTAAAGAACTCAACAAATTGAAAAATATCATTCCGGTTATTATTATTTCTGGGGATAGTTCTATTGAAAGTTGTCGTAGTGCATTTAAATCAGGCGCTTTTGAATATTTAACTCGCCCTTTAAATGTAAATGAACTTCTTAATATTGTCTCAGAATCATTCCTTCATTATGAAAGTGAAGTTGAGCAATTCCGAACATATATATCTTTAAAAGATAAATTTGGTAAGTTATCAAATAGAGAAAAAGAAGTTATGGAAATGATCCTTGAGGGAAATACGAGCAAAGAAGCGGCGGAAAAACTTTCGCTATCTCCTCGTACTGTTGAAGTTCATCGCTCAAACATGTATACAAAATTGAAAATAAGATCACTACCACAGTTAGTTCAAGAGTATGATTTCTTTAAGAAATATGACTTGAGAATAAACTAATTCCATCAAGTGATTTTTATTTATCAATAGGTTGTATTATCTAAAGATATAACGATATGACCTGTTTAATTTTCATTATCTTTTATTAATGAGAGAATCTGTACTTCTAAAACATTCTATTTTGGATGATTTGTACTTAATATGGGAATAATTAACACGTTATACTCCATTCTACGATAGAAGGGGCGGCAACTTATTTTGATGCCACCCTTTCATTATGGTTCGTTTAATTTCGATTTAAAACACTCATATATTTTATTTTCATAATCGCTATTATTAATAACTATAATTACTGTTTTTTATTAGTAATAGCAATATAAGAATATGTGAAGCATTTCATTTGATATAAATCATTTTTTACTTTTTATAAAGATGAATATTCTCATTTTAACTTTCCATTATTCTTTATTCTTATTTTACGATAGAAATTATTAATGATTAAAAAATAATACAAAATAGATTCTGGTCTCTTTTTTTTATGTTCATTTAGAGATTGTTTATGCGATTTCATTTTCGATTTAATCAAAATTTTATTAATAAGAATATTCTAATTAACGCATTTAAATTATCGTAATCTTGGTCGTAAAACAAGAAAGAATAATAAGTATTATCCTTTACACTCCCTTTTACTTAAGAAATTTATTCTCTTTATAGTTTAAATAATGTAATACATTATTTATCATTCCCACTTAATACCAATCTAATAAAGATCATCATTAAAAGATCATTACTGGTAAGTATAATAGACTATCACTGAATAAGTATTAACCCCTAGAAAAGTAAATATTTATTGATAATTTATTTATAGTCTTAATTTGAGTATTAGAAGATAGGATAAATATGTACTTTAAAAATATAAGATAAGCTTATACGTTTATTCTTATTCTCACTTTGACCAATAAGCCTTATGCTATCCCCTCCTAACTCGCTTTTTTACAAAGAAAAATGAATAACCAAGATAAAAATCGCCGTCCTATAAAAGCAAGACAAACAAACTGGGCAACAAAATCAAGCCGCTATTTACAGCAAAAAGGGGCTACGCCCAACGGTATTTCGGTGTTTAGCATCGTATTTGCATTGCTTGCTGGCCTATCGCTCTTTTTTGCCCTTTCTTATTCTCATGGCTTATTACGCTCGTTCTTATTGATCCTTGGTGCATTAATGATCCAAGGTCGTCTTATTTGTAACTTACTAGATGGTATGGTTGCGGTTGAAGGCGGGATGAAAAGCCCTGTAGGGGCAGTTTATAATGAATTACCAGACAGAATTGCAGATACGCTGATCATTTTAGGTGTTGGTTATGGTTTATCCAGCGACTTTTCAATGGCTATTACTTTAGGCTGGATAGGTGCTTTTTTTGCGGTAATGACTGCTTATGTTCGTGTGTTAGGCGGGAGCTGTGGATTAGAACAACACTTTACAGGCCCTATGGCAAAACAACATCGAATGGCTTTACTCACTTCAATTGCTGTAATTGCTGCTTTTATTCCTAACCTTTGGGGAGTGTGGCTCTTTTTTATCTCATTATGGATTATTATTTTAGGTTCAACACTAACCACAATTTTCAGAACCCGTCGAATTTTACGGGATTTAGCACAAGGTGTCTGATTAATGAAAAATGGAAAACTTGCTTTAGATGCAAAAGTGGTGTCATCCGTATTAGTCTCTATCTGTCGTTTTTTAACGGGTATTCGAGCAAAACAAACGTCTCCGATAGCGAAAGATACACCTTGTATTTATTACGCTAACCACTCTAGTCATCTTGATGGTTTGGTAATTTGGTCTTGCCTTGCGCCTGATATTCGTCCTTATGTACATCCCGTTGCCGCTGAAGATTACTGGAATAAAAATCGCTTACGTCGCTATTTGTCTCGCCGTATTTTTAGGGCAATCCTTATTCCTCGCCATGCTGCTAAAATGAATATTGCTGAAGAAAACAATCAATGTGAAAAGATATTTGAACAATCAACGGCTGAAACTGCATCATCAACATCGAATAAAATGAATGCACTGGCTATCATGCAAGATATTTTAGACCAAGGTGAATCTCTAATTATTTTCCCAGAAGGCACACGAGGCAATGGCGAATCTATTCAGGATTTTAAAGCTGGCCTTTGGCATCTTTCTCGTAAAAATCCGAATGTTCAATTAGTCCCCATTTATCTTGAAAACTTAAATCGGGTACTCCCTAAAGGCTCCCGCTTAGTTGTTCCCGTTATTTGTAGTGCAATTTTTGGTGCCCCTATAGTAGCTACCCATGAAAATGAAAGTAAACAAGAGTTTCTGATAAGAGCCAAAAGCGCGTTAGAGGAGTTACACAATGGAACGTATTAATAATGAAGTCCTCTGGATATTTATCGGACTCTTCTCTTTCTTAATTGTTGCCAGCATTATTGGCGCTATTCTTGCGGCAATTAAAGGCCCTACATCAACAATTACTAACCTTAACTCAAGGATCAATGCTTGGTGGGTAATGTGTATTATTGCGGGTGTTGCAATTGGTATTGGCGCAATTGGCTCTGTGGTACTGTTTACTATTATTTCATGGCTTGCTCTTCGTGAACTCATTACATTAACCCCAACACATCGAGGCGATCATGAGGCATTGTTTTGGTGTTTCTTTGTGATCTTACCTATCCAATACATTCTCGTTGGTGTGCAGTGGTATAATTTAATGGCGATATTCATTCCTGTTTACGCCTTTTTATTAATCCCAACACGCATGGCACTTTCAGGTGATACCCGCCATTTCTTAGAGCGTATGGCAAAAGTGCAATGGAGTGTGATGATCGCCATTTATTGCCTAAGTTATGCTCCGGCACTATTAATGTTGCCTATTGAAGGTTTTGAAGGCCGTAATATCAACTTACTGCTCTTTTTAATGATTGTGGTACAAGTTTCTGACGTACTCCAATATGTCTTTGGTAAATTATTTGGCAAACATCCTATCGTGCCTAAATTAAGCCCAAATAAAACAATCGAAGGATTTTTTGGTGGCATTATTTCCGCCAGCCTTATCGGTATGATGTTGTGGTGGGCGACGCCTTTTTCATGGTGGGCCGCCTTTTTACTCTCTTTAGTCATTACATTGGCGGGTTTTGCTGGTGGTTTATGTATGTCAGCGATAAAAAGAGACAGTGGTGTAAAAGACTTTGGCACAATGATAGAAGGCCATGGTGGCATGATGGATAGAATGGATTCACTCTGTTTTGCGGCCCCTATTTTCTTTCATGTTATTCGCTATTTTTACGTTTAGTTTTTACACTATTTAGTCAAAAATAAGCGAACTCAAGACAAACAAACATGCCGATATCCATATTATCGGCATGTTTATATATTCACTTTTATCTTATTATTCATACAAATTTAATATCAGATATTGATTATCAACATAATAATTAAACAATTGTTTTTATTTTAGACTAAAAGTAAATATTATTATTTTTATAATAAAATCAATTTATTAATTAATAACATTCTTAATCAAGAGGTCTGATTTCTGTATTTTTTATTCATTATGATAGCCTAAATGCCAGCTATCTTTTACCCTAACGCCCCTTTTCATTCTAAAATATCTATAATTATGATCACTTGGCTACTTCTCGCTGCTTCTTTATTATTTTTAGGTTTCAATCGCATACTTGCACTTATTACACTTGCAGTCACAGCACTTAGCGCATTTATAACAGGCATTATTACATGGCAAGTCTTGCCGATTATCTTTAGTATTCTGTTATTAACGTTTGCTTATTCCCGTTATAAAACACAACCACTGCTTCGGGCAATTATCATTCTTGCTCTTATTATCATTGCTAGTGGTTTAGCCTTTCATCTTCTTCCTGGCTTTAACAATTTACGTTACCTTTCATACACCTCTATAGGAATAAAAAGCGCCCCTTTTACGTTTTATTTCAATGCAGATAAAGCATTGATACCCTTTATTTTTCTCATTTTCATTCCCACACTTTTTGTCTGTCCTCCATTAAAAAAAGCGAATAAACTACAATGGATAATGTTGATTATTGCTATTCCTGCATTATTACTTATTGCCGTAAAATTAGGGGGATTAGCCATTGAGCTTCATTTACCACATTGGTTACCTGCATTTATTCTGGCAAACCTCTTTTTTGTCTCTCTTGCTGAAGAAGCTTTATTTAGAGGTGTTATTCAACAAACCTTATCACGTTACCTTCCTCCTTATGTTGCACTATTAATTGCATCCATAATCTTTGGCCTCGCACATATTGCAGGAGGAATATTGTTAGTTGTTTTCGCTTCGTTGGCAGGGATTATTTATGGTTTGGCTTGGATGTGGAGTGGTCGGCTTTGGGTTTCAACCGCGTTTCATTTTGTGCTTAATTTGACTCATCTACTCTTTTTTACTTACCCATTTAAAATAGCCTGATCTCTTTTCTTTCATCTTATTAAAGAATTTTTTTATCCTGACTTTCACCGCCTTTTACTGATATCTTAACTTCATCGGTAAAAGGATGAGTGAAACGTGAAAGCAATCACACAAATGGAATATAGATATTCTTATTTACGCCCATCATCCGATGAAATTTTTGTTAGTATGCTTTATCGCTTATCTATAAATAATCGAAACTTCATACGGCACACAATATCAAACCAATAATAATAACATCCATTAACACGATAAGAAGTTGTCTTACTTTGCAGTATAGACCTTAGAAAAAATAGGTAAGCTTTGCTTTGTTTGCTTTTTTTAGTTCAGCATTATCTGCTGAAATTTTGCCTCTCTTATTACCAGGACAAAAGATATGTTAGACCAAGAAATGATCCGTACTTTTATACAGGTCGCCGATTGCCAAAGTTTTACGAAAGCTGCCGATATGCTTCATAAAACATCCGCAGCCATTAGTTATCGGATTAAAACATTAGAAGAAAATATTGGTACTCAACTTTTTAATCGTACAACCCGAACCGTAACATTAACCCCAGCAGGTGAATATTTATTAGAAAAATGCCGCCAATGGATTGTATGGTTAGAATCGATGCCTGTTGAGCTTCAACAAATGAATGCTGGTGTCGAACATCAAGTGAATATTGTCATTAATAATCTTCTTTATGATCGCACTGCGGTTGCCAGTATGCTGGCTTGTCTTCATCAACGTTTTCCTTCCACACAATTTCATATTACTCGCCAAGTTTATATGGGTGTTTGGGATGCACTTATTAATGAAGATTATCATTTTGCTATTGGCGTTACGGGGAATGAGTCCCTTAAGAATAATATCAATATTTGCGCCATGGGTGAAATTCAATGGCAATTTGTTGTCGCACCTAATCATCCTTTAGCCAATATCAGTGGGGTATTAAGTGATGATCAAATGCGAATGTATTCCGCGGTTAACGTAGAAGATACGTCTCGCCATCTTTCTAAACGCACAGCATGGCGCTTATCCGGTCAGCACGAAATTCGCGTACCTGATTTACACACCAAATTAGCCTGTCATTTAAAAGGCGTCGGTATCGGATTTTTACCATTAAGTTTGTGTAAACCTCTTATTGATAGTGGGCAACTAATTGCCAAAGAAGTAAAAAATCGTCGTCATAATTCGCCGCTTTCTTTTGCATGGTGTGAAGATAAAAAAGGCGCTGTGGTCAGTTATTTAGTCGAGCTTTTTAAGCAAAATCATCCTAGCGTGCAATCGTTTTACGATCCTTTAAACTAAAAGGGCAAACCGAAGTCTGCCCTTTTACTGTTTATTCAGTGACTAACTGAATGGTGAGCTATGCTTTTGCTTCTTCATTATTATTGTTGCTTTCTTTAATAAAGAGGCTGGCCACAATACCAATACAAATCAGAATAGCGGCAAAGTAGAAACCTGAGTCCATACTTCCTGTTTTATCTGATAAGAAACCCGTTAGTGTTGGTGCGAAAACCGAACCCAGCATACCAATACAGTTATAAACACCAAACGATGTACCTAACGCATGTCGTGGTGAATTATCAGCAACTACAGCAACCAATACTGGGTTTGTACTGATTTTACCTACAATACCGTAAAGGATCAGAGCACCAATTAATACAGGCATTGATTCTGACATTGGTACAGCAAGAATAGCGACAAGTGACAGTGGTAACATGATCAGTAATACAGGCTTACGACGACCAATTTTATCTGAAACCCAGCTAAAAATAAGTGAACCAGGAATAGCAAACCACGGCATTAATGATGCAATAGTTGAAATTTGTGTCCCTGTAATTCCACGTTCAGTTTCTAAGTAGTACGGTAACCAAGTGACTAATACGAAGAAACCATAGATTGAACAGAAGATAGTGACATACGCAAGGTTGATATTGCGATTGCCAAATAAATCTTTAAATGTCAGTTTAACTTTCTGTTTTGGTGCGCCAGCTTCTGCCGCAGATTGTGCTTTGGGTTTATCTTTGATTATCCATAACATCACCAAACCAATGATGATAATAGGAACACCAATAATATAGAACGGCGCACGCCAGCTCATTCCCATCTCACCAACAGAAATACTTGAGATGTAATAACCAATCGACAGACCAAAGGCCATACCACTATTGATAATCGCACTACCTAACGTAATACGATGTTTCGGTATCGCTTCTGAAGATAAACCATATTGAGGGCCATAATAGAAGCCTTGAAAGATACCCACCATGACCCATGCAAACATAAAGGTCACGTAAGTTGGCATCATACCCGCAATAATGGTGAACCCACCAAAGAGCACAACCCCTGTTACTAATACTTTTTTCTTACCTAAATAGTCACCAATCATGCCTGATGGAATATTGAGTGCTGTATATCCGATAAAGAAAATACTCATAATAGAACCAAGTTGAGCTTTAGTAAGATCAAACTCAGCACCAATATTTACCATTAATGGGCCGACAATAGCGCGGCTACCATAAAGTGCAATCCAACCAAAAAAGAAGATAATGGTCAGTTTGACCCAATAAGGGACTTTGCCTTTCTCATTCACTTGTGCATCGTTCATAATGACGCTCCTGAAAGAATTTTTATTAAGACTTATAAATTAAAGTGCCAGACTGACCTTCAATAACTTGTTGAATATTTTGTAATGCACCAATATGGGCTTGTTGCCCAGTTGCGTTAACAAAATCACTCACCGCCATAATTTTTGGTCCCATTGCGCCATCAGCGACAGCCATTGGTGCAAGTTCTTCTGGTGTTGCTTCACGAATTGCGGCTTGTTCTGGTGTACCCCAATTTTTATAAATAGCATCAGCCTCTGTTAAAATAACAAAGTGCTCTGCATTTAATTCACGAGAAATTAAAGCCGCGGTTAAATCTTTATCAATAACCGCTTCACTACCAATAAATTCATTATTTGTATTATTGACTGGAATACCGCCACCACCACCACAAATAACAATATGACCTTTATCTAATAAAAGTCTTACCGCTTCGATATCAATAATCTTTTTCGGTGTTGGTGATGGCACAACACGACGGTAATGTTTACCATCTTGTTTAAATGTCCATTGATACTTAGCAATCAATTCTTCTTTATCAGCTTCATCATAAATAGGGCCAATAAATTTACTTGGATCGTTAAATGCTTCATCATTAATATCAACAGAAACACGCGTCATTACCGTTGTAATAGCTTGATCTGGGTTATTTTGATTAATTTTTTGCATCATCATATAACCAATCATACCCTGGCTTTCAGCCACTAGAATATCCAACGGATATGCAGGAACATCTTGATATGCCAGATTTTGTAGTGCAAGTAGTCCAACTTGAGGCCCATTGCCGTGTACTAATACAACACGGTACTCTTTTGCTAATTTATTAATTGTCTCTGACATTAATTCAATATTTTTATATTGATTCTCAGCAGACAAAACTTCTCCGCGTTGTAATAATGCATTTCCGCCTAAAGCAATAACAATTGTTTTCATAATTATCCGTATCCGAATGTTTATATAAATTCTTTTATTAAAAAAATTTAATCAATATGCTGTCGTTGTTTTTTAGTTTGGTAACCAATCCATAATCCCAGTAATGTATCTGCACCGGAATGATGACCAATAGAGAGTATTTCCAACATATCCTTAAAAATAATCTCTTTATTCTTTATTTTTTTACCTAGTTGAATGAGATAGGTAGAAAATATTCCCTGGGTGGCATATTCCAAATAATGCTTACTGACAACGGTGGTCAATTCAGATAAAGGGGGAGTGTTATTAAAAAAATAATTAAGTTTTTTTTCTGGCTCTGCTAAATAATGTGCAAATAACATTCCCACTAGCATATCATCTGAACTTGGTGTTAATCCGGGGCCTTTCCCTGTAAAAATGGCCCAGTTAACCGCATTGCCCACTGACTGATTATGAAATAGCTTAATTAATAACTTAATTTCACTGAGTTGCGCGATTTGGCGATAATTTTTTAATGGTCCATACAACCCTGTTGCAATCGAGGGTGAGAGCAGAGAAAAAAAACTTTCTAACCAACGCAAATCTAGTTCCGCTTTATCTTGTAAACGTAAATTCTCACTCTGACCTGCGAGTAGAGTGAGTTTATTTGCAAGTATTGCTTGATGATCTTTTAGACTCATCATGACCGAGGGATGGCACTGTTTAGCAAAATAATCGAAATCATTTTGTTTCAATAACCATCCCATCGGGCTTAATCCTCTCCCTTCGCGATGAAAAGTGATTAAGCGTTGTTGAGGGCAAATGAAATTCAAAGCATGGTCATAAATGCCCACACATTTAATCTCACCTTCAAAATCAGTGATATGCTGGCTGGTTTGAAGTGCTTGAATTTGCATAATGCCCCCTTTATTGCTGTGATTTATCGTTACAAAGTACGATTAAGCGTCGATGCCTAACTCTTCTGCCAATGCAACAATCGCTTTTTCAAAGCAACCTAAAGGTGCGCGTACAGTACCTGCACCAATCTGGCCAACACCCGGCTCTTTATGTGCAATACCCGTATTAATCAGTGGTGTAATACCCGTTTCAACAACGCGACGAGCATCTAATCCTAAACATGCACCTTGGAAATCCCAAGTTGGAATTTGCAACATCATGTTACGAGCAAGGTAGATCTCAGCCATTTCTTCAGTCACTTCACGTGCGGCATCCATACCACCTGATGCACCAACAAAGCGTGTTACACCTGGTGCTGCAACCATTGCTGCGCCACCAATACCGAAAGTTTCAGTAATTGCACTGTCACCGATATCTGGGTTTGCATCTGCTTGACTAAAACCAGAGAAGAACAGACCTTGTGGTGTATTTACTGGCGCAGTAAACCATTGGTCACCCATTCCACTGATTTTGATACCAAAGTTGCTACCATTACGGGTCATAACCGTAACGATGGTGCCTTGTTTGATTTGAGCACCAGCATCCATCGCAGCTTTACAGTAAGCCATTGCTAAGTTCAGGAAGAACTGGTCTGTAATGCTCAGGAATTTTGTTACCTTTGTGATTTCAGCATCTTCAAAATCTAATGTGCTTAATACTGGTGCCAATTGACGCAGTAACAGGGCTGAAGCAGCGATATTACGTTGGTGGAATTCATCACCCATAGTAATTGCTTGGCCCATAATTGCAGTCAGGTCGATACCATTTTCAAAAGTGGCAATCGCTGCTTTTAACACCGGCGCTAAGCTTTTTTGCATCCAATGTAGACGCTCTTGCACGTCTGGGCCGTAAGCACCAAAACGCATTACTTTACCGATACCTTCGTTCATGTTGCAGTAAGCGTAGTTACCGTGAATGTGGTTTTTAATCACCAACATTGGCATGTGAGCAGAAGTAATACCGCCCATTGGGCCTACTGCATTTACGTTATGGCAAGGGATAAACTCAATTTCACCTGCTTCTAACATCGCTAATGCTTGTTCTTCTGTTTCTGCCCAGCCTTCAAATAAAGAAGCTCCGATACATGCACCACGAACAGGGCCACTCATTTCCCCCCAAGTTACAGGAGGACCAGCATGAAGTAATTTTTTGCCTGTTTCTAAAGCCGGTACAACTTCTTTTGCTAAGTTAACATCACACCAGTGAGGACGGGCTTCACGGATACGTTCGATAACTGCTTCATTCGCTTGTTCGATAGTTGAATACATATCTGCAATTCCTTATTTCAATTTCTTTAATATTTCAGCCAGTTTTTTATTACCACCTGCGACAGGTGCCCACTGATAATGCACAACAGGAGTCCCACTCGATTGCAGATCGTCTGCAAAACTACGTAGACCAGCGTTGATCACAGAGATCCCGTTAAGCAGTGGTGACACTTCAGCATGTGCTTCTGCTGGATGTGGCTGGATTAATTCTTTTGCTAATAAAACCGCTTCTGGCAACGTATCCATAACAATAATGCCCGCTTCTTTTAGCTGTTTTTGCTGTTCGCTACGGTTTTGTGGATCGTCTTCAGTACCAGTAATGGTTGCGATGGTGATTAATGGATTGGCTTCGCCACGTTTTTCATTCAGTTTTTTGATTTCTTGTATTAACGCACCGGCAGGATCTTGAGTTGCACCATAACCAATAACAAAATCAACCAGTAACACGCCAGCTTCTGTTTTATTGCTTAGCTCACTGATAAATTTGTTACGTGTTGATGGGTCAATCATTGGGTGTGGTTTACCCTGTGTATAAAAATCATCACCCATATCGATGATTTTGTGACCATCAGCATCTAGCATTGTGCCTTGCTTATGCTCGTTATCGACTTCAACATTAAGTTTTTCAGATAACAACATGGCGCATTCAGCCGCTAGCGTACCACCGGCATAAAGACCAATGATTTTCTTACCTGTAACTTTTGGTAACTCAGCCGCGATATCTTCAACACGCGCTAATTCAGCCGCAATACGCGCTGTTTCATCTAACGTGCGAGTAAAATAGATATTGTCGTCTTGGAATTTCTCAGGTGTTGTCCCTAAAAATTGCGCCACAATCGGTTTATTATGGCGTTTCATTTCAGCAATGATTTTTTGGCGCACAGCAGGTGCGGGTGGCTTAGAAACAAAAGCAATAACACGCGTATTAGGATCTGCTGCCAGCATATTGATAGCAGTGATTGCACTGATACCACCAATTTGCTCTGTTAAATCACGACCACCTAGGCCAATTGAATGAGAAATACCTTGGCGTTGTAAAACGATTTGAGAGGTAATTTCTTGAATACCTGTACCTGATGCGCCAACAATACCAATAGAGCCTTTAGGTGCAATGTTAGCGAAAGCAAGAGGCGCGCCTGCAATATTTGCAGTACCACAGTCAGGACCCATCACAATCAGACCTTTTGCGGCTGCTTTCTCTTTTAGTGCTTTTTCATCTGCAATAGAAACGTTGTCAGAGAACAGCATGACGTTACAACCATCTTCTAAGCCCGTGTCAGCCAATTCCGCGGCATATTCACCTGCAATAGAGATAAGTAACATATTGGCATTAGTGCTTTTTTGTTTAGCGGTACGCCAGCTACGTACTGTCGTTAATTTGTTACCGCCTTTCTGACCACTTGCAATTTCAGCTAATGCTTCTTCTAAAGCAGTCGAAATCATATCGATAATGGCAGGGTCTTCTGATTCTGCCTTAATCGAAACACAAATGTCATTCGGCGTTGCTTCGTTAAACATGTCATGCCAAAAGCCGGTGACATCAAGAAGAGATTTATTCGCTGGTGTTCCCATCATGACGGAAATTTCTTCCACCTCTGGGGCTTCACTTAATTTTCGGGAAATAATCATCAGGCTAACTGAATCCTGAAAGCTCCCTTTTTTAATAAAAGCATGGATCATTATGATATCCTTAATGCATTTAATATATGTAACAGCACATATCTATTTGCATTTCGTTTTTTTGATAATAAGAAGCCTATTTGCTTAAACTGTTAAGCAATATAAATAAATGTCTGATTTATTAATTTTGAATCTCTGCGTATAAACATACTGAAGAAATATCGAAATGTAGAGTGATTGAAGTCACACTTATTTATTGTAAAAAATTTTTATTTAATCGGATGATATTTATTAAATAAATTATGATGAGGAAAGTTTATTAATTCAGAGATAAAATCAAAAATAGAAAGGCAAAATTTAACGTATCAGAAACAAAACAATGGCAATAAAAATCATACAAAACAATGGGAAATAAAATTAAAGCAACAATTCGATAACATACAGCAATAAATCATTATTATCAACAATTAAAAACAAACTCTCTTTTAACTCTATTTTTAGAATTTAGCACCTAACTTAAATTATATTTATTGTTATATAAAAACAGAAAAGGCCTCATATTTAACAAGGCCTTTCCTATAAAATAAAAATAAAATATGACTTAATTTACTGCTTAATAGCTTCAACTTGAATTTTTAATGTCATATTATCAGCCATCCCTTCTTTGACCAAAAAATCCACGCCCCAATCTGAACGTTTAATAGTTGTTTCAAAATCACCACCACAGACTGATGCATTAAATACAGGACTTTCATAACAATTAAACTTGGTTGTTGTTAATTTAACTGGCAATGTTTTTCCTTTTATCGTTAATAGCCCTTCTATAGATGTGGGTTTATTATCCGAGAAATACCATTTTGTTGATGAAAACTGAATTGTTGGGTACTTATCCGCATCTAAAATATCTGCACTTTTCACATGATTATCAAATGCCGTTAATCCCGTATTTAGAGTTTTAACTGGAATAGAAACGTTTATTTTTCCTATATTTTTTTCTGGTGAGTATGTTAAATCACCTTCAATTTCATAGAAACCACCACTGTTGGTAGATGTCCCAAAATGATCAATATAAAACATTGCCTTAGTATGCGTTGGTTCAAGTTTATATTCATTGGCTTGTACTGCTGGCACAAGTAATAATGAAGATAATACAGCCGGTAAAATAAATTTCATTATAATTTCCTAATCTATTTTTATAGAATAATGCCCATAAAGAAAATACTTTATGGGCATTTTTAAACACAGATAATATAAAGTACAAAGAGAGTTGAGAATTAATTAACGCTGAGAATCTAATATCTCGTTATTTTTTAATACATCTTGAGCTTTGCTATAACTTTCAATTAATAATTGATAAGCAGGGAAAATTTGGGTATATGCTTGCGCCCATTGTGCAGCATCATCACGATTCCATGTCTTCTGAATTTCAGAAGCAACCGCAGCAGTATCCATTGGCACAACCCCTGCTTGAACGATACGAGCTAAGGTAATTTCTTCCGCCATTTTACTGTAAGTTCCTGATGCATCAATAACTGCAAAGACTTGATAACCCTCAGCAACAGCACTAATAGCAGGGAATGCCATACAAACACTCGTAATAGTGCCAGCAATAATTAATTGTTTTTTGCCTGTCGCTTTAACAGCCTCAACAAACTCAGGGTTATCCCACGCATTTATTTCACCTTTACGTGCAACATATTTAGCATGTGGTGCATTTTGATGAATTTCAGGAATTAATGGGCCATTTGGGCCTTGTGGAACAGATGCTGTAGTAATTACCGGCATATTAGCTAATGTTGCCATTTTCGCTAATACTGAAGCTCGTGCTCGTAATTCAGTCATAGGCATATCACCAACTGTTTGGAATAAACCACTTTGGTGATCAATTAATAACATAACCGCATCTTCTGGATTAATAACAGGACGTTGGCCATTAAAATTTGCTGGAGCGCTCATTTGCTTATTCCTTTTAATTAATAAATATTGATTATTAACTGAGTTAAGGAGAAATATTAAAAGATGATATCTTTATATCGTTCCCCCCTCGTTGTAATAAACAATAGTCAATTAATTAAAATATCGCTAGAGTCAATTATGATAAACACTATTCTAAAAATAGAACACTGAAACATTTTGTTATTGTTCTATTCTTAGAATAATGAAATCTATTTTTAATACTACTTAAATATATTAATTACTTTAAAATACGTCCTATAGAAATTTTATAGGAATATCATTATGAAAAAAGTTATTGGTATTTATAAAGCACCTCGTCAACATTGGGTAGGTGATGGCTTTCATGTGCGTTCACTGTTTAGTTATGGTGATCATGGTAAATATTTAAATCCATTCTTACTGTTAGATAGAGCAGGACCAACCGATTTTCCTGCCTCTCAAGGCCATAACCGAGGTGTGGGTGAACATCCTCACCGTGGATTTGAAACAGTGACCATCGTTTATAAAGGCGAAGTTGCACATCATGATTCAACGGGTGAAGGCGGTGTTATTGGTCCTGGTGATGTGCAATGGATGACTGCGGCATCGGGTATTTTGCATCAAGAATATCATTCTGATGCATTTACCAAAGAAGGGGGTGTATTAGATATGGTGCAATTATGGGTTAATCTCCCATCAGATGCCAAATCAGCACCTGCTGGCTATCAATTACTGAAAGAAAGTGCGATCCCAGTACTCCCATTGCCTGATCATGCAGGACAACTTCGTATTATCGCAGGTGATTACCATGAAACTAAAGGTGCTGCTAAAACCTTTTCGCCTGTGGATGTGTGGGATCTGCAATTAAAGAATGCAAAATCAGCCACACTGCCAACGAAAAAAGGGCGTTATGTTGGCTTAGTCGTATTACATGGTAGTGTTTATCTTGATAATCAAACCCAATTACAAACTGGAGATTTGGTTATTTTAGATAATGAAGGAGGCTCTGTTAATCTTGAAGCAATTGAAGATGCCGTTGTCTTATATCTCAGTGGTGAGCCTATTAATGAGCCTGTCGTAGGTTATGGCCCTTTTGTAATGAATAGTGAAGCGCAAATCAGACAAGCCATTGATGATTTTAACCAAGGTAAATTTGGCCGTATACCTAACGAATAACGTTGTTATTTCATACAAAAACAATAGAAATCAAACGGCTCCTTATTCTATTTGGAGCCGTTTTTATATCAATTTTACTCTTTCATTGGTGACATATTTTCAGCAAGGTATTCCAATAATACTTGGATTGCAGGTAATAGCCCTTTTCTTGATGGATAAACGGCATGGATCACATCTTTAGGAAAACGCCAACTTGGCAATACCTCAATTAACTTGCCATCTTGTAACTCTTTTTCAACCACACTCAAGGGTAATCTTGTTATACCCAATCCCTTTAATGTTGCTTTATAAAGAGTCAAAACATCGGTTGTGGCTAATTTAGGGGTAACATGCTGAGTGGAAACAGAACCCGTTTCATGTGTCAGCGTTAGTGTATATTGTTGTGAGTGTTCGCTATTTGCCAAAATAGGATAATCTGCAAGTTGTTCTGGTGACTCAGGGACCTCACGTCCTTTAAAAAGCAAGGGACTAGCGACTAATACACGTCGAGAATAACCTAGAATTTTCATTGTTAAACCTGAATCATCTAGTGGCAATGCTCTGACTCGTAATGCAAGATCAAGGCCTTCACTAATCACATCAACTGGACGATTAATGGCTAATATCTGAATATTAATATCCGGATATTTTTCCATAAAATCGACCAAAATATCTTGAATATATATTTGTAATAATGCAACAGGACAAGAGAGCTTAATTGTTCCATGAGGGTGCCCTTGTGCTGAGCAAATAACCTCCTCCGCAATTTCAGCTTCTGCAACCACATTTTTACATTGTTGATAAAAAGTTTGCCCAATTTTGGTGACATGAAATTGACGAGTAGAGCGATAAATTAAAGAGACATTGAGTTTCTCTTCTAAATCTGCGATACGACGACTGAGTTTAGATTTAGGTATTCCGAGTGTTTCTGCCGCTTGAGAAAAACCGCCGAACTCAACAACTTTCACAAAATAGTAGAGGTCGTTTAAATCATACTTCATTGCGTATCACCTATTAGGTTATTTTCAATATTGAGCTGAATTGTTTCAGGCAACAATATTATAGCAAAAAAAGATATTATTTTTCTTTTCTATTATTCAATTATTGTTAAAAGCATTTTTATTTTCGTAGATTAATAGAACAAAGGCGATTAGAAATAATAACACAATCTATCTTTGTTAAATGTATGAAATATGATAAATGTGATATCAAATCACTTCACTTATCACAACTATATTTTATTTCCACCTATTATTGAATTTTAACATCAATCATTAAAAACCGCAAAAACAATATAAAAAACAAAAAGATAAAGAATTGGTTTTTATTTTAACAACATCGAGTTACATAAAAACCATTATTAAAAAACGAATTAACAAATAATTTTATTTTTATGACATCAGTCAATGAATGTTTAATAATATGTTAATAAGATTACTAGCAATAAAAATACTTATTAGTTTCATTTTTACTTCTGATTATTTATTTAACCTGCAACTTAATGGAATAACCTGATGAACAAATTAACTCCATTACGACCCATACCTACTTTAATCGCTGTTTCTATTACCCTTATTATCTGGTTTTTGATTCCCGTTCCAGAAGGCGTTGATCCCAATGCTTGGCATTTATTAGCTCTTTTTGTTGGGACTATCGCTGCTATTATTGGTAAAGCACTTCCTATCGGTGCTGTTTCTATAATTGCTATTGCCTTAGTGGCTGTTACTGGTGTCACTAACCCTAATTCAACTAAAGCCGCTATTGGTGATGCATTAAGTGGTTTTTCTAATGATCTTATTTGGTTAATTGGTATTTCTATTATGGTTTCAATGAGCCTAAATAAGACTGGGCTTGGTGCGAGAATTGGTTACTATTTTATTTCACTATTTGGTAAAAAAACGATTGGAATAGCTTACTCATTAGCCATTGCCGAAACAATATTAGCCCCAGTAACACCAAGTAATACTGCTCGTGGTGGAGGTATTATTCACCCGATTATGCGTTCAATTTCAGACAGTTTTAACTCTAAAGCAGAAGACGGTACAAGTGGTAAAATAGGTCGTTACCTCTCTTTAGTGAACTACAATATAAATCCAATTACTTCTGCCATGTTTATTACGGCAACAGCGCCTAACCCACTTATAGTGAGTTTAATTATCAGTGAAACTGATCCTACACATGAACTTAGTTGGTCTATGTGGGCAATTGCTGCGTTTGTGCCCGCTATCGTTTCATTAATATTAATGCCCATTGTTATCTACCTTCTTTATAAACCTGAAATAACCAGCACCCCGAATGCGCCACATTTTGCTAAAGAGCGTTTAGCACAATTAGGACCTATTTCATTACCTGAAAAAATAACCCTTGCAGTATTCGCCTTATTATTAATTATGTGGGCAGGTGTACCTGCATTGTTATTTGGTGATGGATTTAGCGTAAATGCCACCACTGCGGCTTTTATTGGTTTATCTATTTTATTATGTACGGGTGTTTTAAACTGGGATGATATTTTAAAAAATAAAGGTGCTTGGGATACCGTCGTTTGGTTCTCAGCTTTAGTGATGATGGCATCCTTCTTAGGAAAATTAGGATTAATTAAGTGGTTATCACTCAGCGTAGGGGCAAGTATTGATAGTATGGGAATTAGTTGGGTCAGTGGCATGATATTACTGGTGTTAATTTATGTGTATTCTCACTATTTCTTTGCCAGCACTACCGCGCATATTACTGCAATGTTTGCCGCTTTCTATGCCGCAGGTTTAGCACTCGGCGCGCCACCGATGTTATTAGGGTTAATTTTAGCTTTTTCCTCATCATTAATGATGTCTCTTACCCATTATGGCACAGGTACAGCACCGATTATTTTCGGCTCAGGTTATGCCTCTTTAGGAGAGTGGTGGAAAGCCGGTTTTGTTATGAGTGTAGTGAATTTAGTTATTTGGTTAACACTCGGAAGCTTATGGTGGAAAGTATTAGGGTATTGGTAAAAAAGACAAGAATTTTATCTTTACTATTTAATTAATTTAAACTTAAATGCCTAAGTATCAGCGATTATTTCATTTTTATAAATGTTTATTCAGCTCTTAGGCATTATTTATATTTAACTTCATTTTAAAAATAATGATTCAGCAATATAGTGATTTTTATTACATTCAATCCTATCCTTATCTAATTTATTATCCTCAATCTGTAAATCGCTTAGAAAATACTCTGGATCAACATCAAAAAGGTAAGATAAATTATAAAGAGTATCAGCATGAATATTAGTTACTCCATTTTCATAACGAGATTGATGCTGCTGGCTAATGCCGAGTAAAGCACCAAAATCATTACCACTCATAGAGTATCGCTCTCTCAAACATCTAATTTTTTTTCCAACTATCTTCGATATTCTCTTGTTCACAATATATCCTTAAAAATAAATTAATATGTACTTATTTTTATAAATTTATTCATATAAAATATTTACTGTTGCGGTTGAATTAGCCGAACCAGCTGTTATCTTACTACCCGTTTTAATATAACGTGCTTTCCAGTTAAAAATATAATCTCCAGATGAGACGTTATTTTGTAAACTAAGCTTTGTATTTAACCTAATCGGATTATTATTACGGTCAACTAGTTGTATCCCTATTCCCGTAGCTCTGTTTGAACCCGACAAATTTAACTTTCCTGTATTCACGTCAATATATCCAGCACTACTTGTTACAGTTGCCTTTATATTTGTTCCTGCTGCACAATTTAAGGTGATCGGAATATCAACATTTTGACTAACATCTCCAATGTTTTTAAACTGGGTATCATACCATGTGCCTAAATTGATATTATAGCTATCCGCTTTAGTGGTGCATTTTAATGAATTTACCTTTATCGCACCGATAGGTATTCTTAATGTCGATAAAATCCATCGGCTATTATTTGGTAATGTATTCGTTTGTACCATTCGTGCTAAATTTCCTGCGGTTAAAGAGTTTGATTGAGTTACTCTACCTGTTTTTATTATTTCCACAGTCCAATAAGGATTTCTAATTTCATACTTAAGATTATCTGCGAATCGACTAAACGTGGTATTTATATAACCAATTTCTGTCATCTTGACTCGGATCCCTATACCCGGAATATTGGTTGCTGCTATTTTATTTGAATTAGTTACCCATCCATTAATATAATCACCTGAAATAACAGAATTTCCGCATTTACCATCTTTTCCTGAGAATGTATTAATAAAATTTTGTTTATACGTAATTTTAAGCTCAGCAAGTGTTCGTGTTGTGGTGTCGTCATATTGAATATTAAACTCTCGATTAGGCACATTAACAATAATGTTATTAAAGTTTGGATTTTGAATGCAAGCCGCAACCGAATAAGTGGAATAAAACAAAAAACCACTTAATAACAATGATTTAGTTATTGTATCTTTCATTTTTCATCTCATTTTTTTTCAATAGAATTTTTTTAATTTCACTATCGTCTTTTTCATCGAGAATAAAAAAATCCTTTAAGTGAACACCAAATATTTCTGCATATTGATTTAATCTATCTATATTAATTCTATTAATACCTCTTTCATATCTTGATTGTTGTTGCTGGCTAACACCAATTTTTTCCGCTAATTCATCCAATGAAATCCCATACATTTTTCTGTAGTATGCAATTTTTTTACCTATTGCTTTTGATACTGGATATTTATTTGTCACATTTATCTCCTAAATTAAATATTTTTTAATTATAAAGTAATGTAAATTCAAGGTGACTTTTAAATGAGCCTGTAGTTATTTCATTACTTGTTCTAATTAATCTAGCAGCAAAGAGATATTCTGCTGTTTTTGTTCCGCTATTAATCGTAGTTTCTAATTTAGTCCCATTTTTTACATTTGTTTTATTAATGTTTTCTATCAAATTTAATGAAATATTTTTCGCTGTCCCATTATTAATAAAATAATTTCCATTATTAGGATCTGCAACACCTGTTATTGTCATTATTGCTTTCTGGGTACTTATAGGACAATTTTTTAATTTTACTGAGAAATTAATCCAATCAGTATATTGTGTACTTTTTAACTCTCTGATATTTACCTTTTTAAAATCGATTAAATAATCTTTACTAACAACTTCGCAAGGTGATACTGTCACTGAACCATAAATATTGATATTGACAGTATTTGCCATTGTAAAAAATGAAAAAAAATACAATAAAAATATTAAATTTCTCATGTTTTTCTCTTTTATAAATAAACAATATTGGCAGTTACTTTCGCTGATATTGTCCCCGGCATTCCTTTTCCTGATGGACTAAAAGCACGTGTTCGTAACCATAAATTAACGTCTGTTTTCCCATTTAATGTGAGAACTAATGATTGTTTATTTCCTAGCTTCACCGTACCCGTTCCATTCTCTAATTGCACAGCGATATTTTTAGCACTTCCTTGGTTTTTATATAGGCTATTCGCATCTGCAGTATCAGCAACACCTGAAAATGTCAGGTGTATTTGATTAATAGCTGTAGAACAATTTGTAAAATTAATATAAAAGTTATTCCATTCAGATGAGGTATTCGCTTTCTCAAATTTAGCCGCAGGAATATTTTTCAAATCAACATTAATATTACTTCCATTAGATATATTACAAGTTGAAACCCTTATATTCCCAGAGAAATTCAAGGTAATATTATCTGATGCTTTAGACCAAAAACTTATTAAAAATATATTTATTAATATAAAACTACTGACTCTTTTTTTCATTTTATTTACCTACGCGCAGAGAACACCCTTAGCTATATTTAAATTAGCCAAAAAGAGATTATCTTATTAATATGTAAACTTATGTCAGTTTATTTTTGACAAATAGCAGTGATTTTATAAAGCCCTAAATAATTAGACACTCCTGATAAATTATAATTTACACTACATTGAGCATCGTTATATTTAACAATAAATTTCCCCGATTCATTAAGCCCTGATAAATACACTTCTCCATCTTTTCCAACAATACTGTTTAATTGTAAATTATTATTAAAAATAACCTGTGCCCCAAATGGAAGTGGTTCACCGTTTTCAAATGTTAATTTTACTAATGCTCTATATCCGACATTAGCTGCAAATTTTGCTTTAACTAAAGCACCTCGGCTTGGTGAAACGGTCTGACTTGTCAGCGCCATTTCGGTATCTTCTGGTAATGCCGAAGTATCAACATCAATTGTATTTTTACGATATGGCGTAATATAAGGTACTAAAGCATAGCCATTATCATTCGTTTTAACTCCCGCCTGATTTAAAATAGCAACATCTGCGGCATCTGGAATATCAACAATAGCCGCCGTTTCTCCAAGCTGTTGCCCTAAAACAATCCCGCCAGAGTGAACAACTAAACTTCCATTTGCGCCATAATATAAATTATAATTATCCTTGCTATACCCACTTCCTCCTGACAACTCCCCGTATTTTCCCTTATAAGATGCGTTTAAATTTCCAGAAGATCCTTGATCTTGATTCGTAAAAGCTTGTTGAAGATTCCAATTTAACCGATTATTTAACTGAGATGCGGAGATGCCCACACTTCCTGTGCTCGGACTATTACTACTGCTATTCGTATTAAAGTTATAATAAAAGGTATCTTCAAAGAAACTAAATGGCACACTAACCGAAAATGCTAATTGATGATCATCTTCATTCTTAGAATAACTATCTGATTTATAAGAATAGCGATTCGTATTTTTATTATAAATATAGTTCAGCCCATAGCTTATCCCCTGCCAACTATTGTTATAACCGACTGTCGCTGATTGTGTTTTTCTCTCACTATTCCAATAATTTTCTCTAACATAACCTACAGAAAGTGAACCATAACTTTCACCTAAATTTTGATTGATCGTAATTTCAGCACGATTACGACGTCGTTCAATCTCTGGTGCATTCATTCCACTACGATATTCATCAAAAACCTCAGATAAACTGTAATATCCACCAGTAGAATAACGATATCCTGCTAACGCAATATTTGTTCCTAACGTATTTAAATTCTTGTTATATCTAAAACGATAAGACTGTCCACGCTCTGTGCTACCGTTATTCAAGGTTGAATTAGCCTGAGTGACATCAATTGATATCGCGCCTAAAGCGCCTAAATTTTGCCCTAAACCAAGAGAGTATGATTGATATTTATTACTTATTTGGCTACCACCATAAGCAGTCGCTCCATAAGGTAAACCATAAATTAAAGTCGCCTGTCCAAATTTCTTTTTTTCAATATCTTTATCATAAGAGCGATATTCTCCCCCAGTAATACTATAAGATAAATACCCTTCTCGTTGTAAAACAGGTAAAGAGGCAAAAGGGATTATTTGATGTTGTTCACTGCCATTAGACTCTTTAATTGTTACATACAAATCACCACTACTTCCCGTTGGATATAAATCATCGATTTCAAAAGGCCCAGCGGCAACCTCAGTTTGATAAATTGTATAACCATTCTGTCTGATCGTAATTTGAGCATTACTACGGGCAATCCCACGTACAACTGGAGCATATCCACGTAAGCTTTCAGGATGCATATCATCATCTGTAGCGAGTTGTATTCCCCTAAACGGCACACTATCAAAGACAGATGAGGGAGAAACACCATCACCTAGAATTAATTGGCTTTTAATTTGGTTAATACTACGAGATAAATACGTATAAACGGTATCCCATTGGCTTGAGCTGTCACTACTATTTGACCAAGTTGTATAATTTCTCAAGCGCCAAGGTCCCAGATTTATACCGGGTCTTAAATTAAGATAATTTGATGTTATATTTGAACCATTGCTCTTCCTATCATAATTTTTTGAGCCACTGTAACTGTAATTTAAGAGCAATGCGGCTATCCCATTATCAACATTATCTAAATTAACAAATCCTCTCGGTTTATTATCTAACGCAATTTGGGGAATACTTAAATACAAGCGTTGAGAATTAAAATCAAATTCGCTTTTACTATTAGGAATAATCGATAAGTCCACACATTGATCATTCGATTTTAATTGCTCTTGGTATTCTTTTGTTTTAATACCAAAACTATCAAGATCTTTTATTGATAAACATGGGATTAATTCACCATTATCTTTCTTATCAAATTTGACTTTCTTAGTACCAATTAAGTTAGTGTTAACATAAATATCAACATAATAAATACCTGCTAACTGTTCATCATTATCGAATTGAGATAGATCAATAGAGCCTTTATTGGGTAACTCTAAAAAATCCGGATCGAAGTAGGTATTTTTTGAGTTTATCTCTTCTGCATATAATGAGGCTATATAGCCTAAATATAAAAATAGGCTAATACATACTTTATTTAATTTCATATTAAAACCTAAATTTATTAGATATTATATTTTAACTTCCGATAGTTCAGTGGTTGCACCATAGTCATTAATAATCTCCCAACTTATAATGCCATGATTTTCATTATTATTAATATCAAAAGATTTTGTTGAATAAGGTTCGACATATGAAACATCATTAACAGAAAAACCATTAAATTTGACTATTTGAAAATTAATAAAGTAAGGGGTCGGGTTTTTTACATTTATTTTATTCCCATTTTTTGACCACTCTAGTTTTTTCTGTTCTTCTATAAAATTAACACCTTTCAAACCTTCAGGGCGAAAAATTAATTTAATTTGTGTTTTAAAGGCAATTTGTAATGAGTTTTCCGTTTTTTCTGTTGCTGGAATTGTTTTTATATTTAACCAAAAAAGTGATTCTCTATCTTTAGGTAATTTATTTTCAGTCAAGAATATCCTTAACGCATTAGTATTCTCACTATTTAACCTAAATAATGGAGGAGTTATAGTAAAAAAAGGTTGTTCATTTTCATTAATATCATCAATCCAAGACTGGATTAAATAAGGAATAGCATCAGGGTTTTCAACACCAATACTAACGTCTTTTTTTCCCTCGTCATAAATAACCCGAGTACCACCGATAATGACACCAGCATTCGCAGTATTTATCAGAGGTAAAATAAAAATTAAAACATACAGAATATATTTCATATTATCACCATAATTTTAAAATAAAGGATCAAATCCCTTTAATCCTTTTGTTACTACTTAATTATTTTTAATTATAATTAATTGTAAATGTTGCATTACCATTTGCAGGACCTACAGTCACTGTGTCAGATTTTGCAATATAACGAGCACGAAAATCTAAATTATTTTCCACCCCTGTTTTTAATGCATACGCTTTAGATGCTGTAAATAATGGAACTACCGTATTTGTATCATCTGTAATTTGAATACCAACTCCTGTCGCTACCCCTGTATCCTTTCTTAATGCAATAACAGTGTCGTCACCTAAGTAAGAGTCAGCATCAAATTTTACGGTTGCACTATTAATAGTTGCAGGGCAATTAATTAATTTAATTGTAAATTTCGTTGCTGCTGCTGTACTTCCTGTACTTGGTAATGCTGTTTTAGAAACTTTACCAAGATTCACTTTTAATGCATCTGAACCAGCCGCTAATTCACACGCGTTATCGATGATTTCCCCTGTAAAATCAATAGTGCCATCCGCGGCTAATGTATTATTAGCGACAAAGATAGTGGTAGCAGCAATTAATGTTGCAAGTAAGTTTTTTCTCATTTTTACTCCGATTAATTTTTATTAATAAAACCAAATTAATTAAAAATACTTAATTAACTCAGAATATGAGTATTATCTAATTGTTTTTTATAATAAACAAGTTTTGGTTATAGCGGTATAATATTCACTTTTTTGATTTAAATCAGAATTTAAAACCAAGTAAACTCTTCATTAGTTAATTAATGAAGTTTATTTTTAATTATTTTAAATTTTCATATATTGATACAACATTGTTAAATCAAAATAAAAGTTAAATACTATTTCTTATTAATAAATGTGTTTTTTATTTCGTTTTATAACGCATATAGTGTGAATAAAGAAAAGTATTATTTTCTCTTAACAATAAAATCTACTTTTTATTCTTTTTTGATTAAATTAAATCCTTAACTTGCTATTTTTGAACAAAATTCGATTTAACTTATCAGTTACAATTTGAATAAAAAAAGAATAAAAAAATATTGCATATAAAATATATGATTTTTTTTCATTTCCATAAGCAAAAAAAGAGCAAGGTTTCCCTTGCTCTGATTTAATATCGGAGTGTTTTTTAGATAGCTATATAAATTAAATTACAACGATTAATTTTAAAACCACTTCTTATTAATCTTAATCAGCGACATTCTTATCTGGCATATAGGAACCAATATTATAAGCTTCTAATTTTGGTGCTTTATCAGAATTCAAGTCAAAATTTAATATTGTTATTGTTCCTGGTGTTGCAGGTAATAAAAACTCTGGAGATAGATTTAAAAAAACTTTGCAAGCTGCTCGAATAACCCCACTATGTACAACAGCTAATAAATCACTATCTTCTTTACGTACCCATCCTTGTAATGCAGCCCCTATGCGATCACAAAAATCAAACCAATTTTCGCCTTTAGGTGGTGTATAAGTTCCAGCTCGCCAATTTTTATATTTATCTGCATGGTGTCTTATCAGTTCTGGTTTTCTTTGTCCTGTCCATTCACCCATATTTAGTTCTCGCAATAATGGCTCTTTTATAGCTTTTGGATGACCAACAATTTCTGCTGTTTGTACTGTTCTACCTAAATCTGACGTGATAATCCGAGCTGGCGATAATAATTTAATACTCTCTTTTATCGCCATTGCTTGATTAATTCCTTTTGGTGATAAACATGAATTAGCATGTCCTTGTAAGCGCGATTCCATATTCCATAAGGTTTCACCGTGTCTTAATAAAATTAGTCTCATTATTATTCCTTAATTTAATGGTTTATAGGCCATATCCAAGAATTTGGAACCAAGTAAATATCGCGATAGAAATTACCGACGCCCCAACAAAACAAGTAATTAATCCATATTTCATTTGCTCTAATACACTAAAGTAGCCACTTGAGAAATAGATAGTATTTACTTTTGAATGTGGTGGTAGGGTAATGGTATAAGTCAGTGTAAATGACGCAGCTAATGCCAATGTAACCGGATCCATGCCCAATGTTTTAGCAAGTGCAATAATGGCTGGAATTAATATGGTTGTTTTTACTGTTTTACTCGTAAAAATTAAATGGCTATACATACAGATAAAAACAACCACAATATAGACCATTGTAGTGCTCATATTTTCTAGCCCAAGCCCATAAACCATTTTACCAATTAACCATTGCGCACCTTCTGTAGATTCTAAGGTGTTACCAGCCGCATAAGCACCTGCTGCAAATATCATTAGATCCCATTTGATATTGGCTTCATTCCACGTTAATAAACCAATACGTGGCATCAAACAGAGAATGGCAGCAATGACAGCTGTCATATAGACGCTAATTTTAAAACCAAACATATCTTGGTGATAACTTTCTGTTGCCCATAAAAAGACCGCCATTAAAAAGATATACATGGCTTTTTTCTCATTCTTGGTTAATAAACCAAGTTGTGAGCGTTCTTTTTTTAATTTCTCTAAAGAACCTTCGAAATCGACCTCTCCTTTAAAAGAGAAAAGTTTTAATCCAATAAAAAAGGAGATAGTCATTCCCACAATTGCCAATGGGAAAGAAGCAATTAGCCAATCCATATAACCAATAGAGCCACCGGCTTGTGAGTTGATAAACCCAACCGCAATAATATTAGCCGCCGTTCCTGTCATCACTCCTGATGTTGCTAATGCATCGGCTTGCACACCTTGCAACATCATTAATTTTCCGTAATTACTTTTTCCAGGAATAGCCTTATGTATTTCTAATAAGATCATACATATCGGCACCATTAATGTTGCACGAGCAGTTGTTGATGGAACAAAGAAAACTAAACAGAAGTTAATAAGAATAAGAACAAAGAGTGCTTTTTTGGGAGTCTGACCAAAATTTGTGATCATCCACAAGGCAAAACGTCTGGCAATATTTGATTTGATCATTGCCGAGGTTAAAACAAATGCTGACACCATCAACCAAATAACGTCATAGCCTAATGTACCAAAAACAACTTTTTCTTTTGCTACAGTGCCTGTTAATGGGAGTAACACAATCACTAACATTGACGTTAAATAAATGGGCAACGATCCACACACCCATAAAATTAATGCCGCACAAAAAATAGCAATCGCTTTTTGTCCTTCAATGCTTAATCCATCTGGTGTTGGCATAAAGAACAGAGTGAGTAATACCAATAAAGCTAAAGGTATTCCTATTGTTTTTAATGTTATTTTTTTGCTGTTTTGTTCTGGTGATGATGGCGCTGGTTTAGCGATATCATCTCGCTTCGCAGTCTTTTCCATAACCGGTTCCTCTTAATATGTAGGGTAGGAAGTCCAGTATAGAAATATTGAGGTATAAAGATAATTGTATTAATATATTATCACTATAAAAATAATTTATGGTATTGATATGAACTTAAGCCAATTAGATGCCTTTCTATTACTTGCTAACGGTTTTAATGTGACTGAAACTGCGGAGCGTCTATTTTGCACTCAGCCCAGTGTCAGTATAAAAATCCGAAAATTGGAAGAAGAGTTACAAACAACATTGTTTGAAAGGATCAACAATCGGCTTTATTTAACGCCTCAAGGTAAGGTATATCAACAATATGCAACTCAGATTATTAATTTAGTAAAATCCTCTTCTGAACATATGCGACAATTTGATGATCCCTCTAAAGGCGAAATTAAGTTTGGCGCTAGTCATTTTGTTGGTGTTTACCTGTTGCCACAAATTATGGCTCAATTTAGAGAACAGTATCCTGACGTAAAACTCAGCATGGATATTTCAAGTTCAACACAACTTATCCATAAACTTGATACCCAAGAATTAGAGTTTTTAATCATGTCAGATCATATCTATTTAGATCCGACTGAATATCACCTTGATACGTTTCTTATCGATCCTCTCGTGCTGATTTGTTCTCCAAAACATTGGTTAGCCAAAAAGAAACATTGTAGATTTTCTGATATTACATCTGAAGTTTTTCTGATCAAGCCAGAGCACTCTGCCACTCGTGATTTTTTATTAGACAGGATCAAAGAAAGTAATAAAGAGATCAAAAATGTAATGGAAATAAATAGTTTAGAGGGGATCAAGCAAGGTGTTATTCATGGATTAGGAATTTCCGTTTTATCTCGCTTATCTATTTTACAAGAATTAAAATCAGGCCTTTTATGTGAAGTTTCTTTTGATGATATTCAATTTAGTCGAGGTATTCGTTATTTTCATCATAAAGAAAAGTATATCTCTCCTGCTACTAAGAACTTCTTATCAGTCTTACAATCTCAAGCTCAGATTTTAACTAAAGATATCAATAAGTAAATTGATTATTTAATCTCTTAGTTACCTTATTTTAGGGATATTCGCGTATCAATATCTCTGCTAAATCGTTATGATACATTCCCTATTCTCTACCTTTCTCTAATATCGTTTAAAAGGATTTTATGCGTAAAACACTCTCATCCTATCACCCTATTCTTTATACTTTGAGAGTGGCGCAACGTCGTTTGTTTCGTTCGCTAAGCTGGCGATTTTCAGGCCGAAAATACAGTAGAGATGTTCAACCAGAACAACGACTTTTATACCGTTATCTAAAACACACATCTAAATTAATTAGTCGCCGTGGCGAAAGTGATATTCAATTACAATACAATAAAATTACAAATCTTAAATTAGTTGAAAAAGCACTTGATGGCATCATTATCCATCCTGGTGAGTATTTCTCTTTTTGCTATCTAGTTGGAAAACCTAGTTATAAACGAGGCTTTATTGATGGCATGCAACTTTCTTACGGTGAGGCTAGAAAAGGTGTCGGTGGCGGAATTTGTCAGGCAAGTAATTTAATTCATTGGCTAGCACTACATTCTGAGTTAAAAGTGATTGAAAAAGCTAATCATAGTTTTGATCCTTTTCCTGATGAGGGAAGAGTTCTTCCTTTTGGATCTGGCGCTGCTATTTTCTATAATTATGTGGATTTAATTTTATATAATCCAACACCTTATGATTATCAAATTAAATTACATGTAGCAGAGCATCAACTAGAAGGAGAATTGCTCTGTAACAAAGCGAGGGAGTATCGCTATCATATCTACGAAAAATCCTCTGCTTTTATTAAAAAAGGAGAGCATGTGTATCGTTGCAATGAAATTTGGCGAGATATTTATACTAAGAATAATGTAGGCGCTTTCCCTAAATTACTGAAATCTGAATTACTTTATAAAAATAGTGTTGTCGTAAAATATGATATTCCAGATGAACAATTGGATTAATCACAATGTTTTTTAAAATATTCTAAATTAAGCATCTTATTATCAATAAAAAATTACATTGTTCTTAAAATTAAGATTTTATTAAGTTGCGGTCTACTTTTTATTTTAAAGTCATTGAGTTATAAAATAGAAACCATATCTATTTATTAGAGTCAAAGAATGATAATTATGCTTCTATTTAATAGGTAATATAATGATGATAAAACTTGATTATCCACAAGAATTAGAAGTTGGTGATATCGTATTTACATGTATTGGTACCTCTTTATTTCGTCAAATTTCCTCAGCTTCTTTATGCTGGAGCAACCATGTTGGCATTATTATTGGCCATAATGGTAAAGATTATTTAGTAGCAGAAAGCCGTGTTCCACTCTCAACAACAACGACATTAACTCGCTTTATTAATCGTTCAGCTGATAAACGCTATGCAATACGCCGTTTATCAACACAATTATCCAATGAACAAAAAAATGCACTTATCGCACAAGTCCCAGAAAGATTAAATAAGCTTTACCATACAGGATTCAAATACGATTCTTCCCGTCAATTTTGCTCTAAATTTGTTTTCGATATTTATAAATCAGCGCTTTCTATTCGTGTAGGTGAAATCGAAACCTTCCAAGAATTATTAAGTAAAAATCCTAATGCTAAATTACAATTTTGGAAATTATGGTTTATTGGGCAAATTCCTTGGGAAAGAACAACCGTCACTCCAGCAAGTTTATGGCAACATCCTCATTTATCTTTAATTTATCGTAGTCATGAAAGTATTAATTAACACATCACATTAATATGCTACAAAATAAAAAGAATAACATAGCCTTCCATTCTTTTTTTATAAAAATCAGGATAAAAACCTCTCCCTTTCTTTGTAATAGGGAGAGTTTTGGTGTAAAACTAAAAAACAATATTTTGTAAATATGACTTAATTATTATTCGTCATTTAGGGATCACCATGAAATACCAAGATGTTACGAAATCACCCTGTGAGAATGCCTATTTTTTAGTTTTTAACCTCATCCACTCACCTGAAAACCGCGAAATTCTGATCGATCTTTGTAATAATTTTTCTGGTCTAATACGTAGTATGAGAACACGTTTTCCTGAATTGGAAACAAGCTGTGTAATGGGCTTCGGTACAAATGCATGGGCTACATTATTTCCCAATCAAGCAAAACCCAAAGAGCTAAATACCTTTAAAGAAATTAAAGGTGATACTTATACTGCGGTTTCTACTTCGGGCGATCTTTTTTTCCATATTCGAGCTCTCAAAGTTTCTGCCTGTTACGAATTAGCTTCTATCATCAGCCAAAAGCTAAAGAATATTGTTACACCTGTCGATGAAGTGCATGGATTTAGATATTTTGATGGGCGTTCTATTATTGGTTTTGTCGATGGAACTGAAAACCCTGAATATGAAGATGAGCGTGCTTCTTATGCTGTTATTGGTGATGAAGATCCTGAGTTTTCAGGAGGTAGCTACGCCTTTGTACAAAAGTATATTCACGATATGGAAGCATGGGAAAAGCAGTCTCTTATCGAACAAGAAAAAGTCATTGGTAGACATAAATTCAACGATGTTGAATTAACCGATGAAGAAAAAGAGCCCGGTTCTCATAATGTTGTCACCAATATTCAAGATGAAAACGGTGATGATTTAAAAATTGTCAGAGCCAATATGCCTTTTTCCAATCCATCAAAAAATGAATATGGTACTTATTTTATTGGTTATGCACGTTATTTTTCAACAACCCGTCGCATGTTAGAAAATATGTTTGCAGGCACACCTGAAGGTCATACTGATAAATTACTTAAATTCAGCACTCCTATAACAGGTACATTATTCTTTGTTCCATCACCCGAGTTTCTGGATGATCTAGTGTAATTTATTACAAGTAGATATATAGGGTTAGTATTTATATATCTACTTTTTATTCTCAGATAGCAGTTCTATCTCTTGATTTATCTTATCCAATAATAATTCAAAATTAGAGTAAACCTGGCCATAATTATTGATATATTTCCATCCATACCAATAATTTACTCCTATTTTATAAGAGGTATCAAATACGTTATTTAATAATTTAGCTATTTCGTCATTAAGCCCTGGTTCTTTATAAGAATGAACTTTTACACCAATATAAATATTCGAGCTATCTTTTTCGATAGCAACCGAAAATTTATTTTTGTTATAATTGATTAAAACACCAACATGCTTTTCATTTATTTCGCAGTTATCATCTGAAAACGCTAACTGAGGATAATCATTTTTTATTTTATTACCCCATAAAGTAAAAACTCTCTCTACTTCTCTTATTAAGAGAGTATTTAAATTTTTTCTTAATGATTCTGTATCATTAATGATTTTCTTTATCTCATCAATGCTGTCATCAATGTAATTTTCAGATATATTTATTTCATTAAGAATATAGTCATTTATTTCATCATTCATTTTGTTTTTTTCTTCTTCATGCTGATTTAGAAATTTAATTTTCAAACTATCTTTATATTGATAAACAAAAGAATCAAAAGCTTTATTGTTTTTATTTATATGAGGATAAACATCCTTTTCTAACCATGTTAATATTTCACTTTCAAATGAAGAAAGTTTAAAATAAACCTTATTACTTTCTTTATACTTACCAAGACTCTCAGGTCGGTAACTTTCTTTTTTATGCCCCGTTAAATATAAAATAAAAATCTTCTCTTCTTGATATCCATTAGAGATAAATTTCTCAATATATCTTTCCAATTGTCGTTCTTGATCTAGTGCATTACAAACTTTACTTTCTATTATAATTGCATTAAATCCATCTTCAATACTAATATCAACTCTATTAATTTCTGTTTTAATTTTTAATTCATTATAATTAAATATAATTTCTTTCTTTAAAACCCGTTTTAAAAAAGAAGGAATAAATTTATATTCATTACCTTTTTTATTGTTTAATATTTTCTTTAAAATAATACTATGTTTATTTTCATTAATATTAAGCACATCAACTAAGTTAGTAGAGCATAAAAGATTATCTTCTAATTCATCATGTTTTAGAGCTGTATTTCTTGCTAAATTTATAATGGCTGAGTATTTCTTTTTTACCGATTCATCACAAAAATCTTCCTGTTTATTAAAATCAGTCATATGCCCTCTTAAAATAAAAAACCATCATAACGATGGTTTTTTATCTGAATCAATTATAAACCAAATACATTGACGTAAAATTCTTTGCCATCATCCGTACTTTCGATGGTATAAGTAATTGGAATCGAGTTCTTACCGCCTTTACCTTCAAAAGAAAGTTCAGCCGCACACGAATAAGTATCTCTTTTTTCGTCATGTTCACGAGTACGCACGCTTTCCACTTTTATCTTAATTTGATCTATCACTGCGGCCATTTTTTGATCACGTAATTCATCTTTCGTAATATCGACCACTAAGTTCTTTGCTTCAGTGCTATCACAATTAGGTGTTCCATCACCACATCCAACTAAAGGTAACGTTAATGCGCCTAATAATGCTAATTTTAGAATTCGAGTTTTCATACTGATTATTTCTTCCTTGCTGACAAGATAAAATATTTTTTAATATTTTACCTAATAATTATCTTGCAACAATATCGAGTTATAATAGTTAGAATAAGATCACGATAGAAATTAATATTAAAATTTCAAGACAATCATTAAGTAAAATCAGTGGTTTTTAACACTAATATTAATCTACTTCTGCCACTTGTGTTCTCATCACACCAATAATATCAACTCGAATATTACGAGTGTCTGCTCGACCTTTATCATCAACGGCACGTATGCGGTAGCGGCCACTTTCTTTTGGCTGCCACTCTATTGAACGTTGATTGGTACTGTTTCCCAAATAAGCATCATCAACAAACCAGTAAATAATATTACTGTCATTATCTGCTGTTGCATTAAATACAATGGACGTATTTGGCACTGATGCTCGTCTTAAGGTATAGGTTGTATTTCGTAATGGCGATAATATGCGAGGAGGTGTCCCTGTCACGGCCATATCTCCATTTTTACAATGAGCGGTAGAAGGAGGTGTTCGCTTTGGTAGCCCTGCTTGAGCAAATACTTTGGCTAAATCAGAAGGCCAATATTCAAAAATTTCGATATTTACCTGATCTTCATTATATGGTGGACAGACAACCTCTCCTGTTATTTTATCAATTGCTAAAGGCCGATAAATAGTATCCACTTTAATCGGTGATTTTCCTGGAATAAACCATGTTTTACCCTTACGTTGACACCATGGTGTAGGTAAATTACCACTCGCCAAACAAATATCGACTTGTTTAATATTTTCAGGCAGTTTAAATCGAGGCTCTTTTAGTTTCGGATAGTCTGCAACTATATTATCTATAATATTAAAAAATAGAGGTGCAGCAGCTTCTGCGCCAATTAATGCGCTATTTCCTTTACCATCAAAGTTACCGATCCAAACCACTAAAACATAGGGGCCAAAGATCCCACTACTCCATGCATCACGAAATCCCCAAGAGGTGCCTGTTTTCCAATAAATGGGTAAAGTCATAGATTTTTGAGCAAGAGTATCATCGGGTCTTCGATGTTGCCCTAGCATATCTAGCGTGATAAAGCTTGCCTCTTCACTTAGCAATCGGATAGGTTTAGCAATAGTATCCGTACTTTGCATTCTTAATGGTTTAAGCTCTCCCCGATTAGCTAATATTCCATAAAGCTTTGCTAACTCTTGTACCGTAATTTCGCCACCTCCAAGCACCAGCGATAAACCATAATGTTTTTCACTGGCCATATTACTGACACCCGACATTTGTAAAAACTGATAAAGCGTAGGCTGTTTCAATTGTGAAGCAATAGCTACCGCGGGAATATTTCGACTATAATTGAGAGCTTGAGTGGCAGAAATAGGCCCTAAAAAGCGTAAGTCAAAGTTCTCTGGCGCATAACTGCCAAAGGTAGAGGGTACATCTTTTAAAATTGTTCGGGGATGTAAAATGCCTTGCTCTAATCCTAATGCATAGATAAAAGGCTTTAATGTTGAACCCGGTGAACGCTTGGCATTAGTTCCATTAACTTGCCCATGAATATCCACATTATAATAATCTGCCGAACCGACTAACGCTTTAACCCCCATATCTCGCGTATCAACGAGGATCACCGAAGCATTTTTAACACCAAGATGTTTATTTCGCTCAATAAAGGCATCAACCTGCTTTTCAACTAATCTCTGTAATGAAAGATCAAGCGTTGTCACTATAGTTGTGGGTTTTCTTGGATTAAATTTTTCTTGTTTTTCTATTTGTTCCACTAAATGAGGGGCAATATAAGGCATTTTTTCTGGTTGACGTAACTGAAGAGGCAATTGGAAGAGTGCAGATAAATTGGCATCTTTAGGGTGCTCTTTTAACCAATAATCATAAAGCTGGTTACGTGTTTTCATTAAAGAGAGACTAATACCATCGGTATTTGGTTCTATCCGGTAACTGGGTGATTGAGGTAATACGGCAAGTGTTAACGCTTCGGGTAATGTTAATTCTTTAGGATTTTTATTAAAGTAAATCAGGCTTGCTGCCCCAACACTCTCTATATTTCGCCCATAAGGTGCATAGTTAAAATACGCTTCCAAAATATCATGTTTTGAATAACTGAGTTCTAATTGGATAGCGCGTAATACTTGAACCAGTTTTCCCCCTACATTTCGCGTATTTAATTGCCAATGCATACGCGCTAATTGCATTGTAATAGTAGAGCCACCTTGTAATCGTTCACCATAAATATAACTGACAAAAAAACCACGAATTAAACTGTAAGGGTTAAAACCTGTATGATAATAAAACCAGCGATCTTCATATCGCATGGCACTCTCAACCATTAAAGGCGAAATGTCGTCTAAATCTGTCCATAATCGATAGCGTTCATCATTAGCAAGTGTTAAGCGAAGTAGGTTGCCATTGCTATCATAATAAGCCGTTGAAGATAAAAAACCCTCTGAAAGTGCGGGATGAGGAAATAATCGGAACACTACACAAAAGAGGACGACTAAGAAGCCACCCATCAAAATATTTTGTAAAATACGCCGACTCCTGACCATTTTAAAATAACCAAAAACCGGCGTTTGAAATCCAATTTAATTTCATTTTACATTGCCATTATTTTGCGTCGGTTTATTAACAGTCATAACTCCTTTACCAACCGCTAATGCTTGTATTTCTCTATCATACATCGCTTCTGCAAATGCTGGCGGTATTGTAAATACCCCAGAATTAGTCGCTTTAATTTGATAAACGAATTCTTGTACCTGTTGACTAGCTGTACCATAAATAATGACTCTATCTTCTCGAATATCACTGTATTCTGGTGACCAGCGTGTTCCTTTTGATCTGGTTGGTGACAACCATTCCACTTCAGGGTTATCAACATCATCCATTGATTGTTGTACAACCTCAAATCCTCCCGGAAGTAAGTCCACCAGCACAACATTATCAACGCCCTGCTTTGCATTGGCTCTGACTTTTATATGTACATAAAGCTTTTCGCCTAATGTTGCACTATTTACAGACTCACCCTTTTCATTCACGTAATCACGAGAAATTTCTAATCCTTGTGAAAGCGCTTCTTTAGGTTGCTCGCTATCAAAACCAGACTGTGTGACAACATACCAAGCAGGATTATTTGTTGGGTTATTAAACAAAACTTCGTTAATACCTGCACCAAACTGGCCAATCGCAGTTGCATTTGTCATCGATGAGATCACTATTGGCGGATTTTCACCTTTTTTAGCACTCACAGTTAATGGTTGTGCTGATGCTGTGGTGTTTTGGATCTGTTTAGTGTAATGCTCTAACGCCAAAATACTCATCGCTGATGATTGTGTGGTATAGCGCTCTTCTTTAAAGCTCAATACCATATTCTCTAAGAGCTGCGGTGGAATATCAGCGGCTTTTTCAGGGAAATGTTTCACAATCAAATATAATCTTGTACTGTCTAAAACCAGTGGATCTAAATAGTTTTTCGACCACCACGCCTTACTATAAGCCTTGCTTAGCTCTTGCCATGTGGGTTTTAACAACTCGTCAGCTTGTTTATCCATTTTCAACATTTTATAAGAAGCTGCTAAATATAAAGCACCTAAATCACTCTGCCATGTTTTTGGATAATTCTTTTGCATACGCGTTTGAATAGCTGCTATTTCACTGGTAGTGACTTTGCCTTGACGCGTTAACAAATAGACTGCAAAAGCACGCATTCTAAGTTCATCTTGATTATTTAACCCTACATTGACGGCAAGCTTAGTTAAATATTCATTGGATGATCGCAATAGCGTATCAGATACAGGGTAATTTGCTTCTTGTGCCTCTAGTAAAAATTGAACCACATATAAGGTGACAAAGGGATCTGTCGATGGTGTAGAGCGCCATGTTCCTATTGCTCCTTGCCCATTTTGACGAGTGAGTAATGTCGCCATTGTTTGTTCAAGTTGAGAACGAATTTTACCTTGTGAATAGATAGCCTTCATTTCAGGATTACGTTGATGGAATAATAACGGTACTGCCTGACTGGTTATTTGCTCTGAACAATTATAAGGATAATTAGCAAGGTATTGTGCTAATGCACTACTGAGCACCAAAGGAGAGTAAGAAACACGCGCATCTCTATTGGCATATTCATCATACATTTGGCGAATATACGTGACACTCTGCTCTTTTCCATCCATACGGCCTAAGCTTGATTGAGTTCGATAAGCTGAAGCAGGGCGAATAGAGAGAGCCACCGTCCGTTGAGTTACTTTACCTTCTGTATTCACTGAGAAAGTGATAGCGCCATTACCCAATTGCGATTTCGCTTTTAGTCTAAAGGAAACCACCGTTTCTTTTTTCTCACCTAATTCCAATTGATAACTCTTTTGTCCTATCACCTCTAATTGAGGCTCTGGTGTTATCATGACATCTAGTTTTGTTTCAACGCCATTAAGATCAGTGAGATTATTTGCAATACCTAAAGTCACATCAAATTCATCATTTGGTGCAACAGTCGTCGGTATATGTGGGCTTAATACAAAATCATCACGCACTGTAGTATAACGTTGTGCATTCCCTATACGGTTTGGGGTAACAGATACTGCCATTATGCGGATCTTGCCATTAAAATATTCAGGCACTTTATAATTAAAGACCGCTTCACCCTCTACTTCCGTAATACCAGACCAATAGGCCACAGGTTCTTCTTTTTTACGTTTGAATGGATTTAAATAGAGATCAACACCTTCTCCTGCATCTCCACCCGGTGCCGAAGTCAGTGACATCATTTTGCTAAACTCAGGCAAGATAAGATCGAGTATTTGTGTGCTTTCAACTTCTAATGATCGTTTACGGAAGAAGTAATCCAATGGATCTTTTAATTTATATCGTGCAACTTGTAAAATGCCTTCGTCAACAGCAAATACAGCAACTTGTTGTGGAGTCTCTGTTTTTACGGTGATCGGCAAAGTCTCGCCTGGCTTGATAATCTCAGGTGATTGCAATTCAATATTAGCTTGAAAATTTTCACGACTCACTTTAAACGGTATAACACCATAGCTAAGTGGACTCATAAATATTTCGTCAGAGTTAATATCTCGAACAAATTGGACATTGATATAACCATTACCTTGTAAATCATCTGGAACACGGATCTTTTGTACTGAACTTGTTGTTGATGATGTAAACCACTGCCAATGATAAACCTTATCTTTTTCTATAGTGATAATGCCACTGCCGATATAAGGCGCATTAATGGCAATTTCTATTTCTTCACCAGCTTTGTATGTGTCTTTGTTTAAAGTAAGTTGTAGCTCAGCTTCGCGATCAAGGGATCGCGTAACATTCGCGTTTCCTGCGACCGTATAATTGATGCGGTTGAGTACATTACCTGCTTTATTTTTGACTAATAATACAAAATTACCTGGTGTTTGCGTCTCTAATAAAAAGTGGCTACCTTTTTCATCAATAGAAAATGGGACTTCATTAATAAAAACTTCTTTTAATTTAGACTGATATTTATAAACACCCGAATTTTGACGAGTTAAAACAGAAAGGTATTTTTGCTCATAACGTTCTAGTGTGAGTGCCTCTTGAGTAACTTGTTTTAATGTTGGATCAATGGCGATAAAATTGAGATTACGTTGTGCATTTTGATTGATATAGTCAAGTGTTCCATCTGCTTTTACCCCAACGAGATAATCATGAGGAGATACCATTACACGGGCCGCCGCAGTGACTGAGCGACCACTTCCTGCATCAAAAGCTTCAGAGATAAGTTGTAATTGATAAGTTGCATCATCATAGGACTCTAGCCCTAAATCAATATCAGCTATCCCTTCATCATTTGTTGTCGTCTCTTCTAACTCTGTTTCAAAACTATCGTGATTACGGCGGTTTTCATAAAAACGATAATCAGAATAGCGTGAGAAATTAGGATAAATTGGTCGTAACGTTAATTTGGACACAACACGTCTATTTTGTGCAGGCGTACCAAATAAATTTTGTACGTCAATTGATGCTTTTAATTCAGAAGGTTTAACCCACCCTTGTTGCCTATTAGGTTTCAGATTAAGTGCAACTTTAAGTAAGTCAGGTTCAAATTCTTTAACGACAATACTCGTACTGCCTAATAAACTGGCATCTTCGTTATTCTTACCCACCAAGTAAAGATAAATATTCCAATCTCCAGTAGGCGAGTTTTCTGAAGTGGTATAACTCAATTCATTAAAACCAAATTCGTTTAATGTCATGGACTTATTTAACATTAATGTATTACGAGGATCACGAATTTCAACACGTAGAGGTACTCCATCAATAGCCGTTTTCCAGTCAAATGTCCGTGTAATTAGCCCTATATTGAAAGTTTCACCAGGCCTATAAACACCTCTATCAGAAAAAAGAAAACTATCAAGAGTGCGGGGATCTTTGGGCGTATCATCGCCATAAACATCAAAGCGAGAAAGGTTTAATTGTCTATCGTAATAAGCATTTGTCGGTAAAAATGAAATATCCCCTTCTTTTTCAACTAAAAAGAGAACCGCAGTTTGTTCATTTCTAAAGTCTTTAAGCGTTGGAAAAGCAACATGTCCATCAGCATTAGTTATTTTGCTAAGTAACGTTGTTCCATTTTTAGCAATGACAGAGACTTTCGCATTACTAACAGGTTCACCACTATAAATAGATTGTACAAAAACATCTCTTGAACCGTTAATCGAGGATTTCGCGATAATGCCTAAATCAGTGACAACAACAAAGCGAGCATCAAAAACCACTTCATCATCGCCCTCTTCATAATACTCTTCGTTTTCATCATCTGTTCTTGATGCTTTATTCGGATCCCAAGAAGTCAGTTTTAATAAAAATATGCCACGCTTAGCATTAGGATCAGCAGATAAATAGCGACTTAAATCAATTCCCTTGTATTGAGTTTCACCTTTATTTTCGTTGTTCAGTGCTGTTTGATAAGTAAAATGCTCTGTAAAATATTCATCATTTAGACGGTTAAAATTCGTTGAAGTAAAATATTTATCTTTAAAAGAAACAATATGCTGTAACTGATTTGGAATAACTCGCTTAATATCTAATTGTAACCCCGGAAGATTACGAGCAGAAACGGTGATCCGTTTATCTCCTGTCATAGAAAGTAAAGCACCTTCAGATACAAAACTCAGCATTTGTGGGTAATCAGGGACGCTGACGATTTGATAACGATCTTCTTTTAATTGGTATCCTCCAACAGAAGTTATTCCACTTGAGATTTTAACCAATAGATAGCGATAAGCAGGTGCATTATATTTAAAAGCAAAGGTAGCCTGATTTTCTTGCTCATTATCACTTATCTCAAGTGTTAATTTTTCTGACTGAGCAAGAATAGTTTTACTAACATCATTCAAATTCCAATCGTAATAATCATCTTCACCTTGGTTAAGGTCAGCATTTTGTATTTCTAAATTGTGTTGAGGTAATAACCATGCACTAACTTCATTTTTTATCTCTTTCTCATTCAACGCATCATTTAAAGAAACAATAAGCACACGCGCATCTTTACCATTTTCAGACTCAACAAGCTCACTTTCTATATTGGAAACACTAAGGCTATATAAACTTGGAACATCCACACCATAGGTTTTTTCTTTTGATGTTGAGTTTGCTGTCACTGTACTCGCAACACCTGGTGCAATCTTAAGGAACACTTTGCTACTAATATCTTTTAGCGCTAACTGTTCAGAATGAACCCATGCCGTTAATTTTTTATTATCATAATTAATAACGTATTTTAGCTTCTCATTATCACCATATTTCATTGAAAGCCGTTTTTCAAAGCTCTGAATATCAACAGGGGCATTAAATGAAATTTTAATAATGGCATGCTTTTGAGCAGGATTTTGAGGATCTTGATAAAACTCACTATTTCCTAAACGATAATCAAAAATAGACGTTTTAAATTCATATTTTTTTAATTTAAGTGAAAACTGGGGCGCTAATAACTTAGCTTCATCAAGTTCTATTTGATATTTGCTTCCCATTGCAAATGGTTTTTTCGCTGTAAAAACAAGAGTCGAACCATTTTGCCAATGCCAATTCCCTTCAATAGCTGGCGTTAATGTCACGCCTTCAGTGACTTCTTTATCAATAAGTGTAATAGGTGCAGCAGAACGTGAAAAAGATAACGTTATTCTCTGTGATTGAGGATTGTCGCTGGCATAATTAATTGGCGCAGGGGCAGTCAGTTTTATATCAACTTTTTGTACAACAATGGGAGCAACATCAATAGGAACAGGGCGATTAAGATAACTGTGGTAACCGTAGTAACTACCAAAAGACATGACTAGAAGAAAAATAATAGAACCTAATACCGTTTTCGGGTGGTTCACCATACCCTTTTCAATATTTCTCAAATGCCGAGCAACAAAACTAACCCATATAGGTGTACTCCATTGTATTTGTCCTATAAACGGGCTAAGTATTTTCTCAAGAAGACGAATACAAAAAACAATAATCCAGCCAAATAAACGGATCAGTTTAAACGGAAGACTAAGTAAAAAGCGCAATACATCCATATAGGTAGTCCTAGATTGCCCTGATAAAAATATGTTATTTTTATCAATAAAATTAAGTCAAAATCGAAATAAATAGGGTTGCTGTAAGTGAATAAGCATTAATACCTATTAATAAATAATATCTATAAAGACAGATTACATTCTTAATATTTTTTTCCTAGCATTCAATTCTATTTCAAGATTCTTCTGAACTTTAGTTTGAGTCATCTTTTTCTAATAATCATTTCATGTTTAATAAAACACAGAATAAAAGACAAATTTTGCGAGAAGAATCGCACTATTAAAGTGCGATTTACATTTTTACAGTATAAATATTACTTCGCTATTAAAGAATTATAATTCTCTATCAAATATTTATACTCATTTGAAATAGTATTTATGCTACTTGATATATCTTTCTTCTCATTGAGTTTTTTCTCTAATACTTTTAACTCAATGACAAGTTGTTGATATAATTCTAAATACTTTTTAACTGAATAATCAGTACTTTTCATATTTTCTTTATTTAGCAATGCTTCATTACCAAATACTTTTTCTAATTCAATTGATTGCGCTTCAATTTTGGTAATTGCCGCAGAAAGTGTAGCCACATCTATTTTATCTGGGTTCATTGAATCAAGTGTGTTGGTTACTGTATCCAGTGATTGCATAATTTGATAGCGAACAACCAAACCTTCTTTTTTCACTAATTCAAGCTCTTCAATATGCATTGCTTGATAATAGTTTTCATATGCGTCAGCAGCTTTTTCTTTCTCATCGATTAGTTTGGCATAAGCATTTTTCACATCTTCATACAAATTACTGGCTTGTGCAAAATCATCTAAACGATAAGTCTCCTTTACAACCAGATAATCCCCAAGCTTTAGCAATTTTTCATATAAATCAACATAACTTTCACCATAAGCATTACCTACAGCATCTAATTCTGGAAGTGTAGGGGAAAGCGTTTTCATAAATTCAAAAGATTCTTTAGCTCGCTCTGCTCCTGAAACACTCAAATACATAGAGAAAGCACTCCTAACAGGCATTATCGCACTACTCGCTTTCATTTTTTTTATTTGGTCTGTTTCTGTTTCAAATACTTTGAAAGGTGTTAAATCAATGCTTTCACCATTATCAGAACTTAAACTTGTTAAAACTGTTTTCGTATTATCTAAAAGATTAACGTTAATTGTGCCTGAAATTCTGCCCGTTTTTTTCTGTATAATGGTGCCAAAATCTTCGTTAAACGTTGCTAGCCACAAATTACCTTTTTCAATTTTCTGACTAAACTGAACTTCATCAGATTGAGTATTTTTTGAATCAGGCTTAGATTGTGTTGTTTGCTCTGTTTTATTTTTATCTTGCGAGGATGTTCCTGTATTCGAATTTTCATTTGAATTATCACAACCTACTGCTGATATTAATAAAATACTTATTATCGATGCTAATATGCTCTTTTTCATAACCCCTCATTATATTATTAAGTAATTTACTTGCTATAAACTATAATGAGTTTAATAATTAATGACTATTATTTATTACATTTATTTCAAACATCACAGCAACACTCTTTATAAGAGTATTTTAAGACGATTAATAACGTATATATACTTAAGTGCGTTGTTATATCTTTATAAATATTTTTTAAGCGTTTATATATATCCTATATAAGTGTTTCAACTGGCAACTTAATTAACTCTGTAGGCGATTTACTTAAAATAACAAATCACCATAATCGTCCCATTCGACCATTTCCATCAGAATTTACGACTCATAATGTGACTCTTTATATTTATTTTTTGTTTAATTATCCATAAGATACCCTATTACTCTTATAGACTCTGGTTTTTTACATCTATTAAAAATTGAAGAATAGTTAACAAACTCTTTTTATGCGGGTTGTACCGCGAAAGAGATGATTTTCTGATGTTTAATATTTAAATATTTACCTTACTTTTTAATTTGCGTATTTATTGTGTAAAAGATATCCCATTTTGTTTATTAATGTAATTAAATATCTTTCAAATCAATATGTAATAAATTAAAAACAATGAATTTTCAGAAAAGTGCAGATTGCTATTAACGGTTAATCAACGATATTATAGTGAATAAAATTATTCCACTCTTGGTCTAAAAAGATATTTGTATCATTAAAACAACAGACTGAAACCTTGTGATATGATCGAACAAAGCTTGTGAAATAAAGCAACATTCAGTGTAACAATAGATTTTCACAAATAACTTAAAATTCAATACGTTAAGACAGACAACAACATGACTGACATTCAACATTTAGACTCCCACACACCAATGATGCAGCAATATCTGAAAATTAAAGCAGAGCATCCTGAAATCTTGTTGTTTTACCGTATGGGTGATTTTTATGAACTGTTTTTTGACGATGCTAAAAAAGCCTCTCGCTTATTAGATATTTCATTAACAAAACGAGGTCAGTCTGCGGGGCAACCTATTCCTATGGCAGGAGTTCCTCATCACGCTGTTGAGAATTATCTCGCTAAATTAGTACAATTAGGTGAATCTGTCGCTATTTGTGAGCAAATTGGTGATCCTGCAACAAGCAAAGGCCCCGTTGAACGCAAAGTTATTCGTATTGTGACCCCCGGTACCGTCACAGATGAGGCCTTACTTGAAGAACGCCAAGACAACCTTTTAGCCGCTATTTGGCAAGATAAAAATGGCGCATTTGGTTATGCTACATTAGATATCACATCCGGGCGTTTTCGAGTTACTGAAATGCCTGATAGTGAAAGCATGATGGCTGAATTACAACGTACCCATCCAGCAGAATTACTTTATCCAGAAACCTTTGAATCAATGGCATTGATTGAGCGCCAACAAGGCTTGCGTCGTCGCCCTATTTGGGAGTTTGAACCTGAGACAGCAAAACAACAGCTCAATCTACAATTTGGCACTCGTGATTTAACAGGTTTTGGTGTTGAGAATGCACATCTCGCGCTCTGTGCTGCTGGCTGTTTATTACAATATGTGAAAGATACGCAACGCACCTCTTTACCTCATATCCGTAGCATTACCATGGAACGCCCTCAAGATTCGATTATTTTAGATGCGGCAACTCGTCGCAACCTTGAATTAACACAAAATCTTGCGGGCGGCACTGATAACACACTGGCATCTGTACTTGACCTTTGTGTTACCCCTATGGGAAGCCGTATGCTAAAACGTTGGATACACACACCATTACGCCAACGTGAACAACTCATTAAACGTCAAGATGCAATTAGTGCATTGCAGCCTCTCTATTTTGAGTTACAGCCTTTTTTACGCCAAATCGGCGATTTAGAACGTGTATTAGCACGTTTAGCGTTACGTTCAGCACGCCCTCGTGATCTATCTCGTATGCGTCACGCTTTTCAGCAATATCATGATATTCACCAAGTGCTTGAACAAGCGGATATGCCTTACATTAAAGAATTACAAAAGCGTATTAGCCAGTTCGATGAATTATGTGAACTACTTGAACAAGCTATTGTTGAAACACCGCCGGTATTAGTACGTGACGGAGGTGTTATTGCATCAGGTTATAATGCTGAATTAGATGAATGGAGAGCATTAGCCGATGGAGCAAGTGATTACCTTGATAAACTTGAAATTCGTGAACGTGAAAAATGGGGTATTGATACACTTAAAGTTGGCTTTAATGGTGTACATGGCTATTACATTCAAGTAAGTCGCGGGCAAAGCAATTTAGTACCTATGCACTATGTTCGCCGTCAAACATTGAAAAATGCTGAACGTTATATTATTCCTGAGCTAAAAGAGTATGAAGATAAAGTCCTGACCTCGAAAGGTAAGGCGCTGGCGATTGAAAAAATGCTCTATGAAGAGATTTTTGAAAAATTATTGCCACACCTTACTGCATTACAACTCAGTGCAGAGGCTTTAGCAGAAACAGACGTTCTCTCTAACCTTGCAGAGCGCGCTGAATCATTAAATTATACTCGCCCAGAATTAAGTGAGAAAACAGGTATTCAAATCTCAGGAGGACGCCACCCTGTTGTTGAACAAGTCCTTAGTGAACCTTTTATTTCTAACCCATTACAATTGGCACCTCAACGTCGCTTATTAATCATTACAGGCCCGAATATGGGGGGTAAAAGTACTTACATGCGACAAGCTGCTTTAATTACTTTACTTGCCTATATAGGTAGCTTTGTTCCTGCAGAAAAAGCATTAATTGGCCCTGTTGACCGTATATTTACTCGTGTGGGAGCTTCTGATGACCTTGCTTCTGGCCGCTCTACCTTTATGGTGGAAATGACCGAAACAGCCAATATTTTGCACAATGCGACTGAAAACAGCTTGGTCTTAATGGATGAAATTGGTCGGGGTACATCAACTTATGACGGATTATCTTTGGCTTGGGCTTGTGCTGAAAACTTAGCTAATCGTATTAAAGCAATGACACTCTTTGCGACCCACTATTTTGAATTAACCACGTTACCTGAAAAACTTGAGGGTACTGCAAACATTCACTTAGATGCTGTCGAACATGGTGACACCATTGCCTTTATGCATAGCGTTCAAGAAGGTGCCGCAAGTAAAAGTTATGGTTTGGCTGTAGCCGCATTAGCGGGTGTTCCTAAAGAGGTTATTCGCCGGGCTAAACAGAAATTAAAAGAGCTTGAAATGCTATCTGGCCACTCTGGTTCCGGTCACGTTGAAACGTCACAACTGATGTTGTTAACAGAGGCTGAACCTTCTGCGATTGAATTAGCTTTAGATAAAATCGATCCTGATGCTCTAACACCACGACAAGCTTTAGAACAACTTTATCGATTAAAAGAAATGTCCAAATAAGACATAAAAAATCAAATAAATAAATGATAAAAAATGGCGCAGTGTTTATCTTCATTGCGCCATTTTTATAACAGTTTTCTATTTTTATCACTGATAATTACACTGTTTCACTTATGCAACTCGCTGTTATCTCGTTTTTTATTTTGTCATTATCTTTTGAGACTGCATTTTTAAGCTAAAATAATCAGAGATAAATCCCACGTCAATTGATTGATGCATGACTATATTTCAGTCGCTCACCCAATAACAATAAAGTGTCATCATCACCATAGTTGTCAAATAAACGAATAAATGAAGATAACGCGGGATTAAACATCATATCGTCAGTGATTTTCTCATAAGAAGTATAATTTTTTGTTTTTAATGAAAAAATCAGCGTAACTTTATCATCATTACGGCCTTTATTTAAAATCAAATCGTTACTACTTATCATCAAATCATTTAGATATTTATAACCACTTTCATAGAAAGTTTCTACATTTCCATCAGCTTGGCGCTGAACAACAGAATAGAGCTCACGAGAAGCATGTTGAGCAATAAAATAGATATCACCTTTATCATTTTGAGCAACTTCTTTAACACGCAAAGGAAGCCAACGTGTTTTTGTCACTTCTTTATTAACTAAATTTAATGTGATTTCTAATGTGTTTGTTGTGTAATGATGATTATAAAAAATAACGAGAGAATCACCCGATAAGGTATAATGGAATTGTGTAAATTCACCAAAGTCCTCTGCATAATACTGCTTAACAAGATCTTCTGTATTAATGGAATATTCCCAACTCTCTCCCTCATCTAAACTTGTCATTATTGTTTTATTGTCAACTAACACTAATTGCGATGTAGCCTCTGAATATAATAATTTCCCTCCAATAAGCGCTAAAGGAAAACGGTAATAGCCATTATTACTCTCTTGCCAAGGAATTAAATCATCAAGCATAAACTTAGTTAAGTTCATTACTTGCCGTCCCTGCTCTGTAAATAGAATACACTTTTCAGGAATACAATAGGCGTTATAAAAGCTACCTTGCCCCTGTGACACAAAACGAGTACCTTCTTTGTCAGAAAAATAGAGTGTATATTTTCTCTGGTTATCTTGGCGATAGAGTCGGCCATAAAGATCAACATCATATCGCCCTTGATCCGATTCTGTTTTAATTAAGATACCACTTGGTGCATTAAATGTATTACGCCAATCATAACGAGAATAATGATAGGAAGATAAATCCGCATCTTTTTCATTTTTCCATTGCCACTTAGCAGCAAAACCGTGAAAAAGCACGCCATAAAAAAGGAGCAAGCTTAAAATAAATAAACCAGTGATGATAATAAAGGGTTTACGGAAAAAAGGATTCATTGGCTTAACTCCGTAACATAAAGCAGCTTTTTATTTTCAACACATCGCTGTTGGAGCAAAAAATAGGTTTGATAACTACAGTTACCCTTTTGTGATAGTAAAATATAAAGATTCGAAAATAAGGCAATTAAAAAAGCAAATCCTGTCATTATTGAACCGTAGATGATCCCCATACCTAAAAAAGTATCACCAACAAAAAACCAGTCCCATTTATCCCAATAATTACCATTATCGTAAACATCTGAAATAGAAAAAATAGCGAACAACGAGAAAATAAAGGCGCTGATTAATCCTGTAATTAACAACGATAATCTTTTAGTTCGCTGATGTCCAAGATACATCTGCCCTGAAATTGAATAAGCACCATTATCAGTATGATTATAAATACCTAAGACAACTGGCCCAGAGTTTTTATCTTCTTCTTGCCAAAAGAATAATTCAACATCATCACCATCAGTCAAAAATAAATTATGATCAGAATAAAATAAACGTTCTTTATAACTAAATATAAATGGATGTTTATCAATCTGACAGGATATTTGCATCACCACACTCTCTGCGTTGCGGGAGTGTATTTTAATTCTATCAACATGATGAAGTTTTATTTTCCCTCGTACTTGCTGTACTTTACTTTGTTTGATGTGAAAGGTTGGTTTTTTGCGTGTTATATGCTTTAACAGTGGTATTGTTTTTATTTCAGGAATAATCAGTTGTTCACCATCTGGAGCAGTAATATCTTGTTTAGCCATTATTTTATCCAACGCTTTAATTCTTTTTTTATGCTTAGGTCTAATACGCTGAAAAAAACGATAGGCTTTTTCTCCGATATAACTCACTCCAACCATTACAGCACCAAATGAAATAACCATGGAAACGATGATGAAGAAATTAGTCTCTAGATAAAGTAAAGAATAATAGCTCCATCCACTCCCAATTACAGTAAGAACAAAAGCAAGTAATAACCATTTTTTCTGTTTAGTGGTAAGTGTAAAAGTTCTTTCTGGCTCAAGCCTTCCTTTGCTGTCATGATAAATCCATTGCACCCATAAACTGCCGTCATTAAGCAATTCAGCACAAATTTTAAGCTCATCGCCTTGTTTTAAACGTTTCAGAAAATCTTGAGAGTGAGTGAAATCATCTTCATTAAGATAAAACACTTTACCTGATGCTATTAATCTCACCATTCCTTTCGGTGAGGTTTTATTTTGGTCAAAATGGCAACTCTCTAATTTGACGTTTAAAAAATAATCTTTCATATCTTCCTTTATCTCTTTTACCAGATTAACGAGATGCAACACCACGCTCTTGTTTTATCTTGTTAAATCACATAATACAAGATAAAGAAAAGCCGATTAGCAACTTACTAATCGGCTTTGGCAATAACAATATATTGGAAGCTGTAGACAGAAATAAAGGCTAGTTATGCTTTGAAAAGAGCTTCAATACATAACCCCTGACTTTGCAGAATGTCTTTTAGTCGGCGTAATCCTTCAACTTGGATTTGACGAACTCTTTCTCTTGTCAGACCAATTTCTCTACCAACATCTTCTAAAGTTTCAGCCTCGTAGCCTAATAATCCAAAACGGCGCGCCAATACTTCACGTTGCTTAGGATTTAATTCAAATAACCACTTTATGATATTTTCCTTGAGGTTATTATTTTGAATTGTCGCCTCAGGCCCTTCTTCATTTTCGTCAGAGATAATATCGAGTAAGGCTTTATCTGAATCCCCCCCAATTGGGGTATCAACAGAAGTAATACGTTCATTTAAACGCAACATCTTACTTACATCTTCAACTGGTTTATCAAGCGTTTGTGCAATTTCTTCAACACTAGGCTCATGATCAAGCTTATGTGCTAGTTCTCTTGCAGTTCTTAAATAAACATTCAGCTCTTTAACGATATGAATGGGCAGACGAATGGTACGAGTTTGATTCATAATGGCACGTTCTATGGTTTGACGTATCCACCATGTCGCATAAGTTGAAAAACGAAAACCTTTTTCAGGATCGAATTTTTCAACTGCACGGATCAGTCCTAAATTCCCTTCTTCAATCAAATCAAGCAGGGCAAGACCTCTGTTTGTATAACGACGAGATATCTTAACAACTAAACGAAGGTTACTTTCTATCATTCGTTGTCTTGAAGGAATGTCACCACGTAACGCTCTACGGGCAAAAAAAACTTCTTCCTCAGCGGTCAGCAACGGAGAATAACCAATTTCTCCTAAATAAAGCTGAGTTGCATCAAGCGCACGCTGATTGACTCCTTCAATTAGTTCAATTTCGTCTTGAGCATCAGACTCATTTTCTGCCTCTTTTGCAGCAACTTCATCGAACTCTTCCATGTTCTCTTCAATTTCATCTGTATATAACTCGTCTACTCTTAGCGTACTTTGGCTCATCAGCTGCTCCTACCCTTGATAATTTAGGTAAACGACGTTTGATTAAAGTCTGTTTACCAGTTTATCGCTGTGTCACGACACAACGGGTTTACTGATTTTCCCTTGTAACGAATTACAAAATAAAAGATAACATAATCTATTTTACTGTTAATTTTATCTTTCTTTATTCAATAAATAACTTAACTATTGAGTGCAGGTTATTAACAGTTTTTTTATTATATTTACGTATGTTTATCTATACGTAAAATTACTTCACTTAATGCGCTAGCTGTAACTATTTGTATCTAAAAAAATAAATAAAAACCCAGAATAATAAAATAATACCAAATAATTTTTATTATTTACTATTATTAAAAAGATAATCTAATAAAGAAAATACCCTTTTAAACAAGAGGTTATTTTATAGCTCATCCTTTAGTAATAACGAATCTTTATTCATTTTTTATATAACATTTTTTAGCATACGCATTCATTGGTTGAGAATCAACCGTCTAATTTAACGTTATCTATAATTTTATATCGACCTCTCATTTTTACTTATCATTAATTAAGCAGTTTTACTTAGTTAAAATGTATTTTTTTTCAATATTTTAATTAATTACAGATAACAAAAAGCCCTCTCCTTTTTATAAAAGAGAGGGCTTAATTTTAGGATTATTCACTATACGAGTTAAAAATCACTTATTTATTTTTTAGGTAAATAGCTCATTGGATTAAGTGATTTTTCTTTATAACGGATCTCAAAGTGCAGTCGGACAGAGCTTGTTCCTGAGCTACCCATCGTCGCAATTTGCTGACCTACATTCACATTTTGTTGCTCACGTACCAAGATGGTGTCGTTATGCGCATATGCACTAAGGTATTCATCATTATGCTTAATGATAACAAGGTTACCATAACCACGTAATGCGCTACCGGCATAAACCACTTTACCTGCCGCCGTTGCAACTATTGGGGAACCTTTAGTACCACCAATATCGATACCTTTATTGCCTCCTGGAGCACTTGAATAACTTTCGATTATCTTACCTTGTGCTGGCCAAATCCACTTACCAGAAACCGCTGTTGGTGCTGGTGTTGCTGCCGTAGTGGTATTCGTGTTGGTTGTTGGTGGCGGAGTCGTTGTTTTCGGCGGTGTTGTTGCCGGTTTAGTGATCAATGGCCCCATTGATGTGTTATTTGTCGGTTTCGTTTGAGCCGTTTGAACACCAGCACTACTTGGTTGATTGATAACGGATGTATTCACATTCGTATTGGTTCCCGTATTGACTTGACGGTTACCAATATTCAGCACCTGTCCCACATTTAAACTGTAAGGTTCTGGAATATTATTCATTGATGCCAGCTCTTTTACATCGCTATCTGTTATCCACGCGATATAGAACATGGTATCACCCCGTTTTACTGTATAGGTATTGCCGCTGTAATTCCCTTTAGGAATACTGTCATAATTGCGGTTATACACAATACGGCCAGAACCATCTGTACCCACATTTTGAGTCGCTACTGATGTTTGTGGACGAGGTTGGTTTTGAGGCTGATATGTGCCCCCATTAGATGAAGCACTATTCACCTTAATTGAAGGAGGAGGTGACGATTGTAAAGGGGTCGTTCTTTCAACCGGTGTCGCATTACTGTTAGTCATCACAGGCGCGGTTGAGACCGTGTTATTTGAAGAGCTATCATTTACAGAGGTAATGGGTGCAGGACGATAAGGTGTATCTGCACAGCCTGTTAATGCAAATCCAATTACCGAACACATGATTGCCCAGCGGACATGCTTAATTGGGCTTTCTGAATTCATACTTCCTTCTCCCTTTAAAAAGGCATTAGCATCTAGCAATTTGTCGAGTTAAACAAAAAGACTGCAATTTTTTGAAAATGTTTCATTTATTAGTGCAGATTACGACAAGCTATTAAAAAGCAGTAATAAAAAGCGGTCAGATTTATCTGGAAGTTATGCTAACTCACCTGAAATTAAAGGAACAAACCTAACAGCTTCTATAGATTGATAGTGAAAATCATTACCTAAACGTCGGATAAACTTCAGTATTTGTTGCTGTTCGCCTACAGGTATTATCATCCTGCCACCATCAGCTAATTGCATCAATAACTGTTGTGGTACTTCTGTTGCACATGCTGTCACTATTATGGCATTAAAAGGCGCTTTTGATGACCACCCTTCCCATCCATCACCATGGCGTGTAGAAATATTATGTAAATCAAGATGCTTAAAACGTCGTTTAGCTTGCCATTGTAATATCTTTATACGCTCAACAGAGCTGACATGATGGACTAAATTTGCTAAAACAGCCGTTTGATACCCAGATCCTGTTCCAATTTCTAAAACAGAATCCGTACTTTGTAATTCTAGTAGCGTTGTCATTTTAGCAACAATATAAGGTTGTGAAATAGTTTGGCCATTACCAATAGGTAAAGCTGTATTTTCATAAGCCTTATGAGAAAGCGCTTCATCAATAAAGAGCTCTCTGGGTACTTTACTCATTGCTTCCAGCAGGCTTTCATCCTTGATACCATGCTGTTTTAACATTGTCAGTAAGTCTTTCATTGACCGACTTAACATGTTTTTTTGACCTCTGCTTTATTTAACCAATTTTGTAGTAAATCTAGTGCTTTGTATGCTGTTAAATCGACATGTAAGGGTGTAATCGACACATAACCTTCATCAACAGCAGCAAAATCTGTATCAGGGCCTACATCGTTTTTTTCGCCTGGAGGCCCAATCCAATAAAGGCTATTTCCTCTAGGATCGGTGTGAGTATAAACGTGCTGTGAAGCATGACGACTCCCACAACGTGTGATACGAAACCCTTTTACTTCATTTAGTGGAATATCTGGCACATTAATATTGAGAATATTCCCGGCTCTTAAAGGTACTTGTTGTAACATTGCCAACACATCACAAGTTACTTGAGCCGCTGTCTCAAAGTGCGTTTCACCATCTAATGAGACGGCAATCGCAGGTAAACCTAAAAAACGCCCTTCCGTTGCCGCTGCCACTGTACCTGAATAAATAACATCATCACCTAAATTAGGGCCATGATTAATACCGGAAACCACAATATCAGGACGAGGGCGCACTAAATGATTAACACCAAGATAAACACAATCTGTTGGTGTTCCTTCAACAATCGCGATATCGCCATTTTCCAGCTCTTGCTTGCGTAATGGCCGGTCAATTGTTAAAGAGTTAGAGGCGGCACTACGATTACGATCAGGTGCAACAATTTGTATATCATAGCGCTGGCGTAATGCTTTAGCGAGGGTCTGTATTCCTTTCGCCATCACACCATCGTCATTACTCACCAATATTTTCAGCATCATCATTCCCTAATAAAATTAATTCACGTACAACGCTAGTTGCAAAGCTTCCTGCAGGTAAAAAGAATGACAGAGAAACAGTGGTGTCGTCTACCCAATTCCATGACATATTTTCTGGTAACACATTGATAGCACGTCTTGTATTATCAACTCGCTCTTGTCGAGCCAATGTCCATAATGTTTCATATTCTGCCAGATTTTCAGTTTCAAAATCCAATGCTTGTGCTTGTGTACCTAAATCACCCTTGCCCGGTAAAGGTGCAGTTATATGAACATCATGTTCTTCATAGCGAGTTTGTGTTGAAGTGAGTTCAGCTTCATCGACAATAAACCAGCTGCCTCGTCCATGAAGTTGCATTGCATCACCGAGTATCACTTTTGAGTATAAATCACACTCTAATCTTTTACTGACAAGATGATTGAACATGGCACTGCGTGCTGCTGAAAGATAAAAACTGCGTTTACCACGCTCTTTAACACGAATTTCATCGGTTGCCCAACGCATCGCTTGGCGTAAGTTTTCACCATTACGCCCAAATCGTTGAGCACCAAAATAGTTAGGAATACCTTTAGCATTAATTTGAGCTAATCGTACATCAACAAATGTACGGTCTGAGATTTCTCTCAATACCAATGTAAAGTGATTACCTTTTAATGTTCCTATACGTAATTTACGTTGTTGGCGAGTTGTTTCTAAAATTTCACAACCTTCTAAAACAAACTGACTGAAGTCGGGCATCTCTTTACCCGGCATACGCAGACAAAACCATTGTTCGGTAACAGCATTTCTGTCTTTTAGTCCAGCATAGCTTGCATCTCTAGGGTGAATACCCACAAATTTTGCCAGTTTTTCAGCAACAAAAGCGGTGTTACATCCAGTTTTCCTGACTTTCACCATGACATGCTCACCTTCACCATCGAGGGTGAAACCAAGATCTTCACGGACAATAAAATCTTCAGGAATTGACTTCAATAAACCTGTTGCTTGTGGTTTTCCATGTAACCAATGGAGTTCTGGTAATTCACTCATTCAGGTAATGACTCTTTTATTAATAAAACAACAGCTTCACAAGCAATACCTTCTTTTCTACCCACAAATCCAAGTTTTTCAGTTGTTGTCGCTTTTACATTGATATCATCAATATGACAATGAAGATCTTCTGCAATATTGACACGCATTTGTGGTGTATGAGGTAACATTTTAGGAGCTTGAGCAATAATAGTGACATCTAAGTTACCAATTCGGTAACCTTTGGCTTTTACGCGTGAAAATGCTTCTCGAAGTAATACACGGCTATCAGCACCTTTATACGCCGGATCAGTATCAGGGAACAACGTACCAATATCCCCCATTGCCACTGCGCCTAAAATAGCGTCAGTCACCGCATGCAATACAACATCGCCATCAGAGTGAGCTAATAAGCCTTGTTCATAAGGAACTCTGACGCCGCCAATAATAATAGGACCTTCACCACCAAATTTATGTACGTCGTAACCGTGTCCAATTCTCATTTTATTGTGTGTTCCTTATATTGGTGATTTGGCGTGAAAGAAAAAACTCTGCAAGCGCCAAATCTTCTGGCTGAGTTACTTTAATATTGTCTGCACGCCCTTTCACTAATAGAGGTTCATATCCAGCAAATTCCATCGCTGATGCTTCATCAGTAATAGTTGCATTTTCTGAGAGTGCCATTTCTATATTTTGTTTTAATAACGAGGCAGGAAAGAACTGTGGCGTTAAAGCATGCCATAGTGTTGTTCTTTCTACTGTTTGTTCAATATGATTATCTTGTTGATGGCTACGTTTCATCGTATCACGTACAGGAGTTGCAAGAATACCACCGCAAAACTGTGGATCTGAGAAGTTTTCATCAATTAATTTAATAAGATGATCAAGGTCGCCAAAGTGCAAGCAAGGCCTCGCTGCATCATGGACAAGAGCCCAAGTCTTTTCAGAAAAATGCTGAGTGACGTACTCTAAACCCGATAATACAGAGTCCGCTCGCTCTCCTCCACCATTAACTGTAATGATCCTTTCATCTTGTGCTAAAGGTAAGGCTTGAAAATAATGATCATCTGGGCTAATTGCCACAATAATTTTCATTATGCGTGGGTGTTTTAATAAAGCATTAATGGTATGTTCAAGAATAGTCAATCCACCAATCTTCAAATATTGTTTTGGGCAGATTGATTGCATTCGACTTCCGATACCAGCTGCTGGAATAACGGCAACAATAGGAAGAGTAGAGTTTGTTATATTCATTATGGTATTTGTATCAGGACACACTATTAATTCAATAAATTAACGACGTGGTTGAGACTTATCATTCACAATACGGAAGAAGGTCTCATTAGGCTTAATCATCCCTAATTCACTACGAGCGCGCTCTTCTAACGCTTCTTGCCCGCCATTGAGGTCATCAATCTCTGCAAATAGACGATCATTACGCTCTTTTAACTGCGTATTTTGCGCCAATGCAGATTCAACTTCTTGACTTACTTTGTTGTAATCATGGATACCATTTTTACCTAACCACAATGAATATTGTAGCCAACCAAGTAAAATCAGAAGTAAGACTGTTAATTTCCCCATTACCACCCCCAAGATTAATGGGCTAATCATCCCACAACTCAACCACAGACGCCACAAAAGCACTGGAATATATTACATTATTATTTGTATTCAGCTCACTATAAACGTGAGGCTCTTTTGTAATATTCAGATAAAGGCTTAATTTTTTCTTATTAAGATAAGCCAGAATAGAGTTAATTGATAAATAAATCCATTTTAGATGAAAAGACTTAATGATATTTAAACAGGGGGTGATGATAAATGTGCCTCACAAAATTAATGTATTGATATCTCTACACATTTATCCTTTTTATGCGATATTTGTGTAGAGATAATTAAATTTCACTTCAAAATTAACGGTAGATTTGATTTTGCTGTAGATAAATGAGGATTTGCTGAGTAAGTTTATTAATAGAGAGTGTACCATCTAAATGTAATTCAGGGTCAACAGGGCGTTCATAAGGTGAATCAATTCCTGAAAATTGTTTTATTTCACCACGTCTTGCCTTTTGATAAAGCCCTTTCGGATCACGAGCCTCACAAATATGAAGGGGGGTATCGACAAAGATCTCAATAAATCGACCTTGCTCAAAATGGCTCCTAACTTGTTGCCTATCTTCTCGATAAGGTGAGATAAAAGCGGTTAAAACAATAAGCCCCGCATCTACCATCAATTTAGCTACTTCACCCACACGACGGATATTTTCATGCCGATCCTCTTCGCTAAATCCAAGATCACGGCATAATCCATGACGTAAATTATCGCCATCTAATAAATAGGTGTGAATTGGCGAATCGGCGTGTTGATAAAGTGCTTGCTCTAATGCATCAGCCAGCGTGGATTTACCCGATCCTGATAGCCCAGTAAACCAAAGCACACATCCTTTGTGTGCCTGCTGTGATTCACGTTCGTTTAATCCAATTTTATGCGAATGCCAGATAATATCTTCGCTTATCATCTTTATTTTCCTCCAAGAAGATCTCTTGCTCCCCAATGAGGAAAATGACGACGAATAAGCTGATTAAGCTCAACTTCAAACGCATCGTATTGTGTCGTAGTTTGTATAGGCGTATTGCGAGTTTCTCGGATAAGTCCAGCCCCTACCGTGACATTGCTTAACCTATCAATAAAAATAAGCCCCCCCATATCGGCATTGGCTTGATAGTTATCAAGCACCAAAGGCTCTTCAAATGAGACTTCAACATTACCTATTGCATTTAAACTTAAGTTATCTGTAACTTGTTGAGTAAGCTTATTCACATCCACTTGATAATGAATATTCTCTATTTTTGCTCGACTCTTTTTACCTGCAATCTTGATATCAAGTATGTGCCCTTGAACTAAGGGTTGCTCTGACATCCATACCACATCTATCAATGCATGAGTGCTAATATTGGCAGTTATATCACTACTATCAACAATAATATCGCCACGACTAATATCAATTTCATCAGTTAAAACAAGTGTAATAGCTTGTCCTGCACTCGCTTGTGTTAAATCACCATCAAAAGTAACAATACGTTTGATAGTAGAACGGTGCCCCGAAGGTAATACTTTGATTTGTTGTCCTTGGTAAAGAACACCAGAAGAAATCGTGCCACTATATCCTCTAAAATCTAGATCAGGGCGATTTACATATTGCACAGGAAAACGTAGCGATTGTGTAGATGCTCCCAATTTAACTGGCGCATCTTCTAATAATGAAAGCAACGTTTTCCCTTGATACCAAGGCATATTCAAGGAAGGTGAAACAACATTATCACCATCAAGCGCAGAGATAGGTACAAATTCAATGGTTAGATCTGTCGGAAGTTGATCGGCAAATTTAAGATAATCTTGTTGGATCGAATTAAAAATAGCTTGTTGGTGATCCACTAGATCCATTTTGTTAATTGCCACAATCAGATGGCGTATCCCCAAAAGTGTGCTGATAAAACTGTGACGTCGTGTTTGCTCTTGTACACCTTTACGAGAATCGATCAGCAGAATAGAAAGCGTACTGGTTGATGCGCCTGTCGCCATATTACGGGTATATTGCGCATGTCCGGGTGTATCAGCAATAATAAACTTGCGTTTTGCCGTTGAGAAATAACGGTAAGCAACATCAATAGTGATCCCTTGCTCCCTCTCTGCCGCTAATCCATCCACCAGCAAAGCAAGATCGAGCTTTTCACCTTGAGTACCTATTTTTTTACTTTCCGTTTGTAATGTAGAAAGCTGATCTTCATAGATCTGCCTTGTATCATGAAGCAAACGTCCAATTAATGTGCTTTTACCATCATCAACATCACCACAAGTTAAAAATCGTAATAATCCTTTGTTTTGTTGCATTTTAAGATAGCTTTCCACACCACCAAAATGTGCAATTTCGCCAGCAATAAATTGATTTGTTTTCACGGCTGCAAGTCCCATATATCCTCCAATTAAAAGTAACCTTGGCGTTTTTTCAGCTCCATTGAAGCGGACTGATCACTGTCAATTAAACGTCCTTGTCGTTCACTGCTGGTGGAAATCAGCATTTCCTCAATAATGGCGGGTAGCGTTTCGGCTTGTGAAGGAATGGCTCCAGTTAATGGCCAGCATCCTAAAGTTCTAAATCTCACTTGTTGCTGAGTGATAACTTCACCCGGCTTAAGATCAATTCTGTCGTCATCAACCATAATTAATGTGCCATCACGCTCAATAACAGGTCTATTTTTTGCAAAATAAAGAGGAACAATATCGATATTTTCTAAATAGATATATTGCCAAATATCGAGTTCAGTCCAGTTAGATAATGGAAATACTCGAATACTTTCGCCTTTATTAATTTGACCGTTATAGTTTTTCCATAATTCAGGTCGTTGATTTTTCGGATCCCAACGATGAGATCTATCTCTAAATGAATAAATACGTTCTTTGGCTCGTGATTTTTCTTCATCACGACGAGCACCACCAAATGCCGCATCAAAGCCATATTTGTCTAAGGCTTGCTTTAACCCTTCTGTTTTCATGATATCCGTATGTTTTGCACTACCATGAATAAACGGATTAATTCCAAGCTCTTCACCTTGCGGATTGCGATAAACCTTAAGATCAAAACCATATTCTTTAGCTGTTTTATCTCGAAAATCATACATTTCTCGAAATTTCCAGCCAGTATCAACATGTAACAAAGGAAAAGGTAATTTAGCGGGATAGAACGCCTTGCGTGCTAAATGCAACATCACCGAGGAATCTTTGCCTATTGAATAAAGCATGACGGGATTTGCAAATTCAGCGACAACTTCACGCAGGATATAAATACTTTCTGCTTCTAATTGCTGAAGGTGCGTTAACTGTGTTTCATTCATAACAACCTCGTTTAGGCAAAATGAACCAAAGATGAATGGTGCGAAGGTAAAGACGGATAAGCGTGTCTATCGCCAAACCACGCAAGTTGATGGTGCAATGCAGCAACCTCTCCTACAATCAGGAGAGCCGGAGTTGGTGCTTTTTCTGCCAATTGTGCTAATTGCGTTAGGTTACCCGTGAAAACTTGCTGATCACGGCGTGTGCCACAACTGATAACAGCGATAGGCGTTAATGGAGAACGTCCGAGTTTAATTAAACGCTGACTAATCAGTTCTGCTTTTGCCGTTCCCATATAAATAGCGAGAGTGTGATTAGCTTGTGCCAATGATCCCCAATCAGGTTCAATACCATCAGCTTTACAGTGACCCGTCATAAAAGTAACGCTTTGAGCGTATTGTCGATGAGTTAATGGTATCCCCGCATAAGCGCTTGCTCCGCTGGCAGCTGTGACTCCAGGTACAACCTGAAACGCAATCCCATGCGCGATAGCAATTTCAATTTCTTCGCCACCACGTCCAAAAATAAAGGGATCTCCCCCTTTTAACCGAACAACTCGTTTACCTAATTGCGCATATTTCACAATCAGTGCATTCGTTTCCTCTTGAGAAACACTGTGATGTCCAGCTCTTTTGCCCACACAAATAGTGTCAGCATCACGTCGTACAAGCTCTAAAACCTCTGGACTCACTAAACTGTCATAAAGGACAACTTCAGCTTGTTGAATAACCTGTAAACCGCGCAGTGTTAATAAACCTGCATCACCTGGCCCTGCTCCAACTAATGCAAGTTCACCTTGTTGGCTCTCTTTTTGTTTTAGTTGTTGTTCAAGATGGGCTTCTGCTTGAACCAATTGATCACTCGCCACTAAAGTGGCAAATTTACCACCGAAGGCTTGCTCCCAAAAACGACAACGCGCTTGAAAAGTATCTAAGTGTTGTTTCACTTTATTGCGCCATTTTCCTGCTATTGTCGCCATTGTGCCTAATGAACTTGGCAATAAGGCCTCTAACTTTTCACGTATCATACGAACTAAAACAGGCGCTTTTCCCGCAGATGAAATCGCGATCAAAATAGGATTTCTATCAATAATGGCAGGAAAGATAAATGAGCATTGAGGTTGTGAATCCACAACATTGACAAAAATATGTCGTGCTTGTGCATCAAGATAAACTTGCTGATTAAGAACATAGTCATCCGTAGCCACAATAACCAGCATCATTCCTAATAGATGTTCAGATTGATATTTTGCTGACACCCATTCAATTTTATCTTGCTGATAAGCAAGATGTAATTCATCACACAACTGAGGTGCAATCACTCTTAAACGAGCACCTGCTCTTAATAACAGCAAAGCTTTACGCGCGGCGACATGACCACCACCCACCAATAACACAGGGCGTTCTTTTAATTCCACAAATAAGGGTAGGTAATCCATACGCGTATCTCACCTTCGTTGTTCACTTTATGAGTAATGACTATAAAAGGTGCTTTAGGGCTTATGAAATGACAAAAAGCTATGTGATGGAACAGAAAGGAATAAGGAAAAATAAAATAATTTCAATAAGTTAATTTTTTAAAAACGACAAATAGGGCAATAGATTGAACTATTACCCTATTTATTTTATTGATAAATAATGGCGTTATTCGTGTAACCCACACTCACGTTTTAAGCCAAAAAAACGAGTTTCTTCTTCACTCATACCCTCTTCCCATTTTCGGGTTGTATGAGTATCACCCACAGAGAGATAACCTTGCTCCCATAAGGGGTGATAGGGTAAATCATTTTCTTTAAGATATTGATGAATTTGCTTATTATCCCAATCTACTATCGGTAAAAACTTAAAGATCCCTTTTGCGATTGAAAGCACTGGCAAATGCTCACGACTTTTAGATTGTTGTCGGCGAAGACCTGCAAACCATGTTTGAGCCTGTAACGTTTTTAATGCTCTTTCCATCGGCTCAACTTTATTGATGTTGTTATATCGCTCAATACCGTCTATGCCATTTAACCAAAGTTTACCGTAACGGGCTTCTTGCCAAGATGAAGATAATTCAGCTCGATACACCTTTAAATTAAGTTGTAACTGTTGAGTCAATGTATCAATAAACTGATAAGTCTCAGGAAACAAATAACCCGTATCTGTCAAAATCACGGGGATATCAGGATATTGCCTTGTGATTAAATGCAAACAGACTGCGGACTGAATACCAAAACTAGAGCTTAGTACATAAGCTTTAGGCAAATGAGCTAAAGCCCAAGTAATACGTTCAATAGCGGTGAGTTGCTCAAGTTGTTGATTAATTTCAGCTAACGTTTTTTGTTGTTCTTCTATCGATAATAATCTTAATTGTTCAAGCTGAAATAAACTCATACCGCCTCCTGTACTTCATAAAAATCCACGGCAGAGTTGAGTACAGGTTTAACAACATCAGTGCGAATAAGAAAATCGCCGAAACCTTCATTATTATCACGAGAAGATGCCCATTCACCAATCAGCGTATCAAGTATTGCGATGATTTCTTGTGAGGTAATATTTTCACGATACATTCTAGGTATGCGTGTACCAATACGATTACCGCCTAAATGTAGGTTATAACGATCAGGGGCTTTTCCCACCAGCCCCACTTCTGCAAGCATTGCTCGACCACAGCCATTTGGGCATCCAGTTACGCGTACAACAATGTGCTCATCACTGATGCCATGTTTTGTCATTAAGCTATCAAGTGTGTCGGTGAATGAGGGTAAAAAACGCTCAGCTTCTGCCATCGCTAATGGGCATGTTGGGAAAGAAACACACGCCATCGCATGTTCACGCAGTGGTGTAACTTGGCAATTGATCAAACCATATTGACGAGCAATTGCCTCAATATTGGCTTTTTCATTCTCAGGTACACCTGCCACAATTAAATTCTGATTAGCCGTAAGGCGAAAATCGCCTTGATGAATTTTAGCGATTTCAGCGACACCTGTTTTTAATGGAGCATCAGGCGTATCAATCAACCGGCCACTTTCAATAAATAAAGTAAGATGCCATTTATCATCAACACCTTTTAACCAACCAATCTGATCGCCTCTATGTGTAAATTCATAAGGTCGAATAGCCTCAAAAGTGACACCTGAACGGCGTTCAACCTCTTGTTTAAACGTCTCTACACCAACGCGTTCTAATGTGTATTTTGTTTTTGCATTTTTGCGTTCAGTTCGATTTCCCCAGTCACGCTGAGTTGTCACAATCGCCTCAGCAATTGCTAAGGTTTTTTCAATAGGGATATAACCAAATTCACTGGCTAAGCGAGGAAAGGTTTTCTTATCGCCATGTGTCATGGCTAAACCGCCACCCACCAGCACATTAAATCCGACAAGATGCCCATTTTCAGCAATCGCAATAAAATTCATGTCATTCGCATGCAGATCAACATCATTATGAGGCGGGATCACCACTGAGGTTTTAAATTTCCGTGGTAAGTAGGTTTCCCCCAAAATAGGCTCTTCGTCTGTAGTTGCAACTTTCTCTTTATCTAACCAGATTTCCGCATAAGCATGAGTGCGAGGTAATAAGTGTTCTGATATTTTTTTCGCCCACTCATACGCTTCTTGGTGTAATGAAGATTGTACTGGGTTTGAAGTACATAGGACATTACGGTTAACATCATTCGCAGTAGCTAGAGAATCCAATCCTGTGGCGGCTAACATTTGATGAGCGGGTTTTACATTGCCCTTTAAAATGCCATGAAATTGAAATGTTTGACGATTGGTAATACGAATACTGCCATATAGCGTATTTTCCGTCGCAAACTTATCAATGCTAAGCCACTGTTTAGGCGAAATAATGCCACCGGGCAAACGACAACGTAGCATCATGGCATGGCGAGGTTCTAGCATTTGCTCTGCACGTTCAGCTCGAATATCTCTGTCATCTTGTTGATACATGCCATGAAAACGAATTAACAAAAAGTTATCGCCTTCAAAGCCACCGGTTAAACCATTTTGTAAGTCTTCTGTAATAGTACCGCGTAAAAAGTGACTCTCTTTTTTCATGCGTTCACTATCAGCCAGTTTCCCTTCAACCACTAAGGGCGCTTGAGTGTGTGATTTCATTTAATAGACATCCCTCTGATAACGCCTTTCTAGACGTAGCTCACTTAAGTATTCATCTGCTTCTTCAATATTTTTATTGCCACACTCCATCACAATATCTAACAACGCCTGTTCAACATCTTTTGCCATTCGTGACGCATCACCACAGACATAAAGATAAGCACCTTGCTGTAACCATTGCCAAATCTCATTACCACGTTCACGCAATTTATCTTGTACATAAATTTTATGTGCTTGATCTCGTGACCATGCTAAATCGATATGAGTTAACAGACCGCTTTTGACATAACGTTGCCATTCCACTTGATAGAGAAAATCTTCTACAAAATGAGGATTACCAAAAAATAACCAATTTTTACCTGTTGCCGCGTCATTTTCGCGCTGCTGCATAAAGCCCCTAAAAGGTGCAATGCCTGTGCCTGGACCAATCATAATGACAGGTGCAGTGTTATCTTCAGGGAGACGAAAATGTGCATTTTTCTCGATAAAAACATTGACACTATCGCCTTCTTTTAAGCCATCAGCTAAAAAACCAGAGGCGCCGCCGGTATAAGCGCGCGAATTAACGTCGTAACGTACAACCCCTAAAGTAAGGTGTACTTCGTCTTCTACTTCTTGTTGTGATGAAGCGATAGAATAAAGGCGTGGTGTTAATGGGCGTAAAATATCCACAAAATCTTGTGCCGTTGGTTGAGCGCAATATTGGCGCACCATCTCATTAATAGGGTGTTTGTCTGCATATTGCTGAAGCTTTGTTTTATCAGCCACCAATGACAATAAATCTTCATGTCGTGTAAGTTGTGCATAAGCCTTGACGATAGGCGCGCTATTTTGAGTCAGTTCACAATGATGTAATAAGGCCTCTTTTAAGGTGAATGTTTGAGATTTTAACGTGACAGGTTCATCACCCTTTAGCCACAACAAAGCAATAAGTTCATCGACTTTTTCAGATGAGTTATTAAACCAAACTCCCAGCGCATCACCGGGTTGATATTGTAAATCAGAACCTTCAATACTGATTTCAATATGGCGAATATCTCTATCTGAATTTCTGCCTGTGATTTTTTGATTAGTCAGTAATGTGGCAGTAAAAGGCGCATTACGATGATAAACGGAGGCATTGATAGTATCCGTCGTACCTGCCTGAGTTTGTTGCAATACAAGAGTGCTTTGTACAGGAACTCTCGCTTTTAATATTTCTGTGAGCTGTTTTATCCATCCATCCGCAACAGATTGATATTCAACATCAGCATCAACTCTAGGTAATAAACGCGTTGCACCAAGCTGGGTAATTCTTTCATCAAAGTCTTTACCTGCTTTGCAGAAATGCTCATAAGAGGTATCGCCTAAACTGAAAACTGCATAAGCCGTTTCTTTCATTTCAGCGGCTTTTTTAGAGTGCAGGTATTTATAGAAAGCAATCGCTTCCTCTGGAGGTTCGCCCTCTCCTTGTGTAGATGCAATAATAATTAAAGTTGTCGCTTTATGGATCTGCTTAAATTTATATTCACTGGCAGAGTACAACTCAACATTCAATTTATGAGCAACTAGGTTATCTCGTAATTGTTCTGCCAGATGGCGGGCATTACCAGTCTGGGAGGCAGAGATTAATGTTATTGTCTCTTGTTCAGGAACTTGTGGTGAAACAACTGCTGTTGGTACGGATACGGCAGCATGATCCAATTGCCCCCATAAATACCCAGATAACCATGCAATTTGCGCAGTTGAGAGATCTTTTGTTGCGTCCTGTAATTTATTCAATTGCTCCGATGTTAATGGAAGCATTGATAATAATGGGGGTTGATTGCTCATTTATCCTGCCTTAAAAAAGCGAAGCACTTATCTGTGCTTTATTGTTCTTTGATAATATTTCTAATATTGAGAGGGTATCTCACGACTAGAAGGTGAATTAAAGACCTGTTGGCTCTATCTAATAACCTTAAATGCTAAATTTATTTATCGGTTTCCTTTACCAATATAATTAATAAGCAAAAAGGAACATAACAAGTCATTAAGATTAAGGGAGATTAGGCGTGATACGCTAAATCGGCTACACTGATAGACTTCGTTCTATTTGTGTCTTTTTTTTACTAATTAAGTCAAGAGAGTTTTGATGACAACCACCATCTTTAAAGATTTTCAGTTTGAAGCCGCCCACCATTTACCGAATGTTCCTGAAGGCCACAAATGTGGACGCCTGCACGGACACTCCTTTTTGGTTAGATTAGAACTAACAGGTGAAGTTGATACGCAGTCAGGTTGGCTTATTGATTTTGCTGATGTTAAAGCCGCATTTAAACCTACTCTTGATCGCCTTGATCACTACTATCTTAACGAAATTGAAGGCCTTGAAAATCCGACCAGCGAAGTGCTCGCAAAATGGATTTGGCACCAAGTAAAACCGGTATTACCATTATTATCTGCAGTAATGGTGAAAGAGACGTGTACAGCAGGATGTATTTATCACGGTGAGTAGATTTGTATTAACATTAAACCGTTATCATCTAAAAAAATCAGCCTTTTATTGGCTGATTTTTTCATATTAAAATGTGATCACGCAATATTTAAATATTTATGCGTTTGCATTGAGAAACGCCAATTACGTTCAATACAAGTTTTAATACACAATGCCGTTGCACTTTCTTTACAACTAATGGGTTGTAAAGCAACAACAGGTGCGGGTTGTTCTGTGCGTAATGCCAGTAATGTATCCAAAGCTTCAATATCTTTTTCACGTCCAACTGGATGTTTTATCTCATTAGCGCGATTGATAGCGCTTGATAAAACACGAAAACCACCTCGCATTCCTACTTTAGGTGAAAGTGTAACCCATGTTTTTTCACTACATAGAATGTCATGAGTACCGCTGGTTTCTATCTGGCAGGCAAAACCGGCTTGCTCTAACCCTTGCGTTAAAGGACGCAAATCATATAAACAAGGCTCCCCTCCCGTAATAACAACGTGTTTTGCACTATAACCTTGTTGCTGAAAAAGTGATAAAATTTCAGCAACACTGGCTTCGCCCCAAGTATCGCTTTCTTGCGTTTTAATCGGGATATCACCGAGAGGAACTTTTTTTTCGTCCTCTTTTTCCCAAGTATGCTTCGTATCACACCAACTACAGCCAACTGGGCAACCTTGTAATCGAACAAAAAGCGCAGGAACGCCAGTAAAAACACCTTCACCCTGTAAGGTTTGAAACACTTCATTAATGGGGTATTGCATAAGAAACTCTGATATCCAATGAATGCTGATGATTATTACAGATAACTATCTCACCGTAAGAGGCTTTATGATAAGGTACATGGTTTGTTTTGAATAGCTAACGTGCGAGAAGACACTGAAAAAGAGGATAGAGTTCCTCCGTTGGACAGAGATGGGAATACTTTAGATGCAAAAAGAGAATCAACTTTCACGAGGATTATCAGGGCGGCACATTCGTTTCATGGCGCTAGGCTCTGCGATCGGGACTGGTCTATTTTATGGCTCAGCTGCAGCCATTGAAAAAGCAGGTCCAGCAGTATTATTGGCTTACCTTATTGGTGGTGCTGCGGTATTTATGGTTATGCGTGCATTAGGGGAAATGGCCGTTCATCATCCTGTTGCGGGCTCTTTCTCACAATATGCTAGCCATTATATGGGGCCTTTAGCAGGCTTCTTAACCGGCTGGAACTACGTTTTTGAAATGCTGATTGTGTGTCTGGCTGACGTCACAGCATTTGGTTTTTATATGAAACTTTGGTTCCCAGATGTCGATCAATGGATATGGGTATTAGGCATAGTTTGCTTTATTGGTGCCTTAAACCTTTGCCATGTGAAGATATTTGGTGAAATGGAGTTTTGGCTTTCTATTGTTAAAGTCACCGCTATTATCGCAATGATCATTGGTGGTGTTGTTATTATGATGTATGGCTTTGGCCAACAAACTGAACATCCTATTGGTATCTCTAACTTATGGGAGTTTGGTGGTTTTATGCCAAATGGTATTGAAGGGGTTATCGCCTCGCTTGCCATTGTGATGTTTGCATTTGGTGGAATTGAAGTAATTGGTATTACTGCCAGTGAAGCTAAAGATCCTGAGAAAACCATTCCTAAAGCTATCAATGCCGTACCGTTTCGTATCTTATTATTCTATGTTCTAACGATATTCATTCTAATGTGTATTTTCCCTTGGCAACAAATCGGCCATAACGGTAGCCCATTTGTACAGATTTTCTCGAATCTAGGGATCAATTCAGCGGCAAACATTTTAAACCTAGTGGTTATCACAGCGGCTATTTCCGCAATTAATAGTGATATCTTTGGGGCTGGTCGTATGATGTACGGCATGGCTCAAGAAGGACAAGCACCTAAATCCTTTATGAAGCTTACCCGTAATGGCGTGCCTTGGATGACAGTACTTGTGATGTCTGTGGTACTGTTACTTGGCGTCGTGCTTAATTACCTTATTCCAGAACAAATCTTTGTTTTAATTGCCTCTATTGCGACATTTGCAACAGTTTGGGTTTGGTTAATGATTTTGCTTTCTCAAGTCGCTATGCGCCGTAAGATGAGCGCCGAAGAAGTAAAAACACTTAAATTTCCAGTACCGCTATGGCCAGTTGCACCTGCGCTGACTATCGTCTTTATGGCGTTTGTTATCGCAATCTTAGGTTATTTTGAATCAACTAGAATGGCATTGATTGTGGGTATGATATGGGTAGCGATTTTAACTATCGGCTATTATGTTGGTATCAAACCAAGAATGAACCAGAAATAAATCATATTTCTGAATTAACCAATATATAAGTTGAACAATAAAGGCTGTGGATAATTTCACAGCCTTTTTCTTTATTACATAATAGCTACTGTTACTAAGCCAGTGCTTGTTCTAGATCTGCAATTAAATCATCCACATCTTCCAGACCTATTGATAAACGAACCAAACCGTCACTAATACCATGCCTTTGCCGTTCTTCTGCACTATAAGTAGCATGAGTCATTGTCGCTGGATGTTGAGCTAAAGATTCACAGTCTCCTAAGCTCACAGCTCGACTAAAAAGATTTAAGCGATTGAGAAATTCTCTGCCGGCTTTAATGCCCCCTTTTAACTCAATAGCTATCATACCTCCAGCTAATCGCATTTGATGTTTGGCTAGTTCATATTGAGGAAAAGAAGTCAGCCCAGGATAATAAATAGTTTCGACTTTAGGATTATCTTCAAGGTATTGAGCTATACGTTGTGCATTTTGGCAGATCTGCTCCATTCTTATACCTAACGTTTTTATGCCTCGTAATATTAACGAGGCATCGTGAGGAGATAAACAAGCCCCTGTCATATCCTTTAAACCCTCAACACGTATTTTATCGGCTAATTCATGTGTAGTAATAATCGCGCCCGCAGTTACATCACCATGGCCTGATAAATATTTGGTCATTGAATGTACAATAATATCTGCACCAAGTTTTAAAGGTTGTTGTAAATAAGGTGAACAGTAAGTGTTATCCACTATCACTGAAATATTATGCTGATGAGCTATTTCTGATATTTTTTCTATATCACTGACGCGCATATTAGGGTTAGCAGGCGTTTCAAAAAAAATTAATTTTGTTTTTTCAGTAATCGCTTCTTTCAATTTTTCAAGATTAGTTAAATCAACGTGCTTTATTTTAACACCAAACTTAGCAAGCCCATGATTAAAAAAAGTAAAAGTGCATCCATAAAGCGTCATATCAGCAATCAATTCATCACCAGGTTGAAGTAACGACCAGCAAGTTGACGTAATTGCACCCATTCCTGAAGAAAAAACAACTGCACCTTCGCCACCTTCTAATTGTGCTAAACGTTTTTCTAATAAATTTAATGTGGGATTAGAAATCCGTGAATAGAAATGTCCTTTTCGCCGTCCTGCAAAACAATCAGCTCCATATTGAGCCGTCGGAAAAACAAAAGTAGACGTTTGAAAAACAGGAGGCACTAATGCCCCCTGAGAATCTAACGGAGAATAGCCATAATGTATTGCTTGAGTATTAAAATGTTTATTATCTTGCATCATTATATCTCCTAATTACTAATTAATTTTCTATTCGTTGATTATTTTCCCCGATAATTTGAACTGTTCTTAGAATAATAGAAATTCCTTTAAGCGTATCAGGGTTTTTTAATAACGAAAAAGTTGATCCTAAAGTATATTTTTTATCTTGATAAATAGATTCTTTCTTTGCCATATTATAAGCAGTACTTAACTCCCATACTGGAATTAATGTTTCCTCGAATGCAACTGACAATTTTTCAACTGTCGCATTATCCATAATATCTATTGAATCTGATATTAAAGATAATAAATCGACGATATTATCAAACCGCTTTAATGCTAATAATGGTCTTGCTTTTTCTAATAAATGTTGAAGGTGTAATTTATCTTCATCCGTTAACAGTTGAATATCTTCTGGGCTTAAATTATTTTCACTCATTATTGTATCCCCTATAATAATCCTCTAACTGTTGCCCAATATAAGCCTCTGTTATAACTATTACGCAATAATCCCCCTAATTTTGTTGGCGGTGTCGGTATTACGTCGTGCTTATAGTCATATTGTAATGGCATTCCTGCTGATAGCCCCATTTGTGCAACGGCTTGTACTCGACCATCGTAAATGGCGGCAGGATAGCCATAGCGAAGTTCACCACAGATATTATTAGCAATCACACCTGCTTGGTTATGGCAACTGCCACCGGCTTTACTGATTGGTAAATCAACGGTATCACCAATAACATAAACTTGGTTTAATCCATAAACTTGCAATGTTTCAGGATCTGTCGGTAACCAACCTTCACCATTATTATGCTCACTTAACCCCGTGTTACGAATAGCTTCAACCGCAGTAATTGGCGGAGTGCTCATCAAAATATCAAACGGCTCTGCTTCCCCTTCTTTTGAGTAAGCTATCTTTTTATCTGGATCAACATGGCTTAATGTAAATCCACGTTTAGCTTTAATATCTCGCTCTGAAAATACCGCAGGAAGGACTTCACAAACCTCTTGTTGCATAAACAAACAGTTTCTTAAAAGTTGAGCAACTGTAGGATAAGTATAGACAATTTCAATATTGCTTCTTACTCGACGTTGACGTAATAGTTCATCAAGCATCAAGGTTGTTTCCATAGGAGCAATACCACATTGATGAGGCACATTCGGCGTTTCAGGGAAACTCACTGTAATAAATACACGCCCTTTTTCAATTGTCGCAAGTTTATCAGCAAGCGCTCTTGCTGCTTCATATTGATAAAAATGACTTCCTGCTTCTTTTAAACCTTCAATTCTATGAGGGCTAGGAACACAACCCGTTGCTAAAACTAAGAAATCATAATTATATTTTTTCTTAGACTCGCAATAGATAATTTTATTGTTAAAGTCAAAGTGCTCAGCTTTATCTATAACAAATTCAATTTCAGGCCTTAATAAACTTCTTTCTGATCGCATTAACTCTTCTTTTAAAAAAAGATTAAATGCAATATACATAAATGCAGGCTTGTAATAATGATGAGGATTATCTGAAATAAGTGTTATTTTGATTTTATTTGAAAAGATTTCTTCATTTAATTTTTTAGCCAGGATATTAGCAAGAATAGTTCCGCCGGTACCACCACCAATAATAACTATATTTTTTGTTGGCATTTTATTTCCTATATCTAGTGATATTAGATAGACAAAAAAAGTATAGTAAAAGGTATTGATATAACAAATAGATTAAATAGATAGATAAACTATCATTAAAATAATTATTCTAATTGATACTAGATATAATCATACCAAATTCAAATATTTAAATTTAATATTAAGTATAGTTATTATCACTCACTAATAAAATGTTGCAATTAAAGGATGATGGTCTGAAGCATCAGTGATCAGCACTTCTGCATTATTTAGCGATAATCCACGATAGAAAATATAATCTAACGGTTTACCAAATGCTTTAGTACGCCAATCATTATCAAAAATAACCTCTTTAAGTCTTAACCTTCTAGCAAAACGCTTTAATACATTCACTCTAGGACGACTCCATGCATTAAAATCACCCGCAAGAATAATGGGGCCTTTATGGTGCATGATATGAACAGATAAATTACTTAATTGACGCTGATACACATCAACACCAAAACTAAAATTAATTGCATGTACATTAATCACCATTAAATGATCACCCGTAATCAACGGATATACCGTAATTAATGCTGATTTTGATAAGCGTAGAAAAGGTTCTTTTTCTCTTAGAGGACAACAATAGATAGGATGAGAACTTGATAAAGTCATTACACCCGCAGGATGTTGCTGAAAAGCTAAGGCGGGAACTTGATCTGCAATTAAATGATGGGTTCCTGCAAAACGAACAAGCTCAGGAGTAGTTTGAGCCTCTTGCAATAAAAGTAAATGCGTATCGGTTGATAAAATCTCTAACATATTACGCCAATTGGGTCGTTGCTGTTTATAGATATTCCAAACCGCAATTTTTAGTGTGCCTTCTGTATAAAGAGGCATTCCAATAGGTAATGTATCTTTTCTTTCACTTAAAGGCGGGCTTGGTTCAATCCTTTCTACAGGTTGACCTGCCACAAAACGTACTGAATAAGTCGGTTTCTTCGCCATTCACAACCTCAGATAAGCAGCAAGATTTCTTGCTATGACTTAAGTATACCAAAGCCTAGCGCTACCCTCATCTTTTAAAAGGACGTCATAATCAACAAAAGTAATTATTTTTATATAAATTAGTTATTTTTACTTAATTTTAGAAATTTAATATCTATTTATTCTTAAATTTTAAGCAAAAAAAAACCTAAGTCGTTAGACTTAGGTTTCTTAATGTTGGCGGAACGGACGGGACTCGAACCCGCGACCCCCTGCGTGACAGGCAGGTATTCTAACCAACTGAACTACC
>NZ_JBEEUL010000011.1:22017-157102 GCF_040139345.1 Proteus sp. fly-1067 | reverse complement strand
TATATGGGAAGAGGTTATTTGCCTTTCTTACATGATCAACTTTTGGAGTTAGTTGATAATAATAAAACACCACAACGTTTACAATCACGAGAGTTATTTAAAATTGCTTTAGATAAAAAGGTTGATATTATCAATCCTAACCCTTATAAAAAGCGAACTTTAGAAATAGATAGGCGGCGTAATTTATATTTTTTAGATTTACAACAAAGTATGAATAATGCTCTTATTCCAATGCAATCAAATCCTAAAGAAATGGATATGCTAATGCAATTTAAGGAACAAACGCATGAAATATTTAATCAATAAATATCCTATTTTTATTTTTGGCGTTGCAGTACTACTTTTAACGGGGTGTGGTATATTACCCCCAAAAATAGACAGGACATTCTCCCCTCCTGAAAATGGTAGAACAGTAAAAATTACCGTCGACGTACCCGATGTCGCTGAGCTTTCACCAATGAAGGTTATGTATCGTTCAAACCTTTGCCAAAAAACATATAATAATAATGAAGTGCCTACATATACTGTTTCTGGTTTTAATAGTGAAATGGTTTTGTTAGAAAAAGAAGGTAATAGTTCATTATATAGTGCAGAAATCCCTTATAGAGGAGGTGGGAAATGTGATTGGCAATTAAGTAATGCTACATTAGTTTTAAATTTAAAAAATAATGGAACCTTTGCTAACAATATTAATTACATATCAGGTTCAGGTATTATAATTATTTTTGATAATAATCAACCCCAAAGAATAGGAGGAAAAGAAATAAATAAAAAAGGAGATTTTGAGATTTATTCGCAATATTTCCCTTGGGTTAATCAATTATATAGAACAAATTATGATAAGTATTTGTTATTATATGGTGAAAAGCTATTTATTTATTATAAATCACGTGATGCTAAAGAAATTACTTGGAGACCAATTATACATACTGATGCGGTCGTTTACTCTGAATATCCTGCAGAACGTAAAACAAAAGGTATCCAACGAACATTTTACTACTCTGATGGTACACAAGAAATAACTAATGAATCTAATCCTAATTACCAAAAATTACTCTCATTAATTAAGTAATTATTTCTATTTTAAAATATAGATTAAAATGCGTAGCACAATTCAAGGACGAAAAATCATTTTAAAAAATGATACGACCAATACAAAAGGAACCGTATTAAGCGGTTCTTTATTAGCAAAACAACTCTATGAAACAGCTTGCCTTGGTGATGAAGTTTATTGTCCCGCTTGTCAGCAAACAGGCAAAATTATTGAAGGCGATGCGATGATGAAAATAAACAATATCCCCGTCGCATTAGAAGGACATAAAGTACAATGCGGTTGTTTAAAGGGTTGTGTATTAGTGGCAATAGAATAATGAATAAATACGTTATCGATAAGCTATTTCTTTTATCTATCGCGGTGATGGGGTTACTTTTAACTGGCTGTAATATATTAACACCCCGAATAAACAGGACATTCTCCCCTCCTGAAAATGGTAGAACAGTAAAAATTACCGTCGACGTACCCGATGTTGCTGAGCTTTCACCGATGAAGGTTATGTATCGTTCAAACCTTTGCCGAAAAATATATAATAATAATGAAGTGCCTAAATATACTGTTTCTGGTTTTAATAGTGAAATGGTTTTGTTAGAAAAAGAAGGTCATAGTTCATTATATAGTGCAGAAATCCCTTATAGAGGAGGTGGGAAATGTGATTGGCAATTAAGTAATATCACATTAAGGATGACATTGAAGATTAATGATCACTTTTCAAAAGATATTACTGATGTAGTAGGAACTGGAGTTATTATTATTTTCGATAATAATCAGCCTCAACGAGTAGGAAAAAAACCAATTAATAAAAAAGATGATTTTTATATTATCGCTGATTATTTTCCTTGGATTGATATACCTTTTAAAAATGATAAAAATATTAGTCTATGGTTATATGGAGAAGAACTTTATCTTTATTATAAATCTCGTGATGCTCAGCAAATTACTTGGAAACCAATCATTCACCCCAATATTGTGGTTTATTCTGAATATCCAGCAGAGCGTAAAACTGAAGGTGTAAGTACAATATATTCTTACCCAGATGGTACAAAGAGTTCAAATAGAGATGGAAAACCAGACTATAAAAAATTACTTTCCTTAATTAAGTAATAATTTTCATTTTAAATTATATGGTAAAAAATGCGTAGCACAATTCAAGGACGAAAGTTCATCTTAAAAAATGATACGACCAATACAAAAGGAACCGTATTAAGCGGTTCTTTATTAGCAAAACAAACTCATGAAATTGCCTGTTTAGGCGATGAAGTCTATTGCCCTGATTGTCAGCAAAAAGGCAGGATTATTGAAGGGGATGCGATGATGAAAATAAACAATATCCCCGTCGCGTTAGAAGGACATAAAGTGCAATGCGGTTGTTTAAATGGCAGTGTATTAGTGGCTATTGAGTAATTAATAATTTTACTAATTGTTCATTGTTATCGCCTCACAAATTTGCTGTGCTGCATTAATAATGCGCGGTGCAGGTCGGCTAAAACTGTCTTCATCAATAGCAATAACGGGAACAGTAAGTTGGGGTTGCCAAAATGCTTTTATTGTCGGTATTTGATCTGCTTTACCACTGAATATAATCAAATCAGGTCGCTTTGTAAGTACTTGCTCACGACTTACTTGAGGCCATACTACTGGGCTGTTAGCAAAGATATTCTCCCCACCACAAAGCGCTGTAATATGGCTCTGTAATGTACTATTTGATGTAGTAAATAACGGTTGCATCCCAAATTGAATAAACACTTTTTTCTTGGGTTGATTTGATATATTTGATGCATATTGTTGCTGCAATACTTGATATTGCTGACGCAATTGTTGGGCATTTTTTATTGCAATATCAGGATGATGGCTATAATTGGAAAGGGTAACAAGATCGTCTGCAATTTCTTCAATACTTTGTGGATCAGAATAAATAATAGGAATCCCCAAAGCTTTTAACTGATCTAATGGACGCTGTGGATTACCGCCTTGCCATGCAATCACTAAATCGGGTTTTAATAATAGAATGCGCTCGATATTAATACCCTGCCAATTAGCGACTTGTTCAATATTTTTAGCAGCCTTTGGATAATCAGAGTAAGCACTAACTCCGACAATATTATCTCCCATTCCTGCGGCATAAGCCATTTCGGTGGCTGACGGCGATAGCGTAATAACACGATCAGCAGGCGTAGTAGCAATAGAAAAATTTAGCCAAAATAATGAACAGAGCAATAATCCAAGATTGATAAATAAACGCATTACTTTTCCAATAGTAAAAATACCCCCCTATTTTTTATCTTAGAATAAGCAAAAAATAAAGGTGGGGTATTGATAAAGCGATATTAGGATTATCTCGACTTAATTAGTCTTTTAATTTATCCAACATCGCTGTCACCATTAAGCTCGATTGTTCTGCGGCAACAGATAAAAACTCATCAAAACTTAAATGCGATTCTTTATCGGCTACATCAGAAATAGCACGAACCACAACAAATGGCGTGTCGAATTGATGGCAAACATGGCCAATCGCGGTTGATTCCATTTCTACGGCAGCAACATCTGGGAATGTACGACGAATGCGTGCTAAAGGCTCTGCACCATTAATAAAGGCATCACCGCTACAAATTAAACCACGAACAGCATTTAATTTTAGCGATTCAATACACTCTTCTGCGATGCTAACAAGTTTAGGATCTGCAATAAAAGCAGGAGGACATTGTGCCATCTGGCCAGGTTCATAACCAAACGCAGTCACATCAGCATCGTGATAACGAACTTCTGTTGAAATAACGATATCACCGACATTTAATCTTGAATCTAAGCCGCCCGCAGAGCCAGTATTGATAACGACATCAGGACGAAAATGCTCAAGTAATAATGTTGTGCCAATTGCTGCTGCAACTTTACCAATACCTGACTTTAATAATGCAACATCAACACCGTTGATTGTGCCTGTATAAATTTCACAACCGCCACGCGATAAGATTTGGCAATCTTCAATTTTCTCACGCAGAAGTGTGACTTCTTGCTCCATTGCACCTATTACGCCAACTCTCATTGTGTCATACTCACTTGTAGGTTAATAATAAATAGAAATTTAAATAGAGTTTAACATCTATCGGAAAAACACGATATAACACAAAGAATAGAGAATTCGTTTCATCGAAACCAGAAAGAGGACAGAAATGATCGATTTTAAGCTGAAGTTAAATTATCAACGCAAATATAACAGCAGTGATATCGATATTAACGATGAAATACAGGTTTCTCGTCAATTTGAAAGTGATCGCGGACGTATTATTAACTCAGCAGCTATTCGCCGTTTACAACAAAAAACGCAAGTCTTCCCTTTAGAGCAAAATTCCGCAGTCCGTAGCCGTCTTACTCACTCTCTTGAAGTTCAGCAAATTGGTCGTTATATCGCTAAACAAATCATCGGTGAATTAAAAAAGCAAAATAAGCTTGAAGCTTATGGCTTAATTGATCGCATTGATAGTCTTGAAAGTTTAATTGAGATGGCGTGCTTAATGCACGATATTGGTAATCCCCCCTTTGGACATTTTGGTGAAGCCGCAATTAAGCATTGGTTTGAAAAAGTATTACCACCAGAGGCAACAGCCGAATTCGATAGTTGTCCGTTTATCCCAATGCAGTATTCAGCTAAAGTGCAATTAAATGAATTACGACAAACTTTACGCCAAGATTTATGCCAATTTGAAGGCAATGCTCAAGCTATTCGAATGGCACATCATCTTCTTAAATTGAATTTAACCTATGCTCAAATTGGCTGTGTATTAAAATATACTCGTCCTGCTTATTGGCAAGGAGAAATCCCCAAAGAATATAGCTATTTAATGAAAAAACCGGGGTATTACTGGTCTGAATTAGCTTTCGTAAAAGAAGTACAAGAAAAATTAGATATGGGTGAATTTTGTCGCTTTCCTCTCACATATATTATGGAAGCTGCCGACGACATCTCGTATTGCATTGCGGATTTAGATGATGCGGTAGAAAAGGGGATTTTTGATATCAACCGTCTTGTTCACCTTTTACGGGATGCTTGGCGTGAAAATGGCGATGTGACTGAAGGTGATTTATTCGATATAACAGTTAATCGGGCTTATAAAAAAGTTGATCAAAATGAAGCCAAACGTAGTATGCAAGATCAATTTTTTATGTATTTGAGAGTTTATATTACAGGGAAGTTAGTCCCTTATACGGCACATCGATTTATAAAAAATCTTTCTCAAGTTTATGAAGGAAGTTTTAACCATGCCCTATTGGAAGGTAATAGTGCAGAGCATCGTTTATTAACAACCTTAAAAAGTGTCGCTAAAAAATGGGTGTTTAGTCATCCTGAAGTTGAAGAGCTTGAAATGAAAGGATATCGCGTGATCAGTGGATTACTCGATATCTATAAGCCCTTGCTTTTATTATCAGCTGAAGATTTTGTAAGGTTGCATAAATATAACGAACACCCTAAATATGTTATTGAGACTCGTTTATATCATAAGCTTTCTGTTAAACATAAACTGGCTTATAACGAAATGTTAGAAAAGCTAGATGATATAAATACTGAAAGAGGAAAAATTTTAGAATTTTATTATCGCACAAGATTAATTCAAGATTATATCAGTGGAATGACCGATCATTATGCTTATGAAGAATATAGAAAATTAATGGTTTGTGATTGATTTGTAATCATTAAGAGAAATGCTATCTAATTGATTGATGATAATTTTTAGGCTTTTCTTAGTGATAAGGAAGATTTATTAAAACAACAGAAAATAGATGTTGTTAATTGTAAATATATTCAATATAAAAGTTATATATAATATTTGTTAGTTATAGAACAATATAAAATACATAAGACTAGTGTCTTAGGTTGTTATCATTAAAAGTTTTCTCAATTTTTAATAAAAATATTGCTTATATCAGTTAAGTAAATAACTTGTTCGATGTTATACTCCTCCCATGTTTTCTTCTGAAATGCATAGTCATTCATGTAACGCTGAAAAACATACAGCGTATTCTAAAACGATGTCATTTCACTGTTAATCCATCATTGAAACTTAATTTAATACTATGGTGCAGTTTTATTCCCCTAAAAAACGTCCTGTGAAAAAACAGGTAGCAATGTTGGAAGTGACCGCCAGTGCATTGGATGCAAATGGTCAAGGTATTGCTCATGCTGAGGGCAAAACAATTTTTGTAAAAGGATTACTCCCACAAGAAACTGCTCGAATTCGTTTAACAGAAGAAAAGCGCCAATTTGCTAAAGGCGAAGTTATTAAGCGTTTAACAACCAGTGAACAGCGTATAACTCCTCATTGTGAATATTATGAGCGTTGTGGCGGTTGTCAGCAGCAACATGTACCAATTACATTGCAACGAACAACAAAGGCGAGTGTGTTATCACATCTTATTAAACGCGAAACCGGTGTGGTGATTTCGGCCGAGCCTGTGATTGCAGGCGCTGAATATGGTTATCGTCGTAGAGCAAGATTGGGATTACGTTATCAACCTGAAAAAGGTTTGGTGATGGGCTTTCGTCAAGAGCGCTCTAATGATTTGGTCATGATAAAAAAATGCCCAGTATTAAAGCCACAGCTAAATGATTTATTGTCTCCTCTTTGGACATGCCTTAAAAATTTAACATCAGTACGTGATTTAGGGCATGTTGAAATGGTACTCGCTGATAATGGGCCGCTGGTTATTTTACGCCATCTATCGCCATTGCCTGAGAGTGATAAACAGAGTTTGCGTGATTTCTCTCAAACTCATCAAGTTACGATGTATCTTGCAGGTGATAATAGCGAGATAGCACGATTAACTTCAATTGAGAAGGAACCCTTCTATCAAATAGAAGGTCTTAATTTACGTTTTGCACCCACTGATTTTATTCAAGTGAATGATGAAATAAATCCTAAGATGGTTGCTCAAGCCATTGAATGGCTTGATTTATCGCCAGAAGATCGCGTATTAGATCTGTTTTGTGGTATGGGAAATTTTACCTTACCTATCGCGAAACGAGCCCGTGATGTGGTGGGTATAGAAGGTGTGCCCTCACTGGTTGAAATGGCGAAACAGAATGCAAAACTAAACCAATTAGGTAATGCGCATTTTTGGCATGCAGATTTATCGGCTGATTTTTCTGCGATGTCGTGGTCGAAAGAAGGATTTAACAAAGTGTTGTTAGATCCAGCAAGAGCAGGGGCTTTGGAGGTAATGTCACATATTGTGAAGTTATCCGCAGAAAAAATCGTGTATGTTTCCTGTAATCCGACCACGTTAGCCAGAGATAGTAAGATATTATTAGATTCTGGATATCAGTTAACCAGTTTAAAAATGTTGGATATGTTTCCACAAACGGGTCATCTGGAATCAATGGCACTGTTTAGTCGAAAATAAACAGTTAGCCAGTAAATAAGTCGCAAATAAGATTTATACCGTGTAGGGAGAGAATATGGTTGCAGTAAGAAGTGCTCACTTAACACCTGCAGGAGAGTTTGCTGTTGATAAATGGGTCAACAGTTTGAACTTAACCCATGTCAATGCAGGTAGTGAAATAATGCAAACCTGGGAATACTGCCATCGTACTGTTCAAGGGCGTGAAAATGCCGAACTGTTATTGTGGCGTGGTGTTGAAATGGTTGAGCTTCTTTCGACACTAAGCATGGATAAAGACAGCATGAGGGCGGCGCTCCTTTTCCCGCTTGCTGAAGAAAATCTTATTGATCAGGAAATCGTTACTGAACATTTTGGTGATGCCATTTGGAGCTTAGTGCGCGGTGTTATGGAAATGGATGCCATACGCCAATTAAAAGCGACACATACCAATGAAACAAGTTCAGTTCAGGTGGATAATGTACGTCGTATGTTGTTATCCATGGTGGAAGATTTCCGTTGTGTAGTCATCAAACTTTCAGAACGTATTGCCCATTTACGTGAAGTGAAAGATGCCACAGAAGATGAGCGCGTACTGGCTGCCAAAGAGTGTTTTAATATTTATGCGCCATTAGCCAACCGATTGGGTATTGGTCAATTAAAATGGGAATTAGAAGATTTTTGTTTCCGTTATCTTCATCCTGATGAATATAAAAAAATAGCAAGCTTGCTTCATGAGCGTCGTATCGATCGCGAACAGTATATTGATAATTTTGTCAGTACCGTACGTGGTTATATGAAAGAAGAGAATGTCGATGTAGACATCTATGGGCGTCCCAAACATATCTACAGTATTTGGCGTAAAATGAAGAAAAAGAACCTTGCATTTGATGAGTTATTCGATGTGAGGGCTGTTCGTATTGTCGTTGAACGTCTTCAAGACTGTTATGCCGCATTGGGAATTGTGCATACGCATTTTCGTCATTTACCTGATGAATTTGATGATTATGTTGCAAACCCAAAACCTAATGGTTACCAATCAATCCATACGGTTGTGTTAGGACCTGAAGGTAAAACAGTTGAAATCCAAATACGTACTCGTCAAATGCATGAAGATGCAGAATTGGGTGTTGCTGCGCACTGGAAATATAAAGAAGGTGCAACAGGTGCTGCGACGAAAGGCGGTACAGGTAGTTATGAAAACCGTATTGCATGGTTACGTAAACTGATTGCGTGGCAAGAAGAGATGGCGGATTCTGGCGAAATGCTCGATGAAGTTCGTAGCCAAGTTTTTGATGATCGAGTGTATGTCTTTACACCAAAAGGTGATGTGGTTGATTTACCTGCTGGTTCTACGCCACTTGATTTTGCTTATCATATTCACAGTGATGTAGGGCACCGCTGTATTGGCGCGAAAATCGGCGGACGTATTGTGCCATTTAGCTATCAATTACAAATGGGCGACCAAATTGAAATCATCACACAAAAACATCCTAACCCAAGTCGCGATTGGTTAAATCCTAACTTAGGTTATGTCACTACAAGTCGTGGACGTGCGAAAATTCACAATTGGTTCCGTAAGCAAGATCGTGATAAAAATATTCTTGCGGGGCGTCAGATTTTAGATAACGAATTGGCACATATGGATATCAACATGAAAGAAGCAGAAAAACTGCTGATTGCGCGTTATAACGTGCATAGTGTTGATGAAGTATTAGCTGGTATTGGTGTCGGTGATATCAGAATTAACCAGTTAGTGAACTTTATTCAAAGTAAATTAAATAAAGCCACTGCGGAAGATGAAGATAAAGAAGCGCTGAGAACACTCGAGAGCAAAACACCAGCACCAAGAACCACAGGCTCAGGGAGTAGTATTGTCGTTGAGGGTGTTGGTAATTTAATGCACCATATTGCTCGCTGTTGCCAACCTATTCCGGGTGACAATATTGTTGGTTTTATTACTAAAGGCCGAGGTATTTCTATTCACCGTGCTGACTGTGAACAACTTGCTGAGTTACTCTCTCATGCACCAGAACGTATTGTTGATGCGGTATGGGGGGAGAATTATTCCAGCGGTTATTCATTAGTCGTTCGTGTTGTCGCTAATGATCGTAGTGGATTATTACGTGATATTACAACTATCTTAGCGAATGAAAAAGTAAACGTACTTGGTGTGAGTAGCCGTAGTGATGTGAAGCAACAAATAGCGACCATTGATATGAATATTGAGATTTATAATCTCCAAGTATTGGGTCGTATTTTGGCAAAACTTAATCAGCTACCTGATGTGATAGAAGCGAAACGCTTTTCTCACTAAAACATTAAAATGATAAGATGCCGAGACAACTGTTCTCGGCATTTTTTTATCTGAAAATCAGAAAAACTGTATATTTAGTTGGTGATTAAATTGCTAGGGTTTATTTAGAATAAGTATGGTTTTAAATAAAAGGGATCTAGTCGACAAATATGAATATAACTAAACAATATTATATTAAGAATATGTATTGGGGATGGTTTATTGGCGCTCTGTTTTTATACTCTTGCTTAGAGTATGAGTTGAAGTATGAAAGTCTAATATTGTTAATTAGTATTGCTGGTATTGGATTATATCCATTGGCTAAATGGGGGATCGAATGTTTTTTTCTTCAATTTACTACCAGAGAATTTTGGAATCGAGGATTATTTTCAGATACAGCTGGTAAAGCTGGTGGTTTGGCTTTATATAGTTTCACGGTGTTTTTATTATCTATACCAATTACAATAATTTTTATATTATTTGTGTTAGTGAGAAGGTTGTTCCTCTAAATAAACAACCTTTAAAGTATTAATTAAATACCAATCAAATTATTGGCTTTTTCAATTAAGTCGTTATCAATCAATGCTCCAATACTTGCTATAAGCAATCCATATCCTAATATCCCTATGGGACCACCTAGAAGTACACTAAATGTAAATCCTGCTACAGATGTAGCCGCCATTCCTACAAATATAGTCTCTGCTTTAACAAAAAATGGACGCCAATTATCTGTTTCTGTTGCTTTTATTAACTCTATCGATAGATCTTTGACGTCAAGAGCTTTACTTACAAAAAACATACCTTTACTAAATTTTTTTAATTTTTGAGCTATATCATCGAGTTTGATCGATTCCAATGCAGTTGCAATAGCTTTACGATCTTTGGCATTAATTCTTCTATTGATATCCGCTTTGTATTTTTCGTAAGCTTTTAGTGCATCATCAACGTTACGGATGGTTTTTCCTCTGGCTTGTTGTGCTAAAGACTCCGCTAATTTCCTTGCTTTATCACCATAAGCATTAAACACTTCTTTATAAAAATCAGCAGTAAACTTTATTGAATCATGCAACTGCTTAAAATCATCGTTTGTTTGTTCTTTTTTATTTGCTTGTTGCGCTAAAATATCAGCAATTTGGAAATTGCGATGTGTAAACGTCATATTCTTGTGGAAATTTTGGCATGCTGATTTAAAGTCTTGTTCTCTGATATATTTTTGCATTTCAGGGAAATTATTTATATTGTCTGCACCTTTATCTGCATATAAGGCATGTAAAGCTAATCTAACTGAGGGTAACCAGCGGGAATATTCCCCAAATTTTTCACCTATATTTTGTAACATAGGGTCTGGATGAGGACTAAAATGAATATCAAAAAGAAAACCATTTATATAGTTCATTTTTTGGTAAAACATTCTACTTAGATTCAGGTCTGCTTCAAATATACGACCTATATTTTCATTATTTAATGGAATATTATTTTCTTCCATATTTAATAATAGCAATGGAGAACTTTCATTAAACTCGTTTGATCTATGCATTAAAGCACGGCCATAAGGTCGCATTCTTAATGCTTTTTTTAATGCTAATTCGGTTTTCTGTTTTAAGTAAGATTTACATTCATTTTTAAACGCAGGGCAATTTTTTCTTCCACAAACAGGGCATTCTTGATTTTTATCCTGCATAAAATTATTACAGATAATATTTGTAGCTTGATTAAACGAAAAATTATTATTAAAAGCATACTCAGGAATATAAGCACTATGTGGCGTTACAGTTAATGAACTAAATTGAATTATATTTTCACTCATTTTATTAATCCTTTGATAAAAATGACGTATTTATATGGAGTTGAAAAGTGGATTTATATCGAGGAGTATATTTGTAAATAACAAATTCATGGTTCTAGTTAAAATGTCATTATTCTTTCAAAAAAGTTATTTTTAAGATCTTGAGCTTAAAATGATAAGATGCCGAGACAACTGTTCTCGGCATTTTTTTATCTAAAAACGTGTTAGATAGAATAAAGCTAACTCTTATTTAAAAGGCAATATGATGTCAGAAAATCGTGAAATCTTTCGTTTATTAGAAATTATGGCACAGCTACGTGATCCTGATACTGGGTGTGAATGGGATAAAGTGCAGACTTTTGACACTATCGCGCCTTATACATTAGAAGAAACGTATGAGGTGTTAGACGCTATTGCTCGCAAAGATTTTTCTGATTTAAAAGAAGAGTTAGGTGATTTGCTTTATCAAGTTGTGTTTTATTCACGAATGGCGCAAGAGCAAAAGTTATTTGATTTTAATGATGTTTGTGAAGCCATTAGTAATAAGTTAGAACGCCGTCATCCTCATATTTTTGCCTCTGAAAGCGAAAACAATTTATCAACAGAAAAACATCGCTGGGAAAAACTTAAAGCACAAGAGCGTGAGGCAAAAGCACAATTTTCATTATTAGATGATATTCCTGTCACATTACCAGCTTTGATGAAAGCAGAAAAAATTCAAAAGCGATGTGCTTCTGTTGGATTTGATTGGAATGAACTTGAACCTGTTTTAGGTAAAGTATTTGAGGAAATTGATGAAGTGATGACTGAAGTGAAAAAAACACCTCAAGATGCATCTAAAATTGAAGATGAATTGGGGGATTTACTATTTTCAGTTGTAAATTTATCTCGACATTTAAAACAAAAACCAGAACAAGCCTTAAACCGAGCATGTCAAAAATTTGAACAACGTTTTCGCTTTGTTGAAAAAATGCTTTCAGAAGAAGGCATAGGCATAGAAAATGCCTCATTGGAAGAGATGGAGATCTGTTGGCAAAAAGCTAAAATACAATTAATTGAGTGAATTGTGACTCGCAAATGTTTATTGGTGTGACATTAAATGCGATAAAAAGAATAGCAAAAGCCATTGTTTTTTATCTTATTTTATAAAAAAATGAAAAAAAGCGAAATTATAAAAACTAATTTCGCTTTTTTGTTTTTAGGTGACTTAAAATATCGGCATTTCATTTTCTTGCACTAAAAATGTGATTGACCTCAAAAAAATTAAACGCATGATCAGAAGCAAAATATCGCGCTAGAAACCTGCTACACTTAATATCGTGAAAAAAATAAAGCATCTCTTCTGTAAAAGTGATATCTTAGCTGAAAGGATTAAGCTAAAATGCTTGAGAAATATTTTCACGGGTTTAGTTTATTGAATTTTTACTGTTTTTTCGTGTTTAAACGGATAAGTGGCGTGATGAAAAAGAACTTTATACTACTAAGAATGTTTGTAGCGAAAATAAGGTTCGGGTATACTGTGTTCCCGTCCAGTTATATCCATCATCCTAATACACCTAAACTTTCAGGTTCAGCATGAAAACGAATTATATTTTTGTGACCGGCGGGGTCGTATCCTCTCTGGGTAAAGGCATTGCCGCAGCCTCTCTGGCGGCTATACTCGAAGCCCGTGGACTCAATGTCACCATGATGAAGTTGGATCCGTATATCAACGTCGATCCAGGTACTATGAGCCCAATTCAGCACGGGGAAGTCTTCGTTACTGACGATGGTGCTGAAACTGATCTCGACTTAGGGCACTATGAGCGCTTCATTCGCACTAAAATGACTCGTCGTAATAACTTTACGACAGGTCGCGTATACTCTGAAGTATTACGTAAAGAGCGTCGTGGTGACTATCTTGGGGCTACAATTCAAGTTATTCCTCATATCACTAATGAAATCAAAGAACGCATCATCCGTGGTGGCGAAGGCCATGATGTCGTTTTAGTTGAAGTCGGCGGGACTGTTGGTGATATCGAATCTTTACCTTTCTTAGAAGCGATTCGCCAAATGGCGGCAGAAGTGGGCCGTGAGCACACATTCTACCTGCATTTAACATTGGTGCCTTATTTAGCCGCTTCAGGTGAAGTGAAAACCAAGCCAACACAGCACTCTGTAAAAGAATTACTGTCAATCGGCATTCAACCAGATGCGTTGATTTGCCGTTCAGACCGCGTTATTCCTGCTAATGAACGTGCAAAAATTGCACTGTTCTGTAATGTACCAGAGAAAGCGGTTATTTCATTAAAAGACGTCGATTCCATTTATAAAATCCCTGCACTATTGAAATCTCAGGGATTAGATGATTATATCTGTAAACGATTCAGCTTGGATTGCCCAGTTGCAAATCTTGCAGAGTGGGAACAAGTTATTTATGAAGAAGCTAATCCTGAAGGCGAAGTAACCATCGGTATGGTTGGTAAGTATGTTGAATTACCAGATGCCTATAAATCAGTGATTGAAGCATTAAAACATGGTGGTTTTAAAAGCCGTGTTGCTGTAAATATCAAACTAATTGATTCACAAGACGTTGAAACCCGTGGCGTAGAAATGCTTAAAGGGTTAGATGCAATTTTAGTACCGGGTGGTTTTGGTGAACGTGGTATTGAGGGCAAGATTATGGCTGCTCAGTATGCGCGTGAAAATAAAATCCCTTACTTAGGCATTTGCTTAGGTATGCAGGTTGCTATGATTGAATTTGCACGTAATGTTGTTGGTATGGAAGGTGCGAACTCCACTGAATTTGCACCAGATTGTAAATATCCAGTTATCGCATTAATTACCGAATGGCGCGATGAAGACGGCAACATTGAAGTACGCTCAGATGATAGTGATTTAGGTGGCACGATGCGCCTCGGTGCTCAGCCTTGCCATTTAAGTGGTGATAGCTTAGTACGTACACTGTATGGAAAAAACACCATTACAGAACGCCATCGTCACCGTTATGAAGTAAATAATCTACTTTTAAAACGTATCGAAGATGCGGGTTTACGTATTGCAGGTCGTTCAGTAGATAACAAGCTGGTGGAAATTATTGAAAATCCAAATCATCCTTGGTTTGTTGCTTGTCAATTCCACCCAGAGTTTACCTCAACGCCGCGTGACGGCCATCCGTTATTTGCAGGCTTTGTGAAAGCAGCCTTTGATAACCAAAAAGGTTTGCTGAAATAGGATATATGAGAAGAGATAGGGTATCTCTTCTCGGAAATTTAACTTGTACAGAGGAAAACCGAATGTCCAAAATCGTTAAAGTACTTGGTCGTGAAATTATTGATTCTCGTGGCAACCCAACTGTTGAAGCTGAAGTTCACTTAGAAGGTGGTTTTGTTGGTATGGCGGCTGCTCCATCAGGCGCATCAACAGGTTCTCGTGAAGCATTAGAATTACGTGATGGTGATAAATCACGTTTCTTAGGTAAAGGTGTTCTGAAAGCGGTTTCAGCTGTTAATGGTCCGATCGCTAAAGCTATCCTTGGCCAAGATGCAAAAGACCAAGCTAACATCGATAAAATCATGATCGATTTAGACGGTACTGAAAACAAATCAAACTTTGGTGCAAACGCAATCCTAGCGGTTTCTTTAGCAAACGCAAAAGCAGCGGCTGCTGCAAAAGGTATGCCTTTGTACGAGCACATTTCTGATCTGAACGGTACTCACGGTCAATATTCTATGCCTCTGCCAATGATGAACATCATCAATGGTGGTGAGCACGCAGATAACAACGTTGATATCCAAGAATTCATGATCCAACCTGTTGGCGCGCCTTCACTGAAAGAAGCTGTACGTATGGGTTCAGAAATCTTCCATCACTTAGCAAAAGTGCTGAAAGCAAAAGGTATGAACACTGCAGTTGGTGACGAAGGTGGTTATGCACCAAACTTAGAATCTAACGCTGCTGCATTAGCTGCTATCAAAGAAGCAGTTGAGAAAGCAGGTTACGTTTTAGGTAAAGACGTTACTCTGGCTATGGACTGTGCAGCTTCTGAGTTCTACAACAATGAAACAGGTAACTACGAACTGAAAGGCGAAGGCAAAACCTTCACTTCACAAGAGTTCACTCATTACTTAGAAGAACTGACTAAACAATACCCAATCGTTTCTATCGAAGATGGTTTAAACGAATCTGACTGGGATGGTTTCGCATACCAAACTAAAGTTCTTGGTGACAAAATCCAACTAGTTGGTGACGATCTGTTTGTAACTAACACTAAGATCCTGAAAGAAGGTATCGACAAAGGCATCGCTAACTCAATTCTGATCAAATTCAACCAAATTGGTTCACTGACAGAAACTTTAGCTGCAATCAAAATGGCGAAAGATGCAGGCTACACAGCTGTTATCTCTCACCGTTCTGGTGAAACTGAAGATGCAACTATCGCTGACTTAGCAGTGGGTACAGCAGCAGGCCAAATCAAAACGGGTTCTATGAGCCGTTCTGACCGTGTTGCTAAATATAACCAACTGATCCGCATCGAAGAAGCATTAGGCAACAAAGCGCCTTTCAACGGTTTGAAAGAAGTTAAAGGCCAAGCATAATCTTGCTTCTTTGATTAAAAAATCTTATTAATCTAAAAGGGGAGAACCTTAAGTTCTCCTCTTTTTTTTGATTTTTTTTCAGAAAAAACAGAATATTTATTCTTAACACCTTTGAAAAAGTGTGATGTGTAAGAGGAAATAGTGTTCAATTATTACTCTTTTATTAATAAATTGGTTAATTCTCGTGGATGAGATCCCAATTATTAGTTTTGCGCATTTTCAATGACGAGAAATGTTTTTATATTTCACATATAACCTATTTCGTTAACAATTATGGCTTAGTGAACCCAATGTTCATATCAGCTAATGTGGAGTATTATCATGGACGCGTCCAATTTAGCCCCATCGGCGAAGTCGAGCCCGATAAACAAACGAGGGTTAATCATTCTGGCAATCGATGTAGTTTTATTATTACTTTTGCTAGAATTTTTACCTTATGATCCAAAGGCCAATGCAGGTTTAGCATTAATGGTGTTTGTGGGTGTGTTATGGCTGACAGAAGCTATTCACGTTACGATAACAGCATTATTTATACCTATTTTAGCCGTTGTACTTGGGCTAATGAATACCAATGAGTCATTAAAATCATTTGCGAACCCCATCATTTTCTTATTCTTCGGTGGTTTTGCGTTAGCGACGGCACTTCACATTCAAGGGCTAGACCGCTTAATTGCTAACCGTTTGTTGATGATTGCAAAAGGTAAACTTTCAATCGCCGTATTGCTGTTATTTGGTGTCACTGCATTGCTTTCTATGTGGATCAGTAACACCGCTACAGCTGCGATGATGTTGCCTTTAGTATTAGGTATTTTATCTAACTTAGATATTCGTTCAGAACGTAATACTTTCGTATTCGTATTATTAGGTGTTGCTTATAGTGCGAGTATCGGTGGTTTAGGTACGTTAGTGGGTAGTCCACCAAATGCGATTGCTGCAGCCCAATTAAACTTAGATTTCATTACGTGGATGAAGTACGGTGTACCAATCATGTTGGTATTATTACCTATCATGTTTATCGTTATGTATCTGATGTTGCGTCCTAACTTAAAACATAAGTTTGACCTGAAATTAGAAGTATTAGAGTGGAATAACAAACGTGTTATTACCATGATCATCTTCTTAATTACGGTATTATGCTGGATCTTCAGCTCTTTCATCAGCAGTGCTTTTGGTGGTGTAAAAGATTTAGATACTGTGATTGCAGTTAGTGCAGCAATTGTTATTGGTGTAACCGGTGTAGCAAGTTGGAGCCAAATTCAAGAGAACACAGAATGGGGCGTATTAATGCTGTTTGGTGGAGGTTTAACACTGAGCGCAATTTTACAATCATCTGGTGCAAGCTTGGTTATGGCCGACTTTATGAAAGACACTTTTGGTAATAGCCATTGGTTTGTCATCATCCTTGCAGTAACAACCTTTATCATCGTATTAACTGAATTTACCAGTAATACAGCGAGTGCAGCGTTATTAGTGCCAATCTTTGCAACCGTAGCTCAAGCATTAGGTATGCCAGTAATGGCGTTAACGATGATTATCGGTATCGGTGCATCTTGTGCGTTCATGTTACCTGTTGCAACCCCACCAAATGCGATTGTCTTTGGCTCCGGCTATATTAAACAGACCGAGATGGTGCGAGTAGGTGGTGTGCTGAACTTAGTGTGTATCTTAGTTATCTCTCTGTTTGCTTGGTTCTTCTGGTTGTAAGTCAATACACTAAATTAACCTTGATGAGATAAAAATAGAGCGCTTGATAGTTATATAGGGCGCTTTTTTATTGCCTTTTTCTTATCTGTCATTTGGATTGGTATTCTCGTTAACATAGGGATTACTCTAGAAAAATGAGAGGTGATATGACTTTTATGGACTATAAAAAACCATCAATATTAAGACTAAAAATGTCGTAACATTGATGGCTATTTAAAATAGAAAATAAATTAATTATTTTGTGTAAAGTGTAAGTTGTGTACCTGGCTTTAACATTTTAATGTCTGAGTTCCAACTCATTAATAATTTGAGGTTAATACCGTGACGACGAGCGATGCTGTAATAAGAATCTCCCTGCCGAACTTTGTAATAACTCGGAGACGGTTTTGTCGGTTTTGTTACCGGAGTATTACTGATACTGCCTGCATTATGAATTTTTAATGTTTGTCCTACTAATAGGGTGCTTTTTGCATTTAATCCATTAATACGTTGTAAATCTTTTATGCTCATATTGTAGCGACGAGCAATAGCGTAAAATGAATCTCCTGAGCGAACTTTATAAACACCTTCTTGCTTAATTGACTGATTTGTTTTGGCAACTGCTAAACGAATAGTTTCTAATACCGCTTCATCTTCAAAAGCGTTACGGAATTGATCAAGCTTATTACGAGGCAACATAATGACATGAGGGCCATTAGGTGCGGTTATTCCACGTTTATAGCCTGGGTTATAATCTTTCACAGTATTAATAGGTAGCTGACTTAATTCAGCAACTTTATTTAACGTGATTTGCTCACCGACATCAATGGAAGCTAATGCTTTATCACGATAATTACTTTTAGGAAAAGTAATGTTTTCTTCGTTTTCACGGATAACTTTACTTAAAGCGAGAATTTTAGGTACATAATTCATTGTTTCTTTAGGTAAAGAGAGTGACCAATAGTCTGTTGGTAGATTTTTACTTTCATTTGCCTTTATTGCTTGCATAACACGGCCTTCACCAGCGTTATAAGCAGCAAGGGCAAGTGCCCAATCACTATCAAACATTACATACAGGCGTTCAAGTAAATCAAGTGCAGCTTTGGTTGATGCCATGACATCACGGCGACCGTCATACCATTGGTTTTGTGCCAAGCCATAGTAATTACCGGTTATTGGAACAAATTGCCATAAACCGGCTGCATTTGCAGAAGAGGTAACATGAGGATTAAACGCACTTTCAACCACAGGAACTAAAGCTAGCTCCATCGGTAATTCACGTTTTTCGATTTCATCAATAATCGAATACATATAAGGTTCAGCGCGAGAAGCAACGCTTTGTATATGTTTGGGATTATTTAAAAAATACAATTCTTGCTGCGAGATCCTTTCATTCTCAGGGAGGTCCATTTTCAATTCACTTATCACATAACCCCATAAATTGGTTTTTACATCATATTGAGGTTGATGAGAAGTTGAAGTCCCTTTCGTTGATATTGGCGTAGTCGCAGACAAATTAGGTTTAATGCTCTCTGATTGCTGGCAACCCGCCAATAGCAATATGGAGAACAAAATCGCTTTTGTCTTCATAATAGAAAAATTCATCCTGTGTGTTTTTTGAACCAAATAATACTTAGTGTGCCAAAATAAAACAACTAATAGGTATTAAAAGTTGTCTTTTAATTCCCTTAATTTTGTAAATGTCTTAATTGGAGCATAAGTATTAGTGGTTATACCTAAAATCCTTTGTAAATCAATATCGTCAGATTTCAAAAAAAGATTAATGTTCTTTTCGTTTTTCAGTGTTATTGGCACTGTAGGTTGTAATTTCTTACGCATTTCACTAACTTGGGCTAAATAATCGGTAATAAGCGCATTTTCTGGCATGATATGGTGTGCAAAGGTCATATTTGATAAGGTGTATTCATGAGCACAACAAATTAATGTGTTATCAGGTAATGCACTTAATCTTTGTAATGAACTAAACATTTGTTGTGCGGTACCTTCAAATAAACGACCACAACCTCCTGAGAATAGCGTATCGCCACAAAACAAATAAGGTTCGCAATAATAAGCTACATGGCCAAGAGTATGACCAGGGGTGCCAATTACGTAAAAAGAAAAAGAGCTGACAATAATATGCTCTTGGTTATGAATAATGTTTTCAGCACCTTTACTTTGTGTTTCTTGTGGGCCGAAAACGTTAATATTAGGATATTTTTTTACAAGTTCGGCAACACCACCCACATGATCATCATGATGATGGGTGAGCAAAATCGCGATAGGTGTAAGCGAACGCTGTAAGAGCATTTCTATAACAGGCTCGGCTTGTGAAGGATCAACAATCACACATTCACTATTTTCATTACTTAATAGCCAAATGTAGTTATCGGATAAAGCAGGAATTCTGATAAGCTCCATATAAGTTACCTTACTTATAAATTATAAAGGGTTAAACGATGAAAGCAGCACGTTCAGCAAAACCAATTATGATGCCAGATTCTTGGCGTGATATTCCCTGGGGGGAATATTATCGCATAGCTATCGAACTGCGTTTACAAAATTGGTGGCCGAAAATTTATGGCTTTCATTTATTGAAACTCGGTCAACTCAGTGCTGAACTGGATACCAAATTAAGTATCGTGTCACATCAAGTCAATGTGACATCTAATAAAATAAATGCAGATGTTATTGCCTCTTTAGATTATTTACCCTTTGAAAATAAATCGATTGATGTTTGCCTTATGGCACATGTACTGGATTATAGTGCAGATCCCCATTGGCTATTACGAGAAGCAGATCGCGTTTTAATTGATGATGGCTGGATTGTATTAACGAGCTTTAACCCTATTAGTTTATTAGGGCTTGGGAAATGCACGCCGATATTACGACAAAAACAGCCTTACTCTAGTCGTATGTTTTCACTTCGTCGCCAAATAGATTGGCTTAGTGTGTTAAATTATGAAGTGATGACACAACAGAATTTTCAGATTATGCCATTTTCAAGACCAATAAAACGTGATGGTAGCCGCTATCACATCGGTGGCTGTTTAAATTTAATCATTGCACGTAAAAGAACGCTTCCTTTAACACCCACAGCCATGAAATTTGCATTGCCACGCATGAGTGTAAAAGGTCGAGTTTTAGGGGCTACACGTAATCATCCAGAGCCATAATATTGACTAATCTGTGGTTTTATCTTTTTGGCTTTCGATATAACCTGTGTCTTCTTGAGTTGGTGCTTGTGCGGCTGCTTTTGCTAATTCATCACAACGTTCATTTTCATCATGACCAGCATGGCCTTTCACCCAATGCCATTCAATTTCATGACGAGTAATAGCACTATCTAAGCGCTTCCATAAATCGACATTAAGCACAGGGCTTTTGTCTGCTTTACGCCATTGACGCTTTTTCCAGCTATGTATCCACTGTGTGATCCCCTGTCTGACATATTGGCTATCTGTTGTCAGTGTAATTTTACAAGGGAATTTTAATGTTTCTAATGCTACGATAGCGGCAAGAAGTTCCATTCGGTTATTGGTGGTCATAAAAAAACCTTCACTTAGGGTTTTTTCATGTTGTTGATAGCGTAAAATAGCGCCATAACCACCGGGGCCTGGGTTGCCTAAGCATGAACCATCGGTGAATATTTCTACCTGCTTGTGCATAAAGGCGACTTATCCTTATTGATTAATACAAAAAACTAACCCTAAGTCTGACATAAAAACGGATTATGAGCACTCCAATCACACGACAAATTGTACTTGATACCGAAACTACCGGTATGAATAAGCTGGGCGTTCATTATGAAGGTCATAATATCATTGAAATTGGTGCCGTAGAGGTTATCAATCGTCGATTAACAGGGCGAAATTTTCATGTGTATGTTAAACCTGAAAGATTAGTCGATCCTGAAGCGTTTGAAGTTCACGGTATCAGTGATGAATTTTTAGAGGATTGCCCTTCTTTTGCTGATATTGCTGACGAGTTTTTAGAATATATTCGTGGTGCAGAGCTAATCATTCATAACGCATCGTTTGATATCGGCTTTATGGATTATGAGTTCAGAAAGCTTAATCGTGACATTCCGCCTACCGAAACGTTCTGCCAAATTACTGATAGCCTTGCAATGGCAAGGGCATTATTTCCCGGTAAGCGAAATAACCTTGATGCCTTATGTGATAGATACTTAATAGATAACTCTAAACGTACCCTTCACGGCGCGTTACTGGATGCTGAAATACTTTCTGATGTCTACTTGGCAATGACCGGTGGACAAACAGCATTAGCATTTTCAATGGAAGGCGAATCAAGTAACGAACAAGAGCAAAATGATATTCAACGTATTGAGCGTCCAGTTTCAGGATTAAGAGTAATAAGAGCAACCGCAGAAGAACTTGCTGAGCATGAGTCTCGATTAGATTTAGTTGAGAAAAAAGGTGGGCATTGTTTGTGGCGTCCTGCATCAAATGATGAGGCCGTTTGAATATAAAAAAAACAGAAATGGTTAACTGAGATTAAAAACTATCCAAATGCATCTTTTTGTTAGAAAAACAGTTGACGACAAGGCAAGAGATTCGTAATATTCACCTCGTCCGAAAGGATACGCGGAGCGGTAGTTCAGTTGGTTAGAATACCTGCCTGTCACGCAGGGGGTCGCGGGTTCGAGTCCCGTCCGTTCCGCCAACATTCCAAACCCCAGCATTTATGCTGGGGTTTTTGCATTTATAGCCTCAAATAATTTTCTCTCTCCATATTTTTCTAAGTTATTATTCCTTGCTTTCAATATTTGATATCACTATCTTAAAATTTATTAATGATATTAGTGCTATATAGAATGGCATTCTGCAGGGTAATTAATATGGAAAATAAAGTACATTTATGGATTGGCAGTAATTTTTCTTCTGAAGAAGAGTATATGCATTATTTTGAGTTAGATTACTCCGAGGAAGAAGGGATTGATTCTCCTAATTATAGAGTATGTGGATTTTGTAAAGATCTGGGAATAATGTGGTACGACGAAGATTTTATTGGTGTTATTCCTCGCTTTGATAACGATGTTATGCTTGATGAAATTCTGGTAGATGCTGCTGTTGATGAAAATGAAATCTCGTTCATTAAAGCTAAATGTGAAGAACTAGGAATTAAAAGTGCCAACGCTATATTTTGGTATCAAGATCCTGAACTTGTTATCAAAAAGAGCGATAATCAAACCTATAATAATTTACATTATGTGGGCGAATATAATGGTGATTAATTGGTTTAAAAATACCCTTAGGCTGGGCTGATCATGCTATTAACGCTTGATGAAATCACAAAAAAGCTAGAAGATAAATTTTCTCCTTTAGGTGAGGATTTTAATGATTTAATTCTTTTTAAAAGAACGACACCTCTTACTGATTTAGATTTGCTAGAACAGACGTTAACGCTTTCCCTTCCTGATGATTTTACCTCTTTTATCTCTCTTTATAATTTAGATAATTTCTCATTATTTAATATCAGTTTTGGCTGTGGTGAAGATTATCTTGAAAGACTTTTTATGCTAAATAGCCTCAATGAGTTTGCTCAGTGGTGGATTGGTGATAAACGACCTGAAAACGTTATTGTTATTGCACTGTCAGATCCTTATACCCTCTTATTAAATACTCAAACAGGGAATGTTTTTGCAATGACGAATGAGTCATCTATGGATAGTTTCGAACATATTGCAGTGAATTTTTTTGCTTTTTTTAGCGCAGTTGCCACTCTATTTTTAACGGATATTTCGCCAGATAGAGTTATCGAACTAACTTCTTCTCAAACAATCTCGTTTTGGCATCAACTAAAATCTGAATAAGATGAAAAATATAAAGAAAAAAACACTAATTTATGATGGTTTTGAAGATGATTTTTATCAGCTAAATCATCTTATTCAATGCTCTTATTATGATGAAGATATGTTAGTTGGCGTAATGCGATTAAGAGACTTAAACAGTCTAGATGAAGATGTAAAACAGAAGGTAATAAATAAAGTTAAAGGACTCACCTTAAATCTAGGAACGTGCTATACCTATGATGGTTTGTCGGTAATGTACGATATCCAAAAGTCAAAAAAAGAGAATATGCAGCTATTTGGTTTATTTGCTATTGGTGAAAGACAACCCGCACGATATCAAATCATAGTTTTAGGGATATTTAGGATCAAATTATGAACATGGAATTTTATTTACGGTTAAGTATGCTATCTAAAACACTTGACCATTTTTATTATCAAGAATTTGAAACTGAACAAGCCGAATACAGTAAAAATAAACAGATAAAACAGGCTATTGTTCAGTTTATCCTTGAAATGAAAGAACATGGTGAACACGCATTAATTGATGAAGCGCTAAACCTTATATTTCATAATACTGGTTGTCATATTGATTGCGAAATTCTAGATGAGATCATGCTTCCTGTGATTGAACAAAACATTATTACGCCAGAATTGATTGATAAAAATCTGAAAGAAAATTCCCCTATGGGGCGTTGGTTTTAATACAGAGGAAAATAATGAAAAAAGATGAGCTTGTTATTAATGAAATATACAAAGAGTTATTTGAAGATAACCTCAAACTATATAGTGAAAGACTAAATAGGCAAGTTCAAGAGAGTCAAAATAGAGGCTCTTTCTCTCAAGTGAATAAGATTTTTGTTAATTTATCAGAAAAAGAAAAGCAATCAGTGATTGATATGATGAAAATCGTGATGACAGATACGGCATCAACAATATTTGGAACACTAGACGGTACTCATTTCGTTAATAATATAAATAAGGATTTTCAGCTTATTTATGATGATGAAGAAATTCAAGGCGATCTTCAAGATCATTTTTTAGCGTTAGTGGAAGATAATAATCGTTAAACTAAAATTTATTCTAGTAGGGATCTAATCACTATAAGGATATTATGCATTAAAATGAAAAAAATAGAAATTTACTCTGAAATGCTATGGTGGGCATTATCCCATATTCGAAATGTTCAAACACACAGTTTTATCCGTAAGGGGAAAAATAAATCCTGTGGTTTTGAAGCTGAGTTGCTACATAATATTGTTGGCACTTTACCTACCGAAGAGATTACTGATAATGATATCTACTTTCTTAATGTACAAGCTAAATATTACTTAGATAATGCTAATGAAAAAATTTGTGATAATTATAATATACATAAGAAAAATATTAAGAGTTTATTTGAGATTGTACCTGAGCATTTAAAAGATCAACTAAAATGGGATGGGCCAGAATAAGAATGAAATACTTTGCTAGAGTTATTTCTCTTAATCCTTATGTGGAAGAAGAGGTTATCCTTACTTTGGGTAATATAAAGTTTGTTGAAATCAGACAGAGTTAACGTAGAAATAATTGAGTCTATTAACTATGAGTTTTTTTAACGAAATCCAACAAAAAATTGGCATTACATCTTTCTTTTCTAATATGGGACAAGGAAGCTTTGATGATAAAAAAATTATCTATTTTCAAAGTATTCAAACTTGTTTTGAATCGTCTTTAAATATCGAATGGTTGCCAACGTCTCCCACTCAAGATGATCCTTTCTATATAAAACAAGAATATCCCAAAGATTTAGTTGAGATGCGATTAGTTGTCAGTAAAGCAATAATAGAAAATTTAAAAGCGTTTCCTGTAACTGACAGCCAATTTCAGTACGATGTACATAACTTTAAAATTGCAGCAAGAAATGCGATATGTTACGCATTTAGGCAGTATCTTACTGAAAAATATTTCAATTATGGAGACAACTGGGAAAATATCGTTAATATCTATTATCAAGGGTATTGGCCAGTAGGGATCTACCATAAAAAAATAGTCGTAATTTAACTTTATTCTTTTTAAGAAAAATAGAGTAACTTAAGGAAGTAGAGAGATGGATATCACTAAGATTTATCAATATAAATTAAGAAAATTATTCAATCCGAGAGTGCTTCCTTTTGAACACGATACCCTATTTTTACAGCCTTGGGATGGTGAATTAGAGGAAATCATTTCAGTCAAATTAAAAAATAAGCCAGCTCTTTATCTTTCATGGTGGAATGAATTATTTAGCTCACAGAAAGTTGATGAAGTGATTAGTGTTGAACCTTACGATCAAAATTATTATAGATTCTTTTATTTTTTAAGACTTTTACCTAATATATTATCGATAAATCGAAATGAAAGTTTTTATGATAAAAACTTAGTTTCTACTTATATTATTTCTCAGTTAAAAGCGACTCTCTCTTTTTTAGGTGAAGAGAAAGAAAATATCTATAAAACTGAACTTATTAATTATTTATTCTATGATATGGGATTTGCTGATTTTTATTATCACTATTTTATAGTGAAGGATAATCAACTTTATTTTCGTTATTCAGATGATAAAATAATGAGAGTTGATTTATTAATCAATTTAACTCACGATCTTGTTTATCAATATAGAAAGAAGAATAGTCATAAAGATTTAAATATCATTAAGAAGCAACAGATGGAAATTATTAAATTTCTTCTTGAGGAAGATGAAAGTGTTATCTTTACGTTAGAAGATCACTGTTTATTTTATCTGTCACCTGAAAAATTTATCAAAACGTACCAATGTGATACTGATAAAATATTTAAATTATTAGTGAGTTGTTTAAGTAAAGATCAATCAGCACTTAATCTCTTCGTCTCTAAGATGATCATCATGAATTATAACTATTATATTTTAAAAAATAATCCTGATGAAATTTTAAAATTAAAAGCGTTTTGTAAAAGAGATAACTTACAATTCTTTCTATTATTAAAATCAATTATCGATTTGCATTTCTTTATTAGAAAAGAAGATTTTAAGGAGTTACACTTAGAGTATTTTCTATCTAAAATTAACTAAGACTAAGTAGAATATATAGGTACATTGCTTTTTAATAAAAAGAATAACAATTAAGTTACGCAGAGTTTTCCTTTTAGCTATATATGATATAAATAAGATTTTTATCACTGAATCAGTGAATTATCTGCTTTTTATCTTTTTTAAACACTTATAATTCTACGTCTTTGTAACAAGTTCAGTCAGTTATTAGGTTATAATTAAAACAAATACGGTATTTATTTGATTTGATGGATAATTAGGTAATGAATTTTTATCTTGATTAGTCATATCAAGCTAAGGTTTAATAGCACGCTTCTCAATTGCGCAAATATTTGTCTTTTTTGCTTTTTGTTGCGCAACAATGCAGTGGTTTAATGTTATTTTCCGCTTTAATCGTAAAAAACGCCGTACAAATCAAAGAACTATTGATTTAAGCTAATTACGATAGCCACCTTGGTGGATTTTTTATATTGCGGTTTTTTGCCTGCATTGAGAGAATCAGCTATCTAGATGCTTTTTATCCGACTTGGAGTAGAAAATGACCACTCGTAAAACCCTTGCTAATGCGATCCGTTTTTTAAGTATGGATGCTGTGCAAAAAGCGAAATCAGGACACCCTGGCGCCCCTATGGGTATGGCTGATATTGCAGAAGTATTATGGCGTGATTTTTTAAATCATAATCCGACAAACCCTAACTGGGCTGATCGTGACCGTTTCGTATTATCTAACGGCCATGCTTCAATGCTGATTTATAGCTTACTGCACCTGTCTGGTTATCAAGTTTCTTTAGATGATCTGAAAAATTTCCGTCAATTGCATTCTAAAACACCGGGTCACCCAGAATATGGTTATACCCCAGGTGTTGAAACAACAACGGGTCCTTTAGGTCAAGGTATTGCTAACGCAGTGGGTTTTGCTATTGCAGAACGTACATTAGCGGCTCAATTTAACCGTCCTGGTCATGACATCGTTGACCACTACACCTACGCCTTTATGGGGGATGGTTGTATGATGGAAGGTATCTCTCACGAAGTGTGTTCTTTAGCTGGAACACTACAGTTAGGCAAACTGATTGCATTTTATGATGACAATGGCATTTCTATTGATGGTCAAGTGCATGGTTGGTTTACTGACAATACAGCAGAACGTTTTGACGCTTATGGCTGGCATGTTATCAGTGGTATCGATGGTCACGACGCAGCAAGCATTAAAGCCGCTATCGAAACAGCAAAACAAATTACAGACAAACCATCACTGTTGATTTGTAAAACCACTATCGGTTTTGGTTCTCCGCATAAAGCAGGTACTGCAGATTCTCATGGTTCTCCATTAGGTGATGCAGAAATCGCTGAAACACGTAAAGCGTTAGGTTGGGAATATGGCGCATTCGAAATTCCACAAGAAATCTATAAAGAGTGGGATGCGAAAGAAGCGGGTAAAGCAAAAGAAGCTGCATGGGATGCTAAATTTGCTGCATACGCAGCACAGTTCCCTGAATTAGCGGCTGAATTCAAACGTCGTGTTTCTGGTGAATTACCAGCAAACTGGGAAAAAGATTCCAAAGCATTTATTGAAAATCTGCAACAAAACCCTTCAAGTATTGCAAGCCGTAAAGCATCTCAAAATGCATTAGAAGCATTCGGTAAAGTATTACCTGAATTCATGGGTGGTTCTGCGGACTTAGCACCAAGTAACCTGACTATGTGGTCTGGTTCTAAAGCGCTGAATGAAGACAATGCGGGTAATTACATCCATTACGGTGTACGTGAATTCGGTATGTCTGCAATCATGAATGGTATTGCATTACACGGCGGTTTCGTCCCTTACGGTGCAACCTTCTTGATGTTTATGGAATATGCGCGTAATGCAGTGCGTATGGCTGCACTGATGAAGATCCGCAGTATCTTTGTTTACACTCATGACTCTATTGGTCTGGGTGAAGATGGTCCAACTCACCAACCAGTTGAGCAAATGGCAAGCCTGCGTGTTACTCCAAACGTAAGCACATGGCGTCCATGTGACCAAGTTGAATCAGCAGTTGCATGGAAATATGCGATTGATCGTAAAGATGGCCCAACAGCGCTGATTTTCTCTCGTCAAAATCTTGCACAACAACCACGTACTCCAGAGCAACTGGCAAATATCGAGAAGGGTGGTTATATCCTGAAGGATTGTACTGGTACGCCTGAATTAATCTTTATTGCTACAGGTTCTGAAGTTGAATTAGCGGTTAGCGCTTATGATCAACTGACTGCTGAAGGCCGTAAAGTACGTGTTGTTTCTATGCCAGCAACAGATGCATTTGATAAACAAGATGCAGATTATCGTGAAGCAGTATTACCAGCATCAGTGAAAGCTCGTGTTGCTATCGAAGCAGGTATTGCTGACTACTGGTTCAAATATGTTGGTTTAGATGGTGCGATTGTAGGTATGCATAGCTTCGGTGAGTCTGCACCTGCAAACGAATTATTTGAAGAGTTTGGTTTTACTGTTGAAAATGTGGTCACACAGGCAAAATCTTTACTTAAATAATCAATAAGTGTTAACAAGAGCACATTTTTGGGAAGAATTTCTCAGATGTGCTCTTTTTTTATCCTTCCATCTTTGTTTACTATTGCGATCTTCTCTCATTTCTCGTAATCTGATTACCAATAAGCTGAACCGTTTCAGTTAATGCTAAAATGTCGGTGACTGCACAATTTCTAGATTTACTTGATTTATCGTTGTTGATTAGTATCTTGCTCTATTATTCTAAGCGGTTGCAAATCACAAGTTATCAAGGAAGTCACATGACAATCAGAGTCGCTATTAACGGTTTTGGTCGAATAGGGCGTAATGTGTTAAGAGCGCTTTATGAATCAGGCAAACGGGCTGAAATAACGGTTGTTGCAATAAATGAATTGGCTGATGCACAAGGTATTGGGCATCTTCTCAAGTATGACTCCAGTCACGGACGTTTTGCTTGGGATGTACGAATTAATAATGATTTATTGCAAGTAGGTGATGATAGTATTCGTCTTTTTCATCATGCTGATATTACTGATTTACCTTGGGGTGAGCTTGGTATTGATGTTGTGCTTGATTGTAGTGGTGCTTATGGCTCTCGTGCTGATGGCGAAGCTCATATTGCACAAGGTGCCAAAAAGGTGCTCTTTTCTCATCCGGGAACAACAGATTTAGATGCAACAGTGGTTTTTGGTGTTAATCAACATGAACTTAAAAAAGAACACCGCATTGTTTCAAACGCATCTTGTACAACAAATTGCATTATTCCCATCATTAAAATGATGGATGATGCGTTTAATATAGAATCAGGAACAGTAACTACAATCCATGCAGCCATGAACGATCAACCCGTGATTGATGCATATCATAAGGATTTACGCCGTACTCGTGCCGCAGGACAATCTATCATTCCTGTTGATACGAAATTGGCCGCAGGAATTACTCGAATTTTCCCAAAATTTAAGGATCATTTTGAGGCAATTTCTGTACGAGTTCCTACAATTAATGTGACGGCAATTGATTTAAGTGTCACTGTAAAAACCGCTGTAAATGTGTTAGATGTCAATCGGTTAATTCAAAAATCAGCAACTGGCGCATTTCGTGGTATAGTGGATTACACAGAATTGCCATTAGTCTCAACTGATTTTAACCACGACCCTCATAGTGCTATCGTTGACGGCACTCAAACAAGAGTCAGTGGGCAACACCTGATCAAGACGTTAGTCTGGTGTGATAATGAATGGGGCTTTGCTAATCGGATGCTTGATACAACGTTAGCAATGGCTACAACTGGTTTTAAATAATCATGTTTTAATGACGGTGTCGCGTAAAATACAACACACTGAACAGAAGATTACTAAATTTTAGAGAATCAATGAGAGGATTCATCATGTCTGTAATTAAGATGACCGATTTAGACCTAGCGGGTAAACGAGTTCTTATCCGTGCTGACCTGAACGTTCCAGTAAAAGATGGTAAAGTGACTTCAGATGCGCGTATTCGTGCTTCTTTACCAACAATTGAAGCCGCGTTAAAACAAGGCGCTAAAGTGATGGTAACTTCTCACTTAGGTCGCCCTACCGAAGGTGAGTACAACGAAGAGTTCTCTTTAAAACCAGTTGTTGACTATCTGAAAGACAAATTAACTGCACCTGTAAGTCTTGCTAAAGACTATTTAAACGGTGTTGAAGTTAATGCCGGTGAATTAGTGGTTCTTGAAAACGTTCGTTTTAACAAAGGCGAAAAGAAAGACGACGAAACACTGTCTAAACAATATGCTGCATTATGTGATGTGTTCGTAATGGATGCATTCGGTACTGCTCACCGTGCTCAAGCATCAACTCATGGTGTTGCTAAATTTGCACAAGTTGCTTGTGCTGGCCCTCTGTTATCAGCAGAGCTTGAAGCATTAGGTAAAGCATTAGATAAACCAGCGCGCCCAATGGTTGCAATTGTTGGTGGTTCTAAAGTTTCAACTAAACTGACTGTATTAGATTCCTTATCAAAAATCGCTGACCAATTAATCGTTGGTGGTGGTATTGCAAATACCTTTATCGCAGCAGAAGGTCACCCAGTAGGTCGTTCTTTATATGAAGCAGACTTAGTAGATGACGCTAAAAAACTGATGGAAAAATGCGATATTCCAGTACCAACTGATGTTCGTGTTGCAACTGAATTCTCAGAAACAGCAGACGCTGTTTTAAAATCAGCAAGTGACATCAAAGACGATGAACAAGTGCTAGATATCGGTGATGTGACAGCTGAACGTTTAGCTGAAATCCTGAAAAATGCGAAAACTATCCTGTGGAATGGTCCAGTAGGTGTATTTGAATTCCCTAACTTCCGTAAAGGTACAGAAATCATTGCTAAAGCGATTGCAGATAGCGAAGCATTCTCTATCGCAGGTGGTGGTGATACGCTGGCAGCTATTGATTTATTTGATATCGCAGACAAAATCTCTTACATTTCAACCGGTGGTGGTGCTTTCTTAGAATTCGTTGAAGGCAAAAAACTTCCTGCTGTTGCAATGTTAGAAGAACGCGCTAAACAGTAATTAAGTCAGCTCATACAGGTAGAAAGTTATTTTCTACCTGTTCCAAATATAGGATCTTATTACATGTCTAAAGTTTTTGATTTCGTGAAACCGGGTGTCATCACGGGTGATGATGTACAAAAAGTATTTGCAGTAGCAAAAGAAAACAAATTTGCTCTGCCAGCGGTTAACTGTGTAGGTACTGACTCAATCAATGCTGTGTTAGAAGCTGCTGCGAAAGTTCGTTCTCCTGTTATTGTACAGTTCTCTAACGGTGGTGCTGCATTTATCGCAGGTAAAGGTCTTAAATCTGATGTACCTCAACAAGCCGCTATTTTAGGTGCAATTTCTGGTGCTCACCATGTGCATCAAATGGCTGAATACTACGGTGTTCCTGTTATTCTGCACACTGACCACTGTGCAAAAAAATTATTGCCATGGATTGATGGCCTGCTAGATGCAGGTGAAAAACATTACGCTAAAACAGGTAAACCACTGTTCTCTTCTCACATGATTGACTTATCAGAAGAGTCATTAGAAGAAAACATCGAAATCTGTGCTAAATATTTAGCGCGTATGGCTAAAATCGATATGACTTTAGAAATCGAATTAGGCTGTACTGGTGGTGAAGAAGACGGTGTTGATAATACAGGCATGGACAGTTCTGCTCTGTATACTCAACCAGAAGATGTTGCTTACGCATATGAAAAACTGAGCGCGGTAAGCCCTCGTTTCACTATCGCAGCCTCTTTCGGTAACGTTCATGGTGTTTATAAACCAGGTAACGTTCAATTAACGCCAAAAATTCTGCGCAATTCACAAGACTACGTATCAGAGAAATTCAATCTGCCACACAATAGCCTAGATTTCGTTTTCCATGGCGGCTCAGGTTCTTCTGCTGAAGAAATCAAAGAAGCTGTTGGCTATGGTGTTATCAAAATGAATATCGATACTGATACTCAGTGGGCAACTTGGGATGGTATCTTACAATTCTATAAAAAGAACGAAGGCTATCTGCAAGGTCAGCTAGGTAACCCAGAAGGTGCTGATAAACCTAACAAGAAATACTACGACCCACGTAACTGGTTACGTCAAGCACAATCATCAATGGTTGTTCGTTTAGAGCAAGCATTTAAAGAATTGAATGCAGTTGATGTTCTTTAATTGATTAATTCTTCAAGATGACATAAACCCGCTTATTGAGCGGGTTTTTTTGTATCTAGTCAAAGAAAGCAGGACAATTTTAGTCTCGATTATATTTAGCATTAAAGGTTTGGTCTGAAATACACAAATAATAGATACCTTCAATAAAGCCAATGATAGCGGGGATCCCCGTCCAACAAAAAACTAGATATAAAATCCCCATACCGACTTTGCGAAGATAAAATTTATGTATTCCTAGTCCACCTAAAAAAATAGCCAGTAATGCTGCTGACAATTTATTTTTATCGTTCATTAAACTACTCCTCTTTCCAACATGAGTGCTGTTAATGGTAAATATAAAACAATATAGGTTCTTAGCTGTTTTCTATTAAGAGTAATCGTTATAAAACAGATTAAAAGAAGATAAAAGAGAATGGGGATGATAAAGATAAAATTAAGAAAATGGCGCATTTCGTAAAGCAGAAAAAGACAATGACATTAAAAATGTATTTCCGTTTTTTTCCTAAAATAAAAGCGCCTATTGATAGGCGCTTTAAATAAAACAACAAAATGGAAAGAGAATTAAACCGCTTTAACGTCTTTGCTTTCTTCTTTCATCATTCGGTTAAGTAGAGGCACTGTTGCCCACATAACCAGACCTACAATTAAGGTCACTATACCAATTTTACCAAACACATCGGTATAAATAGGTAAAGTCTGTAGTGGATCTGTAATACCTTCTGGTGCTGCTGTAAAAGTTGCAACGTAACCACCTAACAAATAGGCTGTTGCTTGAGTTAAGAACCACATACCTAAAATAAAGCCCATCATATATTGCGGTACGAAAGCCGCAACCATGGCCAAACCTAATGCACTGATCATTAGCTCACCTAAACTCTGGAATAAATAAACCAGAACGATAAACCAAGGTGATGTTAAGCCTTGAGCATCTGCAAACCACATACCCGATGCGGCGGCTGTAAGGAATCCTAACGAGCACAGAAGCATACCGGCGGTAAACTTCGCTGGCATTGAGAAGTCTTTGCCTTTCGCGCCTAAACGGCTATACACGATGGCTAAGATTGGGCTAGCAATAATAATCCAGAATGGGTTTAAAGCTTGGAAGCTTACAGGGTGGATCTCAAAACCCAATAAATTATGATGAACGTTGTGAATAGCAAAGAAGTTTAATGAGGTTGGCATTTGTGCATAAAGAATGTAGAAAATAACAGCTTCTAACATCAGAACAAAAGCAACATACATTTTATTACGTGCAACACGGTCTTTTTGTTTAAACGCTTCACGGAAATAAATGAAGACAACAATAATAGACAAGCTGACTAAAACAATATTCGCAATCATTACGTTGTGCAGTAACCATGCACAAGCAAATACCATTGCGACAGATCCGGCAATGACTAATAGCAGCTTGTTGTAATTCATTGGTAAATGGTCTGGTTCAGAACCAATATTTGCTACCATCTTACGACAGAAGAAATAAACCAATAAGGCGATAATTAAGCCAATACCACAAATATTATAAGTCAGCCCATATCCATAATGATCGGCAAGTACTGGCGCAACAGATAAAGAAATTAATGAGCCAACATTTATCGACATATAAAATAGCGTAAATGCGCCATCAAGACGGGGATCTTTAGGTGGATAGCACTTTGCTAATAAGCTTGCAGGATTCGCTTTAAATAAACCGTTACCTACAGCGATAGTTCCTAATGCATAGAAAATTAAATTAGGATACATAATTGACATACCAGTCATGAAATAACCGATAGCCAAGACAATAGCACCTAAAACAATAGTTCGTTTTGTTCCTAATAAGTGATCACCAACATAACCACCAATAGAAATCAGCCCATAAACCAGTGCAGAAAATGCACCAAAAGTAATAAAAGCCTGTTCTTGAGAGAATCCGAGTTTACTAACAAAATAAACGGCAAGAATACCTTGTACGCCGTAGTAACCGAAACGTTCCCATAATTCTACAAAGAAAATCATAAAGAATGGTTTAGGCTGTTGTAATAAACCGACTTGAGCGGGTTTATCCATATCTGTAATGCCCCTAATTATTATTTATTTTCAACAACGATGTTATTTACTCAAACTTATGAGATATGTTACATGACGATAACATTATCTGCCGTATTTAGAGTGATGTTTGCAAATTTAAGAAGGTAATCAGCAAGTCGAGTAGACTAATATATTGATGGAATGACTTCTCAAAGGTTGATCACACTGTAAGGAAGATTAATACCAGATTGAAAAAAATATTCATTAGTTTATTTTAAAATAAAGCAATTTAATTGGTTCTTGGTATAAAAATTCGCCGATAAGATTATTTTTTGTTTGTATTTTAATCTAATTAGAATAAATAAAGATGCATGGTGAAAATGAAAAGAAAAAGTTTTTTATGATGTGACTGATTGATTATAGAAAGAAATTTTTCATTATAATTTAAAGATATTCTTTTATAACAAACAGATGTTAATAAAAGTTTAATAAAGACCTAAAAATTAGGAATGGTTATTTGAATAAATAAGTATTCATTTATTTTGGATAAATATTTGGATTTATAAAGATATTATTAATAATAAAAAACGCCCTTATTGAAAGCGCGTTTTTATCTTGAGTCAGAAATAGTCGAAGTTTAAATGGAGATAGGTACCAATTCATTTTTAACAGAATGGAAACGGCGTTTAAAATAAATAAGTCCATCACCATCTTCACGTACAGCAATATTTTTAATTTCAGCCATATAAACAAAATGCGTGCCAACTTGGCGAACATCATAAATATCGCCTTCTAAGCAGGCTAGTGCATTTGTTAATATCGGTTGTTGTAGTTGCCCATTTTGCCAACCTGGTTGGGTAAAGCGATCTGCCATCGCAAGCCCTGTCATTCCGGCAAAATGACAGGCCATTTCTTCCTGCTCATGATTCAAGATATTGATACTTAATTTTCCATTTTCTTGAAAAGTTGTATTCATTTGGCTTTTACTGTTGATGCAAACCATCACGGTTGGTGGATTATCAGTGACTGAACATACCGCTGTTGCGGTTAAGCCACAACATCCAGCATCGCCATTTGTTGCAACGATATTAACTGCCGCACCTAAGCTTGCCATTGCATCCCGAAAAAGTGGGTTAGCCTGTTTTTCCTCAGACATTTTTTACTCCTACTGCCAGACTTCTCGTCTGTGGGCGTCTTCACTTAAAATAATGATTAATTAAGGTCGTTAAAATATGGTTTAACGACTCCGCTTAACAAAGTTGTTATGAACTTGCCGGTTTCTTCGTCGCACGAATTTAAAGGCGTAACGCTACCGCGCATAAACAAAGATAGCAATCTTTCTTTGTTACAACTTGTTAACTTTATCTCAAAAAAATGTGAGACAACCTTATCGCTACGATCATTATTCCTAATTTATAGCTAAGGCAATAGGCAAATTAGGCGACTTTTTTCAATAGATAGGGGGATAACACAAATTGCAAACTCATAATAATTGCATATAGGGCAAATGGTTGTGAAAAGTGGTGTTAAAACAAATAAAAGTAAAGGGTGATAAATTGCACAAAGAGAATAAAATTGCAAAAATTGAGTCAACTTTATTTATTTGTTAATATGAATAATTGTAACAAATAGTCTATTCTTAGAATATAGTCATTTTATAAACCATAAACAGCGGTACTTTTTCACTGTCTATATTGAGTGATTTTTCGTCCATTCACCTATAACACCATATAAAGAGCTTCTTGATTATGCATGAATCATTAACTATCGCACTATTGCAAGCTCGGGAATCTGCGATGGGTTTTTTTCGACCTGTTCTTAAAGAGCATAATCTGACAGAACAACAATGGCGGATTATTCGAGTGCTTGCGGATAAGCGTTCTATTGATTTTCACGAACTAGCACAAAAATCGTGTATTCTTCGACCAAGTTTAACGGGTATTCTTATTAGAATGGAAAGAGACGAGCTAATTTGTCGATTAAAACCTGTCAGTGACCAGCGAAAGCTTTTTGTTTCGCTTTCTATAAATGGTCAAAATTTATACGATAAAATTCAGCCTAAAATTGAAGAAGGTTATCAATTACTTGAGCAAAAATTTTCGACCGAGAAATTACAACGCTTATCTGGGTTATTAAAAGAACTGATTGCGTTAAATCCAGATGATACCGAACAATCAGAGAAATAATTTATTTTGATAATAAAAAAGGAGATGCAAGGGCATCTCCTTTTTGTTTGTTATGACTTAGATAATATTACTGTTTACCCAATACATGTAAGAAGTGGATGTGTTTTTCATATTGATCAAGAATATCATGAATGATTTGTTCTTTCGTCCAACCCATTACATCGTAGTCTTGCCCACCTTCTTTTAAATGAATTTCAGCACGATAATATTTATGTTCTTCGTCTTTTTCTTCATCACTTAACCCAGCTAAAGCAAAGGCGGGTTGAGTATAAAAACGCAGACGAACTTCATAGAAGAAATTCATGTCATCACCTAAATCGACTTCGAAGCCAATGCGATCATCTTCTTCATTATGGATATAGCATTGAGTTGCTTGTTTGCTTAATTCAGCAGAGACCATTTCCATTGAAGGTTGAATAACTTCATCCATAAAACGTTTTACATGGGAACGTTTTGGAAAATAAGCGATATTTCTTAAACGGCGTTGCCAAGGAATTGGATTACGGCTTGCTGGTGGCGCAATCGTAGTTAACTGTTGGCTATCACGTTTATATACATCCACTCGCAATGCTTTTATCAATCCATAAATAGAAGCAAGTAATACGATTGAGAAAGGAAGTGCACTTGCAATAGTCACTGTTTGTAGCGCTGTTAAACCACCGGCTAATAATAAAGTGATTGCAGAAATACCCATTAATCCTGCCCAGAAAATACGTTGCCATACAGGTGTTTCACTATCGCCACCTGAAGCCAAAGTATCAACAACCATAGCACCCGAGTCTGCTGAGGTCACAAAGAAGACAATGACCATCAGCATCGCAAAGAAAGATAAAACAGACGAGAATGGGAAATAATTTAAGAACTCAAATAAAGCCAGTGAAACATCTTGTTGTACGATATTGGCGAGGGCTTCTGCACCTTTATCTTTGATTAAATGAATAGCGGTATTACCAAAAACAGTCATCCAAAGTAAGGTAAAGCCAGCAGGAACAAACAGAACACCCACAACGAATTCACGGATAGTACGGCCACGAGAAATACGAGCGATAAACATACCCACAAACGGAGACCATGATAACCACCAACCCCAATAAAGCAGAGTCCATCCCCCTAACCAATCACTCGATTTGGGTTCATATGCATAAAGATTAAAGGTTTTACTCACAATTTCGGATAGATATCCTCCCGTATTCTCAACAAATGATTTTAATATCAATACTGTTGGACCGAGAATGATCACCAATAAAAGAAGGATAACGGCTAAACCTAAGTTAAGTTCGGATAAAAAGCGGATACCTTTTTCTAATCCAGAAACAACTGAAATAGTTGCAAGACCTGTTATTACAACAATTAAAACAACTTGAACGGTTGGATTAATAGGAACATTAAAAAGGTGATTTAAACCGGCATTAACTTGTAAAACACCGAAACCCAGAGAGGTTGCAACACCAAAAACTGTTCCCATAACAGCAAAAATATCGACGGCATGACCAATAGGACCATGTATACGATCACCAATGATGGGATAGAGTGCTGAACGTAGCGTTAATGGCAAACCATGACGATAAGAGAAGAAAGCTAAAATTAGCGCAACAATGGCATAAATTGCCCAAGCGTGTAATCCCCAATGGAAAAAAGTTAATCGCATTGCTTCTTTAGCTGCTTCAATGGTTTGCGCTTCACCTGTAGGAGGCATTAAATAATGCATAACAGGTTCTGCAACACCAAAGAACATTAATCCGATCCCCATACCAGCAGAAAAGAGCATGGCAAACCATGCAAAATAGCTAAAGTGAGGACGAGCATGATCAGGCCCCAGTTTTATTTGACCAAAACGGGAAAGTCCTAAATAAGTCACACTCAGCAAAACCAATGCTACGGCTAGAATGTAGAACCAACTTGCATTCGTGAAGAGGTTTTCCTGAAGATGACCTAATTTATCATTAGCCAACTCTGGAAATAATGCAGAGAAGCCAACGACTAATAGAATTAATAGCGCTGAGGTATAAAAAACGGGAGGATTAATTTTCATCCTAATTTTTTGAGGGGTAATATCGTTTTGTTGACTCATAGTTAACCTATTATTTGTTATTTTCCTAGAAAGAGACTTTTCGCTATCAACTTTCTGATTGTTATTTATAACCAGAAAAGAAAAGTTCGTAAGAAAATTTGAATAAAACATCAAGTCAGAGTGATGTTTTATAAAAGAACGGAAGTAAATTATTTTTTCCGTAAAATGGAGAAAAAGAGCATTAAATCAATTGATTGCCATTATTGTGATATAAGTGCTTTCATTCTTTAATAGGTTTCTCCTGTTGAAAAAAGGAGAACATGGTTACATTTTTTGCTTAATCGATCAACCCTTGTCTTTTTTTTGTACAAAAAAAGCCAGTGTATTTTCACTGGCTTTTGATTCATCAAAAATTCTGAAATCAGATTATTTGTTCTCAGCTTTTAAATCATCAATTTTTTGTTTTGCTTGATCAGTCAATTGATCCGCTTTATCAAGTGCTTTATTTTCAGTCTCTTGAGCTTGTTGCTTTATATCACCACTTGTTTTTGAAGCATCGCCTTTTAGCTGATCAACTTTTGTGTCAGCTTCTTGCATCAGGTTATCAGCTGTTTTACTGGCATCTTGTTTTAACTCTGCCGCTTTTTCAGAGAGTTTATTGCTTTCAGCCTCTAGACTTTGCTTAATCTCTTCTGCTTTTGTTGCACTCGCATCTTTTAACTCATCAGTTTTTTGTGAGATGTTTTCTTTTAGCGTATCTGTTTTTTCATCAGCTTGTGTTTTTAATTCTGCGGCTTTTTGCTCTGCTTTATCTTTTAGCTCTTGAGCTTGTTGTGTTAATTCATCTGCTTTTGCTGCTGCATCTTCTTTTACGTCAGCAGCTTTATCTTTAGCCTGTTCTGTCAGTTCGTTAGCTTTATCTTGTGCTGTCTCAGTTACTTGAGTTGCAGTTTCTTTTGCCTTATCAATACTATCATCGACTTTTTTAGATGAATCATCACAACCTGCAGTGATAGTAACAAGACCCGCTAGAACCAATGAAGTAAGTAGTTTTTTATTCATTTTTTTCTCCAAAATGTGTGTTCAAAAACAATTCAGTGATATCCCGCGTAAGTAGTAAAAAGGCGAGAAGCTATTACGCTGATAGTAAGAGATTACAGATAAACTATCGTAATAAGTATAGTGTGAGTCTTAAAATCAACTAACCTAAGTATATTAAGTGTTTGTTCTTAGTCAAATCCCATGAAAAATAATTTTAATTTTTATCAGGATAGCGTTTTCTGCTTTATAATAATGAGGGCAAATATTATTGGAAATGTGAGATGCAAATGGAATATTACTTTCTGGTTATTATCAAATTTATTATTGGTTTTACTATCATATTAGCCCATATGAATTTATCAGGAAAAACACAACTTTCTCAATTAACTCCCATTGATTTTATTGGTAATTTTGTTCTTGGGGGTATCATGGGAGGCGTGATTTATACTGATGCTATTCCTCTTTACCAATATATTATTGTCTTTTTAATCGGTGTTTGTTTTATCTCTTTGCTCAACTATATCAGCAAACGATTCAATTTTTTTCGTGCGGTTACCATTGGAAATCCGATCCCTATCATAAAAAAGGGTGAGTTTATTATGGAAAACATCATGGAGAAGAAGAATAAAATAGACATTCTTAATATTACTTCACGTCTTCATGCTCAAGGTATCCATTCGTTTCAAGAAGTTAACTACGCACAAATTGAGCCTGATGGACAAATTACAGTAGTGTGTGATGGCGCTAAAATGCCGTCCTTGATTGTGATGAAAGACGGCGTTATCCGTACTTCAGAATTAGTACAAATAGAAAAAGATGAAGCATGGTTGCAAGAAGAAATGAAAAACCAGCATATTGATAAGCCTGAAGATGTTTTTTTAGCTGAGTTTTGGGATGGAAAAGTGAACTTTATTTTGCAAGATGGCAAGATAAAGCGTACCGCATCATTGCAGAATAATTAACTAAAATACAAATCGATGATTGGGTGAATGCTGTAGAGTAACAATGGCGACATAATGTCGCTATTGTTACTTTCTAGTAGTAGAACTATAACTTAAACACGGCAAAATCCGCCGCAATTTCAGTATGACTAAAAACGTGTTGGCATTCATTGAGTAATTCAACACAGTCTTCTGGTAAATAGCGACTACTAATATGGGTAATAATCAACTTTTTGACATTAGCGTCTTTTGCTAATGTTGCAGCTTGTACTGTCGTTGAATGCCCGCGACTATTTGCTTGTTCTGCCATTTCATGTTTAAACGTCGCTTCATGTACAATAACATCTGCGTTATTAGCCAGTTTTAATGCATCTGGTGTGGGCTGTGTATCACCGAAAATAGCAATACAGCGTCCTTTTATTTCAGGGCCGATATACTCTTGACCATTAATGACTCTTCCATCGGGCAATGTGATAGTTTTGCCTTGTTTTAACTCTTGTAACCAAGGACCCGTCGGAATATTTTCAGTTTTTAGCTTCAGGGCATCAAGTTTACCATGGCTATTTTCTTCTTCTAAGCGATAGCCAAAACAAGGTACTGGATGAGAAAGTGCTTCACAACTGACTTTCATTCCTTCTTCTTCAAACAGAAAACCAGCTGCGTCAATTTCAACAATATTAATCGGGTAAGTTAAATAGGAGTGACTTAATGTCAGCGATGTTTCTATAAAATCTTTGATGCCAGTGGGGCCATATACTGTTAATCCTGCCTCAGTCCCTCCCATTGAACGACTACAAAGTAGTCCCGGTAAACCAAAAATGTGGTCACCATGTAAATGGGTAATAAAAATTTTATTTAAACGTGGTAATTTCACGCGAGTATGTAGTATCTGATGCTGTGTGGCTTCACCACAATCAAACATCCACATACTTTTTTGTTTATTTTGTAAATCAAGCACCATACTTGTGACGTTCCGATCTTTAGACGGAACACCTGCATTAGTACCTAAAAAAATGAGCTCCATAATGAAATATTATTCTCCATGTTGAATTCGTTCCCAGCTTAAGCCAAATTTCGCAAGGTATTTGCGTAGACGATCGGCATCGTTGGGCTGTTTTTTATTTTGCCTTGATACTGCGAAAAGTTTTCTACCAGCTTCTGAGAGAGTTGATGATTGCTGACAAGTTTTGATAACCGTATTCAGTTGGCTGAGATCGAAAAGATCGATATCCAGATCTTTCAATAAAGAAGAAGAGGTTATTCCCCAGCTTTGTTTTAAACGGCTAATTTCTTCCTCAACAAGTGCTAGAGTGATGCGACCATTTTCAGCAAGTGTTGCCATTCGCGTTATACTAGCACTAAGTTCACGAAAATTACCACGCCATAATGCCTGCTCAGATGTGGCGAACCGAATGTAGTGAGATTTTGCATCTGAATTAAAGCGGATCACTTTTTGATAGAGTGTTGCAAAGTGATGCAGCTCATAGTCAATATTGGGTTCAATATCCTCTTTGCGATCGACTAATCCCGGTAATGAAAAAGACCACATATTAATCCTTGCATAGAGATCTTCACGAAAAAGCCCCTTTGCAATTTGTTTATCCATATCTCGATGTGTACCTGCTATCAACTGAAAATCGCTTTGTACTTCAGTATCTGAGCCATACGGATAAAAAGATTTTTCTTCTATTGCTTTAAGTAGCATCGCTTGCTCATCAAGCCCTAATTCTGCAATTTCATCAAGAAATAAAATTCCTTTATCGGCTTCTCTTAATAACCCTTGCCTAGCTTGCAATGCACCTGTAAATGCACCTTTTACATGTCCAAATAAAGTGGACATGGCGTTGTCACCGCGCAAAGTAGCGCAGTTAACTGCGATAAAACGCCCTTTTACAAAATGGCGTGATTGTCGTAATTCATAAATACGTTGAGCAAGAAATGATTTTCCTGCACCTGTGGGGCCAGTTAATAGAATAGGGGCAAAAGAGCGCAATGCGACTCGTTCAATTTGAGCAATTAAGGTATTGAAACGTTCATTTCGTGTGGCGATCCCTGATTTTAAAAAAGAGAGCGACTCATTATGGTAGTGCTCAAATCGGCTCGTTAATTTTGTATAACGGCTTAAATCAAGGTCAATAATGGCATAACTGCCCGTTGCTGATTGTATGGTTTTAGCACCATCTTTATTTTCTATTTTAGAAGTGGGTGAGGTTTGTAATAGTTTTGCAGGTAAATAATGTGCTTCTGTCAGTAAAAACCAACAAATTTGAGCAATATGTGTTCCTGTTGTGATATGCACATAATATTCTTCATTTTCAGTATCAAATGGATAATTTACTGCAAAATCAAGAAAATGGCTGTAAACCTCTTCAAGATCCCATGGATCACAAATATCAATTTCATATGGCCACACCTCTGTATCAGGTGAGACAGTATGGATATCTTCTGTGATTTTAGATGCTAGCATTGAGTCATTAGGCTGGTGGATCATCACTAATCGGCTAACAGGAAAATCCTTTTGATGACAAATGGAAATTGTTGGGCGCCATGAGTTCCACCTTTTATGGCTTTTACCTCTTTTATCTAATGTTGTGCCTAAAACACCAATCACTACTTTGCGTTTCATTAAGTTATCCCTACTTATTTTTTATCTATTTTTATAAATATATAGATAAAAAGATAGGATTCTGTTGTTTTAATTTAATAGATAAATATCTAAAGATCGTATTAAGAATATTTTTGTTAATATAAACAATGAATTAAAAATATTTTTGGTGGTTTTTGAAAACTTGGCACGATATTGGCAATGTTATTACTGTCTTGAGCAGATTTTAAATCTGGTAGGCACATGAGGAACACTCTGTGGTGTTATCTAAATGTGTTCCTCTACATCGAGACTCTGTAGGTGAAGAGGGTTATTTTCAGGTTCGATTCCTGACACCAAAACCATTACAAATCCAAATGTAAAATTAACTATAAAAAATCGTTGTGACAGCTGTACCGTCACCTTGCTTGTCCACCAGCAACTGAGCTGGATTGATAGCCGAAGAAGAGACAAACAAAGCATTGTTCCTCTCTTGTTTTCCTTTCAGTTTCGCAAAGCTTGCCCGTGGAAAAGTAAGTCACGATAAATTGCACTATATAAAGAAGAATAAAAGAAGAAGGAACGAAAAATGATAAAAACAACAATTGTGGTAAAACAGGGACAGTTAGCACTTTTAAAGAAAAAAGATGAGTACATTGATGTGCTAACAGCAGGTGAACATAAGTTTTTTGATTTTGGGCATCAGCTCAGTGCAGATATTTTCCCTTTAAATGGTGGGGCATTAGAAAGCGAGAAAGCTGAATTTTTACGTCAATACTATCCTCAATGGGTGACTGAGTATGGTTTTGATATTGTGTTATCGGATGAGGAGATCGGTCTTTTATATGAAAACGGCTCTTTAAAAGAGATCTTAGCACCAGGAACGCGACGTTTATATTGGCGTTATTCCGACCGCTCTTTAGAAATAGTATCTATCGATGAACTTGAAGTATCTTCAATCTTGATGAAAAAACTCCAGCACCCTAAATTACGAAATCAAGTCATAAAGGGAAGTGAAGGGGTTCTTACTGTGGATATTCCTGCTTGGCATGCTGGTGTTATTCGGATCAATGGGGAAACACAAGCATTGTTGCCTCCGGGATTAAAAGGATATTGGCGTTATCAGCATAAAGTAGATGTTGAAGTAGTCGATATGCGTTTACAAACACTGGATGTTAGTGGGCAGGAGATCCTAACGAAAGACAAGGTGACACTGCGTATTAATTTATCGGCTAACTGGCGTTATAGCGATGTACTTTTAGCATATCAGCAACTGGCTTCACCATTGGAGTTCTTATATAAAGAGTTACAGTTTGCGTTACGTGAAGCCGTAGGAACAAGAACATTAGATGAATTATTAGAAAATAAAAGCCTGATAGATAGTTTAGTCAGTGAAAAAATCAGTGAAGTGACCGAAGGATATGGTATTGAAGTGGCTTCATTGGGGGTAAAAGATATTGTTTTACCCGGTGAAATGAAAACGATTTTAGCGCAAGTCGTTGAGGCAGAAAAATCAGCTCAGGCTAATGTTATTCGCCGAAGAGAAGAGACATCCGCAACGCGTTCTTTATTAAATACGGCAAAAGTGATGGAAAACAATCCAGTGGCCTTACGATTAAAAGAGCTAGAAACCGTAGAACGTATTGCAGAACGTATTGATAAGATTTCCGTTTACGGTGGTTTAGACCAAGTATTAAACGGGTTAGTACAAATTAAAGGAGCACAGGCATGATATTGGATCATCAAATAGTAAAAGAAGCAGGAACTGCTGAAATCAAAATGTGGACAAATGGTGTGCCAGTTGAGGCCGATGCTCTAAAGCAACTTATCAATACCGCTAAGATGCCTTTTATCTTTAAACATATGGCGGTTATGCCGGATGTTCACTTAGGCAAAGGTTCAACAATAGGTAGTGTTATCCCAACCAAAGGTGCGATTATTCCAGCGGCTGTTGGTGTGGATATCGGTTGTGGAATGATTGCAGTGAAAACATCATTACATGCAAATGATCTACCCGATAATTTATTTGCGATAAGAACAGCAATAGAACAAGCCGTTCCTCATGGAAGAACGAGTTATCAATCAGGGAATGATCGTGGTTCATGGAAGAACCCACCTAAACTTGTTGATCAACATTGGCAACAACTTGAAGGGCGTTTTAAGGTTTTAACTGATAAATACCCACGTTTACGAAATACTAATAATTATCGTCATCTTGGAACATTAGGAACAGGGAACCACTTTATTGAGTTGTGTCTTGATGAATCAGATAACGTCTGGGTAATGTTGCATAGTGGATCTCGAGGTGTGGGTAACGCTATCGGTACGTTATTTATACAAATGGCGCAAGAAGATATGAGAGAACATATTGCTAATTTGCCGGATAAAAACTTAGCGTATTTAAAGGAAGGAACGCTTTTCTATGATGACTATATAGAAGCGGTCGAATGGGCTCAGGATTTTGCACGACATAACCGAGAAGTCATGATGGAACGTGTGTTGGCCGCATTATCAACGCACATCACTAAACCTTTTACGACACAGCAACAAGCTGTGAATTGTCACCATAACTATGTGCAAAAGGAAATGCATTTTGGTGAGGAAGTACTGGTAACACGAAAAGGAGCTGTTTCAGCACAACATGGTGAAATGGGGATCATCCCTGGTTCAATGGGGGCTAAGAGTTTTATTGTAAGAGGAAAAGGAAATGCTGAAAGTTTCTGTTCATGTAGCCATGGTGCTGGGCGTGTAATGAGTCGAACAGCAGCTAAAAAAGCCTTTAGTGTTGAAGATCAGATCCGGGCTACAGCACATGTTGAATGTCGAAAAGATAAAGATGTCATTGACGAAATTCCAATGGCTTATAAGGATATTGATGCGGTTATGAAGGCACAATCATCTTTGGTTGAAGTTGTTCATACGCTAAGACAGGTGGTGTGTGTAAAAGGTTAATCATACTTTTTTTAAGATAATTCATAACTATCCCCAAACGGTAACGTAGGGGATAGTGAGATATGACAGCGTGTGCATGTAATGCAAATGAATAAAAATTTTAAGAACAGAAATTTTCTTTAAATAAGATCCTTATTTTCTGATTAAAAATCAAACAAAGAATGTTTAATATTTTTTATAAATAAAGATTGATATTAAATTTACAGCCTCCTAATAAAGATAATCAAAAAAAGAACTTTGATATTAAATTATTCTTTTACTAGAAAACGATTATTAATAAATTATTAATACCAGTAATCGTGATTATTTATTTAATATAAAACTATTCCTAAATTTTTTAATTAGATTGAAATTAACTTTATTCTTATTGAAAAAGTATAGCCTACTCTATTTAGTGTATTAATTCTCAGTAAGTATATTAATTAAAAACTAAATGTTAATTCCTTATGTCCCAAATGTGAAAAAAACGTTTTGAATTGCTTGCTGTATAGATAACAGTATGTGAAATATTCCGATGCCCCAAGTAATCCTGAATTAAACGCGTATCTCTACCTAAATCAGCAAGCGCATAGCCACATGCATGGCGTAACATATGGGGATGAGGGCTTATAGATACATTAGCTTCTTTACCTAAACGGCGAAGTAATCCATATACTTGTTGACGAGAGATTGGACCTGTTTTTTGGGATAAAAAGACCCATTCTGAGTCAGATTCTCTCCATGTTTCCCTTTTTTTCAACCAGTTAACTAACGCATCATATTCCTCTTCTATAATTGGTTGTGTTGTTGATAAACCCCCTTTCAAGCGTCTGACGTAGAGTATCCTACTTTCCAAATCGATATCGCTTAAGGTTAGCCTGCATAGTTCACTAACACGAAATCCATGTAAAAAACACATTAAAAACATACAGTAATCTCTTTCTGGGTACCGTCCTTCTTTTGCTTGCTTCAAAATAGCGTTGATCTCAAAACGTGTAAGAAACTTACGTTGCTTCATTTTCATAACCTTTTCAATGAGATAACAAGGAACAAAAGTCAATTGATACATAACTATAACAAGTAATATGCATCAATAAAGAGTTGTATTTTTTTTATGCTGTACTTTTACTTGTTAATTTTAAACAAGTTTATTGAAAGTTTATTTATTTTTAGAAAATGAAAGTGATTGATTGACAAAGTGAAAAGTGAGTATAGATAGGAATTCGGTCATCTTTAGAGAAATAAACAGAATACACCAAATTGTTTACTATTATTCTCTGGCTTCTCACTTAAGTCAAATTTAATATTAATCACATATCATCGATTATTTAACATATTGATATTTATCATTATTTCAAAAAGCAAATATGATTGGTTACTTTGTTTAAAATCCAGAAATAAATTTTTTTACTTTTTTCACAAATTATAGTAATTACACTTAGAATTATAAACTCTTTTTTCGCTATTTAAAGCCGTATTATCTAAATGCGTTTGATTTCGAGATGAAAATTTTTAACAAAACAATTTGGTGTATTTTGTTTTGTTTCTAACGAAATTTAATTTCGTTTTGGACGGGCACAAGTATACCAAAATTAAAAAACTCAATAATGAGTCATTCAATTAGGAATAATTCAATCCTAATGAATTTATTATTTTTAATGTCTTCGTCCTTTATATTTTAGGAAACAAAAAGATGAAATTAAATAAATTAGCGTTAGTTCTTGGCTTAGGTTTATCTGTTGCTGCGGGTTCTGCATTTGCTGCTGATCAAGGTCACGGTACTGTTAAATTTGTTGGTTCAATTATTGATGCTCCTTGCTCAATTACTCCTGATACAGAAAATCAAACTGTTCCATTAGGTCAAATTTCTACTGCTGCATTAAAAGATGGTGGTCGTAGTAATTCTCGTGATTTCAAAATCTCTTTAGAAAATTGTACAACTGAAACTTATAAAACAGTTCAAACAACTTTCACTGGTTCAGAAGATGCAGACATTTTAGCAGGTTCTTTAGGTATTGAAGGTATCGCTAAAAATGCTGCTGTTGTTATCACCGATGCGGGTGGCAAACAAATCAAATTAGGTACACCAAGTGCAGCTCAAAACTTACGTGATGGTAATAATGATCTGAACTTTGCTGCTTACCTACAAGGTTCTTCTGCAGAAGCCGCTGTTCCTGGTGACTTCACTGCAATTGCAACTTTCGCACTGACTTATCAGTAAGAAAAAATAAGTTCTGTACATGGATGTACAGAGCTTTATTTCCTGTGTCTATTTTTAACGATTTTTTTCTTACGGAGAAAAATATGAATCGCAAGATGACACCACTATGGCTATGCCTTATTGCCAGTTTACTGACAACATCGGTAATAGCAAGTGATGTAAAACAAGATAAAAACATGCATCAGCGATTTGGGGTACTTAATCTTTCAGGATCGATTTTAGAACCATCTTGCACGATTGCAGCAGGAAGTGGCGAACAAGTTATTCCACTGACAACGGTTTCTATTCCAATGTTAGTGACTGAAGGGCAAGGACCTATTGAGTATTTTTCTATCAGATTAACGGAATGTACGCTAATTGAACAAAAAGGTCAGGAAGCGGACAACCCTCGTTTTATTGCAACGTTTGAAGGACCTTCTAACGAAAATGGTAATTTTGCACTTTCTGGTGAAGCAAGGGGTGCATCATTAGCGATAGCTGATCGTTATGGTAGACAAGCTATTCCAGGGCAACCATTGCCCCCTGTTGGTATTGATTCGAAATCAATGGCGTTACTTTATCAAGCGCGAATAGTCAAAAATAACGAAATACCCAAAGCAGGGAATTACCGTACAACGCTGCGATTTAAGCTGGAATACTATTAAATGGATCGGGTTGGATAATTTATGGCGAGATCATTCAAAACCGTTGGTTTAGGGACGGAAAAAAAGAAAAAACAACATACTATTCGGCCTGTTGCTGTACTGATCTATTTAATTCTTACTGGAGCTTCCAGTATTTCAAGTTCAGCTTTAGCAAATAGTGATATTGAATTTAATGCCGATATTCTGGATCTAAAAGATAAACAAAATATCGACTTATCAGATTTCTCTCGTGCGGGCTATATTATGCCCGGCCGATATGAGTTTGTTGTTCGTGTTAACAATAATGAACTTCCTGAACTTTATAACATTAATTATGTAGTGCCTGCCAATGATCCTAAAGGTAGTGAACCTTGCTTGCCTCCAGAGTTGATCCATCAAATAGGCCTTAAACCTGAATGGGCTGAAAAAGTTAAATATCAAGATAATGGAAGTTGTCTTGATATGTCTTCCATTCCCGGCATGACAATAAATGCAAGTCTGGGAAGTGGCAATCTTATTCTGACTATTCCTCAAGCTTATCTAGAATATTCAGCACCAAACTGGGATCCACCTTCTCGTTGGGATCACGGTATCTCAGGCGTGCTTTTTGACTATAACGTTAATGCTAACGTGACAGATCCCGCTAAAGGAAAACAACGTCAACAAGTTACAGGTTTAGGAACCGTGGGAGCAAACTTGGGTGTTTGGCGCTTCCGTGCTGATTGGCAAGCAAGTTATCAGCATACAACGGGTCTTCCTGATAGCACTGAAAATAGTTGGAAATGGAACCAGCTTTATCTTTATAGAGCAATCACCCAATTAGGGGCTCGCCTTGTGATGGGGGAGACTTATTCACGCTCTGACATTTTCGATAACTTCCGTTTTACTGGGATTAACTTGTCTACGGATGACAATATGCTACCGCCTAACTTAAGGGGATATGCCCCTGAAGTAACGGGTGTGGCAAAAACGAATGCGAAAGTGACGATTAGCCAACAAGGCCGTGTGATCTATGAGACTCAGGTTGCTCCTGGGCCGTTTCGTATTCAAGACATTAATGATGCAGTGAGTGGCAAATTAGATGTACGTGTTGAAGAACAAGATGGATCTGTTCAAGAATTCCAAATGGATACTGCAAGTATTCCTTATTTAACACGTCCGGGCCGAGTGCAATATAAATTATCTGCGGGTAAACCGTCAGATATGAACCGTAATACAGAAGGCCCTGTTTTTGGTATGGGTGAATTCTCGTGGGGTATTAGTAACGGTTGGTCACTTTATGGTGGTTCATTAGTCTCGGGCGATTATAACTCAGTTTCTGCTGGTATTGGTCGTGACTTAATGGCACTGGGTGCTATCTCTTTTGATGCAACACATTCTTGGGCCAAAATTCCAAGTGATAACAAGCGCTATCACGGTGGTTCTTATCGCTTAAGTTACTCAAAACGTTTTGAAGAAATAAATAGCCAAGTGACATTCGCAGGCTATCGATTCTCCGAACGTGATTTTATGAGTATGAACCAATATTTAGATCGTCGTTATCGTGGTGGTGAAGAAGATAACAATAAAGAGCTTTATACCATTATGTTTAGTAAGCAGTTCCCTGAATGGGGATTGAGTGCCTACTTAAACTATAGTCATCAGACTTATTGGAATAAGCCTAATAATGATAACTATAACTTGTCATTAGCCAAAACGATGGATGTTGGTAGCTTTAAAAATATCAACCTCAGTCTATCGGCGTTTCGCAATAAATTTAATGGCACCAATGATAATGGCGTTTATATGAATGTCAGCATGCCTTGGAGCGATCGCGCAACCATTAGCTACAACACCGTGATTAACAAACACGGTAATTCACATAATGTCAGTTATTACGATCGTATTGATGACAATAGTAGCTATCGTGTTGGTGCTGGTTTAAGCAGTAGCGGTAAACCATCTGCAGATGCCTATCTTATGCATTACGCTGATGCGGCATTAATCACTGCTAGTGCGAGCCATATTAATGATGAATACACATCAGCCACATTATCACTGCAAGGTGGGGCAACATTGACACCAAAAGGTGGGGCATTACACCGTACAAGTCGTACAGGTAGTACCCGTTTACTTATTGATACAGATGGTATTTCTGATGTACCAGTGAAAAGTATCGGTGCTATTACTCGTACCAATGCTTTTGGTAAAGCCATACTGCCTGATATCAATGATTATTACCGTAGTAGTGCCAGTATCGACCTTGATCAGATGCCAGATAACACTGAAGCATTACGTTCAATTCAACAACTCACCCTAACAGAAGGCGCAATAGGCTACCGTCACTTTGATGTGGTGTCGGGACAAAAAGCCATGGCTGTTATTCGTTTACAAGACGGAACTTATCCACCATTTGGTGCCAGTGTCACAACCGATAAAGGCCGAGAGCTCGGTATTGTCAATGATGGTGGGAATGTCTACCTGACAGGTATTAATAGTGGCGATGTGTTGAGTGTGCGTTGGAATGGACAAGAGCAGTGCAAAATTCATATCCCGACATTAGTTGAAGGCATGTTTATATCTTCATTATTACTAACTTGTGGTGATGGTAATACCGCACCGACAACAATCAATCAAAGAACCGAACCCTTACCTAAACCTCAATTGATCACAAAATAAGGTTAGGCAAAAGGGAAAGATAAAAATAATTTCAGACAAAAAGAGTAATTTAAAATGATGTTATTAAAGCGCTTATTTGTTGTAACAACCACTTTATTGACTGGAATGATGTTTACTAGTCAAGCCATTGCCGCGATTGCTTTAGATAGAACGCGCGTCATTTTTAATGGCGCGGATAAATCAATTAGTTTAAATGTCAGTAATCAAAATAAAGAGTTGCCTTATTTAGCACAAGGTTGGATGGAAAATGAGAATGGCGAGCGTATTGATTCTCCATTACTGGTTTTACCACCGATCCAACGTATTGAACCTGGCGATAAAAGCCAAGTAAAAGTGCAGTCATTGCCGGACATTGCTAAGTTGCCACAAGATAGAGAAAGTGTTTTCTATTTTAACTTGCGTGAAATTCCACCTCGTAGTGATAAACCCAACGTATTGCAAATTGCATTACAAACCCGAATTAAGTTGTTTTATCGCCCAGCGGCTATTTATGCCACTCAAACGGATCTGACTAATCCTTGGCAAGAAAAAATCATCCTAACGAAAAAAGGTGATCGTTACGAAGTGAATAATCCAACACCTTACTACGTAACATTAGTTGATGGATTGACAGGATTACAAGGAAAAAGCCTTGATGGTTTTCAGCCATTAATGATTGCACCTAAAAGCACAGGCACGATAAACCTAAATGCTTCTGCATTTGGCGCATCACCAGTATTAAGTTACATCAATGATTACGGTGGACGTCCACAAATGAAATTTAGCTGTAATGGCAATGAATGCAAAGTGACAGAAACATCAGCAGGATACTAAATAGGTCTATTTTATGAAAATGGAACAGCGGTTTAGCCCAAGCAAAGCAGTGTTGATTTTTATTCTGGCAACATTTACTGGAGGCCTAAGTTTTACTGCTGTTGCGAATTTACCCGCTAGAGCGGTGAAAGATGTTATTCCGGGAATTGTTTATATCAATATCACTGGAAATGTTATTGCCCCTCCGCCTTGCTTGATCAATGACGGCAAAATGATTGAGGTGAATTTTGGCGAGGTGATGAGTACGCGTATTGACGGCGCAAATTATAAACAGCCGGTTCACTATACCGCCACGTGCCAAAAGATGCCGACAAATGCAATGAAGGTTTATATCACTGGTAGCGCAACTGGATTCGATTCAAATGCACTACAAACAGATATTACAGGATTAGGAGTACGTATTTTATATCAAGGCCAATTATTAGATTTAGGCAAAGCTATTAATTTTACCTACCCTAATTTGCCTGATTTAGAAGCTATTCCTGTTCGTGATCAGAGTGCCACATTAAGCGGTGGTGATTTTGTCGCCAGTGGTACGTTGCATGTGGATTATCAGTAAGGGGTCGGAAAATGAATAAATTAAAATACATATGCCTGATTGCATTACTGAATTCTTACGCTGTCATGAGTGCAGATACACCGAATATGAAATTATTTGGCACTTTATTAGTTCCACCGCCTTGTGTAATTAGCAATAACCAACTGATTGATGTCTATTTTGGACACAACGTAGGTATTCATAAAGTAGATGGTATTAATTACACCGAATCAGTGAATTATCAATTGGTCTGCGACCCAAATTTAAAAGGATGGGATTTAGGCCTTTCTATTATTGGTCCTAAAACACAGTTTGATGAAGCTGCGCTACAAACCAATATTCCTGATTTAGGTATTCATCTCACACAAGATGGTCAGCCTTTTAAACTAAACGAACGCATTGCGATATCACCGGATAATCCACCAGTGATCCAAGCTGTGCCGGTTAAAAGACCGGGTAGCACGCTACCTGAAGGTGCATTTGAAGTTTCAGCAACACTTCTTGCTGAATACCAATAGGAGCGCATTGATGAAAATGAAAAGATTATCGATCCCGTTCGTTTTGGGCTTAATCACGTTTATGGGATTAACATCAACGGCGTTTTCTGCACCAGACAATATGTACTTTCACGGCATATTAGTTGATGAGCCTTGCACCATAAAACCTGGTGATGAAACCGTTGAATTAGATTTTGGTAATATTCCTGATAAGAATCTTTATGCATATCAAAGAACACCAAGCAAATTATTTCAAATTCGCTTATCTGAATGTGATCTCACTATTGGTAAAAGCGTCAAAATTACATTTAAAGGTGATGAAAACCAAGCCATGGCAGGGCAAGGCTTTTTAGCGATTAGCTCAAGTAGTCAAGCGGCTGGAATTGCAGTTGGATTGGAATCTGAAAATGGAAATGCCTTACCTGTTAATAAAGAGACAGACAAACTTTCATTAAATGCTGATGACACTATTTTAAATTTTTATGCCTTTATTCAAGGGGAGCCGGATGCGATTGCCAATCAATCCATTAAGCGCGGTCCATTTAGTGCAATAGCCACATTTCATTTGAATTATGACTAATTATTAGGGTTGAGGTTTTATATGTCCATATTAAAGCGACTTCCGGCTTTATGTATTGCAATAGGTTTGCTGTTTTCAGCGCCTGCGATGGCATCTATTTTTTCTTATATTACACATTCCGAAGGTGAGCCTGCTCACGCCACTTATACCTATGTTATCCAACGCTGGGACCCTGAAGATCCCTATACTCCCAACCCTTGTTATGGCTGGAGTAAATGCTGGATAACAATTAACCATAAGCATGATGCTAATGGTTCTCCAGGTTCGGCTGTAAGAAGTATTGTTCGCGTTGAAAAAGAACGTTATTTAGCTGGTGTTCGTGATGCTGTTATGAGGGTTGAGAGTTTTCCAATACAAGGAACAGCAAGACACGATGGTGATCCTTTGACCTCAAACCAAGAGTGTGTCGGTCTATTTTATGAATCTAAGGAAGGCGGCTGGTCTCCCAATGGACGTTTATTACCGGGATCATTATGTGGTATTGCACCGCCACCCGTTGGTGCCTGCAAAATAACAGAAGGAGCTGTAAACCTTAATTATGGCGATATTGACGAATTCAGTTTAGAAAATGCAGCACGCGCTCAAAATATTAATGTGACTTGCAACTTAGCAATGAAGGTTCTGGTTATTGCATCGGGCTCAGACAGTGGCCGAGTTCCATTACGACCTGATAATAGCCTTTATGCTGATTTATTTCTTGATGGTTATCCTGGTGAAAGAGGCTCTGTAATTGATGTTCCTAAAAACGGAACCATACCTGTAGAGGTTAAATCAATTTTACATACCAACGGTCGCGTTGCACCAGGCTATTTCTCTGGTTCAGGTTCAATTATTTTAACGATGCCTTAATCATGATAATGGGTGAATATTATGATGAATTACGATTTTACAGATATTAATGTTAATGCGTTAGTTGGAAAGCGAATTCAGAAAAAGCGTAAAGAGTTAGGTTATACCGGTATGCAAATTGCTGAAAAAATTGGTGTAAGCCAACAGCAATTCTCTCGATATGAGCGCGGGATGAACAAGATAGATTTAAGCTATCTTGTTTTATTAGCTAGCTATCTAAATACACCTATTTATTGGTTTTTTGAAGATTGTTTTATACCAAAATCCTCATCAGAAAATCTACGTGTTGATAAACGTAGCTGTATCATTGCTGAAGCGACACCCGATGTCTTTTTATACTAATACATACGACTAAATAATATCCAAAATTTGGTGTTTTAGTGTGTATGTGTTTCTTTGATTGATTACCTATTGGTAAGGCAAGGGGAACCTTGCCCTTTTTTTATATAAAAAATATTAAATTGAGAGATGAATTTGAGCAGTTGTTAAAGAAGGCAAGTATTACTTACCTTCTTTTTTTATCTTTAAAAGATCAGTAATATTATTTTTAAATATTAACTTAACAATTTTAATCGTTCCTTCCTTAGATTATCGATTCTTCATTCTACTTATAGTTATACGTACAACATCTACTGTAAAATTACCTATTTATGTTACAAATAAACTAAGCTTTTAACCTATTTTGACCGTTTATTCGACATTGTTTTCTCTTTTATAGTAATTACAACCGTTACTATCAGGTTTATCAGAGTGTTTAATCGATTCTGGCTATTAATTAAAGATATTTTCAGTCATAAAAGGTTAATAAATAATCATAATAATGTTAAAAAATGTTACCTTATGCACATTTTTTAATTTTAGATATTATAAATTAATTTTAATGTAAGTGATTTGTAATTGTATAACTTATTTTTATCCAATTGTTTATTAAACTAAAAAATACATTATTTAATAATTTTGTCATGATGTTTATCTTAAATAAGACGGTTATAAATAGGATTAACAGATGGTCATAATAAAAAGGGTTGTGTACTGTGCATTTTCTGTTTTTTTATAAAAAGGATAAATGATGCAAACAAAAAAACAGGGAGGCAGTCGCTTTCTACGCACAGTGGAATGGTTAGGAAACGCGCTACCCCATCCCGTTATTTTATTTATTATTTTAATTGCTATTTTACTTGTCTCTTCGGCGGTTGGTGAATATTTTGGTGTTACAGTACAAGATCCCCGACCAGAAGGCGCAAAAGGACGCGCAGAAGATGGCTATATTCATATAATTAGCTTGTTAGATGCCGATGGCATTCGCCGTATATTGGCCAATATTGTCACAAACTTTACGGGGTTTGCCCCTTTAGGTACGGTGCTGGTGGCATTATTAGGTGTCGGTATTGCTGAACGTGCGGGCTTATTATCTGCAGTGATGCGTTTAGTGGTAATGAAAGCACCACGTAAAATGACTACTTTAGCTATTGTGTTCGCAGGTATAATGTCGAATACCGCTGCTGAATTAGGGTACGTAGTGTTGATACCGTTATCAGCAATTATCTTCCATTCATTGGGACGACACCCTCTAGCGGGTCTTGCGGCTGCATTTGCGGGGGTTTCTGGTGGTTACTCTGCTAACTTACTCTTAGGTACGATAGATCCATTGTTATCGGGCATTACACAGCAAGCGGCACGTATTATTGATCCAACTTATATAGTGGGTGCTGAAGCGAACTGGTACTTTATGTTTGTCAGTACATTCCTGATCACTTTCTTAGGTTACTTCATCACAGAAAAAATCGTTGAACCACAATTGGGTCCATATAACGGTAATGAGCTTGATGAAGAAGAAAATGATTTAAGGAATGCAGCTGAAGTTACGCCGCTAGAAAAGAAAGCATTATGGGCTGCAACAGGTACATTTATTGCTATGGGCGTGATTTTAGCGCTAACAGTTGTTCCTGAAAATGGCATATTGAGAAACCAAGAAACAGGGTTAATTGGTAATTCTCCTTTCTTAAAATCTATTGTCGTCTTTATTTTCTTATTCTTTGCAATTCCGGGTATTGTTTACGGTTGGGTTGCTAAGACAATGCGAACAGATAAAGACATTGTTGATGCCATGGCGAATTCGATGAGTACGCTTGGACTTTATTTAGTCATTATTTTCTTTGCTGCTCAGTTTGTTGCTTTCTTTGGTTGGACAAATATTGGTCAGGTTATTGCTGTTAAAGGTGCTGCATTACTTAACAGTATTGATATGCCAAGTGGTTTGTTATTTTTAGGATTTATTTTAATCTGTGCCTTTATTAATTTAATGATAGGTTCTGCATCGGCACAATGGGCGGTAACTGCACCTATCTTTGTACCAATGCTAATGCTTGCAGGTTATGCACCAGAAACAATCCAAGCAGCATATCGAATCGGAGATTCTGTCACTAATATCATTACCCCTATGATGAGTTATTTTGGTTTGATATTAGCGGTTGCTACAAAATACAAGAAAGACACAGGTATTGGCACTATGATTTCTATGATGTTGCCATATTCTATTATTTTCTTAATTGGCTGGTCACTCTTATTCTACTTATGGGTATTTGTATTCCATTTACCAGTAGGGCCTGGCTCACCAATCTATTACACACCAACAGCAGGTTAATTCTCTGCTATAACAGAAGCTTATACAGAGATGTATAAGCTTCTCTCTTTTTCTTATTTATCCATTTCTTCTTTATGATTTGTCAATTTATCAGCTAATTGATTGGCATAGTCTGCATGTAAAAACTGAGTATCTAAACCTGCTTGTTGTAATTTTAATTCAAGCAATACTAAACGCTTTTGTAGTGATTCATGCTCTTCTCCTGTTTCATTTAGCGTACATAGGATTTCGGCTAAAGATAATGCTTCTTTTCTATCTTGCATTTCAGGAGGTAAGAAACCTGCATTTTTTAATAAATGATAGCTTGCTCTAAGTGATTTAGGTACATGACTATTATCATCGAGGAGCAACGGTTTACCTTCACCTTTTAGTGATGATAGCTCACCTTTTTGTAGTGCTTGTTCAATGTGGCGCTCAGCCCATTCATCAATAATTGACATTGTAAACCTCGTTATTTTGAGATTATTTTAAGCAGAAAAGATCACGCATACTCAATTTATCTTGATCAAATTATATAATTTGATATTATATTTTTATATTATATAAAAATGTATATTAACTAAGGGATATCTAATGAGTAAGTACAAAGAAATAGTAACAGACATTGCAAATAACATGGGAGCATTGTCTCAAAATATTCCAGAAGTGATGAAAGCTTTTATGAGCACCACAAAAGCTGGTGGTAAAGAAGGCGCATTAGATGCAAAAACAAAAGAATTGATCGCTATTGCAATTGCTGTTGCTAATCGTTGTGATGGGTGCATTGGGTTCCATACTAAAACTTTAGTTGAACTCGGTACAACAGAACAAGAACTATCAGAAACATTGGGCGTTGCTATTTATATGGGTGGCGGCCCTTCAGTTATGTACGCTGCCAACACTATGGGTGCTTTTAAAGAATTTAGTAAATAAGATTTTTATCATTATATAACTAAAATAACATAGTCATAAGGCCAGAATAAGTTCATTCTGGCTTTTTTATTTCTTATAGTTTATTTATTATTTGTTTAAGTTACAACCGTAAAGTAAAAATATCTATTATTAAAAACGGATTAATAATAAATTAAAATATTATTATTTAAAGTAATCAATTCTATCAATTTACATATGTGTGATTCGATAAAAAATAGATATTTCAATTAGTTAGTGTCTCTTGATCTAGCGTGTACTAGTTAATTATAAATTAATAAATAATAATTGAATTTTTTATAAGATAACCATTCTAACTAATTAGCTATTTGTAAGGTGATTTTTCTATTTTAATGAGGAATGTATGAGCGTCAATTTTGTAGAAAGATATAAATGGTTTCTACTTTTTATTTTTATATTATTAACTTATTTCATTCCTTTAGAAACGCGGCTATTGTGGCAACCAGATGAAATCCGTTATGCCGAAATTAGCAGAGAAATGCTGACATCGGGTAATTGGTCAGTGCCTTATTTACTCGATATTCGCTATTTTGAAAAACCGGTTTTGGGGTATTGGCTAAACAGTATTGCACAATGGTTATTTGGGGGCGGTCATTTCTCCGTTCGCATTGTTGTTGTCACCTCAACGCTATTAACTGGCCTATTTGTTTATCGAGCTGCTTTGTTAGTTTGGCATAATCAAGCTCTGGCTTTTAATGCATTAGTGGTATTTTTATCCTCTTTTCTTGTGTTGTCTATTGGCACTTATAATATCCTTGATCCTATAGTGACCATGTTTGTTACTGTGGCAATGTATTATTTTTTAAGTGGATTATTGGTAACAGATAAAAAATCAAAAATTTATGCTTCTTTTTTAGTTGGTATTTTTTGTGGTTTAGGTTTTTTAACCAAAGGATTTATTGCTGTTGTTCTACCCACATTAGTCTTTATGGTTACAGCAATTAGCTTATCTCGTTTGAAGGAAGTCCTTTGTTATGCGCCAATAGCATTTATCGCTATGTTTATTATTGCGGGTCCATGGGTAATTTCAGTTGCACTTCAAGCCCCAGATTATTGGCATTACTTTTTTTGGATCGAACATGTGCAACGTTTTATCGCAAAAGGATCAGCAAGATCACAACCCACGTGGTTTTACTTGCCTATTATTATTCTGGGTATTTTACCTTGGCTGGGATTTCTATTTGGCACGCTTAAATCTGCGCTTTTTTTGAAAAAGGGCACTCTCTATTTTTCATTTTGGCTATTTCTTTTCTTTGCATTTTTTTCGGCCTCTAGTGGCAAGCTATTAACTTATATGTTGCCTTGTTTTGTTCCATTATCGATTTTGATTGCGAGTTACATGGAAGAATTGAAAAATAATCCAAATGAGAAAATTTATACTATCAACGCAATAATAAATACAGCCTTTGGGATAACCGGTGTTTCTATTATTGTTTATTCTCTTTATTCATCTCGATTTAGACTATATGAAGTAGATGAACAATATAAAGCGATGCTGGCGATAGGGGGATTTTTTATATGGAGTATGATGGGAATTGCTTCATTTTTTAAACCCACACGTTTGTTAACTTTATTTTGTTCTGTTGGATTAAGTCTTACTATTGGATATGCGATCCCACATAAAATTGAAAGTAAAAATACTCCTGAAAAAGCAATTAATCATTATTATAGTGAGCTAGCAAATAAGCCTTATATTTTAGCTGATGAAGTTGGTATTGGTACGTCACTAGCATGGGGATTGAAACGTACAGATATTCGTTTAACTGAGACGAGAGGAGAGCTTGCCTACGGCTTAGCATATCCTGATGTGCAAAATAAATATTATAACCTTAAGCAACTAGTTAACTTAATTGAAAAGAATAACTATCAAGGTATTGCTATTGTTTTGATCAGACCTGAGCGCAAAGACATATTATCCGTTATAAGCCAATTAAAGATAAAACCTATTGTAGAAAAACAGGGTGATCTAACATTTGTTTTCTTTAATTAACTGATTTTAAAGTCTATTTATATATTATAAATGAGGTCGAAAATGTTATTCAAGTTTTTGTATGGTTTAGATTTGATTTTTTGTGTCGTTTTTATGTGATCTAAGTTAAAAAATAGATTTTGTTGAGAAATTTATTTTGCTCTTTTCCCTTTTAATGATAGGTTTAGAATGTGTCCATTAAATCGGAGTTAGCTAAGCAATATATGACAAGTCACTTTACTTTATCAGAACCCCCGCCCAAACAAAATGTACTTATGAATGGGGGTAATTTATGCTGATTTTCCTAGTTGAATGTTTTATCGGTCTAGCATCAATTGCTCTTACTCACCGTGTATTAACGTTGTACGGTACTAAAAAGAAGTGATGATACCCGCTAGCTAAAGTAAGTAATCAAAAATTACTTAAATTAAAAGCCCTAGATCGATATACGATCTAGGACTTTTATATTTACATTAGTATTTCTTATTGAAAATATTTAATTACACTATTGAAAATAATTTTCAATTAATTTTATTTTCTCAATATCTAATGTATTAGTATATTGATGTAATAATGTCCAAGCTTGAATATAATCATATTTAGCTTTAATTAAATCTTGTTGAGCACGATACAATAATTCTTCAGCATTAAGAACATCCACCATGGTTCGTTGCCCACCAATATAACTTTTTTGAGTTGCATCTAATTGTAACTTAGCAGAGGAAACAGACTGTTCATATGCATTTAGTTTTATATTACTGGTCGTGCAAATTTGATATTGATAACGTAACTCTTGTGTAATTTGTTGAATAATAGCATCCCTTTCAAAAGCACTCATCTGATACATCGCAGTAGATTGACGCATTGATGCTGTCGTTTTTCCACCATTAAATAAAGGTAAGCTGACATAAAAACCAATATTAGCAGATTGATATTTCTGATTTACCGTATTATTGCTATCAGAATCACTATTAGAATAAGAAGCATAGAGTTGTACGGTTGGAAAAAATTCACCTCTATTTTTTTCTACTTCTTGTTTCGCTATTGCCATTTCATAGCGTGCAGTTTGAATATTGAGGTTATTTTGCATTACTTCCATTTCCCATTCTTCATAATTATTGGGAGTAATAGGCTGTAATATAAACTTTTGACTATTTAATTTTGCAATATGCTCATCATAAGGAAGTGGATTACCAATCATTGAACTTAATTTATTTTTAGCATTATCTAATTCAAGCTGGATATCCGTATATTGAGATTGAGTTAAATATAATCGAGTTTGGATCTCTGAAATATCTGTTTTTGTTCCTTCTCCTAACTCAAATAAGCGTTGGCTAGAAGTAAGCTGTTTTTTATAAATCTCTTGCTGAGAAAGATTTAATAATAATTTATCTTGGGCATAGGCTAATTCAATATAATGTTCAACCAATCTAATCACTAGTTCAGAGAATTTCACTTGATAACGACTATCTGATAGTAACGTTTGTATAACTGATGATTTGTAGTCACTAAAAGCAGTGTAATCAAATAGAGGTTGACTAATAATCGCACTGACAGAGTGGCTTTGGTAATTTTGATATTCTGTTCTTTGTATTTCTCCTTGGCTAGTATTAATCGGATAAACTTTACGTTGCCAATTTCGCGGATTATTTTGGTAATTGACATGAACACTAGGAAGTAACTGGGATAATCCAATATTTTCATACTCTTTGCCTGCAATTTGTTCTTTTATTGCAGCATTAAAAGTAGGATCATTTTTTACAGCCAAAAAATAGAGATCAGATAATGTGATAGCAAAAGTATGAAAACTGAACATCCATATCAATATAATAATAGAAAGTTTTTTTATTAGCATAATTATTCTTCCGTTAAAGAAGTATGAACTCTATCTAATACAGGCTTAAAGAGATAATTGAGTAATGAACGATCGCCTGTATTAATAAACACATCAACGGGCATACCAGCCTTTAATATATTTTTATTATTAGCAAGAAGTGCATTATCTTTTACATTAATAAATACTTGATAATAGGGTTCTGTTGTTCTGTCATCAATAAGTCTGTCTGCTGAAATTAAAGTAACTTCACCCGGAATTTTAGGTGTCGTATTTTGATTAAAAGCACTGAACATTAAATCAACAGGAAGGCCGGGAGTTACTTTATCAATTAAATGAGGAGCTAAACGAGCCTCAATAATTAATTGATGATCCTGAGGAACAACTTCCATTAATGTTTGTCCTGTTCTAACAACACCACCTTGTGTAAAAACAGACAAATCCATTACTGTTCCTGAAATAGGGGCTGTAATTTTCATTTTAGCCAGCTTATCCATCTCAATAATAAGTTGCTTTTCAGTTTCACTTATTTGTAATTGAATTTGATTAAGTTCAGTACGTGCTGACTGATAAAAGTTAGCATTACGTTGTAATATTTTCTGTTCATACTCTAGTTTTTGTTTTTCTAAAGTACTTATTTGCCCTAAGGTATCATTAAGATGATTGTTATTTTCAGCGAGCTCACGCTCAACCTCTTGATAACGATGACGAGGAATATAGCCTTCAGTAGCAAGAGTACGTAAATCTTTTATTTGATTCTGTAAACTATTAATTTGATTTTGTTTGTTTAGTATTGATCTTTTTAGATGAATTAAACGATTAGAAATACCATCAATAATGGCGTTATAGCCATTTATTTCACTATGCAATTCAATATATTTTTCATTAAGTAATCTATTTTGTAGTTGCAAGAGTTTATTTAGGCTCTTTGAAGATGAATAGTATTTTTCGGTAGGGTCTAAAATAAACTCTGTTTTTTCATTGAGTTGAGCATAAAGACGTTGTTGAGTAATAAGTAAATTATCATATTGATCTGATAGGGATTTTACTAAGGCTTTGGATTGTATGGGACTTAATTGAATAAGTGTTTGGCCTTCAGTTACACTATCTCCATTCTTCACTAAAATATCAGTGATAATACCTTCTACGGATGCTTGAACACTTTTTTTATTGCCTGAAATTGAAACATTACCTGTGGCGGAGACCCCTTTATCTAAAGGTGCAAATGCAGCCCAAAAAATAAAGATCACCAAGCCTAAAAGAATAACAGACCATCCTATTATTAAGAATTTTTTAGGATCATCGGAAATATTTTTAACTATATTGATTTCATTTTTCTCTGTGATCATCATTATTTTCTCAATATTAAGAATTACTTTGAGTAATCGGTGTATTTGATGGTGTTGGGGTGTTCTTTATTATTGATGAGTTATTTAATTCAGCAATAACGGCGGTTGTAGATCCAAATAATTTAGTGTGACCATCGAAAAGAACTAAAAGCTTATTCGTCACTGAGAGCAATTGTTTTTGATGAGTGATTAATATAACGGTCTTTTTATTTTGTTTGAGAGTTTGAATTGCCTGTATTAACGCTTTAATACCCAAATCATCTAAATTAGAATTTGGCTCATCTAAAACAACCAGTGTAGGGTTACCATACAATGCGCGCGCTAACGCAATTCGTTGTCGTTGTCCCCCTGATAATCCTTCTCCATGCGCACCAATAACGGTTTCATACCCATTAGGAAAACGTAAAATCATTTCATGAACATTTGCCATCATTGCAGCTTGAGTCACTTTTTGAGGATCTATTTCGGAAAAACGAGCAATATTTTCGGCAATTGTCCCTGGGAAAAGGGCGATTTCTTGGGGAAGGTATCCAATATATTGACCAACTTCGCTTTTATTCCATTGATATATATCTGCATTATCAAGGCGAATTGAACCTGTTTTAACTTCCCATATTCCAACAATAAATTTAGCTAAAGAGGATTTACCTGAAGCACTAGGGCCAATAATACCAAGCACATCACCTGGGCTGAGTGAAAAATGAATATTATTTAATAGTGTATGTTCTGTTTGAGGGTATTGAGCCTGATTAATATTGACCGTTAATTCACCTTTAGGGGCAGGTAGTGCCATTTTTTTATTTTCTTCAGGATAAGCTTTTAATAGTGTGGCTAACCTTTTATAGGCTTCTTTACTACTATCCCAGTTTTTCCATACACCTATAACTTGTTCAATCGGTGCTAAAGCACGACCTAATAATATTGATCCTGCAATCATCATTCCTGGGCTAATTGTATTGTCTATTGCAAGCCAGCCACCTAATCCTAGCATTAAGGATTGCAATGCCATGCGAGTGACTTTCGTTATTGCATTAACTCCTGCAGCATTATCACTTGCTTGAGTTTGTGCTTGTAGATATTTAAAGTGGGTAATTTGCCATTGAGTTCGCAAATAATTTAACATGCCCATTGCTTCAATGGGTTGTGGATGTTCGAAATGATGGCCCTGTATGACTTGTGCTTGATTAGCAAATTCATTGGCTTTTTTTAATGATGTTCTAGACAAATATTCATTAAGAATAGCTAATGAAAATAAAATGAGTGCACCACATAATGCAAATAATCCTAACCAAGGATTAAATAAAGCAATAACAAGAAGGTAAATAGGAAACCAAGGTAAATCAAAAAAGGCAAAAATAGCATGACTTGTAATAAATTGACGAATTGTCACTAAATCATTAAAAGCTAAAGAAGAATTAATACCCGGTATTTTATTTAATCTAGCTTGATATGAAGCGGTATAAATGCGCGAATTAAGTGATAAATCAAGCTTATTGCTCATTCTAATTACAATGATACTTCTTAAATATTCTAGTCCACCCATAAAAATAAAGAGAGCTAACATAATAAGTGTTAGCATCAATAGTGTCATTTCATTACCAGAAGGTAATACACGATCATAAACTTGCAACATATAGATTGAAGGAACTAGCATTAAAATATTTATTAGTGCTGTAAATATTCCAATGGAAAGAAATACTTTTTTTCTCTCTTTTATAATACTGGTTATTTCATTGTTGTGTTTGTTTTCTGGCATAATGTTATTCCTGATTTTATTCTTATCTATTTGTTTATATTTGTGATTTTTTATCTATATGCATGATAATTTATATTTATTTTTTTAAAAAAATATAAAAATAACTCCATGTAAGTAAAAAGAGGGCAGGAGAATACTATTTCTCCTACCCAATAAATCACGACTTAAACAATAAAATCAGTTTCGTAATTAACAAATCCTACGATATCAATTTTGAAATCAGCACTAGAGTCATAACCATAAGCATTAATAGCGAGTTCACTTGAGTTTGTTGATTGATCATACTTAATGGTTGCCTCACCTGAACGACCTGTAAAATTATCAACAAAATTAAGGAATTTATGACTGAAGGTATTTTCGATTAACTCCGATAGGTCAATCTTATCAATGCCTGATTTGAAATCCATTATCTTGTCTGCTGCTGAGACTAGAGAGTCGGAGATTTCTTTATAGACAAAGGTGTTGCTACCTGTACCACCCCATAATGTATCTTGGCCACCGCCACCATACAGTATGTCGTTACCGCCGCCACCGATGAGAATATTATCAGCATCATTTCCATAGATAATATCATTACCAGAGCCACCAATTGCATTTTCTATTGTAACGCCTTGGGCAATAGATATGTTTTTCTGTAGTCCGCCAACATCAGAGAAATGACCCTCACGTAAATCAATTACTTGATCTTGATAATATCCTGAGAAGTCAAATGTATCGTTACCACCACTGTCCCAAACAGAGAATATTAATTTATCATTACTGCTTGTTGCAGTGTAATAATCAATACCTGTATTTGAGTTGAAGCCGTAAACATCATCACCTGTTCTGGTTGTTGTATTTGCACCGTAGAGGTATTGCATTGCTGAAATATCATGAAGTAAAGGAGCACCAGCATAAGCACCTTGGAAGTGTGCACCAGTTTCATATTCATCCCAATAGCTCATAACGGTATATTGGCGACTATCTTCAGCATAATCAGATTTTAAATATCCAGGCACATTTTGACCTGCATTATAATCACCAGGATGCATTAAACCAAGAGCATGACCAATTTCATGGATGATTGTTAAGCGACCATAATTACCTAATTCAGGCGTTGTATTACCCGCATAATAATAATCACTAAACCAGGCTTGTCCTGAAATATCACGCCCATAATAATCAGGGGTATTTGGTAATGTTGCATAAGCTTGGAATTTACCGTAAGGATCAGTAATATTTCCAAAAGTAATATCTGATTTTACATTCGGTGCTACTTCTGTAAATTTAATATTTGCAATATCAGACCATGCATCTAAAGATTGTCTTGCATGATCCTTTTGTGCTGAATTAAACCCATAGGGATTTTTATCACCAAAGTCATTAAATTTTTTACCCGCCCAAGTTGGGAATGAATACGTTACTTCTGCCGCTTGTCCAATAACATATTTCCCATTCCATGTGGAATCTTCACGCGCGATATGTTTTCCTGCGGTATCATAATCAAAAGAAGGTAGAGTCTTAGCTGAGAAATTATAAAAAATTCCACTCTTATCTAATAAATCAGAAACATTAGATAATCCTACTGCTTTTTTTAATAAAGAAGAACCCATAATATCCTCCGGATATCAAGTTTAGGTTAAGTTTATTTTCATATTGAAAATAGTTTTATTATCTGGCGAATGCCAGCGATAATAAAGATAGCTATTTATTGATATTAATCTAGAGGGGGAAAATATGTTTTTAAATAATTGTGAAGTGAGGTGTGTTTTAAGTCAGAATAATTTAATTAAGTAAATACAATTGTAGTTATATTACCTTTCGAGATTTTTATTATCGTTATTATTTATAAAGGTTATTTTAAAAGAATAATCTTTTTTATATATGACTAATGGGGTCGTTTTTATATGTGTTTTATTAAGGTGTTAGAGTTTATTAATAGGGTGATAAATCAAATTACTTGATGATGGAAATTATCATCAAGTAATTTATAATAATAAGAGATTAATATTTGCTAATTATAAAAATAGAGCATCATGATTAAATTCACCAACCAAATTGATTATTAAATGATTTTGTGAAAATTCATTATCTGAATTTATTTTTAATGTTGTAACGTTTTTTTCTTTATCATAATTGATATTGGCTTCATTTTTACTTAGCCACTGATTGTTTGAAAAAGTGAGTGCTGTATTAATTTTTATACCATTTTCAATCTGATAAAATGTAAGTTTATCAATATTAGGTTTGAAATCAGTAATCAAATTGATCTCATTATTATCGCCTAAATGGAAAGCAAATATGTCTTTACCATCACCACCATTTAATTGATTATAACCTTTACCAGCATCTAAATAATCATCACCATTTCCACCATAGAGGTGATCATTACCTTCACCGGAAATTAAAATGTCATTTCCCTCATCACCCCATAAAATGTTATTTCCTTCATCGTCCCAAAGATAGTCATTACCTAATCCGCCCATTAATTGATCATTTCCTTGACCACCACATAGAAGATCATTGCCTAAATGACCTAAAAGAATATCATTACCCGCTTCGCCGTAAAGTTTATCATCACCTTGACCACCATAAAGGGAATCATTACCATCACGACCATATAACGTATCATTTCCGTCTTTTCCAAGAAGGCAATTATTAATATCATTTCCTGTCATGATGTCGTCCTGGCTTCCGCCTATCGCATTTTCAATAACGGTGTCATAAGCAATAGAAAGATTACCTTTTAATCCTCCAACATCAGAAAATGCTCCTTCATTAAGATCTATTTTTTGATCAACATGATATTTTGATAAATCGAGCCAATCATTTCCACCGGCATCCCAAATACATGCAACAATTTTATCTTCTGCCGAATTTAAGCTATACGCTGTTCTTTCAGTATTTGAATTAAATCCATAAATAGTATTACCAATCCGAGTTGTAGTATTTTTTCCATAAAGGGTTTGAATAGCACAAATATCCATAATTTGAGGTGTCATAGGATTAATGCCATGATAATACGCATCTTGTGTAGGAGTACGATATGCCATTACTGAATATTGTGTGCTATTTTCTTTGTAATCGGTCTTATCTACATTGTTAAATGTATGATGCAAACCTAGCGCATGTCCTATTTCATGCCGATAAGCATGCTCTTTAAATGTTCCTTTTTCTGGTGCTTGCCCTTGATTATTATTATGAACATTTAAATTTTTACTTTCATATAAAATAAAATGAGTATCTGTTTCATGAAAATAGTAATTAATATTATCAGATTTTGATTTAAATAAATTTACTTTTATTTTTTGACTTGATGTTATTGATGATTTTTCAATAACATCAGCCTGTTTCACTTCAAATAAATTAATCCATACTTGACCGCTATAATTATAATCACTTACTTTTTCTATTTTATTTTTATAAAAGGCATTTTTTTCTGGGTATGTTGCAAATCCTGCAACAGAAGGTGAGGTATAATTAAATCCTTCATGTACATTATTATATAAACCAAATTTGATGTTTGTATCTTTATTTGGGGTGTGTTCTACAAATTTTATATTTGCAACATCTTCCCATTGTTGCAATATTTCTTTAGCTAATTGTTTCTGTGATTCATTGAATGTTGTTATTGTTTTATATTTATTTTCTCTTAAATCACTCCATAAAGGGAAACTATATGATACTTCGGTATAACCTTTTTCTGGTATATAGTTGTTCCATTTAGAGGTGTTTTTATTTCCTAACATTATATTATAAACAGCATTAAATCCATTTGATTTGCTTACCATATATTTACCTTTAATTAATACTATATTTATATAAAAAGAAGTTGTATTTTATTGTAGGCTAATTAAATAACTTTCAAAAAATTAACAATTAAATAATTAATTTATAGTTTTATCTTGTAAGTGATTTTTATTAAATATGATTTGAATAGATTCATATTTTTTAGGGAGGTTATGCTGTTATAAATTAAAGAGATATTTATAAAAACGGTAATAAATATAGAATAATTTATTACCGTTATATATTTATTACTTGCTCGTCATGGTTTTATATCTGAGTGTTCTTTTTTTTCTTTGAAAGCAATCACAAAGATAATCGCTAGAATTAATGTATATGAAGCAAAAATTAGCCAAATAGATTGCCAATCTTTTATTCCATCAATTGTAAAATGATCTACAACCATGCCACTTAAAATGGAACCCGCGTATGCACCAACACCATTAACCATAGTCATAAATAACCCTTGAGCACTGGCTCTTATTTCAGGTTTTACTTCATTTTCAATATAAATAGAGCCTGAGATATTGAAAAAATCAAATGCACAACCATAAACAATCATTGAAAGCATTAGCAATACGAAACCCCAAGGAGAGGGATCACCATAAGCAAATAATCCGAAACGTAAAGTCCATGCAATCATACTAATTAACATGACTTTTTTAATGCCAAAACGTTTTAGAAAGAAGGGAATTGCTAAGATAAAGGCGACTTCAGCCATTTATGATACTGATAATAAAATTGATGGATACTGAACAATTAAACTATCGGAAAATTCAGGGTTTTTAGCAAAATCATGAATAAAAGGACTACCAAATGTATTAGTAATTTGAAGCACTGCACCTAATAGCATGGCAAATAAAAAGAAGACAGCCATTATAGGTTTTTTAAATAAAACAAAAGCGTCTAATCCTAAGCGAGAGGCCCAAGACGTTGATTGTTTATGCTGGGCTGTTGGTATTTTAGGTAAACAAAACGAATAGAGTGCCAAACAAAGTGAAGCGACTGATGCAATATATAGTTGAGTGTTACTGAGTTCTAATTTGAGTAAGCTAACACACCACATAGCGATAATAAAACCTATCGTGCCAAAAACACGAATAGGGGGAAAATTAGCAACAGAATCTAGTTTGTATTTATTTAAGCAGAAATAGCCAATTGAGTTTGAAAGTGCAATTGTTGGCATAAAAGCTAATGCATTAATGAACATAACCCAAAACATGATGGTAGGATCGGTCACTGATGCCGCAAAAAACAAAGCAATAGCACAAATCACATGACAGATAATATATAAACGATTAGCGGGAATAAATTTATCTGCAATTATTCCGAGTAAACCAGGCATAATGAGGGCGGCAATACCTTTTGAGCCATAAACTAACCCAACTTCAACCCCAGTGAAATGTAATGTTTGCATCATGTATGCACCTAGGGTGATTAACCAACTTCCCCAGATAAAATATTGCATAAACATCATGCCTTTAAGCTGTATTTTTATTCCCATAACAATCTCCACTGTTGGGGATAGGATTAGAGTGGAATATAGGCAGCTATCTATACTCCACTTTTTCTTTAATTGATAAAAAGTTATAAACGTGCGATCACTTCACTAATAAGTTTTAAGAAGGTAGATTTTACGCGCTCTGCGGTTTCAATCACTTCATCATGGCTAAGTGGTTGTTCTAAAATTCCACAAGCCATATTGGTTAAACATGAAATACCTATAGTGTTGATGCCGGAATGGCGAGCAATAAGTGCTTCTGGTACCGTTGACATGCCAACGGCATCAGCACCCAATGTTCTTATCATGCGAATTTCAGCCGGTGTTTCATATGTTGGGCCAGTCCACCATGCATAGACACCTTGGCGTAAAGTGATATCTTGTTCTTTGGCAATATCAATAACAATTTGGCGCATTGCTTTGTTATAAACTTCACTCACATCTAGAAAACGAACACCTAATTCAGGGTTATTAGGTCCAATTAGGGGGTTATTTGCTGTCAGATTAATGTGATCCGTAATTAACATTAGATCACCAGGATTAAAATCTGTATTTACAGCGCCACATGCGTTAGTGATAATCAATTTTTCTACACCCAGAGCTTTCATAACACGCACTGGAAAAGTCACTTCATCAAGAGATACACCTTCGTAGTAATGAAAGCGGCCTTTCATTGCAACTACCGTTTTTCCCGCGATTTTACCAATCACTAATTCATTAGCATGCCCTACAGCACCAGATGCTGCGAAGTGTGGAATAGTGTGATAAGGGATGTGTACAGCATCTTCTAAAGTATCGGCAAAAGGACCTAAACCTGATCCTAAAATGATCCCAATAGTTGGTTTTTCAGATGTTTTAGATTGAACAAATTCTTTCGCTTTATTAATTTCAGAAATCTGGTGCATGACACTCTCCTGTGTAAATCATCATTACGTTTTAAATTATGTTTGAGAGTACTTTGCCTGATATGCAGAAATGAACAACTTTCTTTTTCTCATTTTGAGATTAAGATCATGTTGTTTGTTTTGACTAAGGAACTATTACTTTTTTTACAGTAAGATAGCGGTATTCCTCTTTGACTAGCGAAATAATTTAATAAAGGAAATAGCTATGCTATTGAAAAATTTAAAAGAACTTCAATCTTCTAAGACATCAAAAGCATTAAAACTGAAAAGCCTTTATAAATTAATCGCAGAAAATGGCCCGATAAAAACAGAAACGTTGACTGAGTTAGCACAAATGAAGCCAGCGACTTGTGCCCGATTACTTGACGAATTAAATGCTCTTGGATTAATTACAACTGCAGAATTAGGTGAGTCAACCGGTGGACGAAAACCTATTTTGTATAATATAAATGCAGAAGGGGTGTTTTTAATCGGTATTGAGTTAAGCAAGGTCTATTCAACTATTGTCTTAATGGACCTAAAGCTAAATATGTTAGATAAAATTAAAATCTCACCTGAACCTTATTTATCTGCCTCTGAAATGACAGAAAAACTATTGCCTAAAATTGATGCTTTATTATTAAAAAATAAAATTAATTATGAAAAGGTGCTGGGATTAGGGATCTCTATTGAGCATGTTGTTGAACATCAATTAGTGTCTAAATCTCTTGATGAAGAATTTCGTGAGTTAGAAATATTATTGCGTAAAAAAATTCCTACTTACGTAACGGTAGGGAGTGGAGTACATTTTGCTGCATTAGCTGAGTTTCGTTTATATTACCGCCAAAAAACACAACGGTTTTTATTTACATCTTGTGATACTGAAGTCAGAGGTTGTGCAATTATTGCTAACCAGTTTTTAACTGATACATCAGTAACTATGAATTGTTTTGGCCATATGACAATTGATGTAAAAGGACCTTTGTGTGAATGTGGCTCTTACGGTTGTTTAAATACACTCTGTTCTTTAGATGCTATAAAAAATAATGTTATTCATCAAATAAGGCGAGGAAAAACCTCTTTATTAACATCGCTTGTTAGTACTGATAATGAAATTAGTTATCATACTATTTTTCAGGCAATTGAAATGCGTGATCCTTTGTGTATTGATGCATTAGAAGAAGCTGCTTATTACTATGGATTGGCTATTGCAAACTCAATCTTAATGCTACAGCCTGATATTGTTGTGTGTGGCGGTACATTAATTCCTAAATATACATTTTTTGATACCGTAAAAAAAACGATTGAAGCTAAACTCGCACTTTTCCCAAATATAAAAACAGAAGTTTATCCCGCAAATCATGCTTATGAAATCGTATCTCAAGGTGCAGGAGCAATGGTATTGGAACATTTGGTTAATTAATAAATGAAAAAGGCGCTGTAATATCAATTACAACGCCTTTTAGTTTTTTATTGTTGTTTATTTTTACTGCTTTAACCCTGGTGAGGTTACCTGCTAGGAGACAGGTTTATTGATATAGACTAACTTTTTACTGCAAACTTCTTTTATTTACCTCATTGTGAGGAAGGTGATTCTTTTTATTTTGGGTTTAATTTAAACTATCTCAACTAACATCCTATTATAGTGACGTTACTTTACCCTGGTACTTTGTGCATTTGGGAGCCAATTATAAATATGCCTTACATACCTAGAGAAAAAATAGATTATCAATCCATTGGCTATCGACTACGAGCTTACCGTATAGCCTCTTCATTAAAAGCTGAAGATGTTGCAGAAAGCTTAGGTATCTCTCGTGCCGCCGTATATCGATTAGAAAAAGGCGAAATTGTTAAGATTGAAACTCTCGATAATCTTGCTAGATTATTAAATACTTCATTAACGAGTTTATTAGGTATTAATACCGAATATTACTCAAGTGCGAATGGTTTTTTCGAACGAATGCGCCAACTTGAGACTCAATCTTCACATATTTATACTCACTTCGAACCTTTTTCTTATTTATTAACTTCAGATTGTTATGACAAAACATTGGTTGAAATGCTAACAGAAGCATCACCTTTAAATCTTTTATCTGAAAAACAACAAGAAGTTTTATCTATTTTAAAAGAGCGTAAGAAACATCAATCCCTACATTCACCTCATATTTATAACCTTATTAGCCAACAACAAATCGAGAAATTTCTTTATGTTGGTATGCTAGGTTCAGTTAATTTAACGAAAACATTGCAACAAGAAAGAAAACAGCGAGCAAAAAGCGAAATTCTTCATTTAATTGAAAAGCTAGAGCAAAAGAATAATTATCTTAATATTGCAATTATTTCAGATACTATGCCATCTCTCACTTTCCAATTATTTTATCAAGACAAAGTGCCTCTTTCTTTAGCTGTTAGCCCGTTCCGTTTAGGTGAGTTTCCTAATGTCAGTACGGGCATTGCCACTGTAACTTCTTCAACTGAGGCGATATTTCAATATCAATCTCTCTTTGATAAATTATGGTTAAAAGCGACCAAAGGGGATGATGCAATTAACCTTTTAAAACAAATAGTCAGTCATTATTGATTTGCTAATGTGCCTAATGTTTCTGCTAATAAATCTGCAGCGACAGCAATATCACTAAACTCGGTAAATTCATCAGGATGATGACTAATACCAGCAACTGAAGGTGTAAAGATCATCGCAGTTGGATAGAGTGACGCCATATTCATAGAGTCGTGGCCTGCACCACTTAACATGGTCATATAGTCGATATTGTGTTTTTGGCATAAGCTTTCAATAACTTGGCAAATTGAATCATCTAATTTGACTGGCGATTCAGCAGAAATTGGTTGAACATCAATAGCAACACCAAAATCTTTTTCTGCTTTTTCAACACTGTTATTTAAACGTTGTACAACCCGCTGAATACTTTCAGTATCAATACCACGAATATCAACAGAGAATTTAACTTGCCCAGGAATGACGTTCATGGAATTCGGAACAACGTTGAGTTTACCCACCGTACCTACAGTGCCATAAACGGCTTCAGTACATGCTGCTCGGTTGATATCGGTAATAATCCCCGCACTTGCCACTAACGCATCTTGACGCTGATACATTGGAGTTGCACCAGAGTGATCTGCATGGCCATTAACAGTGACTGAAAAACGTGTCGGTGCTGCAATACCATTAACAATACCAATGGTTTTCTTGTCATTTTCAAGGCGTTTACCTTGTTCAATATGAAGCTCAACAAATGCACTATAACGATCTTTTTTAACTAAACAACTATCCAAATTATCGTGCTGATAACCTAATGATTTCAAAACTTCAAAGAAGTTATTGCCATTATCATCTTTATTTTGCTCCCAACGAGTTCTATCTATTTTTCCTGTTAAGACCTTACTGCCAATACATGAAAAACCAAAACGGCTAGATTCTTCTGCACGAAAAACAACAAGTTCAAGATCACGTTTAAGCTGTTGTGGTTTATATTGCATTAAAGCATAAAAGCCAGCAATTACACCCAAAGCACCATCATATGCTCCACCTTGAGGTACAGTATCAAGGTGAGAGCCCGTTCCTACTGCGGGTAATGAGCGATCTTTACCCGGTAAACGGGCATATAGTGTTCCAATGCCATCACGATAGACTTCAAGGCCAGCTTCTTTCATTAAACCTGCAATATACAAATGTGCGGCTTCATCTTCTTCACCATAGGCAATACGTGTGATCCCTTTGCCACTGTTGTCTTTTTTATAAATCTGCATTGTTTCAATTAATGTTTTCATATCATCAATTGAATAGTGGGTCGCTGTATCTTGTTGAGTCATAAGAGAATTCTCCCGTGGTTTCTGTAATATCTCTCTGTCTAAAAAATGAGACAATTTAAGGATTAAAAAAGCCATCTTCAAAGATGGTCACTGTTTTTATAATCATTACCTATTATATTTACTGCTGAAGTTATATTTCGTCAATGACAATTCAGGTGAATTTCATATTCTGTGAGATAGGTATTAATTAAAAAGAGATATATATATGGAGTATTTCTTAAATGAACTTAAATTGTATGATAAATGTTATAAAACAGATCGCTTTTTTAGGCTAAGTATATTTAAAATTATATTTTTAATTTCAAAATGAAAATAAGAATTATTATTGGTAGTGAATTTATTTTTTTAAGAGTTATTTAAATTGTGATTTATATACTAATAATAAAATATAATTAGAAATACCCCTGAGTTTTTTGTATTAATAATATATTGATTTTTATATTAAATAAAATTTATAACATTTATAACATTATTAGGGGAATGTTGGGTTTTCCGTTAAATATCATAAATAATATGTAAATATAGAAAGTCTTTATATGAAATTATTTTTCTAATTATTAAAATAAATAATGATCTATCTTATATATTTAGATTTATAGTCTATTTATCTTATTGCTTTAGTTAAATGGACTTTTATCTCTCTGCTAAGTAGAAAACTAAATATTCACTATTGATAAGAATTATTAAATATTACACTATAATAGCCGATAATTTGGATGAGATATTACTTAAGTTTTTATTTTAAATAAGGATGTGAAAGAAATGACTGAGTATGAACTAGACTATAGTTATAGCGATGTATATAGAGATACATTAAGAAGAGAATCCAGTTATTTAAGAAAAATAGCAATGAAATTTGCCTATCAATATATTGGTGATTCTTTTGCAAGAATGATGTTCTTAAATGATATAGAACAACTTATTGCTAGAACAGAGTTAGAGGTAAGCAGTTATTGCTTAAGTTTATCAGCAGGGTTAGATAATATCTAAGATGAAATTGAAAGGTTAGAGTTACAGGATAATTTACTAAGAAATCGAAGCGTAATGCAATATGCACTTTTTGAAATAATACGTAAACAAGAAGAAAGTGAGGAAAATAATAAATTAACACTCAAACAAGTAGGTTTTGTCAGCGGAGCAATGCAAATATATGGAGGGGGAGCTTCTTGTGTGGGATCTGTCGGAACATTATGCAGTAGTTTAGGAGTTGGAATGGTATCTCAAGGTGTAAATAGTATGATTGAAAATGGATATTATTTATTATTTAGAGAGGAATATAGCGGACCTGTAAGAAACGGATATAGAGCAACATCTAAAGCTTTAGGTTATGGTGATAATGAAGCGGATATATTTTATAATGTGGTTGATTTAAGTTTATCTGGTGCATCACTACTAAAACCTGTTCTTAAAGAAGATTCATGGAAGTTATTTCATTATATTAAGAGTGATTTTATAACATCATGGCAATCAATGGGGCGATTATCACTTACTTCTGAGTTTTTCTTTGATGGTGTGACCTTCTATTCTACATACGATTTATATAAGGAAAAAAATAAAAGTGAATGATTTTGATGTGTTATCACCTTTTCCATTTGGCTGGTTGGAACTTTTTCTATTCTATCTATCTTCATTTCTATTATTTTATATTCTATATAAATTACAGATTTATCTTCTTAATAAAGAGAGTAGATTTTTAAATTTAATGTATCTTATATTTATTTATATTGTTGGTAGTAGTTGCCTTATTATATTTAAATTTGGTGATAAATTTTTTATTGGTGAATTATTTATAAGATCTGGTAATAAAGATATTATTCGCTATAGCTGTCTCTTTTTTGCACTTTACCTTTGTATATCACTGACATTTGGTAAAAAAAAGTAATTTATCATATTGATATTTTATGAAAGATAGATTTAATTAATGGTGAATCAAGATATTAAATTCACCATTAAATTTTCACTAGTTAACTTAGTTCAGAAATACTATATCCAGATGTTCCTGCCATTATATGGTTACAGGTGATACTTTCATATTGTATAGTGATAATTTCGCTAGGTAATGAATTACTTTGAGTTAAGGTACTTGCATGTATTTGTGAGTAATTGACAATAGAAGCATTGGTTAAAACAACCGTCATATATTTCTCTTGGGCGCCGGTATGAGAAGTTCTATAGTAATCAATTTCACATTTTAAAATTTCGTTATTTGTAATTGCCGTAATTAGTAATGGTGTCGATTTATCAACATGTTTGGTTATAGAAAGAGGGGCATGACTTAAATTTTGTCTTCTTGATATATCAAATGTGGATGCTATAACTAATATTTCATTTAAGTGAGAACTCTGATATTTATTGCCAAGTGAATCGTATGAAGAGCATCCTGCTGAAATATTACCCTGAATATTTCCATTTATTCTTAAATAAATATTATTAGACATTAATTATTTTCCTTTTTATATAATTAAACTTCATGTTTATCTAAAGCTAAATTTACTTTAAAGTTAATCTTATTAGATTAATTTATGTATTTATTATATTTAAAAATAGATAAATTACTATCTATGTATTGTGACAATTTATATGGTGCAATCACCAGAACGTAATCGCTATGTATATCGTATTACCGCTTTTCTAGTTTGGTGCTGTGAGTTGGAGTGGTGTAAATCTTGGATTTGTGACATTTTAAGAGGTTCAAAAGGCATGTGGCTGGTGCTCAAGAAGGCTAGTCAGTGCTATCCGTTCTGATTTCACATTTAAAATAAATCAAATGTCAAAGCCTACTTTTTTGTATAATTCAGGAATGTCAGTAAATAAAGCAAGAGTTTTACTTTCTGAATATAAAGAGGAGTAATTTATTCATCTTTATTTTTAGATAAATTATAGTTATTTTAAAACCGATTAGTATGCTTCCAAAGAGGAATTTTGTAATAACTAAATATATTGTAACTGAAAGTGATAATGATATTAATATTATCAATAGATATGGTAAGTTATTGTCTTTTTGAAAAAAATAGATAATAATAAAATGACTAAGGTTGTGTTTATTACTGATGATACACTTGACTTTATACTAATAAAGTAAGGTGTTGTTCTTGCTTTTTTTAATATTTTCTTTTCTTTTTTATTAAACATTTATTTTATACCATTTTTTGTTTTTACAGATTAATGATAACATAAGATTAATATTTAATACCATAATTGAAGATTGATTTTATTTTATGGTTAATTTAATTATCTTAAGTTAAATTTTTTGAGTGTATTTTTATGATTTTATTTTAAGTAATATAAAATCACTCTAATTAGGGGTTAATATAAATTACGAGAAAATAATTTAACCTACATACTAAGTATTCCTAGTGTTTGCTTTTTAAATATTATCTTGTTATTTTTAGCAACAGCCAATATTTCAGCAATCTGAAAGAAATACTTTCGGGTGATTACAACATTCATTAAATCAACTTTCTTTATTTTCCCCAAAAGAGAATTGCCTATGAAAAAGGAATTAATAGGTCGGACATCCTCACGGCAAAACTATCCTTATCACATAGTGACAAGTAAGATTATTGAAGCATTAGAGAAAGGAATAGAACCTTGGCATAAAGGGCTATCCGTTAATGCAGTAACAGGGCATACTTCAAGACTTGCTAGAAAAGGAAGTAGCTAATTGAGAGTTATTTACAATGAATTCATGCCAGTATTATATCGACATTAGAATACATTGATGAAAGTGTTGATAACTTGCGAGATATATTAGAAGCGGAATTGATGTGATGAAAATAACAGGAGGAGTATCAAGATTTGACAGTGATTAGGAAAGAAAGTAAAAGTTACAAATAAAAAAAACAGCCTTGATTTGAGCAAGACTGTTTAGTTTAAGAGTTTCAACATAAAGTGACAGTGCCAAATTATACTTCTCAACTCTTGATTGCCCTCTCAGTGATTTAACTCACTGACGAACAAATGGAAGATGGTGCCCGAACTCGGAATCGAACCAAGGACACGGGGATTTTCAATCCCCTGCTCTACCGACTGAGCTATTCGGGCAACGGGGCGTATTAAACCCGATATCGCCTTGCTCGTCAACGTTATTTATCACAAAACTGTTTGATTGCTGTTTTTTTAAACTTATTGGTTAATAAAACGCTATTTATCGCGAAGAAAGAGTAAAAACAAAGCTGAACATAGTTTGTAGTAGCTAGAATTGTGGTGACAAAAAATACAATAAGACGGTTTCTTGGTTAGTAACAACAAACAAAGCTTACCCAAATTGATTGAGTAAGCTTTGTTTCTTTAGAGCAAATAATAATTAACGATAGTTGCGTTGAGCCGTACTGACTTTCTCAAGATAACGACGAGATTGGTCGGCAGGGTGCTTATTACGTAACGTGGTATACACTTGCGTAGGCTCTAAGTTGTTAATCATAGCGGCTGCTTGTTTCTTATCGCTATGGAATATACGTAAGACGCTGCCAGCTCCGCCATTGTAAGCCTGTATAACGGCGTAACGGCGGGAAATAGGATCTTTGATATCACCAAGGTAGCTGTTTTGCAGTATTGAAATATAAGCAGCTCCCGCATCGATATTATTAGCAGGATCGAACAAGTAACTGCGGCTTGGTTGCCCTGATTTACCTTGCATGCGAAATACATCTCGTCCTGCCGTTGCTGGCATAATTTGCATTAAACCTAATGCGTCTGAACTACTGACTGCATAAGGGTTAAAACTTGATTCAATTTGCATAATAGCTAGGATAAGCGAAGGTTCAACACCATATTTAGCTGCCGCTTGTTGGACTAATGGTAAGTATTTATGTGCACGTTTATCAAGGTGATTAGGGACTAAATTAATGGTGACATACCAAATTGTATTTATACCAGATTGGCGTTTTTGTAATTTATTGGCAATCAGATAATCAGCAAACTTATTGGCTCGCCATTCCCAGCGTATAGGCTGACCTGTATTATCAAGAACCTGTCCTGATAAAAAAGGTTCTGTACTGTGAGGGATGTTATTGACATCAGAATAGAGGTCTATAGAGCCAGGATCTTCACCCATTAATAATGTAGTGACAATCGCCTTATGTAATTGGAATTGAGGAGCATCACCACCTAGTGTTTCTATCGTGATGGTACCTGCTTCAAAGTTAATATGGCTACGGGTTTTATAAGCATCAGTATATTTTACGTAGTCTTTAGGGCCGGCTATTAAAACTTCCTTCATCCCCCAAATCATTTCGATATTATTGGCAAATTGCCCCATAAGAATATCGAATGCATTGGTGTCCTTTGCGTAATCAGGTTCAAATGTCTTAGAGGGTTGGCTACTACATGAAATGAGTAGTGGGGCGATAATTAGCAAGAGAAGGATTTTTTTCATGGTCAATTGCATCGCTATGGTGAATAAAAGACCAGAGCCTTAAAGGCTCTGGAAAAGTGAATATTATTTTTCAGGTGGGGTGTAGCCGTCAATATGAACATCATGACCTTCAAATAAAAATCGTACCATTTCTTGTTCTAATAGTTTGCGATCTTCTGGATTCATAGTGTTGAGTTTTTTCTCATTGATCAACATCGTCTGTTTTGTCATCCACTGAGTCCATGCTTCTTTTGAGATCTCATTGAAAATGCGCTTTCCAATTTCTCCTGGGTACAACTGAAAATCAAGTCCATCAGCTTCTTTGTTTAGGAAAGTACAAAAAATAGTTCTGCTCATAATACGTCCTCAATATCGCAGGGATTAGCTTAGGCTAATTGTCTAAGTAAATTCTCTACAGGCGCCGCTAACCCAACGGTTGCAGGTGTCTGTAAGTTATACCAAAGTCCTTTTTGCTCCTCCATCATAGAGGTAAACGTCGAGAGTTTTACGCAAATTGGCACAATATCTAAATGAAAGTGGCTAAAAGTATGTCGAAATGAAATCAGTTGTTCTGATTCATTATTTTCTAGTCCATGCTCAGTTAGCCACAGTTCTAAAAGCGTTTTTGTCTCAAACTGAGGAAAGGCAAATAACCCACCCCATATTCCTGCTGGTGGTCTTTTATCCAACCAAACAAGATTATCATATTGTAAAATAAGAAAATAAGTTGTTTTTTCTGGGATAACTTTTTTCGGTTTTTTTCCAGGATAATCCGCCCAATTGTTTTGAGCATAAGCGATACAACCTGTATTTAATGGGCATAGATCACATTTAGGTTTGCTTCTAGTACAAACCATTGCACCTAAATCCATCATTGCCTGATTAAAATACTCAACACCAACAGTTGGGGTGACGTTTTCACTGATTTCCCACAACTTATTTTCAACTTCTTTTTTACCTGGCCAGCCTTCAACGGCATAACAACGAGCTAAAACACGCTTCACATTACCATCAAGGATTGGATAAGGTTTTTTCAATGATAACGATAAAATAGCACCAGCGGTTGAACGGCCAACACCCGGTAAAGCACAAACGTCCTCAAAGGTATCAGGAAAATGCCCTTGATGTTTATCTACAATGTGTTGTGCTGCTTTATGCAAGTTTCGGGCTCTTGCGTAATAACCAAGGCCTGTCCATAAATGAAGCACTTCATCTAATGGTGCTTTAGCTAACGCAACGACATCAGGAAAACGTGAAATAAAACGCTCAAAATAAGGAATAACCGTTGCAACTTGGGTTTGTTGTAACATTACCTCAGATAACCAAACGTGATAAGGCGTTTTTTCTTGCTGCCAAGGGAGCGTTTTACGCCCATATTTATGATACCAATTGAGTACGACTTGCGAAAATTGCAGTGCTTCCATCATGTTTTATTTTATTAACTCATGTTCTGATTAAGGTAAGATTGCACCACAGTGAGAATAAACTGTAAACACTCTTAATATTTATCTTATAGAGTGATGCTTCTATAAGTGACTCTTGCTAAACTTAGGGATCTTTGGATAATGTCGGTTAAGTTTATACCATAGCGACATTATAACGATTTTAAGTAAATAATTGGCCTAACGACTGACAGTATTAGACATGATCAAGAATGTAATTTCTCCGGAATTCAATGAAGAAGGGCGTGCTTTACGGCGCGTTCGTAGTTTTGTTCGTAGACAAGGCCGTTTAACTCCTCGTCAAGAGCAAGCATTAGAAATGCAGTGGCCTGTTTTTGGCATTGAATATCAACCGGAACCCATCGACTTCAGTCAGGTTTTTGGACGCGAAGCACCTGTTATTTTGGAAATTGGCTTCGGAATGGGCGCATCGCTCGTGACTATGGCAAAAAATACGCCAGAAAATAATTATTTCGGTATTGAAGTGCATGCGCCAGGTGTGGGGGCTTGTCTTGCAAGTGCTGAAGAAGAACAAGTAACTAATTTGCGAGTCATGTGTCATGATGCGATTGAAGTACTTAATCACATGATCCCAGATAATAGTTTAAAAATGGTTCAGTTATTCTTTCCTGATCCATGGCACAAAGCGCGCCATAATAAGCGCCGTATTGTTCAAGTGCCTTTTGCAGAATTAATTTTAAAAAAATTAACGTTAGACGGTGTTTTTCATATGGCAACAGATTGGGAACCATATGCAGAACATATGCTTGAAGTGATGACAAGTGTTGAAGGTTATCAGAATTTGTCAGAAACTCAGGATTATGTACCACGACCAGAAACACGCCCAGTGACTAAGTTTGAGAAACGAGGTCATCGTTTAGGGCATGGTGTATGGGATCTTATGTTCAAGAGGGTAAAATAATGGCTAAACAACGTAGTCGCCGTTTACGCAAAAAAATGCGTATCGATGAATTTCAGGAATTAGGTTTTTCAGTTAAATGGACTTTCCCAGAAAATACCCCAATTGAGGAAGTGGATCGCTTTGTTGATGAACTGATCCTCAAAGTCATTGAGCCAAATGGGCTGGCATTTGATGCAAGTGGTTACCTGAGCTGGGAAGGTTTAATCTGCTTACAACAAATTGGTAAATGTACAGAAGAGCATCGCCAATTAGTCGAAAACTTCCTAAAAGAGAATAAAATGCAAGATGTACAGACCTCTGAATTATTTGACGTTTGGTGGGACTGATAGAAAGTTATACATTTAGCAAATAATTACAAGGGCATCCAAAAGGATGCCCTTGTCTGTCTGGGGAAGGGACTGTGACTACAACGTTATCTAACGCATTACTGTCAGATATTTTGCAACAAATTCGCCCATTAATCGGGCAAGGAAAAGTCGCGGATTATATCCCCGCGTTAGCCCAAGTATTGCCGGAACAGCTTGCTATGGCTGTTTATACGGTGGATGGCGAACTCTATCAATCGGGCATGGCAGACAAGCGTTTTTCTATTCAATCCATATCTAAAGTGCTTAGTTTGACACTCGCTTTAACTCGTTATGAAGAAGATGAAATTTGGCAACGTGTAGGAAAAGAGCCTTCAGGTCTGCCTTTTAATTCCTTAATACAGTTAGAGATGGAAAAAGGGATACCTCGGAATCCTTTTATTAATGCGGGTGCTATTGTTATCACTGATATGTTGCAGTCTCGATTAAGTGCACCAAAGCAAAGAATGTTAGAAGTTATTCGCTTTTTAACTGATGCTCCTGATATTTGTTATAACTCAGTAGTGGCTAAATCAGAGATGGAGCATCTTAGTCGAAATGCATCAATTGCTTATCTGATGAAATCTTTTGATAATTTTGAAAATGATGTTATCACGGTGCTGGAAACTTATTTTCACTATTGTTCAATAGAAATGAGTTGTACTGAATTAGTTCGATGTTTTAGCTATTTAGCTAATCAGGGTGTAAGTGTTGGGAATAAAAATCAGATTATTACGCCAAGACAGACCCGACAAATAAATGCGTTAATGTTAACTTGTGGTATGTATGATGGTGCCGGTGAATTTGCATTTCGTATTGGGATACCGGGAAAATCAGGTGTTGGAGGTGGCATTGTTGCTGTCGTTCCAGATGCTTTTACCGTTGCAGTTTGGTCACCAGAGCTGGATAAATCAGGTAACTCATTAGCAGGTTGTGCAGCACTTGAATTATTAGCAAACAAAGTAGGGCGCTCGATTTTTTAGCCATGTTTTCAGGAGAGTTGTTATGAATTTAAGAAATATTGCTGTAGCACTGTTTTTTGTTGCAGGCTCTGCCAATGCATCCCCCAGTTTTGATTGTGCTGTAATGCCAAAAGATGATTTGCGCATAACCTCTGAATTTGTTGAAGTTGCAGGTTCACATGGTTTAATGGTCATTTATCCTGATGGCACATTACTCCAAAATGAAAAAAGCGCCACATTGACGCCACAACAACAAGAGTTAGCAAAAAAGTATCAAGCCACAGTGAGACGAGACGTACCTTGGTTAAGAACTGAAACCGGGGTAAAACTGCAAGATTCTCGCAAAGTGCTCGATAAAGTGGTGATTGAAGCTTTTGGTAAAGAAAGCAACATCCTCAATAGATTAAGTCGGTTAGAGAAAGATCTTAATCAACAAATGGATAGAGTGGTTAGCATAGAACCTAATAACATCACCTTTCATGCTCAAGCTATTAAAGAAGTTGAAGCCAAAGGCCGTGAAATCGTAGAGAATAGTCTTGGTGGTATGTTGCAAGACAGCATTAATGAATTGGGGAAAAAACAGTTATTAGCGGCTGCTGGTGGCGACAGTAAAAAAGCCTTAGGTGGATTATTAGGAAGCTTAGATGGTTTCCAAAAAATCATAGATCAGGAGTGGAAGCAGCAAGAAGCTGCATTTACTCAATTTGGTCAGCAAGCTTGTAGTAAAATAACTCAGATGGAAAACCAACATATCGAACTTATTAATTCATTAAATATGAATAAATAATAGCGTTATATTCCTTGTAATTAATAAGCTTTATAAATTGTGAACTCACAATAATTGAAAATAATAATGAAAATCATTCCTATTCAATTGACTTGTGAGATGAGCTGTTTACAATGCCCTGTTTGAGTATTCCACTTAAACAGGGCAAAATTAATGAAGAAGATCCTTCCTTTAGTTATCGCATCTATCCTTTCTGTAACGAGTTTCTCTGCGTTAAGCAAAACGCCAATTGAATATCAACCTAACCAAGTTATTAGTCAACAGAATGACAAGATGGTGATTAAACACTTGTTAGGTGAAACAACGGTCGCTAAGAACCCATCCAAAGTGGTCCTATTTGATTTTGGCCTCTATGATTCTTTAGTTCAGTTAGGCTTAGCCGATAAAGTGGTTGGGTTACCGTTAGGTAATGCCCCTGCTTACATTAAAGGTAGTATTGCAAGTAATGTTGCTAATGTCGGTGGTATGAAAGCGCCTGACTTAGAAAAACTAGCTGAAATTAAACCTGATTTAATCATTATTACTGGTCGCCAAGGTGCATCTTATGAAGCTTTAGCGAAAATTGCACCTACTGTTAATTTAGGTACTAATAGCGCTAATTATCTCAATTCAGTTGAGTCGAATATAAAATTATTAGGTGAGTTATTTGATAAACAGCAAGCGACTCAAGAACAAATTACTAAATTAAATAACGTTATTGAGCAAGCTCAGAAAAAAGCTACTGAATCTGATAAAAAAATATTAGTGTTGATGCATAATGCTGGTAATTTAATGCCTAATAATCAAAGTGTTGTTTATGATGTTGTTAAGGCAAAAAGAGCCGAGTTACCACCTGTAGCAGAGGAAGATAAAGGTAAACGTCGTGTAGTTACATCAGAAATGATCGCAAAAGCTAATCCAGATGTTATTCTAATTGTGGATCGTAGCGAAGCTATTGGTGCGGGTAAATTAGAAAAAACCGTATTTGAAGATGATGCTATCAAAACAACTTCAGCCTATAAAAATGGTGGTATTGTTTATCTGCAAGCTGATCTTTGGTATCTCTCTGGCGGTGGTTTAGATAGCTTAACTAAACAGATTGAAGCAGTAGAAAGTGCACTTTAATTGATTAATCTTTAAAGTTTGTTATTAAAGAAAAATGCCCAACTGAGAATAACAGTATGGGCATTTTTTAAGCTAGCTATTTCAAATCATTAATATTAAAGAAATAGTTCAAGCAATGAGTTGAGGAACAGCTTGCCATGAGGTGTAATTTGCCAATGAGTATCTGTTTCATTGATATAACCTAAAGCCAATGCTTCATCTATCTGATGGCGAATAACCTCTTCAGAAAGCCCCGTATAATTGCTGAAGTCTTGTCTTGGAAATGCTTCTAATAGGCGAAAACGGTTCATAAAAAATTCAAATGGACGGTCATCATTATCAACAAAATGTTGTTGATCGAGATAACGGCCTTCCATAAAACCTTTAGGGTGCTTGGTTTTTACTGTTCGCATTATGCGACCATCTTCAAAACTTATTTTTCCATGAGCACCACAGCCAATACCTAAATAATCTCCAAAACGCCAATAGTTTAAGTTGTGCTCACATTGAAAACCCGGCTTGCAATATGCTGATGTTTCATATTGTTGATAGCCTGCAGCTGTCAATAATTTATCGCCTTCTGAGAAAATATCCCACAACATATCGTCGTCAGGTAATTTAGGCGGGCGGGAACCAAATTGTGTGTTGGGTTCAATGGTTAATTGATACCAAGACAAATGTGGTGGGGATAATTCTATTGCTTGCTGTAAATCCGAAAGCGCTTGAGATAATGATTGGTCTGGTAATCCATGCATTAAATCTAAATTAAAACTACGTAAGCCTAATTCTTTGGCTAAACGAGCTGCATTTTTAGCTTCATCTGCATCATGAATGCGCCCTAAGCGAATAAGTTTGTCATTGCCAAAACTTTGCACACCAATAGAAATACGATTTACACCAGCACGTTGGAATCCGGCAAAGCGTTCAGCTTCTACGGTTCCCGGATTTGCTTCCATGGTAATTTCTGCATTAGGGCTAACAGCTAAGCGTTCTTTAACGCCATAAAGCAAATCAGCCATTGATTCAGCACTTAATAAACTAGGTGTTCCACCACCAATAAATATCGTTTGAACTTCACGAGAACCAACGTGAATAAGATCAGCATCTAAGTCATTGAGTAAATGTTGCACATATTCCTGATGTGGTACTTCACCTTTTAGTGTGTGTGAATTGAAATCACAATAAGGGCATTTTTGTACGCACCAAGGAATATGAATATATAAACTTAATGGGGGCAACTTAAGCATTCTTAAGCGCATCCAACATTAATTTAAGTGCTTTACCACGATGTGAGTGCTGATTTTTTTGCTCTTTAGTTAATTGCGCTGCAGTGCAATTTAACTCTGGAACAAAGAAAATAGGATCATAACCAAATCCACCTTCACCATGCATTTCTGTGCTTAATACACCATGCCAAATACCGTGGAAAATCAGAGGTGTTGGATCGTTTTCATGGCGCATATAAACCAATACACAATTAAATTGCGCTTGGCGTTTTTCAGTAGGTACATCTTTCATTGCATTAAGCAATTTATCCAGATTTTGCTGATCGCTTGCATCTACACCTGCATAGCGTGCTGAGTAAATTCCTGGTGCACCACCTAAAGCATCAACCGAAATTCCTGAGTCATCGGCAATTGCAGGTAAACCGGTCACTTTTGCTGCATAACGCGCTTTAATTAGCGCATTTTCAACAAAAGTTAAGCCAGTTTCTTCAACTGAATCAACACCAAGCTCTGTTTGAGCAACAATATCTAAACCAAAATCAGAAAGCAAAGAGGCTAGCTCTTTGACTTTTCCCTGATTTCCTGTTGCGAGTACTACTTTTTGCATGAGTGTTATCCTTAGTAAAGAGTTGCGCTAAGTAACCATTGTAAAACGTCTACACGCAGATAATTCAGAGCGTAAAGCACGAGAATAACAATCATTGCAGAGAAATCTAAACCACCCATTGCCGGAATTACACGACGAATAGGTGCCATTAAAGGTTCTGTTAATTGATATAAAAGATGATCAATTGGATTACGACCTTGGCTTACCCAGCTAAGGATCGCGCGGATAATGATCAACCAAAAAATCATCTTACCTGCTGCTGTGAGTAGTTCAATAAAAGCAAATGGGAACATTAAAGATAAAGGAAATGATGTTCCAGATAGATAAGATGGAATAATAATACCTAGTAGAATTAATACATATGCCAGTAAAACGGAGGCTGTATCAATAGGGCCAATAGAAGGAATTACACTTCTTAATGGGCGAACAATTGGCTGTGTGATCTTGACGATAAATTGTGAAAAAGGATTATAAAAATCAGCTCTAACACATTGCATCCAAACACGTAATAAAAGTACGGATGTATAGAGTTGAAGAAGAGTCAGAATGACGAAATTTAAAAAATTCATTAGTTGGCCCTGATGAAATTAAAATTGTTTTTCCATTTCTTGCGCACGTTTAATCGCAGCTTGCATGGCAGAAGCGACGTTTTCAGGTAATTTACCTTCATAAAACTGCATAAGCGCAGCGGCTGTCGTTCCACCTTTTGATGTTACCTGCTCGCGTAAAGTTGAGAAAGGTAGCATATGTTGCTTTTCAGCTAAGGCAGTAGAGCCACTTGCCGCTTGTTGCACGATGGCTTTTGCTACATCAGGTGAAAAACCTAAACGTTCAGCTTCTTGTTGCATTGATTCCATAAACAAGAAGAAATAAGCGGGTGCACTACCAGCAACGGCGATAATATCATTGATGGCAGATTCTTGCTCTACCCAAACAGTTGTTCCGACACTTTTCATTAATTCATCGGCGAATTGTTTATCTTGAGATGAAAGTGAATGGCACGCGAACATACCACTTAAGCCTTTACCTACGAGTGCAGGCGTGTTTGGCATAATACGAACGAGTTGTAATTGAGCTGCAAAATAGTCGTTATAACGTGTAGCAGGAATGCCAGCAGCGATAGTGAGGACTAACTTTTTACTCATATCAATATTTTGTAAGGGCTTACAAACTTCTTCCATCATTTGAGGTTTTACAGCCAGTATAATGACATCCGCTTTTTTCACTGCGCTAATATTGTCATTAGTACTATGGATACCAAACTCTTTCTCTAAAGGCTCTCTGCGAATGGCAGAAGGAGAGCTGACGGTTATTTTATGTGCTGGATATCCACCTTGAATCAATCCAGCAATAATGGCTTGAGCCATATTTCCAGCGCCAATAAAAGCGATGTTACGATGTTCCATATAAACCTCTATTTTTACTTAGTCGCGTAATCTCTTGCGCCAAAAATTGCTGTACCAATACGAACAAGTGTTGAACCACAAGCAATAGCAGCATCCATGTCACTCGTCATTCCCATAGATAATGTATCTATGTTGGGATATTGAGATTGTAATTGCTTAAAGGCAAGATGCATTTTTTCTAATACTTCAACTTGTTTGTCATAATTACTTTCAGGTGCGGGAATAGCCATTAATCCACGTAATTTAATGCTTGAAAGAATAGAAATTTGTGCTGCTAGCCCATCAAGTTCAGTGAGATTAATACCTGATTTGCTGTTTTCATCACTAATATTGATTTGAATAAGTACATTTAATGGTGGCAATGAAGTAGGACGTTGATCACTTAATCTTTGAGCGATTTTTAATCTATCAATGGTATGGCACCAATCAAAATTTTCAGCAACAAGGCGTGTTTTATTTGACTGTAGAGGACCGATAAAGTGCCAAACTAAAGTGTGGTTATCAGCAAAATAATTGATTTTATCAACGCCTTCTTGGACATAGTTTTCACCAAATTCAGTTTGCCCACACGCGATTGCTTTTTCGATGTCGCTCGCAGGTTTTGTTTTGCTCACTGCAAGTAGTGTTATTTCTTCTGAAGAACGGCCGCATTTCTGCGCTGCTGTGTCAATGTGAGACCTGACATTGACGAGATTCTGTTTAATAGTATTCATGGCAACTCAGGAGATAATAAGATGAAAATGGAAAATTTAATTGCGTATAGTGTAAAGCATAACGCCTCTGATCTGCATCTTTGTTGTGGCGATGTACCACGATTACGGATCAATGGAATACTTTATCAACAAAATCAATGTAAACCTATCACTTCCGATAGTCTACTTGCGTGGTTCAGGCCTTTTTTGACGGATGCCCAAAAGCAAATTTTTGAGAATGAAGGTCAGATTGATACAGCACTTACATTGCCCTGTGGGCAACGGCTTCGTATTAATTTGTTTTGACAACAAAAAGGTGTTTCAGCAGTATTAAGAATAATTGAAACACAAATCCCTTCTTTAGATAAACTTCGAGTACCTAAGTCGGTTTCAACATTATTAGATAACTATTCTTATGGGCTTATTTTAGTTACTGGGGCTACAGGCAGTGGTAAGTCATCGACATTAGCCGCGATGATTGATCATTTAAATCAATATCAACGTCAGCATATTTTGACATTAGAAGATCCAATTGAATTTATACATAACAATAAACAAAGTGTTGTTCAGCAACGAGAGGTTGGACGCGATGTGAAAAATAGTGCAAGTGCAATAAAGAGTGCTTTACGTCAAGATCCAGACGTTATTATGCTAGGTGAGTTAAGAGATGCACAAAGCATTAAGTTAGCTTTAACCGCAGCTGAAACAGGGCATTTAGTTCTAGCTACTTTGCATACTCAAGGCGCAACACAAACACTTGAACGTGTTACTAACGTATTTGCAGGTAATGAGCGTCAATGGATTTCATCACAATTAGCATGCAGTTTGAGGGCGATAATTTCACAAGAGTTGGTACCTTCAACTGAAGGTGGGCGAGTGGCATTATTTGAAATAATGCAAGTTACGCAGGGCATTTCGCATCTTATTAGAGAAGGGAAATATCACCAAGTAACAACATTAATGCAAACGGGTAGTGAATATGGCATGCAAACCTTCATGTTAAGTCGTCAGCAACGTCAACATGAAGGATTAATTCAACGAGATTGATTGCTTAAGAGTGAGATTAACAAGACCTGTCGTTTTGCATGACGTGCACTTGTTAGCATTGCTGTTCAAACCAGCTTTCAAGAATAATAACGGCAGATGTTGCATCCACACTGCCTTTATCTAATGAACGATAGCCACCACGCTCAAAAAGGTGAGAACGAGCTTCAACGGTACTAAGGCGTTCATCATGCAAGGCAATTTGTACACCAAATCGACCATGTAGGCGATTGGCAAATTTTTTTGCTTGGGTTGTGACTAATTGCTCCGTGCCATCCATATTAAGAGGTAAACCCACAATGACTAAATCAGGTTGCCATTCTTTTATGATTTTTTCGATCTGAGACCAATCAGGAATACCGTCTTTGGCTTTAAATGAAGCTAAAGGTCTAGCAGTTCCTGTGATCTCTTGGCCAATAGCAGCACCAATACTTTTAGTGCCAAAATCAAAGCCCATTACTGTTCTGTTTGACATTATGCGTGACCCGCTATAGGCGAAATAGTATGGATATTAATCCCAATTAATTCAGCAGCTTTATGCCAACGTTCAGCAATAGGGGTATCAAAAATAATCTGAGGCGCAGCTTCAACTGTAAGCCAACTATTTTCTAAAATCTCTTTCTCTAACTGACCTTGTTCCCAGCTGGAATATCCCAAAGAAACTAATGTTTTTTCTGGTTGTCTTGCTGTGCCTAAGGTTTCTAATACATCTTTGGATGTTGTGATCATGGTGCTGTCACTGATTTTTATGCTAGAGCTAAAACCTGACACCGGAGTATGTAAGATAAAACCATGCTCTTCTGCAACTGGACCTCCTGACATCACAGGTTTTTGTAAGCTAATCGCTTCGTCTCTGTCCGTTGAAAAAATCTCTAGTTGATCTAATACGCCTTCCACTGAGATGTCTTCGATAGGTTTATTAATAATTAAGCCCATCGCACCGTTTTCATTATGTTCGCAAACATAGACGACCGAACGCTCAAATAGCGGATCGCTTAATGAAGGCATAGCAATAAGAAAATGGTTAAGTAAATTCATAATAGTAATACTGTTCCCTGATCATTTTTAGTAAAAAACCTAGCCCTTTATACATTGTATTTCTTAATGTATACCATCTATTTATATGTAGGGGCTAGGTTCAGACTTTTAAACCCTTTAGCGGGGGGGGATTAAAAGTTAGTTTTTCTTATTTAGGCGTACTTCTATTGCATCCATTAGCATACCTGTTACAGATACATCAGGATAAGCAGCTTCAATTTCACGCGCACAAGTTGGGCTTGTGACGTTAATTTCAGTCAAGCGATCGCCAATAACATCTAAGCCAACAAAAATAAGGCCTTTTTGCTTAAGTATAGGTGCGACTTGACGTGCAATTGCCCAATCACTCTCTGTTAATGGGCGAGCTTCACCACGACCACCAGCCGCTAAATTGCCACGAGTTTCCCCTTTTGCAGGAATACGTGCTAAGCAATAAGGAACAGGTTCGCCGTCTACAACAAGAATGCGTTTATCACCATCAACAATTTCAGGTAAGAAATTTTGCGCCATACAGAAACGATGGCCATGGTCTGTGAGTGTTTCGATAATGACACCTACGTTAGGATCGTCTTTTTTCAAACGGAAAATAGATGCGCCACCCATACCGTCTAATGGTTTGAAGATCACATCACCGTGTTTTTCATGAAAAGCCCGTAAATGTTTAGCTTCACGGGTAACTAAAGTATCTGGTGTTAATGTTGGGAACCACGCTGTGAAGAGTTTTTCGTTACAATCACGCAAGCTTTGTGGCTTATTAACAATGAGTGTTCCCATATCTTCTGCACGCTCTAAAATATAGGTTGCGTAGATGAACTCGGTATCAAAAGGCGGATCTTTACGCATTAAAATAGTATCAAGTTCACCTAAAGCAATATCTTGCTCTTGGCCAAATTCAAACCATTTTTTTGGGTTTTCTTCTACACTGAGTAAACGAGTATGAGCGCGAGCTTCACCTTGATGTAGGTAAAGATCGTTCATTTCCATATAATGAATTTCCCAACCACGGCGCTGTGCTTCTAATAGCATGGCAAAGCTGGTGTCTTTTTTGATTTTGATGGATGAAATTGGATCCATCACAATACCTAATTTAATCATTACTTCTCCTTTATCCCAGATCGCCGAACCGAACCTGCAAAGCGGTGATTGCGGTGAGCGCTGTTGTTTCAGTTCTTAATACACGAGGACCTAATAAAATATCAGTAAAATGGTGCTCTGCTGTCATGGCTATTTCTTCGGGGGAAAGCCCACCTTCAGGGCCAATCAATAAGCGCACTTTTTTAACAGGTAAGGGTAAGGTATTAATACTTTGGTTTGCTCTAGGGTGTAAATTGAGTTTTAAACTATCATCATTTTGAGCACACCATTCTTCTAATGATATCACTGGCATCAATTGTGGAAGTGTATTTCTACCACACTGTTCACAGGCTGAGATAATAATTTTTTGCCATTGTTGATGTTTTTTCTCTAAACGGCTTGGATCTAGTTTAACACCACAGCGCTCTGAGATCAGTGGCGTAATTGTATTTACACCTAACTCTACTGATTTTTGAATAGTAAACTCCATTTTTTCACCTCTAGACAATACTTGCCCTAAATGGAGGTCGAGAGGGGATTCTTTATCATCAACAATGCCTTCATTTACTTGCACTGTGACTGACTTTTTTGTGCTTTCAATGATTTCGGCATCAAACACCTGGTTTGAACCATCAAACAATGCCAATTTTTGCCCTGTAGACATTCTTAATACACGCCCAACATGATTAGATGCTTCGTCATCTAATGTTGTTTGCATGCCTGTTGTGAGTGATTCTGGATGATAAATGCGAGGAATACGCATAACGTGAAACCCTTACGTAAAAGATGGTTAACCGTGATAAATAAAATATGTGATATGCATCATACGCATGACATTATGGCATGCAAGTTATCACTTTGCTTTTATCGTTATTATAGCGTGATTTTTCTTGCGAGTTTTGTCGCAAAATTTCATGTTTTTAGGGTAATTATAAAAGAATTCTCGGTATTCAATTTATTCTCTTATACAGTTAACTCACAGGAGCTGTAAAAAATAAGGAATTGATATTTATGAATTTTATTTATTTTCTCTTTAAACGTGATTTCTTGCTCTCTTTTCTTAGTTATTTTTTTATGACAATTAAAATTTGTACATTTTATTCTTTATTATCTTTATTGCCTAAATCTCGGCGTTATCAGCTTATTTTTAGTTATTTTGTTATTTTTCTTTATTGGATAACTTCAATTAATTCATTGTCTTTATTGATAATATTTTCAATGTTAACTTTTTATTTATTAATGCTTTCTATTTTTGATGCGGACTATTTTTTGTTGCCTAATGACTTAACATTTTGGTTGTTATTTTTAGGATTATCAATAAATTATACTACATATGGTTTAGTCCTTTTTCATCATGCTTTTTATGGTTTTTTAATGGGAACGGGGCTGTTTTATGGCATTTATTTATGGGGATATTTTATTTATCAAGAATGTGTATTGGGTTTTGGTGATGTGAAATTGTTTGGTGCAATTGGTGCATGGTGTGGATTTGAAAAATTACCTTATATTCTTTTAGGTGCTTCTTTGTTGGGGCTTTGTGTGTATTGCATCGTATTAATAACCACAAAAGAATATTTAAACAAAGTCGCATTTGGTTCTTGTTTATCTTTTTCGACACTAATGGTGCTTAGTTTCTATTTTTAGTTTATTGATAATTTTATATTTATAACATTTAAAATGGGTAATGTTTTGAATAATAAAGAAGGTAGTGTGCAGAAATACGTAAATAAATCAGCACACTATAAAATTGATTATAGATTTTCTGTTATAAATTGCTGCCAACGTTTTGTATTACCTAAATATTTTTCAACTGATATCAGGTGATAACCTTGAGCATCTTCAATAAATAGTGTCGGAAAACCACGGCCATTAACTTGGCTCATTAATTGCTGTGTTTGACTTAAATGTTGTTGAGTTTGTGCTTCATTAATTTCAGACAGTAAAGATGCAAACTGTTCAACATCAAAGCCTAGCTTTTTCACAATAAATAACAGTGTGTTTTTATCACTGATATTTAAACCGTCAAGGTAATAGGCTTCTTGTAATGCTTTTAATAAATAAACGTCACGCTTTCCCATTATTTGAGCGACAAGAATAGCTGAAATAGGTAACAGAGAGTTTAATACCATTTCTGTGTTACCAAGAGTGTCACGGTATGCATGACTAAATACTTGACCTGATAACTGACTAATACGTTCATCAATGGGGGTGACGTGCTCTTTCCATGATTGACCACCAGTTACGGCTCTTGTTGGTGTAAATAAACCACCACCATGTAACTTAATAGCATCTGGAAATATATTACTCACTACTTCAATAAGGGGAGCAATGCCATAACACCAACCACAAAGAGGATCGTAAACATAGTGCAATATTTTAGTACTTTGAGTGTTACCTGTACTGCTTGTTACTGAGGCCATTGCATCTCTCCTTTAAGTACTTTTGCACTGAGCTCTAGGCTTGATTTATCTGCTAAATTCTGATGAGTTTTTTCCATCACTGCAATAAATTCATCTGAATTTTTTGTCTTTTCAAGATTTTTCTCAGCCTCAATTAGATAATTCATCGTAAAGTCAACTGCTTGTAGACTATATGTTGCTTTAGGTAAATAGTGGCCTGGAATAACAGTTTTTGGTGAGAGTGATTTTATTTGTTGCAATGCTTTAACCCAATGTTGGCGCTCTGTGATAGTTTGAGTATCTGCTAACCAGACATGAATATTTTCATAAACTAAAACACCCCCCATCACTGCGTTCAGTTTTGGAACATAAAGATATGTTCTATCTGGAGATTGGCTATCTAATCCTTTGATAGAAATAGTCTCTCCTTCAATAGAAAAACTATCGCCTGTTACCTCTTTAGGAATGATGATTTTTTTAGGGGCATTTTCTTTAAGTACTGTGCTCCAGTAGGCCAGTTTTCCTGCTTGGGTTTCGTTGATTGCATTGATTGTGGGCGCAGTTGCAATCACTTTAGCATTTGGAAACGCATCAGTAATAACATCTAATCCAAAATAAAAATCAGGATCTGAATGGCTGATATAAATATAAGTCAGGTTTTTTCCAGAAGCTTTGATCTTATCAACTAAGGCTTGTGCATCATTTTTCTGAAATTGAGCATCAATTAAAACAGCATCTTTATCACCATAAATAATTTCAGAAGAAACAGGAAAAACACTCGCCTCTCCTGGATTATAGATATCTAATGTTAATTCAGTAGCTAATGCTGAAGTTGCGAAGAAGGCGGTTGTTGCAAGTGTTAAAGGAAGTAATTTTTTCATCTTTTGTTTTCTCCATAATGTTGTTGCTGACTATAATATGTTGCATAAAACAAGAGAAAAACCTCATTTCAGGCAATTAATTGTTGCGTAAATCGAGCAAATAAAATGGATAAAATAAAAGCATCAGAAGTTTTTGTGACTATTGTGAAGCAAGGTAGCATGATAAAAGCTGCTGATTATCTAGGCATGTCTAGAGCCATGGTAACTCGCTATTTAAATGAAATGGAGGAATGGGCGGGTGTTCGTTTATTGCATAGAACGACACGCAAACAGAGCTTAACATCTGTTGGTGAGATGGTTTATGAACAAAGTTTGCAATTATTAGAAATGGCAGAACGTATCCCTGCCAATATTCCTAAAGAGCGTCATCAAATTAGTGGGCTTGTTCGTATTACCAGTTCACAATCATTAGCAAATAGCATTTTATCTGTTGCTATTTGTGAGTTTATGCAGTGTTATCCTTTAATTGCTGTCGATTTACAAATTACTAATCAAACAGTGAATTTGGTGGAAGAACGCATTGATATTGCTTTGCGTATTACTAATCATCTTGAGCCTAATTTAATTGCGCGGCCGCTGGCAACATGCCTTTCTGTAGTATGTGCTCATAAAGATTATTTAGTAAAAAAAGGAATACCGAAAACACCGGATGATCTCGCTCAACATCAGTGTTTAACTTATCGTTTTTTTGGTCGTAGCTTGTGGGAATTCAATTTAGGAGATAAGCGTTATTCTGTGCCCGTTGGCGGTAATTTGAGTGCTAATGAATCCGTTGTGTTATTGCAGGCAACATTAAAAGGAGCGGGGATATCATTACAGCCTTATTATTCAGCAAAACCTTATCTTGAAAGTGGAGAGTTAGAACACGTTTTAGCTGACTATCAAGCTCAACCTATGGGGATTTATGCTGTTTTAGCAAGTCGGCAAAATATGCCAGCTGCAGTACGTGTATTGCTCGATTTTCTTGTTGAATGGTTTTCATCCTCTTCACATTGGCTTGGTTTATCGGGTAAAGGCGAGCTTTAAGTGTGCAGGGTAATTCGCTAATGCACTTTTCATTACATCAATAAAATAGGAAACCAGTTGTGATGATGGGCGGTGAGATGGGCAAATTAAGCTTATAGTAAAAGGGATTGTAAAACTTAAAGGGCGAATACAAAGTGTTTTATTGAGGTAATCAAGAGCAGTAATAGGGTTAACAATTGAAATGCCGATATTTTCACTGACCATGGCGCAAATAGATGCAGCACTTTGTGTTTCCATGATTAATTGTCGCGTTATTCCTTCTTGAATAAAAACGGTATCAATGAGCTGTCGATAAGTATCATTAACAGATAAGCTGATAAAACGCTCGTTCTGAAAATCAGACGGGTGTAACAATGTTTTTTGACACAATGGATGTGACTTAGGTAAAACGGCAACTTCATTGAGTGTTAACAGTGTTTCTTGTCGAGTTCCTGCTGGTGTCTGGGTGTGTTCTGTTAATCCTAAATCATAATGTTGAGCTGATAGCCATTCTTCTAACAATGGTGATTCTTGAGGGACGATAGTTAAATTGACATCGGGATGTTGATCAATAAATTGACGACAAATAGAAGGCAGCAATGATTGAGCGAATGCAGGTAAACAAGTGATATTTAGTTCAGCTTGTCGAAAATGACGAATACTTTCAGCAACATTAATGATCCTATCTAAACCATAATAAGAGCGTTGCACTTCTTCAAAAAATCGTAATCCTTCTGCTGTGGGCTGAAGCCGACCTTTTATCCTGTCAAATAACTTAAATGATAATAAATGCTCAAGACGTGATAACTCTCGACTTACAGTAGGTTGTGAGGTTTTCAGTAATTCAGCCGCTTCAGTGAGATTTTGTGTCGTCATTACAGCATGAAATATTTCAATATGTCGCCAGTTAAAAGGAGCTTTCATTTATTATTCCTATATCACAGATGAATAGAGTGTAGCTTATTTGATATTTTTATTCCTTTTTAAGTTAATTAATAATCATTTTATTCACCAGTGACTTTTATGAGTAAATATTATGACAACATCAATCACTATGGCTCGATATCAACTCGCGCAAACGTATGGAACGCCATTATGGATTTATCAAGGCGATACAATTTCTGAACGTATTGCTCAACTAAAATCGTTTGATGTGGTTCGCTTTGCTCAAAAGGCTTGCTCAAATATTCATATCTTACGTTTAATGAAAGCGCAGGGTGTAAAAGTAGACTCGGTTTCATTAGGTGAAATTGAACGTGCTTTAGTGGCAGGTTATCAAGGCGGTAGAGAAAAAAGTGAGATTGTCTTTACTGCTGATTTATTGGATGAAAAAACTATTGAACGTGTTATTGAGTTAGATATTCCTGTTAATGCAGGTTCTATAGATATGCTTCGTCAATTAGGTGAACGCAATCAAGGGCATGCTGTTTGGATAAGAATCAACCCTGGATTTGGTCACGGACATAGCCAAAAAACTAATACAGGTGGTGAAAATAGTAAGCATGGTATTTGGTTCGATGATGTTCCTGAAGCATTATCTGTGATCCAACAATACAACCTAACTCTAGTTGGTTTTCATATGCATATTGGCTCAGGGGTCGATTATCAGCATCTATCAAGCGTTTGTGATGCAATGGTAGAACAAGTGCTTACCGCTAAGGTTGATATTCAAGCAATTTCAGCTGGTGGCGGATTATCAACGCCATATCAAGAAGGTGATGCTACGGTCGATTTAACTCACTATTTTTCGTTGTGGGATAAAGCACGTCAACGTATTGCACAACATCTTGGTCATGATATTGAGCTTGAAATCGAGCCGGGACGTTTCTTAGTGGCTGAGTCTGGTGTATTAGTTTCTCAAGTAAGAGCGGTTAAATCGATGGGAAGCCGTCACTATGTACTGGTGGATGCTGGATTTAGTGATTTAATGCGCCCTGCTATGTATGGAAGTTACCATCAAATTTCAGTTTTAGATAATCATGGGCAAATAAAGCCAATGATAGAATTACAAGAAACTATTGTTGCAGGCCCGCTTTGTGAATCGGGTGATGTTTTTACTCAGCAGGAAGGTGGCACAGTTACCCCTCGTTTGTTACCTCAAATTCAAGTGGGTGATTACATAATTATTCATGATACAGGGGCTTATGGCGCTTCAATGTCATCTAATTATAATAGTCGTCCTCTTATTCCAGAAGTATTAATAATAAAAGGGGCTTCTCAATTAATTCGACGCCGTCAAACCATAGAAGAATTATTAGCGTTGGAGTTAAATCTTTAATTAATCCTTTTTATTAGTCTTACTTTTATTGAAATAAAAACACCTCATGACTTATTTAGTTATGAGGTGTTTTGTTTTATTCAGCGGGTGATATGCCCTTCATATAAATAAACTAGGCTGCTTTATCTGTTTTAGTATCACTCGTTTTAGACTTTTTTGCGGGCACCGCCAGTGCATCAAAGTCAAACTCATCAACATTGATACTCCGTAAGCGACTTTGTTCAGCTTTACGTAAAATATCAGCCTCTTCTGGTGTCACTCGTTTATCTGCTAATGCTTTATCTGCTAACTTATCTAATTGAGTAAAACTGAATTTTTTCTCGTAGAGGCGACAAATGCGGTCGAAAATAGGTTCTGCTGCCAAAATATCAAGTAATGCTTCTTCCATTAAACCATGTGGATTGTGTTCACAAGGTGTTAAGAATTGGCCTCTACCAATACGATCGCGAGTTTCAGATGGTTGTTGAATAATTTGAGCCACTTTACTGTCTAGTTTATCAGATGGCAGTTTCTGCACTTTACCGAGAGGAAAAATAATGGCGCGCATAGTACCTGCGATCATTCGGCTCGGGAAATTACGTAACAGTTCATCAATTGCATTTTCAGCTTGGTATAGACACTCTTTCACACCCCAATGTACTAATGGCAAATCGGCAGTATGACGACCTTCATCTTCATAGCGTTTTAAGGTCGCAGAAGCGAGGAAGATATGGCTTAAAATATCACCCAAACGAGCAGAAATACGCTCACGACGTTTTAAACTTCCACCTAAAACCCCCATTGAAACATCAGATAATAAAGCCATATTGGCACTAAGGCGGTTAATTTGCTGATAGTAACGACGTGTTTCATCATTGGTTGGTGATGCACTTAAACGACCATTAGTGATACCTAACCAAATACTTCGTAAGGTGTTACTTGCAACATGCCCGATATGGCCAAATAAGGCTCGGTCAAAATCATGTAGATTGCTGTCACGTGCTGCGGCGATTTCATCTAACACATAAGGGTGGCAACGAATAGCACCTTGACCATAAATGATCATACTACGTGTTAAAATATTGGCACCTTCAACGGTGATCGCAATAGGCGAACCTTGATAAGAACGGGCAACAAAGTTTGAAGTTCCAAGGCAGATCCCTTTACCACCAACAATATCCATTGCATCAATAACACCACGTTGTGCTCTATGAGTACAATGATATTTGACGATAGCAGATAGAACGGCAGGTTTTTCCCCTAACATAATACCAGTGGTAATTAAGGTTGCAGCCGCATCTAAAAGATAAGCGTTACCAGCTAGACGTGCTAATGGCTCTTCAATACCTTCCATTTTACCAATAGGAATTTTGAATTGACGGCGTACACGAGAATAAGCGCCCGTTGCCATTGCCACACTTTTTAATCCACCGGTCGAGTTTGAAGGTAGAGTAATTCCACGACCAACAGAAAGGCACTCCACCAGCATTCTCCAGCCTTGTCCTGCCATTTTTGGCCCACCAATAATGTAATCAATAGGAACAAAAACATCTTTACCGCGAGTAGGGCCATTCATAAACGGAACGTTTAATGGGAAATGGCGGTGGCCAATTTCAACGCCTTTTACATAGGTGGGAATTAATGCACAGGTAATGCCAGGGTTTTCATCGTTACTTAAAAGATGTTCAGGATCACGCAATTTAAACGCCAATCCTAATACGGTTGCGATAGGTGCAAGGGTGATATAGCGCTTATTCCAATTTAAACGAATACCTAATATTTGCTCTCCTTGCCATTCTCCCATGCAAACGATACCACTGTCTGGGATCGCACCTGCATCAGAGCCAGCTTCAGGGCTGGTTAAAGCAAAGCAAGGAATTTCATCTCCCTTGGCTAAACCGGGTAAATAGCGTTTTTTCTGCTCATCGGTACCATAATGCTGAAGAAGTTCACCAGGGCCTAAAGAGTTAGGTACACCAACTGTGATAGCTAAAATACCAGATACTCCAGCCAACTTTTGCAATACACGAGATTGTGCATAGGCAGAAAACTCTAATCCGCCATACTCTTTTTTAATAATCATCGCAAAGAAGCGATTATCTTTCAGGTACTGCCAGATTTCAGGTGGTAAGTCAGCTAACTCATGAGTGATTTCAAAGTCATTTGTCATACGACAAACTTCTTCTACTGGACCATCAAGAAACGCTTGTTCTTCAGCGGTGAGTTGTGGTTTGGGATAATTATGCAATTGCTTCCAATCAGGAGCGCCACGGAAAAGCTCACCTTCCCACCATGTTGTACCTGCATCAATGGCTTCTTGTTCTGTTTTAGACATAGAAGGCATGACTTTTTGAAATGCTTTAAGTGCAGGAGCAGAAATATAGGTTTTACGAATAGACGGAAGTGTAAAGGGTAATAAAACTAATGCAACGGGAAGAAGTAGCCAGTAACTCCAAATATTGACTAGACCCATTACAAAAGTGTAAGCAATAAGGACAAGGCTACTTACCGCAATACCAGATTTGCGATAACTAAGTATGCCAATAAGAATAATGAAAAGTGCAATACTGAGTAGTGTCATAATAAACTCCTGTATTTAGCAAGAGATCAGAGGTCAGACCTGTTGTTTGTTATTTAGATCTAATCTAGTCACTAACTTTTATCAATATATTTACATTCTAATTACAATATAGCTCACAAATTATTCGTAAATGAGAGAAGTTAGCATTTGTCGGTAATGGGTATCTTCTTTCATGACATCGAATCCGTTACACTGAGAAACAGAAAATTTCGATTACCCTTTCTGGAGTAAAAATCCTATGTACCAAGATCTTATCCGTGGTGAGTTAACAGAAGCAGCAGATACCCTTTCTCGCTTTCTTCAAGATGATGCAAACATTGAAGCTATTCAAAAAGCAGCTGTATTATTAGCAGATTCGTTTAAGGCTGGTGGCAAAGTATTATCTTGTGGTAATGGTGGTTCTCATTGTGATGCAATGCATTTTGCTGAAGAGCTGACAGGGCGTTACCGTGAAAATCGTCCAGGTTATCCTGCCATTGCGATTTCTGATGTAAGCCATATTTCATGTGTGAGTAATGATTTTGGCTATGAATATGTATTTTCACGTTATGTTGAAGCTGTAGGTAGAGAAGGTGATGTTCTGCTGGGAATTTCAACTTCAGGTAACTCAGGCAATATCATCAAAGCGATTAGTGCTGCGCGTGAAAAAGGCATGAAAGTCATTACGCTAACGGGTAAAGACGGTGGCAAAATGGATGGAACTGCGGATATTGAAATTCGTGTTCCTCATTTTGGTTATGCTGATCGCATCCAAGAAATCCATATCAAAGTTATCCATATTCTGATCCAATTAATTGAAAAAGAAATGGAAAAGTAAGTCGTTATTGAGATTGCTATAAATCAGCAATAAACATCGACAAGAAGGAGTGAGCGATGTGTGAATTATTAGGCATGAGTGCAAATGTACCGACAGATATTAATTTTAGCCTAAGTGGGTTAATTCCAAGAGGGGGCAAAACTGGGCCTCATAAAGATGGTTGGGGAATTACCTTTTACGAAGGACTAGGGTGTCGCACATTTAAAGACCCTCAAGCCAGTGCTATTTCACCTGTCGCTCGCTTTGTTCAAGAATATCCGATTAAATCTGAGGCTGTCATTGCCCATATTCGTCAGGCGAATCGAGGAAATGTCTCTTTAGAAAACACCCATCCTTTTACCCGTGAATTATGGGGTAAAAACTGGACCTATGCACATAATGGTCAATTAAAAGGCTATCAATCTCTTGAAACAGGACGCTTTAGATCTATCGGTCAAACAGACAGTGAAAAAGCATTTTGTTGGATTTTAAATCAACTTGAAGAGCGTTATAAACGAACACCTGCTAATTGGCCGGCTGTGTTTCGTTTTATTGCTACTTTAGCCTCTCAATTAAGGCAAAAAGGGGTTTTTAATATGCTGTTATCCGATGGACGATTTGTTATGGCATATTGTTCAACAAATTTGCATTGGATCACGCGAAAAGCGCCTTTTGGAAAAGCAAAACTACTTGATCAAGATGTAGAAATTGATTTTCAGCAACATACACAATCAGATGATGTTGTTTCTGTTATTTCAACATTACCACTTACTGGAAATGAGTCTTGGCAACGTATTCCTGTGGGGGAGTTTGTATTATTTGATCGTGGTGTGCGTATCCTGTAGCCATTTACTTTCACTATTTTGTGATAAATTAAGGATGGCTTGATTAGGTACAATTGAGGTGCTATTAACAAGATAGTGTCCATCCTTAACAGTTACAGAAGGGATCTGTTTGCGCTCTTCGACATATTGATAGGCGGGCATAAGTTGTTGCCAGAAATCTATGTCCGTTGAATAGCGATGTTTCTTCATATTTTCGTTAGTCATTTTAAATGGGAAAATATGAATATTGATCACTGATTGTCCATTTTTCAGGGCTAGTTCAGCATACTGATAAATTTCATCCATAACTGAATCGGTCATTGCATAACAACCAACCGATTTACACGCTCCATGGATCATTAAAAAATCCCCTGTGTATCCTTTTGATTTATCGTATTGGTTAGGAAATCCTAGATTGATAGCTCGGTAAAATCGACTATTCGGATTTAATTGTGAAAAATTAACCTGATAAAAGCCTTCTGGACTTTTTAAATCACCTTGAAACTTTTTAGGGCCTAACCCACCAGAATAGCTACAGATGGGGTAAGTACGTACTTTTTCTAATTGCCCATCTAATTTTTCTGTATAAAGTTCAAGTAAGCTTTCTTCTTTGAAAATCTGAATATAGATAGGCTGTCCTGTACTTTTTTTAACAGGTTCCATTAGAAATTTTGAACTATTCTCGGCGTTAACTAATAAAGAAGTTAACATTAATGTTAAAAAACTGATTAGTTGTTTTGCGTGACTGGTCATGGTTTTATCAGAAAAATAGCTTAAAATTTGTTGATAAAGTAGATCGTAGATTGCTATGAAGCAATAAATTTGTAAATTAAAATCTGAGATGGTTTCTTTTCTATTACAAAATATTCTGTGTAAAATTTAAGCGATCGTCGAGAAAGATGATATTTTAATTCGGTTTATACGAGTTGTTAACGTTTCAGTCAAAATAATATTCCCATTTGCTTGAGCTAAATCACTCGAATAGTCAGACAGGGTTAGGCTGAGATGATAAAATTCAGGTCGGCAGAATAAGAGAAAATAGTAACAATTATCGGAGATAAATAACTTAAGGTTCAAAAACACCTTAAGATGTTTTTATTACAGAGTCGCTACATTTTCGGGGTGAATTTGTAGCTTAGGGTTTAACTGATAAACTTGTGCAAATCTTATGATTAAAATTAAAAAAGGACTCGACCTCCCAATTGCAGGAGCGCCTGCCCAAGTGATAGAAGACGGACCCGCGATTCAACGCGTAGCACTGCTAGGCGAAGAATATGTCGGTATGCGTCCTTCTATGATGGTTTCGGAAGGTGAGCATGTAAAAAAAGGGCAAATTCTTTTTGAAGATAAAAAGAATGCCGGTGTTGTTTTCACCAGCCCAGCTTGTGGTAAAGTCGTTGAAATTAACCGCGGTGAACGCCGTGTGTTCCAATCTATCGTGATAGAAATTGATGGCAACGAAGAAATTACCTTCAATCGCTATGATAGCGCTGCGTTGTCAGATTTGACCCGTGAACAGGTTGAAACCAACCTTGTTAAATCGGGCATGTGGACTGCGTTAAGGACTCGTCCTTACAGTCGTACTCCGCATTTAGGTACAACACCTGTTGCCATTTTTGTTTCTGCAATGGATACCAATCCACTTGCGGCTGATCCTATGGTTATTATTGAGCAAAATGAGAAGGCATTTAATGATGGCCTTGTTGTTTTAACCAGATTAACTGAAGGAAAGGTCTATGTTTGTCATGGCGAAAAATCACCTGCAAAATTAAATGACGGACAAATTAGCTATAACCAATTTTCTGGTCCTCACCCAGCAGGATTGGTAGGTACTCACATTCATTTCTTAGAGCCTGTCAGTGCTAAGAAAATGGTTTGGCATTTAAATTACCAAGATGTGATTGCTATTGGTTACTTGTTTACAACAGGTTCTTTATACACTGAACGCGTCGTTGCATTAGCCGGCCCTCAAGTAAAAGCACCGCGTTTAGTGCGTACTTGTTTAGGGGCTGATCTCTATGAGTTAACCAAAGATCAATTAGTTGATGATGAAAACCGCATTATTTCTGGCTCTGTGTTATGGGGATGGAAATCTGATGAGGCTCATCACTATTTAGGTCGTTTCCATAATCAAGTTTCTGTATTACGAGAAGGTCGTGATAAAGAGTTATTTGGTTGGGGTATGCCGGGTAGCGATAAATTTTCTATCACTCGTACAACTATCGGTCACTTCCTAAAAAATAAACGCTTTGCTTTTACAACTTCAATGAATGGTGGCGAACGTTCAATGGTACCAATTGGTAACTATGAGCGTGTTATGCCATTAGACATTATGGCAACGCATTTATTACGTGATTTAGTTGTAGGTGATACAGACAGTTCGCAAGCATTAGGTTGTTTGGAATTGGATGAAGAAGATTTGGGATTATGTACTTATGTTTGCCCAAGCAAATATGAGTATGGCCCAGCACTGCGCCAAGTATTGACCAAAATTGAGCAGGAAGGGTAACTCATGGGTTTGAAAAATTTATTTGAAAAAGTAGAGCACCATTTTGAGCCCGGTGGCAAATTAGCAAAATGGTACGTACTTTATGAGGCTGTGACCACAGTATTTTATACGCCAGGCACAGTAACGCGTAATGGTGGACATGTTCGTGACACTATCGATCTAAAACGCATGATGATCTTGGTTTGGTTAGCCGTTTTTCCAGCAATGTTTTGGGGAATGTATAATGTCGGCCACCAAGCGATCCCTGCACTGAATCAGTTATATAGTGGCGTAGAATTACAGCAAATCATCGCTTCCGACTGGCATTATCGCCTTGCGCAATACCTTGGTGCATCATTAGCAACGGATGCAGGTTGGGGAAGTAAGATGCTACTTGGTGCAACTTACTTTTTACCTATTTATCTTGTTGTTTTTGCGGTTGGTGGGTTTTGGGAAGTACTTTTTGCTTTCATTCGTGGGCATGAAATTAACGAAGGTTTCTTTGTTACATCCATACTGTTTGCTTTGATTGTACCGCCAACGCTACCACTTTGGCAGGCTGCACTAGGTATTACGTTTGGTGTTGTTATCGCAAAAGAAATTTTTGGTGGTACAGGTCGTAACTTCTTGAACCCAGCATTAGCGGGTCGTGCATTCCTGTTCTTTGCTTATCCAGCTCAAATTTCAGGTGATCTGGTTTGGACTGCTGCTGATGGTTTCTCGGGTGCAACACCATTGTCACAATGGTCTGTATCAGGTGAAAGCGCATTATTAAACACAGTTACCCAACAACCTATCTCTTGGATGGATGCTTTTCTGGGATATATTCCAGGTTCGATTGGTGAAGTTTCAACGCTGATGATCTTAATTGGTGGTGCTGTCATTCTCTTTGCTCGTATCGCTTCATGGCGTATCGTTGCAGGAGTAATGGTAGGCATGATCGTGATGTCATATCTGTTTAATTTTATCGGTTCAGATACCAATCCTCTCTTCTCAATGCCTTGGCACTGGCACCTTGTTTTAGGTGGTTTTGCGTTTGGTATGATGTTTATGGCAACAGATCCAGTATCTGCATCATTTACTGATAAAGGTAAATGGGCTTACGGTATTTTGATTGGCGTAATGGCTGTGCTTATTCGTGTCGTCAATCCGGCTTACCCAGAAGGAATGATGCTGGCAATCTTATTCGCAAACTTATTTGCACCACTGTTCGATTATGTGGTTGTTCAGGCGAATATTAAGCGGAGAAAAGCTCGTGGCTAAAGAGAAAAACAAAGATAGCGTCGCAAGAACGTTTCTCGTTGTATTTATTCTGTGTCTTGTGTGTTCCGTCGTAGTAGCAGGGGCCGCGGTTGGACTTAAGTCTAAACAAGAAGAACAAAAACTTCTTGATAAACAACGTAATATTCTTGATGTTGCTGGATTGCTTGTACCTAAAATGAGCGCAACAGATGTATTGAAAGTGTATGACACTCGTATTAAAGCAAAAATTGTTAATTTTCAGACAGGTGAACTGACTGATAGTAAAGGTAATTTTGATTTAAATACGGCATTACGTAGTGACGATACTTCAATTGCACTATCACCGGCAGATGATTTTGCCAAAATTCGCCGACGTTCAAATACAGCAGAAGTGTATTTTGTCCTTGATGAGCAAGGTAAAACAACAGAAGTCGTACTACCTGTCTATGGTTCAGGTTTATGGTCTGTGATGTATGCTTTTATAGCGGTTGATATTGATGGTGTAACCTCCAAAGGTATTACTTATTATGCTCATGGTGAAACGCCCGGTTTAGGGGGAGAGGTTGACAATCCACAGTGGAAAGCACAATGGAAAGGTAAGCGTCTAATCAATGAGGAAGGCGTACCTGCTATCAAGATTGTACGTAGTGGCGCTGCTTCTGGTAATCCTTATGGTATTGATGGACTTTCTGGTGCGACACTGACCTCAAATGGCATCCAGCATATGTTCGACTTCTGGTTAGGTGAAAAAGGTTTCGGCCCATTCCTGAAAAAAGTACGTGAAGGAGAAATCAATGGCTGATACAAAAGAAATTAAACGCGTTTTACTTGGACCATTGTTAGATAACAACCCTATTGCTTTACAGGTATTGGGTGTGTGTTCTGCACTGGCTGTAACAACAAAACTTGAAACGGCATTCGTGATGACAATTGCTGTAACACTGGTTACTGCATTCTCAAGTTTCTTTATTTCACTAATTCGTAATTACATACCAAGTAGCGTTCGTATTATTGTTCAAATGGCGATTATTGCTTCATTAGTTATCGTTGTTGACCAAATTTTGCAAGCTTATGCGTATGAAATCTCTAAGCAACTTTCTGTTTTCGTTGGCCTTATCATTACTAACTGTATCGTTATGGGACGAGCAGAAGCTTATGCAATGAAATCACCACCGATTGAAAGTTTTATGGATGGTATTGGTAATGGCTTAGGGTATGGCGCTATCTTGATCCTTGTCGGATTTTTACGTGAGCTTTTCGGTTCTGGTAAATTATTTGGCATTACCGTGATGGAATCTATCCAGAATGGTGGCTGGTATCAGCCTAACGGTTTATTCCTGTTAGCACCAAGTGCATTCTTTATCATTGGCTTGCTAATTTGGGGATTACGTACATTAAAACCTGCACAGGTTGAAGAGGACTAATCGCCATGGAACATTATATAAGCCTGTTTGTTCGTGCTGTTTTTATTGAGAATATGGCGCTCGCGTTTTTCTTAGGGATGTGTACATTCCTCGCTGTATCTAAAAACGTAAAAACGGCATTTGGATTAGGTATCGCTGTTACTGTTGTTCTAGGTCTTTCTGTACCACTGAATAACTTGGTTTACAACTATGTGTTACGTGATAATGCATTAATGGAAGGTGTCGATTTAAGTTTCTTAAACTTTATCACTTTCATTGGTGTGATAGCCGCACTGGTACAAATCCTAGAGATGATTTTAGACCGTTATTTCCCTGCGCTGTATAACGCATTAGGGATCTTCTTGCCTCTTATTACCGTTAACTGCGCCATTTTCGGTGGTGTGTCATTTATGGCACAACGTGACTATAACTTTAGTGAATCTATTGTTTATGGTTTCGGCTCTGGAATTGGTTGGATGTTAGCCATCGTATTGTTGGCTTCTATCCGTGAGAAAATGAAGTACGCGGATGTACCGGCAGGTATGAAAGGATTAGGCGTTACTTTTGTCACCACAGGGTTGATGGCATTAGGTTTCATGTCCTTCTCTGGTGTTCAGCTATAAAGGGTGAGAAGAACTCATGGATATAATTATTCTAGGTGTCGTGATGTTTACCCTGATTGTATTGGTATTAACAGCGTTGATTTTGTTCGCAAAATCAAAACTGGTCAATACAGGGGATATTTCAGTTGAGGTCAATGGAGACCCAGACAAAAGCTTTAATGCACCAGCAGGTGATAAATTACTAAACGTATTATCAAACGAAGGTATTTTTATTTCATCGGCTTGTGGTGGCGGTGGCTCTTGTGGCCAGTGTCGCGTTAAAGTGCTTGAGGGGGGCGGTGATATTCTGCCGACAGAACTTTCGCATATTAACAAGCGTGAAGCTAAAGAGGGTTGTCGTTTAGCCTGTCAGGTCAACGTAAAAAACAACCTTAAGTTAGAATTACCAGAAGAAATCTTCGGTGTTAAAAAATGGGAATGTGAAGTTATCTCAAACGATAACAAAGCAACTTTCATTAAAGAATTAGTATTAAAAATTCCTGAAGGTGAAGTTGTACCTTTCCGTGCAGGTGGATTTATTCAGATCGAATGTCCACCTCACACCGTGCGTTATGAAGATTTTGATGTGCCAGAAGAGTATCGTGAAGACTGGGATAAATTTAACTTATTCCGCTACGTTTCTGATGTAAAAGAAACCACAGTACGTGCTTACTCAATGGCAAACTATCCTGAAGAGCATGGCATCATCATGTTAAACGTGCGTATTGCAACACCACCACCACGTAATCCTGATGTACCACCAGGTATAATGTCATCATACATTTGGTCATTAAAGCCAGGTGATAAAGTGACAATTTCAGGGCCATTTGGTGAATTCTTCGCTAAAGAAACTGATGCAGAGATGATCTTCATTGGTGGTGGTGCAGGTATGGCACCAATGCGCTCACACATTTTTGATCAGTTAAAACGCTTACATTCTAAACGTAAAATTAGCTTCTGGTATGGTGCTCGTTCTGTGCGTGAAATGTTCTACACTGAAGACTTCGATATGCTTGCAAAAGAAAACGAAAACTTCACATGGAATGTCGCACTTTCAGATGCTTTACCTGAAGATAACTGGACGGGATATACTGGATTTATTCACAATGTGTTGTTTGAGAATTACCTCAAAAATCATCCAGCACCAGAAGATTGTGAATTCTATATGTGTGGACCGCCAGTAATGAACGCTGCTGTTATTAAAATGCTCAAAGATTTAGGCGTTGAAGATGAAAACATTATGCTGGATGACTTTGGCGGTTGATCCTAACCTCCCATAAAGCATAAATGAATGAAATGACAAGCGCCCACTTATGTGGGCGCTCATGATCAGAAGAGAGAGTTATGTTAAAAAGAAAGATGATAAATTGGATAGTGATGCTGTCTGCTTTAGTTCTATTGTCTGCATGTGGTGAAAAACAGCAGGTATTAGAAGGCGAAACAATGGGAACTTATTACTCGATTAAATATGTCCCCGATAGTAATTCACCTCCACAAAACGTCTTACAAACAGAGATCGATCGTATTCTTGAAGAAGTTAACGATCAAATGTCAACATATCGTCCTCATTCTGAATTGAGTCGTTTCAATCAAAGTCGTGAAATTAATACACCATTCCCTGTTTCGCCTGCGACTGCTAAAGTAGTGAGTGAAGCCATTCGTATTAATAAAATTACGAACGGTGCTTTAGATGTAACCGTTGGGCCGTTAGTAAATTTATGGGGATTTGGACCAGAAGGTCGATTTACTCACCAACCTTCTGAAGATGAATTAGCAAAGCGTAAACAGTGGATTGGTATTGATTACCTCGCTGTTGAAGGAAATATGCTGATCAAGAAGATCCCTGAGCTTTATGTCGATCTCTCTTCTATTGCTAAAGGCTATGGTGTCGATGCTGTCGCTGAGTATTTAATATCACAGAATATCACTAATTATATGGTTGATATTGGTGGTGAAGTAAGAACACAAGGCGTAAATGGCAATGACAAGCTTTGGCGTATAGCGATTGAGAAACCAGCTAATGATGGTACAAAACAGAGTGTTCAGTTAATTATTGAACCGGGTGATAATTCAATTGCAACCTCTGGTGATTATCGTAACTACTTTGAAGAAAACGGTGTCCGTTATTCTCATACTATTGACCCAACTACAGGTCATCCTATTAAACATAACCTTGTTTCTATTACTGTGATTGTCCCCACTTGCATGAGTGCTGATGGCCTTTCTACAGGATTGAATGTTTTAGGACCTGAAAAGGGGTTAGAAGTAGCAAATGAACTAAATATTCCTGTCTTTATGATAGTGAAAACTGAAAATGGGTTTGAAGAGCGCTATAGTAAAGCGTTCGCCCCGTTCTTGAAAAAATAGAATTTAAGGAGAGAAGGTTATGTTAAAAATATTTCTTTTTGCCTTCATCTTATTCTTGATTGCCTTCTTTGGAATGGCGTTAGGATATATTGTAAAGCGTAAAAGCCTTCAAGGTAGTTGCGGTGGTTTAGGGGCTATGGGTATAGAAAAAGAGTGTGATTGTCCTGAACCTTGTGATGCACGTAAAAAACGTATGGCAAAAGAGTCCGCACGAGAAGAGTTACTGAAAAAGAATCGAATTATTTAATAATAAAAATATATTTAGATAAAAAAAGAGTGATGGGCTTTAATTACCATCACTCTTTTTTATTCATTCTAAAAATATAAGTATTCTAAAAAAAGTTTTTAATAGAATAGAAGTAGGATAATAAAAAGTGAACTCTTGCGTTAAAGGTTCACTTCCATGGATAAGGGTTTTGCCCCTCCCATTCTAAAACTTCTTTTTTGGCTTCTTCATAGGAATAGTCATAATGTTCTTGAAGTTTACCAATGAGTTGCTCTCGTGTACCTTCGATAATATCAAGTTCATCATGGGTGATCTTCCCCCATTTTTCTTTTACTTTTCCTTTGAATAAATTCCAATCACCAGAAATTTTATTGTTTAACATTTTATTCCTCCTTACTTATTTCTATCGGATAACACTATTAAGTGTAGAAGAGAATAAAGTGAATATAAAAGTGAAAGCTTAAATAGAGTTATTTACTCTTTTCTAAATTCTTTCATTTTAGCTGGAGAGTCAACCATGACGGCATCAGCACCTAATTCGGTAGCTTGAATATAATCTTTTTCGGTGTTGATACCAAAAAGAACAATATGGGCATTGCCACCAGCACGAAAACATGACATAGCATCCTTATCCCAACTAAGAACAGAAGCTGATCGCGCCTCACCTAAAGTATATTTTTCAACAACTTCTACTTTTCTATGTAATTCAAGCCCATACCAACGAGTAATATCTAGGTTTTCAGGCAATAAGCAAACGTGACTCATAGTAATATTGGCGAGGATATCGCGAGTAATATCACGACTTTCAAAACGCTCTACATTAGTCGGGAGTGCTTCAAGAAAGGCAGTGTTAGTGGAATAAACACGGGTTCTATCAAGTGCATTATGCTTACTGAGAACTGTAGCTAATGCTTCACCTTGAATAACGGGATCAGCATCAGGTGATTTTAAATCAAGATAAAATTGAGTAGTGGGAAATTGAGTTAAAATTTCATCTAAGGTAGGAATAGTGATCCCTTTATTTCGATAAGGATATTGCTGTGCTTCTCCGAATTTATAGCCAGCATCCCATTGTTTAAGTTGCTGTGCTGTAAATTCAGAAATAGTGCCTTGTCCATTTGTTAAGCTTTTTAAGTCACTAGGACGGTAAAGTACAGGAATGTTATCTTTTGATAATTGAATAGTGATCCAAATTGCATCAGCTTGATTAGAGAGTGCTGTTTTTATAGCAATTTCAGTATTTTCTGGGGCATCAGCTGTGCCACCACGATGTGCGATAATTTTAGGAGATGCCATAAGAATTACAGAATAAAAAAAGAGAGAAATAGCAATAAATAATTTGATCATGAAAAATTATTTCCTTGTTTTATATGTAGTTACAAAACAATGTTTAAAGTAAATGTAATTAATCAACAAGCAAAAATAATCTAACATCACTTTGTGACAATTCTATAAATAAACAGACTAATTCAGATTTTTATGAGAAATACACCTCGTTAGAGGGAGTCAAGAGTGAATAAAAATTGTAGTTAATATGTATTTACTGTATATTTAAACAGTTAATAGATGAGGTAATTGTATGCGTAAAATTATTCATGTTGATATGGATTGTTTTTATGCTGCGATTGAGATGCGTGATAATCCAGCACTAAAAGAGATCCCAATTGCGGTTGGTGGAAATGCCTCTAGCCGAGGTGTTGTCTGTACTGCAAATTATCCTGCACGTCGTTTTGGTGTCCGTAGTGCTATGTCAACCGCGACAGCATTGAAGCTATGCCCTCATTTAAAAGTATTGCCTGGCAGAATGGCTCTGTATAAAGAAACTTCAACGAAGATCAGGCAGATATTTTCTCGATATACTCATCTTATTGAACCTCTTTCACTTGATGAAGCTTATCTTGATGTCTCTGAAAGCAAGCTTTGTCATGGCTCTGCAACGCTGATGGCTCAAGAAATACGCCAACAAATTTTTGATGAATTAAATCTCACTGCATCCGCAGGCATTGCACCAATTAAATTTCTGGCAAAAATTGCTTCTGATATTAATAAACCTAACGGACAATTTGTTATTACTCCTGAGCAAGTTGATGATTTTATTTTGAAATTACCGCTTAATAAAATACCAGGAGTAGGTAAGGTAACATTTGCTCGCTTGCAAGAAATGGGGTTAGAAACTTGTGCTGATATTCGTCGTACAGATGTTATTTCTTTGGTAAAAGCATTAGGAAAGTTTGGACAAAACCTTTGGGAACGTAGTCATGGTATTGATGAGCGAGAAATTAACCCCGATAGACTTAGAAAATCGGTAGGTGTTGAACGGACGTTTGCCCACAATATTAATTCATGGGATGACTGCTTAGTATTACTTGATGGGTTGTATCACGAATTAGAAAAAAGACTCACAAAGGTTAAACCCGATCTAAGGATCGCAAGGCAAGGCGTTAAGCTAAAATTTGATGATTTTCAGTTAACGACGCAAGAGCATACTCATCCTATTTTAGAAAAAGCCGATTTAATAGATATCGCTTATCAAGCATGGCATAAACGCCGAAATGGCCGAGGTGTACGATTAATCGGATTTCATGTCACTTTGCAAGATCCACAAATAGAACGACAACTTCTTTTAGCGCTATAAGAATTAAAAACCATAGCCGATCAATAGATTGGCTATGGCTAACGTAGTTAATTTATTCTATATGATCTTACCAGCGATAATTCATCGTTGCTGTCATTGTTCTACCTATTCCATAAAAGCATGCGGCATCACCAGCACAAGATGCAACATAATGTTTATTCGCAATATTATTCATATTTAATTGGATCTCAGCCCCTTTTAAAGAAGGTGATAATTCATCTAAAGAATAACCGATCATCGCATCATACAAGGTTACCGCAGGGACACTGATTGTATTTTTGGTATCACCTTGAGATACACCTACATATCTCACGCCAAAACCCGCTTTAGCCCCATTAAATAGCCCTGAGGTTTCATCATATTGACCCCAAAATGATGCCATATGCTTAGGAACTCTAGGTAACTCTTTTCCTTGCGTTCCTGAAATAATGGTTTTTTTGACCTCTGTATCGGTGTAAGCATAGCTACTGATCAATGAGATATTTTCAGTTAATTGGCTATTAATTTGTGCTTCAATACCACGGCTTCTAATTTCACCAACAGGCTCAAAATAGGCTTTTTCGGCATTATAGTTAGTAACATTACGTTGTTGTAACTGATAAATAGAGAGCGTTGCTAATGTTTGCTGATTTGGTGTGAGGTATTTAATACCCGCTTCTAATTGGCGTCCTTCACTTGGCTCAAATGGCGCACTACCCGGTGCTCTACGGGTTTGTAAATTAGGCTCAAAAGAGGTGCTGTAACTTATATAAGGTGAAACACCATTATCAAAAGCATATAAAAGACCAGCACGACCCGTTAGTTTATTATCATCTTGCTGATCATATGTGGTTGCTAAGAAGTCATGAGTTCGTACTTGCGCCCAGTCTTGGCGTAAACCTGCAAGTAATATCCAATTTTGCCATTGGATCTGATCTTGTAGATATAACCCGATTTGATCGCGTTTTTGCAACTGATCGGTTGCAGTTTTTTGTAAGCTCATATTAATCGGATAATTATAATTAGGATCACGCCAATCCAAGTCGTACTCTGAGCCCATAGCTCGGCGTAAATTATCTTGATCTTTACTCCATTGATAATCAATACCCACAATCACAGTATGATTAAGTTTTGCAGTAGTAAAATCAGATTGTAAACGTGTATCTATTCCTAAAGTATCCGTTTTACGTTGTTCTTGTTGAGCTCTACGTTCGAGCACATAAGGATTGTCTTTTCTTAATGAGCCGAAAACAAGGTATTTATATTTTTGATTAATATGACTATAACGAGCATTTTGTATTATTTTGAGTGAGTCACTAAATTCATGTTCAAATTCATAGCCTACGCCATATTGTTGACGCCACGATTGGTGATAATCAGGATTGTTTACATCGAAATCAAAAGGAATAGTGCCTTCAGGTGTTTTTTTCACCGTACCATAAGCGGGTAAAAAGTTACGATAACCCGCTTCAGGCTCTTGCTGAATAAAGCTTAATAACGTTAAACGTGTTTGTTCATTAGGTAAAAAAGTAATAGCGGGAGCGAGGGCAAAACGTTCTTCTTTATAGTTTTTTATTTGAGTGTGTTGTGTTTTGGCAATACCATTTAGGCGATAAAGAATACGATTGTCATCACTTAATGCACCTGAAAAGTCGAATGCAGTTTCTGCCAATTTATCATTTCCAGCTCGTACTTGAATGTGGCGAATAGACGTTGCAGTGGGTCTTTTACTTGTCATTGCAACAAGGCCACCCGGGTTTACTTGGCCATAAAGAACAGATGCAGGCCCCCTAACAACTTCAACGCGCTCTAATAACCATGGATCAAGTGCCCCTGTTGATGATGAAGCTCCCATACCATAGCTTAAACCATCTAAGAAACGAGGTGCATAACTGTATCCACGAATAAAAACCTCGTCATTACGATTAGAACTTCCTCGATATTCGGTGAAAACACCCGGTGTATAGCGCAATGCTTGTGAAACGGAACTGACATCTTGCGCATCCATCTGATCACGAGTAATAACCGTAATAGATTGTGGCGTTTTTTCAATTTCAGTTGGTGTTTTATTTGTTGATAGTGTTTTTGTGGCAATAAAACCTGAAACAGGAGATTGTGGATCTTGTGATGGTTCAGCGGTGACAATTATCTTTTCAGATGTATTTTGATTAACTGTCGCATGAATTTGAACAGAGAGTAAACTTAAAGGTAAGGCGAGAATAACGCTAGCAACACAATTTTTGTTAGACACAATAGAACCCTTTGAATTTTTATTTTTTAATTTGAAATGCGGAAGGCATGAAAATATCACTCAATAAATATTAATGCTAATGATAATGATTAGCATTCTGTAAATTGTATTTATTAAGATTATTTGTTTATTCCAAAATGGAATAAGACAGAGAGATATTTGTTTTATAAGGAATAAATTATGATGCTTAAGGGAAATAGAGTGTGTATGGAGAGATAAATTATTTCTTTATGATAGCGTTAATAACAAAAAAACCCGCCAATTAAGCGGGTTTCATTATGATATTTAAAGCGAGATTATTTAGCAGGGATCGCTTTTAAAATTGCTGTTAATAACTGCCAGTATTGACCAACACTTTTAACATGAACACGTTCATCTGGTGAGTGAGCACCACGGATTGTTGGTCCAATAGAAACCATATCCATATCTGGGTAAGGTTTTTTGAACAGGCCACACTCGAGACCTGCGTGGATTACCATGATATTTGGCACTTTATCAAACAGTTGTTGATAGGTATCACGAACTAAATGCATAACAGGAGAGTCTGTATCAGGTTTCCAGCCTGGGTAACCGCCTTTGGTTTCGATATCAGCGTTAGCTAGTTTTGCTAATGCAGTCAGCATGCTGACAACATAGGTTTTTCCGCTATCAATCAAAGAACGGATTAAGCAAAGGATTTCTACTTTATCGTCAACAATGCTAACAACACCGACGTTTAATGATGTTTCAACAACACCTTCAACGTCATCACTCATACGAATAACGCCATTTGGCATGGCATTAAGTAGGTTGATTAAGCGTTCTTGGCAGTCTGCCTTAAATACTTTCTTATCTGTTGTTGTATCAAGTAACTCGATTTTCAGATTTTTTTCAGCAATGGCTAATTCGCTTTTTAATAATGCTTCAAATTTCGCTTTTACTGTTTCTAGTTGGCTTACTTTATCTGCTGGAATTGCAAATACGATATTTGCTTCACGAGGAATAGCATTGCGCAGTGTACCACCATGGAAATCAATTAGTTTTAGTGATAATTCTTCTGCATGACCTGCTAAGAAACGTGCTAATAATTTATTTGCATTACCTAAACCTAAATGGATATCACCACCAGAGTGACCACCATTTAATCCTTTCAGTACCAGTTGCTTAACAACATGACCTGTAGGAATTGCTTCGTAAGATAGGTTTACAGTGGTTTTAACATCAATACCACCCGCACAACCCATGTAGATTTCACCTTCTTCTTCAGAGTCTGTGTTGATAAGAATATCAGCTTGTAACCAACCCGGTTGTAAACCAAAAGCACCGTCCATGCCTGTTTCTTCAGTCATGGTTAATAGAACTTCTAATGGGCCATGTTTTACGGTGTCATCAGCCAAAACTGCTAATGCAGACGCCATACCAACACCGTTATCAGCACCTAATGTTGTGCCTTTAGCTTTGATCCATTCACCGTCAACATAAGGTTGGATAGGATCTTTAGTGAAGTCGTGAACCGTGTCGTTATTTTTTTGTGGCACCATATCTAAGTGTGCTTGTAAAACAACTGTTTTACGATCTTCCATGCCTTTAGTTGCAGGCTTGCGAATTAAAATATTACCAACCGCATCGCGCTCAGCAAAAAGACCTTTTTCACTTGCCCATGAAAGAATGTGAGAAGCTAAAGCTTCTTCATGATGTGATGGATGTGGAATCGAACAAATTTTTGCGAAAATATCCCATAGTGGTTGTGGGGATAGAGTAGATAGTTCAGACACGATGGGTCTCCTCTAACAGCATCTGTGTTATTAATAGCCTACCGCTTTTTTAAGGGTTAGCTTTATTATTCTGAGCGTTATACGCCAATATAATTGAGAATATCACTTTCTTCTGGTGAATGCGTCATTCTATTCACATCTCTATCTAAGAAATTAGATCTCTATTTGTATTCATTTTTTATATGGTTCATTTTTTAATCATAAAAAGAAAATACAGAAAAAAATGAGGATAATCTCATCTCTTTGCATGTTTTCTCTGGTTTTTAGGCGCTCAAATCACTATAATCTCGCGCAACCTTTTTTTCCGCAAAAAAGCTTCTCTCGCATTCAAGTAGCTAGGATCACAATATTATGAGCGAAAAATATGTTGTAACGTGGGATATGTTGCAAATACATGCCCGTCAATTGGCGCAACGTTTACTACCAGTCGAACAATGGACAGGCATTATTGCTGTCAGCCGTGGGGGATTAGTTCCCGCTGCATTACTTGCTCGTGAATTAGGTATCCGTCATGTGGATACAGTCTGCATTTCTAGCTATGACCATGATCATCAGCGCGACCTCAAAATCTTAAAAAAAGCAGAAGGTGATGGTGAAGGCTTTATCGTTGTTGACGATTTAGTTGATACCGGTGGTACAGCTAAAGTTATCCGTGATATGTATCCAAAAGCCCACTTTGTGACTATTTTCGCAAAACCAGAAGGGCGCCCATTAGTGGATGATTTCGTGGTTGATATTCCACAAAATACTTGGATTGAACAGCCTTGGGATATGGGGGTTGCCTTTATTCCGCCAGTTTGCGATCAAAAATAATTTAATAACGTTTATTTGGCTGTTTTAATTAAGATCCTCGCCTTGGCGGGGATTTTTGTTTTTATGTTTTTATTATTCCTTTGTATTATATCTTCGTGCGAACACTCGTCGTGATACACAGTTCATATTGATTTCATGCTATGATAAAGCCAGATTTTTTGGCCCCTTTTATTCGATATCGACTGATTTGAAGAGTGATATGGCAAATAATACAAACCTTTCTGAAACTCTATTTAAACCTAGAGCAAAACACGCTGAAACCTCAACACTAATTCAGTACACTCATCCAAAATCGAATATTAATACGTATACTGTGCTTAATGGTGCAAGCCAGCAAAATTGGTATCGTACTATTCAGCGTTTGCTTTGGATTTGGCGTGGTATTTCACCTATCGAAATTGAAGAAGTTTTGAGCCGAATTGCTGTACATGATGCACCTCGTAGTGATGATAAATTTATTGATACTGTTGTGGGGTATCGCAAAGGTGGCTGGTCATATGAATGGTCACATCAAGCTATGATTTGGCAACAAAAAGCATTGCGAAAAGAGTCAGGAGATGCTGCCGCTGATTGTTGGTTGCGGGCTGCTCATCTGTATAGTATTGCTGCGTATCCTTTTATTAATGGTGATTTTTTAGCAGATCAGGCCGTTACTTTGTCGATGAAAGCATTTGAGAATGCGACAAAATTTTCCTCTTTTGAGGTGAAAAAACTCACATTTAAATTAGAAGGGAAGGGAACTACAACTGGTTTTCTGCATTTACCTAAAGATTGTAGAGGCCCATATCCCACAGTATTATTCTGCGGTGGGTTAGATGGTCTTCAAAGCGATTATGTCAGTTTCTTTAGGGATTATTTATCACCGAAAGGCATTGCAATGTTAACGCTAGATATGCCTTCAATCGGTTATTCGATAAAGCAAAAATTGACTGAAGATACCTGTCAGTTACAAGGCGAAGTTCTCAAGCAACTTTCTGAAGTACCTTGGGTTGATCATACTCGTGTGGGCGTAATGGGCTTTCGTTTTGGGGGAAATATTGCTGTACGTTTAGCTTATATCTACCCTAAATTAATTAAAGGTGTTGTTGCTTTAGGACCTTTAATTCATACATTCTTCACGCAATCTGAGCTACAGAAAAAAATTCCTGTGATGTATCTTGATGTATTAGCGAGTCGTTTAGGTTTATGGAATATTGATGAAAATAATCTTCGGCTGTCATTAAGCAGTTATTCACTGAAAAACCAAGGGCTGATTGGACGACGAATTCCAGTACCTATGATGGGTGTTTACTGGAAAGGTGATGAAATGAGCCCTAAAGAAGATTCTCAGTTAATAGCTCGTTCTTCTATGGATGGCGATATCTTAGCAATCAATGAAAAACCACTTTATGAAGGTTTAGAGCTCGCTTTACAAAAAAGTGCTGATTGGATCTATGACAAATTAATATAATTAATCATGAACAATAACTTGCTAATTATATTAGATTATATAACAGTAGAGTTTCTAAGGAGACTGAATTTATGACTTCATCTTTGAACCCTACCCGAGGTAAGTTATTAAAACGTTTTGCTCAAATCGGTCCTTATATCCGAGAGCAACAATGCCAAGAGAACCAGTTCTTTTTTGACTGTTTAGCTGTTTGTGTAAATAAGAAAGTCGTACCAGAAAAACGTGAGTTTTGGGGCTGGTGGATGGAATTAGAGCGCAACAATGAACAGCTCATTTATCATTATCAAATTGGGCTATTCGATAAAAATGGTGATTGGATACATCAGAATATAAGTAAAAATGATGTTACTGAATCAATCAATGAAACACTGATCCGTTTTCATCAATTTCTTAAAACGGCAGCGAGTGAATTAGATATGACACTTATGCCAGATGAAAAAATGAACAAATTTCCACTTCCCATCCAGCCCTAATTTTGTGTTAGGGCAACTTTTCATAGATTTTGCGTTATGTCGGTTGGCATAACGCTTCTCTCCTGATAAAACTGTGTATTATCTTTTTAAATAATCAACAAGAATGGTAAATGTTATGAGTAGCAGCCAAACACTGGTTGTTAAATTAGGGACAAGTGTACTTACTGGTGGTTCACGACGTCTGGATCAGTCTCATATTGTTGAACTGGTTCGCCAATGCGCTAAACAACACGAAAAAGGTCACCGGATTATTATTGTTACTTCTGGTGCAATTGCAGCAGGGCGTGAATATTTGAATTATCCTGATTTACCCGCAACTATTGCTTCTAAGCAGTTACTTGCCGCGGTAGGCCAAAGCGCATTAATTCAAGTATGGAAACAATTATTTGCCATCTATGGTATTCATATTGGTCAGATGTTGTTAACACGAGCTGATATTGAAGATAGAGAACGCTTCTTAAATGCGCGTGATACATTACATGCATTATTAGATAATCGCATTATTCCCGTTATTAATGAAAACGATGCCGTTGCAACCGCAGAAATTAAAGTGGGTGATAACGATAATCTGTCTGCATTAGCCGCTATTTTAGGAAGTGCAGACAAGCTGTTATTGCTGACAGATATTGAAGGACTGTATACAGCTGATCCTCGTAGTAATCCTGAAGCAAAACTCATCCCAGAAGTATTTGATATCAATGATGAATTACGCGAAATGGCGGGTGATAGCGTATCTGGCTTGGGTACGGGTGGCATGGCAACAAAGTTACAAGCAGCTACTGTTGCTGGGCGCGCAGGTATTGATGTTGTCATTGCAGCCGGTGTACAACCTGAAGTTATTGCTAAAGTTATCAATAATGAACCTGTAGGAACGTTATTCCACGGATTAGAAAGCCCACTCGAAGCACGTAAAAGATGGATTTTTGGTGCGCCAATTGCGGGGGTCATTATTGTTGATGAAGGGGCTGAAAAAGCAATTAAAGAAAAAGGTAGCTCCCTTTTACCAAAAGGCATTAAAGAGATAAAAGGCGATTTCTCTCGTGGATGTGTTATTCGCATTCAGAGTTTACAGGGTAAAGATCTTGCTCATGGTGTTGCCCATTATAATAGTGATGCACTGCGTTTAATTGCGGGACACCATTCACAAGAAATTAGTCAAATTTTAGGTTACGAGTATGGTAGTGTTGCTGTGCACCGTGACGATATGATTGTTAGCTAAGGAGCCTTCGATGTTAGAACAAATGGGTAAATCAGCAAGAGAAGCGTCTTGGCATTTAGCTCAATTATCGACAGAGCAAAAAAATCAGGCATTACTGGTTATGGCTGATTTATTAGAGCAACAAGAAGCTTCAATTCTTGCCGCCAACGAAAAAGATATGCAAGCAGCTCGTGAAGCCAATATTAATGCCGCGATGCTTGATCGTTTATTGCTGACTTCTGAACGTTTAAAAGCTATTGCTGATGATGTTCGACAAGTATGTCGCTTAGAAGATCCTGTGGGGCAAGTTATTGATGGCCGTATGTTAGACAGCGGTTTACGTTTAGAACGTCGCCGTGTACCGTTAGGTGTTGTTGGCGTTATTTATGAAGCTCGCCCTAATGTCACCATTGATGTTGCTTCATTATGTTTAAAAACCGGTAATGCAGCCATTCTTCGTGGCGGGAAAGAGACACATCATACCAATCAAGCCGTGGTTACCGTTATTCAACAAGCTTTAGAAAAATGTGGTATTCCTGCGGGAGCAATTCAGGCGATTGATAAACCTGATCGTGAGTTAGTCGCTAAAATGCTAAAAATGGATGAGTATATTGATATGCTTATTCCTCGCGGCGGAGCTGGATTACATAAATTATGCCGTGAACAATCAACGATCCCTGTTATCACTGGTGGGATTGGTGTTTGCCATACATTTGTTGATGAAAGTGCCGATTTAGAAAAAGCATTAACCGTTATCGTTAATGCCAAAGTACAACGGCCAAGTGCATGTAATTCGTTAGAAACACTTTTAGTGCATGAAGAAATTGCAGATATATTTTTACCACAGCTAAGTAATGCTATGGCTGCTCAAAAGGTCACTTTACACTCAAGTGAAACAGCATTAGCTGGACTGAAAAAAGGTGGAGCAACTGTTGTTGATGTAAAAGACGCAGATTATTGTGATGAATGGTTATCACTTGATCTAAATGTAGAAGTGGTGGGTGGCTTAACCGAGGCTATTAGTCATATTCGCCGCTATGGTACAGCGCATTCGGATGCTATTTTAACGCAATCTATTTCTAATGCTGATCGTTTTGTTCGTCAAGTTGATTCTGCCGCAGTGTATGTCAATGCAAGTACACGCTTTACAGATGGCGGGCAATTCGGCTTAGGGGCGGAAGTTGCTGTTAGTACGCAGAAATTACACGCCAGAGGCCCAATGGGATTAGATGCCTTAACGACTTATAAATGGATTGGTTACGGTGATAATACAATTCGTCGCTAATTATTGAGAATATTAAATAAGCCATACTTTTCTAAAGTGTGGCTTTATTTTTTTGTTACATCAGGTATGATGTTTCATACTTTACAGTATGTAAATTTTTAATTACACCCTAATGGGAACACACTATGGAGATAGTGCATTTTATGGAAAGTACAATTTACCTTATCGGACCTCGAGGTGCAGGGAAAACAACAGTAGGTAAAGCGCTTTCTCTCTCTTTAAATTATAGATTTATTGATACGGATTATTGGATAACCCAAAAATATCAACAAACTATATCCTCTATGGTGGAAGAGAAGGGTTGGGATTTCTTTCGTCAAATTGAATCAGACGCTCTTATTCAAGTAAGTCAACCTAATCAAGTTATTTCAACTGGTGGCGGTATGGTTTTGGCAGATAAAAATCGTGCTTATATGAAAACCTCAGGTGTTACAATTTATTTACAGGCCTCACTTGAAACATTAGTTGAACGTTTATCCCAAGATCCTAATGAAGCACAAAGACCTAGTTTGACAGGTAAAACATTAGTTTCAGAAATGCATGATGTTTTAATTAAGCGTGAACCTTTATACATGCAATGTGCAGATATTATTGTTGATGCGGGGTTATCTATTAATGAAATAATTGCGGTAATTCTCGCAAAACTTGCTAAATAATTAGGAAGTCGTCTGATATAAAGGGCAAAACAGAGGTCATCTATTTTATTTTCATCACATCCTATTTATAGTAAGACTAATTATAGCAAAATGAGATATGGATATGATGTTAATAGCGTTTTTTAAAACACTATTTAAATTCTTATTTAGAATAAGAATTGAAGGACTTGTTAATCAGTTTTCTCAATATGAAAAATGTATAATTACACCGAATCATACTTCTTTTATTGACGGTATATTATTACGTTTATTCCTACCTATTAATCCTGTGTTTGCTGTTTATACCTCAGTGGCTTCTGCAAAAACGACAAGATGGTTAGGTCGTTATGCTGATATTGTGCCTTTAGATCCCGCAAATCCAATGGCAGTGCGCCAATTAGTAAAAGAAGTCGATAAAGGTCGCCCTGTGGTGATTTTTCCTGAAGGAAGGATCACAGTAACAAATGGATTAATGAAAATTTATGAAGGGGCTGCTTTTATTGCAGCTAAATCAGGCGCTAAAGTTGTTCCTGTTAGGATTGAAGGTGCTGAATTTAGCTACTTTTCACGAGTACGCAAAAGTCTGCGAGTGAAGTCTCATTTCTTTCCTAAAATCACAATCAAAGTACTTCCAGCCGTTGACTTACCGATGCCAAAAGCAGAAAAATCAGCTGAGCGTCGTCGATTAGCAGGGGAAGCCATGCGTGATATCATGATGAATGCCATCATGGATACACGTCCTAAACTTACACTCTATGAGGCATTTTTACAGGCAATGTCGCAATATGGTCGATTTAGCCCGTTAATTTCAGATATCAATCTAAAAGAAGATTCTTACCAAGGATTACTGAAAAAAACATTAGGGATCAGCCGACTCATTGAACGATACACAGAGCCTAATGAACGTATTGGTTTGTTACTTCCAAATACAACAGTAACAGCGGCTGCATTATTAGGTGCAACAATGCGTCAACGTGTTGTTGCTATGCTTAACTATACTGCGGGTAGCTTAGGTGTACAAAATGCGATGAAAGCAGCTTCAATCAAAACCATTTTTACATCACGGCAATTTTTAGAAAAAGGGAATTTATTACATATTCCTGAACAAACCCCTGAAGCGAATTGGATTTACCTTGAAGATCTCAAAGATAGTGTAACGAGTGAAGATAAACGCTGGATATTTAAACATCTTATTACGCCACATAAAGCGATGTTACCGCAAAAATCGACTGATGCTGCGGTTATTCTATTTACGTCAGGATCTGAAGGTACACCTAAAGGTGTTGTTCATAGTCATTCAAGTTTACTGGCTAATGTAGATCAAATTCGCGCTATTGCTGACTTTTCACCTAAAGATAAATTTATGTCAGCATTACCGTTATTCCATGCATTTGGCCTAACTGCTTGTCTATTAACACCGATTTGCTTGGGCGCTCGTGTTTTTCTTTATCCAAGCCCATTACACTATCGCGTTGTGCCTGAATTAACGTATGACCAAAATTGTACCGTGTTATTTGGTACATCAACCTTTTTAGGTAATTATGGAAAGTTTGCTCATCCTTACGATTTTGCCAGAGTTAGGTATGTGGTTGCTGGTGCTGAAAAACTATCAGAATCAACCCGTATTTTATGGCAAGAAAAGTTCGGTATCCGCATTTTAGAAGGTTATGGTGTTACCGAATGCGCACCGGTTGTGTCAATCAACGTACCTATGAGCGCTAAAATACATACTGTAGGCCGTTTATTACCGGGTATGGAAGGCCGACTTATCCCAATGAATGGGATCACAGAAGGAGGACGATTACAATTACGTGGCCCAAATGTGATGATGGGGTATTTACGTGTTGGATCACCAGAAAAACTAGAAGTCCCTGTAGCTACAAACGCAGACGGTATTGATGAAGAAGGTTGGTATGACACGGGGGATATTGTTGCTATCGATAGCGAAGGTTTTTGCACTATTAAAGGGCGTGTAAAACGTTTTGCTAAAATTGCTGGTGAGATGGTCTCTCTTGAAGGTGTCGAGCAACTTGCACGTAAAGCATCCACTGGCGAGCATGCCGTTGTGACGATTAGTGATAAACGCAGAGGTGAATCATTGGTGCTGTTTACAACAGATAACCAATTGGATCGTAGCGCGTTATCAACACTAGCTAAAGCAGAAGGTGTTGCTGAAATAGCTGTACCGAAGGATATTCGTTTTATCAAAGAAATTCCTGTTCTTGGGAGTGGGAAAACGGATTTTGTCTCATTGAAAAAACTAGCTGAACAGGAAAATAACTAATGTCAGAGAATATTAGCCAGCCTCCGTTAATGAGTCGGGGAATGAAAGCAGTATTGTTATCACAATTTCTTTCTGCTTTTGCTGATAACGCATTACTTTTTGCCATTTTAGCTCAGTTTAAATCGGCTCTTTATCCTGAATGGAGCCAACCTGTTTTACAAATGGTCTTTGTGCTGGCTTTTATTCTCTTAGCGCCTTTTGTTGGGCAAGTTGCTGATCGTAACCCTAAAGGTAGGGTTATGCTCAGTGGTAATATCTTAAAATTCGTGGGTGCATTTCTTATTTGTGTTGGCTCTGATCCATTCTTAGGTTACGCCTTAGTTGGGATTGGTGCGGCAGTTTATTCACCAGCTAAATATGGTATTTTAGGTGAATTAACCGATGGTGAACGCTTAGTAAAAGCAAATGGTTTAATGGAAGCATCAACCATAGCCGCTATTTTATTAGGATCAGTGATTGGTGGTTTACTCTCTGATTGGAGTATTGTTTTTGCATTAGGTGTCTGTGCAGCAATGTATGCTTTTGCAGTTCTTGTTAACTTTGGCATACCTAAATTATCAGCTGCTCAAATAGGTCGTGGTTGGAACATAAAAAAAATGTTCGCTCAATTCCTTGAGGCAACACGTACTTTATGGGCAGATAAAGAAAGTCGCTTTTCTTTAGTGGGAACAAGTATGTTTTGGGGCGCGGGGGTGACTTTGCGTTTTCTGCTTGTTCAATGGGTACCTATTGCATTGGGCATGACTGACAACACCACTCCAACTATATTAAATGCAATGGTAGCTATTGGTATTGTTGTAGGGGCTGGATTAGCCGCTAAATTTGTGACACTGAAAACAGTACGTCGCTGTATGCCAGCAGGCATTTTAATTGGTCTTGGGGTAGTTTATTTTTCATTGCAAACTTCAATTATTCCATCCTATTTAATCCTTATCGTTATTGGTGTTTTTGGTGGCTTCTTTGTGGTGCCATTAAATGCGCTATTACAAGATAAAGGAAAACACAGTGTGGGAGCGGGTAATGCTATCGCAGTACAAAACTTAGGTGAAAATACAGCGATGCTATTAATGTTAGGCTTGTTCTCACTAGTCACTAGTATTGGTATTTCTGTTGTTGCCATCGGAATTGGTTTTGGTGCCATTTTTGCACTCGCAATTGGTGGGTTATGGTTATGGGATTGCACCAGAAAGAAATCTTAAACAGTAGAATTTAGAATAGAGGTTAAATGAACCTTAATGATAAATTACGATGAAATGACTCACCTAAGTATTGAGGTGGGTAAAGCGTTAATTGAAAAGAAGAGCACGATAACAACGGCAGAATCTTGCACTGGTGGATGGATTGCAAAAATCATCACGGATATTGCAGGAAGTTCTGATTATTATCACCGTGGCTTTGTGACCTACAGTAACGAAGCAAAGCATGAAATGATAGGCGTTGATGAACAAACCTTGATTAAATACGGCGCTGTTAGTGAAGAGGTCGTTCTTCAGATGGCGAAAGGTGCACTTAGCGCCGCAAATGCAGATTTTGCTGTTTCAGTCAGTGGTATTGCAGGGCCTGGTGGTGGCAGTAAAGAAAAACCAGTGGGTTTAGTTTGGTTTGGCTTTGCTGTTAAAACAACAACCGGTGTTCAGGTAACTGCAAAACACTGTATTTTCAGTGGCTCACGAGAGCAAGTAAGAGCAGAATCTGTTATTTTTTCTTTAAAATCAATACTTAGAGAAATTATAAATAATTAACTTGATACTGTATGATTATACAGTATAATGAATTTCAACAAGCAAAATCATACACGTTTTAATGGTAGTGACCCATCCTTATGCTTCACTGCCCAGAGGGAGATAACATGGCTATTGATGAAAACAAACAAAAAGCATTGGCCGCAGCACTTGGTCAAATTGAAAAGCAATTTGGTAAAGGGTCTATCATGCGTCTGGGCGAAGATCGTTCCATGAACGTTGAAACCATCTCTACAGGTTCTTTATCATTAGACGTTGCTTTAGGTGCTGGTGGTTTACCACGTGGTCGTATTGTTGAAATCTATGGCCCAGAATCTTCAGGTAAAACAACTTTAACACTACAAGTTATCGCTTCAGCTCAACGTGAAGGTAAGATCTGTGCTTTTATCGATGCTGAACACGCATTAGATCCAATTTATGCAAAAAAATTAGGCGTAGATATTGATAATCTGCTGTGTTCTCAGCCAGATACCGGTGAGCAAGCCTTAGAAATTTGTGATGCATTATCTCGCTCTGGTGCTGTTGATGTTATCGTTGTTGACTCAGTGGCTGCGTTAACGCCAAAAGCTGAAATTGAAGGTGAAATTGGCGATTCACACGTAGGTCTTGCTGCTCGTATGATGAGCCAAGCTATGCGTAAATTAGCGGGTAACTTGAAAAACTCCAATACATTACTTATTTTCATAAACCAAATTCGTATGAAAATTGGTGTTATGTTTGGTAATCCTGAAACCACAACTGGTGGTAATGCACTTAAGTTCTACGCATCTGTTCGTTTAGATATTCGCCGCATCGGTTCTGTTAAAAACGGTGATGAAGTTGTGGGTAGTGAAACTCGCGTTAAAGTCGTAAAAAACAAGATTGCAGCGCCATTTAAACAAGCCGAATTCCAAATAATGTATGGCGAAGGTATTAATACTTTTGGCGAGCTTATCGATTTAGGTGTTAAACATAAATTGGTAGAAAAAGCTGGTGCATGGTACAGCTACAATGGTGAGAAGATTGGTCAAGGTAAAGCCAATGCAACAACTTACCTAAAAGAGCATCCAGAAATGTACGATGATTTAAATACGAAACTACGTGAAATGTTATTAAACCACGCAGGTGAGTTTACAAGTGCAGCTGATTTCACGAATGAAGGTGATGCAACTGATCTCGGAGAGGCAGAAGAATAATCTCTCTTAGCTTGTGATAAAACAACTAATTGATTCCATGTTTAGGGAAATTACTATCATTGTTATGATAAATGGCTAGTCAATTAATGTGATTTAACTCACTTAAAAAAAGGAAGCTCTAAAAAGCTTCCTTTTTGTTATATGCAGTACTATTTATCCAATTTAGGGTTCATGTCGGGTTTATTCTATTATCTATCCATTAAAAGTAGCCTTTAATACTATTTTATTTGATATAACGATATTTTTTACTAACTAATTTTTATAGTTGTATGAAAGTTTATATAGTGAAATTTTGATGATATATTCTCATAAATTACCAATCTAAATAAGACTCATTACGAGTATCTTGTTGAGCTAGATAGTAAATAATTGACAAATAGAGATAAATATCTTCAAGATATTTGAATCTAATTAAGATAGTATTTAAGAGATTATTTAGTGATAAGATAGGTTTTATACTGAGAAATACTTTTATTTTAGCTAGTTATCGTGAGTTTATTGTTCGTGTTAAGTGATAATACTTATGTATTTATTATTGATTGTTATAAGAAAAAGAAATTATTTAAGAAAAAACACGTATAGTATGTGATGAGATAGAAAACCAACAATAACAAATAGTTTTTAATAATTACAAAATGAAAATACTTTAAACTACTTACATTTCTTAGAATAATCTCTCTTAAATAGAGAAAAGCCCCATTCTCAGTTAACAAACCCACTTTCAGAAAAAAACTAGACGATTTACAATGTCAACACGAATAAGTTTATCGGGGGTTTTACTTCTGACTGAAGAAATTCTATCTTATCCCTACTTATGTATTCGTTGGCTAAGTAGAGGTAATAAAAAACCTCCTCTAACTAGATTTCTAATTTCTGTTTTTCCAGCTTGATTTCGGGATAATTATGAGCAAAAGCACCGCTGAGATCCGTCAGGCGTTTCTCGACTTTTTTCATACTAAAGGACATCAAATAGTACCTAGCAGTTCTTTGGTTCCAAATAACGATCCAACATTGCTGTTTACAAACGCAGGGATGAACCAATTCAAAGATGTATTTCTTGGATTGGACAATAGACCTTATTCCCGAGCGACAACTGCACAACGCTGTGTGCGTGCAGGTGGTAAACATAATGATTTAGAAAATGTGGGTTATACAGCTCGTCACCATACCTTTTTTGAAATGCTAGGTAATTTCAGTTTTGGTGACTATTTCAAACATGACGCAATCAATTTTGCTTGGGAATTATTAACCAGCAAAGAGTGGTTTAACTTACCTAAAGAAAGACTTTGGGTAACGGTATATGCCACAGATGATGAAGCTTATGATATTTGGAATAAAGAAATTGGTATTCCTGCCGAAAGAATAATCCGCATTGGTGATAATAAAGGTGCACCATTTGCATCAGATAACTTTTGGCAAATGGGTGACACAGGCCCTTGTGGACCTTGTACCGAAATATTTTATGATCATGGTGACCACATTTGGGGCGGACCTCCAGGATCACCAGAAGAAGACGGCGATCGCTATATTGAGATCTGGAATATCGTTTTCATGCAATTTAATCGTCAATCAGATGGCACTATGGATCCACTGCCGAAACCATCTGTTGATACGGGAATGGGGTTAGAGCGTATTACCGCTGTTTTACAACATGTAAACTCTAACTATGACATTGATTTATTCCGTTCTTTAATTAAATCTGTTGCACAAGTGACTAATGCAACGGATTTAGAAAATAAATCATTACGCGTTATTGCAGACCATATTCGTTCTTGTTCATTCCTTATTTGCGATGGCGTGATCCCTTCTAATGAAGGTCGTGGCTATGTTCTGCGCCGAATTATTCGTCGTGCAGTACGTCATGGTTATATGCTTGGCGCCAAAGATACCTTCTTCTATAAGTTAGTCGCTCCATTAATTGAAGTGATGGCTGAAGCGGGGGAAGAATTAAAACGCCAACAAGCTATCGTTGAAAAAGTATTAAAAACGGAAGAAGAGCAGTTTGCTCGTACATTAGAACGTGGCCTCCAGCTATTAGATGAAGAGCTTGCTCAATTAACAGATGACGTTCTTCCGGGTGAAACCGCTTTCCGCCTTTATGATACATATGGTTTCCCTCTCGATTTAACTGCTGATGTTTGTCGTGAAAGAAATATCAAAGTTGATGAAAAAGGCTTTGAAGTCGCGATGGAAGAGCAACGTAAACGTGCTCGTGAATCCAGCGGTTTCGGTACTGACTATAATAGCCTTATTAAAGTTGATAGCCGCAGTGATTTCTCTGGTTATGAGCATAACGAACAGCAGGGCACAATTACTGCTATTTTCCACAATGGACAATCAGTCACCGAATTAAAAGCGGGCGAAGAAGGGATTATCTTCTTAAATAAAACGGCATTTTATGCCGAGTCCGGTGGCCAAGTTGGCGATAAAGGTGTTCTGACTGGCAAAGATAGTCAGTTTGAAGTCACAGATACGCAAAAATACGGTAAAGCGATTGGCCATATTGGTAAAGTTAACGTAGGGTCATTTATTGTTAACCATAAAATCAATGCTAACATTGATATTGCTCGCCGTGATGCCATTCGTTTAAATCACTCTGCGACTCACTTATTACATGCTGCATTACGCCAAGTTCTGGGAACGCATGTTACGCAAAAAGGTTCTTTGGTTAACGATAAATATCTGCGTTTTGACTTCTCTCATTTTGAAGCAGTTAAACCAGAACAGTTGCGAGAAATCGAAGACATTGTAAATGCACAAATCCGTCTTAACTCACCAATAGTCACTGAGTTAATGGATCTTGAAGACGCTAAAGAGAAAGGTGCTATGGCACTGTTTGGTGAAAAATACGATGAACGTGTCCGTGTTTTAACCATGGGTGATTTCTCTACTGAGCTTTGCGGTGGTACTCACGCTTCTAGAACAGGTGATATCGGTTTGTTCCGTATTATCAGTGAGTCAGGCACTGCTGCTGGTATTCGTCGTATTGAGGCAATTACAGGTATTACAGCAATTGAGAGTGTTCATGAGCAATCAGACCTTATCTCTCTTGTTGCACAAGTTCTAAAAAGTGATGGTACAAACTTGGTTGAAAGAATTAAGACAGTCCAAGAAAAATACCGCTTATTAGAAAAAGAACTCCAACAACTAAAAGATCAGCAAGCTGCCCAAGAAAGTTCTTCTTTAGGTGGACAAGCTAAAAACGTGAAAGGTATCAAACTTTTAGTTCGTGAGCTTAATGGTGTTGAGCCAAAAATGTTAAGAACTATGGTTGACGATTTAAAAAATCAATTGGGTTCAGCAATTATTGTGCTTTCTACTATTTCTGATGGTAAAGTGAGCTTAATTGTTGGGGTCACTAAAGATTTGACTGCTAAAGTTAAAGCAGGTGAGTTAATTAGTTTTGTAGCACAGCAAATCGGTGGTAAAGGTGGTGGTCGCCCTGATATGGCTCAAGCTGGTGGTACTGATATTGATGCTTTACCTGCGGCTTTGGCAAGTGTTGACGAGTGGGTTGAATCGCATCTGTAAGCGATAATAACCTGAAAAAAGGCGTTATTCCTGATTTATAGGGATAACGCCTTATAGAGATATTGATGATCCGTTAAATAATCAGTCACTAAATTTATATTTTGTTATGAAGTATGAGTTACTTGTGATAAATAATGATTATACGAATTGACAATGTATGATGGATAATGGCCGGGAAATTCTAGAGACCCGACTCTTGTAAATTTTCAAGGAGCAAAGAATGCTTATTCTAACTCGTCGAGTTGGTGAAACGCTTATGATAGGCGATGATGTAACCGTAACCGTTTTAGGGGTTAAAGGTAATCAGGTACGGATTGGCGTAAATGCACCCAAAGAAGTATCTGTCCATCGTGAAGAGATCTATCAACGAATTCAGGCCGAGAAAACTCAGCCTACCGATAACTACTAAACAAATTCCCATTTTTAGTTAGTTACAATTCATTCGTAAGCGTCCACACTTTTGCCGGGTCTGGGCGCTTTTCTCTTTCTAAGACTTTTTATTCCCTTTTTGGTTCCTATCTTCACTCTCCTTGAGTTGCATTTATTATTACACTATCCGTTTATTCTGATTGACAGAATTGAAACTCTTTTTACCTCTAATCATTCGCTTCACAATTATTTGTTTTGAGAATAAATATATTTGCTATGGGAATAAAATACTTGAATGATTTTTCATCAGAGATATCATTGTGTTTAGGACTTTTTTAGCCAATCTTGCTGATAAACGCATCAGTTTGTTTGTGAAGTGTCCAAACAAACGTATATTCGTAAAAAGTTGAGAAAAATTGTTTGACTTCTTAGGCTGAGAAAGTAATATGTGCGCCACACAGAGACGAGATGTTCAGTAAGAACTTCTTCGAGTGGTTCTAAATATGGTGAGATGGCCGAGAGGCTGAAGGCGCTCCCCTGCTAAGGGAGTATGCGGTCAAAAGCTGCATCGAGGGTTCGAATCCCTCTCTCACCGCCATTTAGATTGCATCCTTAGCTCAGCTGGATAGAGTACTCGGCTACGAACCGAGCGGTCGGAGGTTCGAATCCTCCAGGATGCACC
>NZ_JBEEUL010000011.1:0-21917 GCF_040139345.1 Proteus sp. fly-1067 | reverse complement strand
TCCTTAGCTCAGCTGGATAGAGTACTCGGCTACGAACCGAGCGGTCGGAGGTTCGAATCCTCCAGGATGCACCATCTTTAAAGCCTCGCAAATAGCGAGGCTTTTTGCTTTCTATAATTCTCTTATTTTTTATAATGTTAAACTTTTGTTTAGCATCAACTAACAACGCTAACATCATCTAATCAGCGACAATTTAGTGACTTTACGATAAAGTAACTCCTATCTATTTACTTACATTAATCAACGCGGGAGGTCACCTTTGATCCCGGACGTATCCAAAGCACTTTCTTGGTTGGAAGCACACCCTAAAGTTTTATGTGGCATCCACCGTGGTATTGAGCGCGAAACCTTAAGAGTAACGCCAGAAGGCAATTTAGCATCAACAGAGCACCCTATTTCATTAGGTAAATCATTAACTCATAAATGGATCACAACGGATTTCGCTGAATCCCTGTTAGAGTTTATTACACCTGTTGATGACAATATTTCACATACCCTGCATTTTTTAGGTGATTTACATCGTTATACGGCGCGTCACTTAGATAATGAACGTATGTGGCCTATGAGTATGCCTTGCTTTATTGAAGCGGAAGATAAGATTACGCTTGCTCAATTTGGCACATCCAATGTAGGGCGTTTTAAAACCCTATATCGTGAAGGATTGAAAAATCGTTATGGTGCTTTAATGCAAACCATTTCTGGTGTGCATTATAATTTTTCATTGCCTATTGAATTTTGGCAAGCATGGGCGAATGTAAAAGATGAAGAAAGTGGTAAAGAAGCTATTTCAGACGGTTATCTACGTTTGATCCGTAACTATTATCGTTTTGGTTGGGTTATTCCATTCTTCTTTGGTGCATCGCCAGCAATTTGTGGATCTTTCTTGAAGGGAAGAGAAACAAATTTACCATTTGAAAGTACGCCCAAAGGTGCGAAGTATTTACCTTATGCGACGTCATTACGTTTAAGTGACTTAGGATATACCAATAAATCGCAAAGTGATTTAGATATTACCTTTAATCATCTCGAAACCTATGTTAAAGGGCTGAAAAAAGCGATTCATAAACCATCTGACGAATTTGCTAAACTGGGTGTTAAGAATAAAGATGGTGAGTATATTCAATTAAACACCAATGTACTGCAGATTGAAAATGAGCTTTATGCGCCTATTCGTCCTAAGCGTGTCGTTAAAGGGGATGAATCGCCTTCTGATGCTTTATTACGTGGTGGTATTGAATATATCGAAGTTCGTTCGCTTGATATCAATCCATTTACGCCAATAGGTGTCGATGAAACTCAAATTCGTTTCCTTGATTTATTTTTAATTTGGTGTGTTTTAGCTGATGCGCCAGAAATGAATGCTTCTGAATTAGCGTGTTGTCGTGCAAATTGGAATAACGTTATTCTAGAAGGGCGTAAGCCTGGTCAAGTTATTGGAATGGGTTGTGGTGAGAGAAAAGAGCCATTAGCACAAGTTGGTAAAGCGTTATTTGCGGATTTAAAACGTGTGGCAAATGTTCTTGATTGTTGTTCTGGCACAAAATATATGGAAGTTTGCGTTAAGTTAGAAGAAATGTTTGATAATCCAGAACTAACCTTCTCTGGCAGACTGTTAGAGAAAATCAAAACACAAGGTATTGGTAGTTATGGTTTATCTTTAGCGGAAGAGTATTACCAAGAATTAATTAAAACGTCTTATGAAACGTTGACTGATGAAGCTTTTGATCATGAGAGAATTTCATCCATAAAACGTCAAGAAGAGTTAGAAAAGAGTGATACCATTTCTTTTGATGAGTATTTGAAGATCCATGCAGGGGCAAATGCCGATAACGTGGCTTCCTAAACTTAGATAGAAAAAAGCCACACTAATATTTGTGTGGCTGAAAAATTCTATAGAGAAATAGGGATGATAACATTTTGCGCGTATTCATTACTAAGACCGGGCTACTTGCAGAAAGTTTCATTTTTTCTTAAAAATATTTAAATTTTTCTTAGGAGGTTTTTTATGCCTTTATTGGATAGCTTTACTGTTGACCATACACGTATGTCCGCACCAGCTGTACGCGTTGCTAAAACAATGAAAACGCCATCTGGTGATACTATCACGGTATTTGATTTACGTTTTACTGTGCCAAATAAAAAAGCCATGCCTGAGAAAGGAATTCACACATTAGAGCACTTGTTCGCTGGCTTCATGCGTAACCATCTTAATGGTAATGGTGTTGAGATTATTGATATCTCCCCAATGGGATGCCGTACAGGCTTCTATATGAGCTTAATTGGGAAACCAGAAGAACAGCGAGTTGCTAATGCATGGAAAGCAGCAATGGAAGATGTTTTGAAAGTAAAAGATCAAAATCATATCCCTGAGTTAAATGTGTATCAATGCGGTACTTATGAAATGCATTCTCTGACTGAAGCACAAGATATCGCACGAGATATTTTAGCTCATAATATTGGTATTAATCATAACGACGAATTAGCACTTCCTGAAGAGACATTAAAAGAGCTACATATCTAGACTTAGCTACTTTATAAAACTAGGGGACAATAGATCAAGAAATTCGCATCCTGATTTATTGTCTCTTTTTATTCTAATTACCATCCTATTTTTTTTCGTTATCCCATTGTTTTATTTTCTTATCTTCTTATATTGTTATCACAATAATGGATTAAATTTATGCTTAATACACGGAGTACACTTTTGTTATGGAAAATCACCAATTCTCATCGCCTAAATTGGTTTTAGAGTTTTTTGTTCGAGAATTTTATTTTTTTGGTAAAAGCACGTTACGCACTCAATTTCCTAAAGATGCTTTTTTCTATCAAGGCCCTTCTAAAGCACAAGAATATCGTTATTTTGAGAGTGTACATAAACAGCATGTTAGGCGGTTTCACTCTGAACCAGAGCTCATTATCAAGCCTGAATATTTGTTATTCTCCTCAGAAATAGAGACTCAAAGATTTGCAAAAATAACTAAAGCTGAAACTAATACGATAATAAAAATCGGTGGAGATTATCTCTATAAAGAAAAAGAAGATGAAGAATATCATTGGTATTTTCAGGAAGATAGAGTTAAAACTAATAGTTATTCTGGTGAAAATTTAGATTTAAAATATGAAAACATTCAGACTTTAGCGCCTCATCATTTCAATATTGAATCAGTAAAAGATGATGGTTCTATCATTACTAATTTTCCACGTAAGTCTCTTTCTCTTACTTTAAACAGAGGCGAAATAGCGTGTTTTATTTGCCGACGAGAAGAGTATGGTTATTCTTATTCTCATGAACCTGCGCTTAACTTAGTGATGTGGGTAAAGAATCATGGTTTTTATTCTGATTATCAACAAGTAAGGCCCACTCAACTTAAGACAGAACAAGTGATAGAGCCTTTCTATTTAAATCACGCGAGAGAATTTGATTTTCGTAATAGCAAATTACGATTTGAGCTCGGATAAACAGCAAAAATAAAGCGCTTAAATAAGCGCTTTATTTTGTATTCATCAATGATGAGGGAACACGAGGTGGCGAATTAAAGCCTTTTTGATGACGTTGTCCTGAACTTCAAGTATTTCAAACTCATAATCACTGACTTTTATTTTATTGCCGACAACGGGTAAGTCGCCAAGCTCTTCAATAATGACGCCGTTAATGGTTCTGGCTTCATCTTCAGGTAAATGCCAACCAAATGCTTTATTGATATCTCGAATATTTGTTGTACCGTCAACGAGCAATGAACCATCTTTTTGAGGGATAACTTCTTCTGCTAATGAAGGTGACATTGAGGTGGTAAAATCACCCACAATTTCTTCTAGAATATCTTCAACGGTGACTAAACCTTGAATTTCACCGTATTCATCAACCACAATGCCTGCTTTTTCATTATTCCGCTGAAAATTAACAAGCTGTAAATTTAAAGGTGTGCTTTCAGGGATAAAATAGACTTTATCAGCTGCTTTCATCAAAATTTGTTTGGTGAATTCTTTTTTCTCAGTCATTAAGCGATAGGCTTCTCGTACTCGCAGCATACCAATGGCATCATCAAGAGTATCGCGATAAAGCACTATTCGACCATGAGGAGAATGAGTTAACTGTCTTACGATGGATTTCCATTCGTCATTGACATCGATACCAAAAATCTCATTTCTTGGCACCATAATATCGCCAATAGTCACTTTCTCTAAATCAAGAATAGAAATCAACATATTTTGATTTCTTTGGGAAAGCTTTGATTTCGACTCATTTACAATAGTTCGTAGCTCTTCTTTTGAAACGGCATTACCTTGTATTACTGGCGATTTGATCCCTAAAATTCGCATCAGTATTAATGTAATTTTATTAAAAAACCAAACAATAGGCAGCATCAGTGTTTGCAAAGGAGAGAGAACGACACTACTTGGATAAGCAACTCGTTCTGGATACAGTGCCGCGATTGATTTTGGAAGCACTTCAGCAAAAATGAGGATAATAAAGGTCAGGACACCTGTGGCTATAGCAACACCAGCATCACCATATAAACGCATACCCACAATAGTCGCTAATGCAGATGCGACGATATTAATCAGATTATTGCCAATTAATACCAAACTGATCAATCTGTCGGGGCGTTGTAATAGTTTTTCAACACGTTTTGCAGAGCGATTTCCTTGTTTGGCTGCATGACGAAGACGATAACGATTAATCGTCATCATGCTGGTTTCTGTTCCAGAAAAATAAGCTGAGGCAATAATCATCGCTATTAGTATGATAATGAGCGTAGTTGTCGAGACATGCTCCAAAATTGAGATCCTTTTGCTACCCTAAAATAAAAATTAATTAAGCACTAACTCTTGTAATAAACGATTACCAAAAAAAGCTAATGTCAAAATAATGGCGCCAATCAAGTTAAAAATAATGACTTTTTTCCCTCTCCATCCTTCGCGGAAATGCCCCCATAATAAAATGACGTAAACAAACCAAGCGATGATAGAAAAAATTGATTTATGGATATTTTCTTTACCAAAAATATTATCCATATACACCAAACCTGTACACAATGTTAGGGTTAGTAATACAACACCCACTTGTGTGATGTGAAACATTTTTCGCTCAATTGTCATTAATGGTGGCATTTGAGGTGAAAATTTTAGCTTCTTATTCTTTAGTTGATAGTCTAGCCAACTCAGTTGTAATGCATATAACGCCGCAATCAATAATGTGGCATAACTTAATAATGCAAGCCCAATGTGAATAAAGAGTGATGTGCTACTTTCAAGATGTGTAACAAACTCACCAGGCATGAGTGCCGCGATGACAAGATTGACTATTGCAAAACAATAAACAATAGGCAGTAAAAACCATGCTCGGCCACGAGAAGCCACAATCGTCATAATAACGCAGACCATCAGGCTTACAACGGCACCTAGATTGGTGAGTGAAAGATCCTGCCCGCTGTGAGGGCGGAAAATTAAAAATTTTAATGAAATAGCATGCGCAACAAGCGCAATAACCGCGAAGAGGAGTGCTAATCCGCGGTATCCATTTTGCTCTTTTCGTAACAGACCTGGCAAAATGAGCACCAGACTGAGTAAATAAGCGCAGACAGCGACGATAGAGATTGATATAACGGGCATAGTTTCGCTTACATATATTGTTTGAATAACTTCCTAGTATAGCGCTAGGAGCATTCGGCTCCAACTATTGAAGTCATTAAGCTTAAATCTCTATGCAGAGATCCGCGAGTCATCGTGATATAATCGATGGCATACATACTGATAAGCCCAACTTTAACACTGAGCTAAGATAATGTTTGAGAATTTAAGTGACAGATTATCGCGCACGTTGCGCAATATAAGTGGTCGAGGAAGACTGACCGAAGAAAACATTAAAGAGACACTGCGTGAAGTGCGTATGGCGTTATTAGAAGCCGACGTTGCCTTACCTGTGGTTCGTGATTTTATTGCGCGAGTTAAAGAAAGCGCAGTAGGACATGAAGTTAACAAAAGCCTGACTCCGGGTCAGGAGTTTGTGAAGATAGTTCAAAATGAACTCGTCAATGCGATGGGTGAAGTCAATACTGACCTTGATCTTTCTGCTCAGCCACCTGCTGTTGTTTTAATGGCAGGCTTGCAAGGTGCTGGTAAAACAACCAGTGTTGCAAAATTAGGTAAATTCTTAAAAGAGAAAAAGAAGAAAAAGGTTCTGGTTGTTTCTGCTGACGTTTATCGCCCAGCGGCAATTAAACAACTTGAAACATTGGCTGAAACAGTTGGTATTGATTTCTTCCCATCAACAGTGCAAGAAAACCCTGTAACGATTGCAAGCAATGCATTAAAACATGCACAGCTTCAATTTTATGATGTATTACTTGTGGATACCGCAGGACGCTTGCACGTAGATGAAGGCATGATGGAGGAGATCCAGCTTCTTCATAAAGCCATTAACCCGGTTGAAACTTTATTTGTTGTTGACGCTATGACGGGTCAAGATGCAGCAAATACAGCAAAAGCCTTTAACGAAGCATTACCATTAACAGGGGTTGTCTTAACGAAAGTTGATGGTGATGCGCGTGGTGGTGCGGCATTATCAATTCGTCATATCACAGGCAAACCTATCAAATTCCTCGGTGTTGGGGAAAAAACAGAAGCTTTAGAACCTTTCCACCCAGATCGTATTGCCTCTCGTATTTTAGGCATGGGTGATGTTCTGTCTTTGATTGAAGATATTGAAAGCAAAGTTGATAGAGCTCAAGCTGAAAAGCTGGCGACGAAACTTAAAAAAGGTGATGGCTTTGATCTAAATGATTTCTTAGATCAATTAAAGCAAATGAAAAACATGGGCGGCATGGCGAGTATGTTAAGTAAAATGCCAGGTATGTCTCAGGTGCCAGATGCTGTAAAATCACAAATGGATGATTCAATTTTAGTGAAAATGGAAGCTATTATTAATTCCATGACTAAAAAAGAGCGCCAAAAACCCGAAATCATCAAAGGGTCTCGAAAACGCCGTATTGCGACGGGTTCAGGAACGCAAGTGCAAGACGTCAACCGTTTGTTAAAACAGTTTGATGATATGCAACGCATGATGAAAAAAATGAAAAAAGGTGGCATGGCTAAGATGATGCGTAGCATGAAAGGTATGATGCCACCGGGATTTCCAGGCCGTTAAAATCAAAAAGCCGGAAAAAAAACGTGCTTTGGATTGCTTTTTTCCCCAAAGTGAGTAAACTTTTCGGGCTTTTTATATGACAACCGGACTCCGTTCCTCGATGGCGTCTGGTTGTTTTATTAACTAATGAGGATGTTATGGTAACAATTCGTTTAGCTCGTGGCGGCGCAAAAAAGCGTCCGTTTTACCAAGTAGTAGTAACCGATAGCCGCAATGCGCGTGATGGTCGTTTCATTGAACGCGTAGGCTTTTATAACCCACTGGCAACCGGTAATGCAGAAGAATTACGTTTAGACGTAGACCGTGTTGAACACTGGGTTGCTCAAGGCGCAACTGTTTCAGAACGTGTTGCTGGCCTGATCAAATCAGCGAAGAAAAGCGCTTAATCTGTCGCGGTGGTAACAATGAGCGAACAAAAAACCTTAAAAGAGCCTGTAGAACCTATTGTTATGGGTAAGTTGGGCTCACCTTACGGGATCCGTGGTTGGCTCAGAGTTTTTTCCTCCACCGAACATGCCGAAAACATTTTTGAATATCAACCGTGGTTTATTCAACGACATGGACAATGGGAAACCATTGAAATTGAAAGTTGGAAACATCACAACCAAGATATTATCGTCAAGCTAAAAGGTATTGACGACAGAGATGCAGCTAATTTCCTGACTAATGTTGAAATTGTCGTGAATACATCGCAACTACCTGAACTTGACGGTGAGTATTACTGGAAAGATCTGATGGGTTGCCATGTTGAAACTGACAAAGGCTACGATTTAGGTGTCATTACTGACATGATGGAAACTGGTTCAAATGACGTAATGGTCATTAAAGCTAATCTGAAAGATGCATTCGGTGTTGGGGAACGGTTAGTTCCGTTTCTTGATGGGCAGGTTATCAAGAAAGTCGATCTCTCAGCGAAAAAAATTATCGTTGATTGGGATCCTGGTTTTTAGATTATCCGGTTAACGGTTCTCAATAGTGGGACACGAAAATGTGGATTGGGGTAATTAGCCTATTTCCAGAAATGTTCCGCTCTATAACCGAGTACGGGGTGACTGGTCGGGCAGTTAAGCATGGTTTGCTTAATGTAGAATGTTGGAATCCCCGAGATTTTACATACGACAGACACAATACCGTTGATGATCGTCCTTATGGCGGTGGTCCTGGTATGTTGATGATGGTACAGCCCTTAAGGGAAGCCATTCATCAAGCGAAAGCTGCGGCAGGTGATGGAGCAAAGGTGATTTATTTATCACCTCAGGGACGCAAACTCGATCAACAAGGAGTTTGTGAACTGGCAACAAATGAGAAGCTAATTCTAGTTTGTGGTCGGTATGAAGGTATAGATGAGCGTGTCATCCAAACAGAAATCGATGAAGAATGGTCTGTGGGTGATTACGTATTAAGTGGTGGGGAATTACCTGCCATGATAATGATAGATGCTGTAGCACGTTTTGTTCCGGGGGTTCTCGGGCATGCGGCTTCAGCAAAAGAAGATTCTTTTGCTGAAGGTTTATTGGATCATCCTCACTATACTCGCCCAGAGGTATTAGATGGTATGGAAGTTCCGGCAGTTCTACTGTCAGGTAACCATGCACATATTAATCGCTGGCGTATGAAACAATCACTGGGTCGAACCTGGCTAAGAAGACCTGAGCTTCTGGAAAGCCTAGCTCTGACTGACGAGCAAAGAGTGCTGTTAACAGAGTTCCAACGGGAATATCTGGAAAGTACAGCAGAGTAAGTCTGACACATGGTGTCATTAATATCAGTTTACCTAGGGTAAGAGAGTTATTATGAGCAATATTATTAAGCAAATCGAACAAGAACAAATGAAGCAAGATGTACCTTCATTTCGTCCAGGCGATAATGTAGAAGTTAAGGTATGGGTTGTTGAAGGTTCTAAAAAACGTCTGCAGGCATTCGAGGGCGTGGTTATCGCTATTCGTAACCGCGGTCTGCACTCTGCATTTACTGTTCGTAAAATTTCTAATGGCGAAGGTGTTGAGCGTGTATTCCAAACTCACTCTCCAGTCGTAGATAGCATCACTGTGAAACGTCGTGGTGCGGTTCGCCAAGCTAAACTGTACTACCTGCGTGAGCGTTCAGGTAAGGCTGCTCGTATCAAAGAGCGTCTTAACGCTAAATAATACGCTTTCGCACATCCGAAAGTTATTGTTAAAAGGTCAGCGTTTGCTGACCTTTTTTTATGGCGAATTTTTATTATATTTTTATTTGTTTTTATATTCCTCTCTTTTTGCTCCTCTTATTCCAAGATTCATTAAAAGATAATGTGTAAATATTTGATTACACATTTTTCTTTTAATTTAATCAAAGTCACATTTTTATTATCGTTTGAATGAAACTTAACTTATTGTAATTTAAGGGTTATATTTTATTAGCTCGTCCTTTGTAAATTTTTTATTACACTTATGTCAATTTTATTGAAAATACGGATTGATTTCTTTACATTGCATGTTATCTTATCTTTCAGACAGACAACAAATCACAATGACAGATATAAAAAGGTAAAAATTATGATCATGCAAAAAGACGCACTCAATAATGTGAATATCAGCGAAGAGCTGGTTTTAATTACGCCTGAAGAGTTAAAACAAAAATACCCATTGAGTCGCAATGATCTGCATGCCATTGCTCAATCACGTCAAACAATCTCTGAAATTGTTCAACGTCGTGATCCTCGTTTACTTGTGGTATGTGGGCCTTGTTCCATTCATGACGTTGATGTTGCTATCGATTACGCAAAACGTCTGAAGGTATTAGCGTCTGAATTAAGTGATAGTCTGTACATTGTGATGCGTGTCTACTTTGAAAAACCTCGTACAACAGTGGGTTGGAAAGGTTTAATTAGCGATCCATTTATGGATGGTAGCTTTGAAATGGAAAAAGGGTTACATATTGCCCGTAAATTATTAACTGAACTCGTACAATTAGGTTTGCCTTTGGCAACAGAAGCATTAGATCCTAATAACCCACAATACTTAGGGGATTTATTTAGTTGGTCTGCGATTGGTGCAAGAACAACAGAATCTCAGACTCACCGTGAAATGGCATCAGGGCTTTCAATGCCGGTGGGTTTTAAAAATGGAACCGATGGCAATTTAGATACGGCAATTAATGCGATGAAGGCTGCCTCTATGCCGCACCGTTTTATGGGAATTAATCAATCAGGGCAGGTGTGTTTACTACAAACGCAAGGTAATCCTGATGGACATGTTATTTTACGCGGTGGTAAAACGCCAAATTATCATGAAGAAGATGTGGCGCAATGTGAAGCCCATATGGTAAAAGCAGGATTAAAACCGTCATTAATGATCGATTGTAGTCACGGCAATTCAAATAAAGATTTCCGTCGTCAAACCGCCGTGGTGGATTCAGTGATTGAACAGATCACTAAAGGTAATGAATCTATCACCGGTATTATGTTAGAAAGTCATATTAATGAAGGCAATCAATCATCAGAACAGCCTCGTAGCGAAATGAAATATGGTGTTTCAGTCACCGATGCATGCATTAGTTGGGAAACAACAGAATCTGTATTAAGAAATTTACATGCACGAATTTCACCTATTTTAGCTCAGCGTGAAGAGCAATTTAAAAAAGTAAGTTAAGTTAGATAATCATAAAGAAAAAGAGGCAAGCATAGATGGCTGAAGAATTACAACATTTGCGTGAGCAAATCGATCAGGTCGATAAATCACTGCTTTCTTTACTTGCGAAAAGAATGCAATTGGTAGCTGAAGTTGGTGAAGTTAAGAATCGCCATGGGTTACCGATTTATGCTCCTGATAGAGAAGCCTCAATGCTTACTTCTCGACGTAATGATGCGCAGAAAATGGGAATATCCCCAGATTTGATTGAAGATGTGTTACGCCGAGTAATGCGTGAATCTTATACCAAAGAGAATGACAAAGGCTTTAAAACGCTAAATCCTCAACTGGGTAAAATTGTAATTGTGGGAGGAAATGGCAAAATGGGAAAATTATTTTCCCGTTTATTTACCCTTTCTGGCTATCAAGTTGAAAGTTTAGAAGCAAATGAATGGCAAACGAAATCACCTGCTATTTTTGATAATGCAGGAATGGTAATAATTAGTGTACCTATCCATTTAACTGTTGAGGTTATTGAGAAGCTTCCTCTTTTACCTGAAAGTTGTTTGTTAGTCGATCTCGCTTCTATTAAAAAAGCACCTTTAGAGGCGATGTTAAAAGCGCATAGCGGTCCTGTTCTTGGTCTTCACCCTATGTTTGGTCCTGATGTACCGAGTTTAGCAAAACAGGTTGTGGCTTATTGTGAAGGCAGAAATCGCCAAGCATTTGAGTGGTTACTTGAGCAACTGTTAGTTTGGGGAGCTAAAATTGAGGCAATTACGCCAGAAGAGCACGATAAAAACATGAGTTTTATTCAAGCCCTTCGACATTTTACAACCTTTGCTTATGGCCAACATTTAGCTAAAGAAAACGTCGATTTAGCAAGCTTATTGCGGCTTTCATCTCCAATATATCGTTTGGAGTTGGCAATGATAGGGCGGTTATTCGCTCAAGATCCGCAACTGTATGCAGATATTATTTTATCATCCAAAGAGAATATTGAATTAATTCGCAGGTATCATCATTCTTTAGGCCAAGCTATCGATTTATTGGATATTAATGCAAAGAATGAATTCATTCATTCATTTAATAACGTGAGTGATTGGTTTGGTGATTATGCTTCTCAATTTATGAAAGAGAGTGGTGTACTATTACAGAAAGCTAATGATAGTCGTATTTAATTAAATGATAAATCGAGACGAAAGCCGAATAACGTATTTTGTTATTCGGCTTTTTGTTGGCTCATTATTCAGTAAATATGTAATATTATATTACTAATCATCATCACAAGGTGGCCATAGACAGCGAGTTGTGTCGAACGTACTAGGCGAGCTTTGAGCTCAATGTAGTATATTTTTCTGTTTACTATGAAAATATGCTCCCGCATAACTTGTGAATACTAATGTGATTATTAAAATATATAATTTATTCATAAAATCTCCTTTAAATTAATATAATTATAAATTAGTAATCTTTAGGATCAGGGCATGGACTGACCGTACAAAAATATGAGTTAGGATCGTTGATTATTGAATAAGATTGATAGTGACTGTATGTATCAATATTATCATAGAGTGAAGTGATAAATGGTTTTAAAATCAATACGATAAATGTATTCATATTTTCTCCTTCTATATATTCAAGATTCAAAGTATACCAATAAGGCCCAAATCTCTTTGGTTGATAATAGACTTTTTTACCAAGGGAAATATATTTTTAAAAACAACAATTTAAATATAATTTTTTAATAGAGGGAGAAAAATTTATTTTTATAATAAAGTGATTTCTATTTTCGCGCTATATTGTTATTGAGTTGTTATTATCTGGTTTAATTAACTGATAATTAATGTTCAATGTTTTATTTTTATTAAAAATTAATTGTTGATGAGATCTTAAAATAAAATAAAAAAAGGAAGTGATATTAAAAATATCGCCTTGATCAAATAATGAAAAATAAGATGTAGATAAATTACCCTTATATGGATGAGTTTTGCAAAAGATGTTTAATTATTAATTGTATTATTTTTAATTGTATTCGGATGTCTTTTTTAAGGGGTAAACTATGGATTTCATAATACAACTTGCCATTATATTAGTGTGTCTATTTTATGGAGCAAGGAAAGGGGGAATAGCATTAGGTCTGCTCGGTGGTGTTGGTCTGGTTATTTTAGTTTTCATTTTTAACTTACCACCAGGAAAGCCACCAGTTGATGTAATGTTAGTTATTATTGCTGTTGTTTCAGCATCTGCAACATTGCAAGCGTCGGGTGGGTTAGACGTTATGTTGCAAATAGCAGAAAAATTATTACGTAAAAACCCAAAATATATTTCTATTGTTGCACCGCTTGTAACTTGTACTCTAACAATTCTATGTGGTACGGGACACGTTGTTTATACCATTTTGCCAATTATCTATGATGTGTCGATTAAAAATAATATCCGACCAGAAAGGCCAATGGCAGCAAGTACTATTGGCTCGCAAATGGGGATTATTGCAAGTCCTGTTTCTGTTGCTGTTGTAACTTTAGTGGCAATGTTAGGCGATGTCACTTTTAATGGTAAACATCTTGAGTTTTTAGATTTATTAGCTATTACCATTCCTTCTACTTTTATTGGTATTTTAGCGATTGGTATTTTTAGTTGGTTTAGAGGTAAGGATTTAGATAAAGATCAATGCTTCCAAGAGTTTATTTCAGTTCCTGAAAACCATGATTATGTTTACGGTGATACAGCAACACTTTTAGATAAAAAGTTGCCAATGAAAAACTGGGTGGCAATGTGGATATTTTTAGGTGCTATTGCCGTTGTTGCGATATTAGGTGCTTTTTCTGAAATACGTCCTGTATTTAATGGCAAACCGTTATCTATGGTGCTTGTTATTCAGATGTTTATGTTATTAGCAGGTGCATCAATTATTATTATTTGTAAAACCAATCCGTCTCTTATATCTAAAAATGAAGTATTCCGTTCAGGGATGATAGCAATTGTTGCTGTATATGGTATTGCTTGGATGGCAGAAACCATGTTCTCTGCACATATGAAAGAAATAGAAGCAGCATTAGGGCAATTAGTAAGAGAATATCCTTGGGCTTATGCTGTAGTTTTATTACTGGTATCGAAATTTGTTAACTCTCAAGCGGCTGCTTTAGCTGCAATTGTTCCTTTAGCATTGGGTATTGGTGTTGATCCTGCTTATATTATTGCATCTGCACCAGCTTGTTATGGTTATTATATTTTGCCAACTTATCCTAGTGACTTAGCGGCTATTCAATTTGACCGTTCAGGTACAACTCGAATAGGACGTTTTGTTATTAACCATAGCTTTATCCTTCCGGGATTAATTGGTGTAACAGTTTCCTGTGTCTTTGGTTGGGTGTTTGCAGCGATGTATGGTTTCTTATAATTAGTGATAATGTAAAAATATGAGATAAAAAGAAAAGCCAGATAGTGATGCACTATCTGGCTTATTTATTAAGTAGTGGGTTTTTTTATTATTTTACTTCAACAGGTACTACGTTCTCTGAAGGATAACACCCTAATATTTTTAATGACCGCGTTGTTTGTGATAAATCATGTAAAGCCTTTTGCATATTTATATCACGCAAATTAGCTTGAACATCAATATAAAACATTTCTTCCCAAGGCGTACCATTAATAGGACGAGATTCTAATTTCGTCATAATAATGTCGTATTTTTTTAAAATCATTAAAGCATCGACTAAAGCACCTGCTTGTTGTCCTGTAGCCATTAAGAACGTTGTTTTTGCAGGGACTTGCTCTGACACATCAATCGCTTTACGTGCAATAACAATAAAGCGTGTTACGTTTATTTGCTGGTTTGCTAAATTATTTGCTAAGGGCTTTAAACCATAAAGAGAGCCACCTGCTTCACTACCAATAGCTGCAACATGTGGTGATTGTGCAAGAGCTACTTTTTCCATTGCCGCAGCCGTACTTTCGCAATATTCAATTTTCCAGTTTGGATACTGATTTAAATAATGGCTGCATTGTTGGAAAGGTTGAGGGTGGCTATAAATAATTTGTAATTCTTCTGTCGAACTATCAACACTTGTTAAAAGCGCATGATTAATCGGAATACGAATTTCACCCACAATAGACAGTGAAGTTGTTTGCAGTAAATCGTAAACATCATTAATTGCGCCAGAGCTGGTATTTTCAATAGGCAATAAACCGTAATCAGCTTGTCCTGTATCAACCAGTGTGAAAATATCGTCAAATTTGTGACAAGTACAATCGATGATTGTATCAAAATGACGGGCTGCATATTGGCGAGCAGCAATATGTGAATAAGAGCCTTTCGGGCCTAAATAAGCAATCCTTGCAGATTCATTTGGTGTCGCATTTAGGTGTTGCTGTAAAATCGCTTGTTGGGTTAATACGGAATCTTCAATAATCATTTGGAAAATACGGCTGATATAAAAACCATCTAGACCAACTTTTTTTCCTTTTTCAATTAATAAATCAAGTAATTCACGCTCACGATTTTTATCTCTAATAGGACGATGTGTATTCAATTTAAATTGAGCGACATCAGCAGATAATTGGCGTCTATTTGCTAACAACGTGAGTAATTCTGAATCTAACGTTGTGATTTTATCTCTGATTGCTAATAAATCGAGTTTTTCCATGTTTTAGCCCTATATCTTTGCGTCATACCATTATAAATAAAAAAAGCCTCCATTTTTGGAGGCTATTGTCGTTCTTACTTTTCTTTCTGAAATGACAAAGCCTCTTAATTAAAGAGTAAAAAGAAAAAGAAGAAAGACAAAAACGAATACATCGTCATTATATTGTTTGGTAAATTATTTAGCATATAGCTATCAAACATGATGATGTGAAAGGAGTCAAGAAAAATACAATAAAAAGCGCATCACTAGGATGCGCAGAGGCGTTTTGAGTCAGTGATTTATTCTAATTTTTAATCTAGCTTTACTATTTATATTTCATCGACAAGTAAATTTTCTTCTTTCAAACTGTTATCAGCCCGACGAGATTCATTTTTATGCTGAACCTTGTTTAATTGACGCTCAAGTTTCGCTAACAAATCATTAATAGCGACATACATATCTGCGTGTTGTGCATTAGCGACCAATTGCCCATTTGGTATGTGAATGCTGGCATCAACACTAAAACCTTTAGGGTCTTTTGTCAGAATAATACGAGGATTGATTAAATTCACCTGCCATTTATTAAGTTTAGTTAGACGGCTTTCAATGTGTTCACGTAGTGCTGGGGTAATTTCCATTTGCTTGCTAGTAATATTTATAATCATATAGTTACCTCTTAATTACTCCGTCTTCGATAACTTCAGAATATCGTGATACACAATTTAAAACATGATCAAAATCACTTTTTGTTAGTTGTATGTGTAACTAGTAATAGAAACGTGACAAATGATAAATAGCTGAAAAAGAACGCTTGTTAAGTTGTATTTATTCAGTCATATTAGGAAGGTTGGGCTGATGAAAAGTAAAGACAATTTAGCTAAAAAAGAATAAAAAAACAGCAGCGATAAGCTGCTGTTTTTGATGGTGATGTTTGGGTTAAGCTGGATTTGCTGCAATCAATGAAGCCACTTTGTCTGCTTCTTGTGTCAGACCTAACTCTTTATAGGCGTTTTCCATGTATTCGAGTGCATCACGAGTAGCTTGTGTATCAGGATAATCACGCATCATTTGCTCTACTCTATTAATAACCGCGACATAAGCCCCTCGTTTAGTATAGAATTTCGCAACTGAAAGTTCATACTTTGCTAAACGGTTTTTAAGAAAGACAAGGCGCTTGGTTGCATCAGCAGCGTAAAGGCTATCAGGGTAATAACGTACTAATTGACTAAAGTCTTTAAATGCCACAATTGCATGCTGAGGATCACGGTCTGAACGATCAATACCAAAGAATCCTTGTAATGCACTATCATCTAATGCTTGAGCTGTTAAGCCTCGCATATAAAGAACATAGTCAATATTAGGATGGGTTGGGTTTAATCGCATAAAACGGTCAATTGCAGTAATCGCCATTGGTAGTTCTGCTGATTTATAATAAGCATAAATCAAGTCGAGCTGAACTTGTTGCGAGTAAGGGCCAAAAGGATAGCGATTATCGAGAGACTCTAATTGTTTGATAGCCGCTCCATAATTGCCATCTAGCAATTTTTCCTGACTGGTTGTGTAAAGCTCAGAAGGAGACATATCGGCAGTAGCGTCTTTGTCTGAACTCGAACAGCCAGAAAGTAACAGGCTTACAGTGGCTGCTGCCACCAGGTATTTAATGCGTCTCATCACGTATTGATTATCCTCTGAATAGGTTTGGGGAGTCTCTCCGTGAAGCTCCCCTAAAATCGGTTACACTATAACTCATTTTAAATGAAACGGCTGTGCCGTCAAAACACTAACTTAATTAATAGAAAACTATTTATGTCTCAACAAATACGACTTAATGCTACAGTCGCAGATTCACAGCTGGGTCAACGCTTAGATCAGGCTTTGGCCGAAATGTTCCCTGATTATTCAAGATCTCGTATAAAAGAGTGGATCTTAGACAATAGAGTGCAGGTTAACGATAAAATCATCAATAAGCCAAAAGAAAAAATGCTTGGCGGTGAAAAAATTGAAGTCGATGCCTTAATTGAAGAGGAAGTACGCTGGGAGCCTCAGAATATTCCGTTAAATATCGTTTATGAAGATGACGATATTTTAGTTATCAATAAGCCAAGGGATCTCGTTGTTCATCCTGGTGCTGGTAACCCTGATGGTACCGTATTAAATGCATTACTTTATCGTTATCCTGAAATTGCTAATGTACCTCGCGCAGGTATTGTCCATCGTTTGGATAAAGATACAACAGGTTTAATGGTTGTTGCAAAAACAGTTCCAGCTCAAACTCATTTAGTTGAAGCTTTACAACGTCGTGAAATCACGCGTGAGTATGAAGCAGTTGCTACAGGAAGGATGACTGCGGGTGGTTTAGTTAATGAACCAATTTCTCGACATCCAACTAAGCGTACGCATATGGCTGTACACCCAATGGGTAAACCAGCAGTAACACATTATCGTGTTATGGAGCATTTCCGTGCTCATACTCGTTTACGTTTACGCTTAGAAACGGGGCGTACCCATCAAATTCGTGTTCATATGGCGCATATTCATCATGCTTTAATTGGTGATCAACTTTATGCAGGAAGACCACGTCCTTTAAAAGGTGCATCAGAAGAGTTGCGTGAAACGCTACGTTTATTTGATAGACAAGCATTACATGCAACGATGTTACGCCTTTATCATCCGATCACAGGTATTGAAATGGAATGGCATGCGCCGTTACCTGATGATATGGTTAAGCTTATCGATGTATTAAAAGATGATGCTGAACAATTTAAAGATGAAATGGATTGGTAAATGACTTCATTGATTTTTCCAGATTGGCCACAACCTGAGAATATTGGGGCTTGTAGTACGCTTAGAGAGGGGGGGATCAGTTTACCGCCTTATCATAGCCTTAATTTAGGTACACATGTTGGTGATGAATTATCTCGCGTTAAAGAAAATAGACGCAGACTTTGCCAAGAAGCTCAGTTACCTGAAATGCCATTATGGCTTGAACAAGTTCATGGCACTCACGTTGTTACGTTAAATCCTGAGAAAAATAATGAAGTAGAAGGTGATGCCCTTTATACCGCTACCGAGAAAAAAGTTTGTGCAATTATGACGGCAGATTGTCTACCTGTTCTTTTTACAACGCGTGATGGAACAGAAATTGGCGCAGCACATGGTGGGTGGAGAGGGCTTTGCCATGGTGTATTACAAAATACACTTGCACAGTTTAAAGCACCAAAACATCAAATAATGGCATGGCTGGGACCTGCAATTGGCCCTAATGCTTTTGAGGTTGGAGCTGAAGTACGTTTGGCCTTTATTGAAAAAAATAAGGCCTTTGATCCTGCATTTATTCCTCATAATGGTAAATATTTAGCTAATATCTATATGTTAGCGAGAATAATTTTACAGGAAAATGGGGTAACTCAGATTTACGGTGGTGATTTCTGTACTGTGACAGAGAAATCGCGTTTCTTTTCGTATAGACGTGAACAGATAACAGGTCGAATGGCGTCATTAATCTGGATTAAATAAACTTCTCTCAACCGTTTTTCTCACTTATCTCAAATATTGATAAATATTTTTGCTCAAAATTTTTATTTTGAGCTTGAATATTGTCAAAATGACCTCATCTATTCTCCAGTTACGAATTTTACTTTAAATTTTACTTGGAGGTGTTATGCGCCTGGATAAATTAACCAATAAATTCCAGCAAGCTCTCGCAGACGCCCAGTCATTGGCACTTGGGAACGATAATCAATTTATAGAACCCATACATTTACTGAGTGCGTTATTTAATCAACAAGGTGGCTCAATTCGCCCTCTATTAACATCATCGGGTGTTAATGCATCGCAATTTAATGAGCGAATTAATGAAGCTTTGTCTCGATTACCTAAAGTTGAAGGTGCTGGTGGAGAGGTTCATCCCTCTAATGATCTGATTAAACACCTTAATTTGTGCGATAAATTGGCACAGAAAAAAGGTGATGATTTTATTTCGTCAGAGCTTTTCCTTTTAGCTGCAATGGAAACCGGTGGTCAAGTTGCTGATATGCTAAAAGCTGCGGGTGCAAATAAAGCAAGTCTTGAAATAGCGATTGAAAAAATACGTGGTGGAGAAACAGTGAACGATCAAAATGCAGAAGACCAACGTCAGGCATTGAAAAAATATACTGTGGATTTAACGGAAAGAGCAGAACAAGGCAAACTCGATCCTGTCATTGGTCGTGATGAAGAAATCAGAAGAACCATACAGGTTTTACAACGTCGTACTAAAAATAACCCAGTACTTATCGGTGAACCCGGAGTTGGTAAAACGGCGATTGTTGAAGGATTAGCTCAGCGTATTGTTAATGGTGAAGTGCCAGAAGGTTTAAAAAATAAACGAGTACTCTCCCTTGATATGGGGTCGTTATTAGCAGGCGCTAAATATCGTGGTGAGTTCGAAGAACGTTTAAAAGCCGTTTTAAATGATTTATCTAAACAGGAAGGCAGTGTCATTCTGTTTATTGATGAATTACATACTATGGTTGGCGCCGGTAAAGCTGATGGTGCTATGGATGCGGGTAATATGTTAAAACCGGCATTAGCACGTGGTGAGTTACACTGTGTTGGGGCAACAACACTTGATGAATATCGTCAATATATTGAGAAAGATGCTGCTTTAGAACGTCGTTTCCAAAAAGTGTATGTAGCAGAGCCAACAGTAGAAGATACTATCGCTATTTTACGTGGTCTGAAAGAACGTTATGAGCTTCATCATCATGTTCAAATTACAGACCCAGCTATCGTTGCAGCTGCGACTTTATCACATCGCTATATTTCTGACCGTATGTTACCAGATAAAGCGATTGACTTAATTGATGAAGCAGGTGCAAGCCTACGTATGCAAATGGATTCAAAACCGGAAGCATTAGATAGACTTGATAGACGTATTATTCAGCTGAAACTTGAACAACAAGCCCTGCAAAAAGAGTCTGATGATGCAAGTAAAAAGCGTTTAGAAATGCTAAATGAAGAGCTTGCTGAAAAAGAGAAAGAGTATTCTGTTTTAGAAGAAGAGTGGAAAGCAGAAAAAGCAGAGCTGACAGGAACTCAACATATTAAATCAGAATTAGAGCGAGCTCGTATTGCATTAGAGCAAGCTCGCCGTAGTGGTGATTTGGCAAAAATGTCAGAAATCCAATATGGACAGATCCCAACGTTAGAAAAACAGCTTGCTGAAGCGAATAAAGCTGAAGATAAACATATGAAGCTGTTACGTAATAAAGTCACTGATGCTGAAATTGCTGAAATCTTAGCGCGTTGGACCGGTATTCCTGTTTCTAGAATGCTAGAAGGGGAGCGTGAAAAACTGCTAAGAATGGAACAAGAATTACATAGACGTGTTATTGGTCAGGCTGAAGCTGTTAGCGCAGTATCAAATGCGATACGTCGTAGTCGTGCTGGGTTGTCTGATCCTAATCGCCCAATTGGTTCGTTCTTATTTTTAGGACCAACAGGTGTGGGTAAAACAGAATTATGTAAAGCATTAGCAAACTTCTTGTTTGATAGTGATGATGCAATGGTTCGTATCGATATGTCTGAGTTTATGGAAAAACACTCCGTTTCTCGTTTAGTCGGTGCGCCTCCAGGATATGTTGGTTACGAAGAAGGTGGGTATTTAACAGAAGCCGTTCGCCGTCGTCCTTATTCAGTCATCTTATTAGATGAAGTTGAAAAAGCGCACCCCGATGTATTCAATATTTTATTACAAGTATTGGATGATGGTCGTTTAACGGATGGGCAAGGTAGAACAGTCGATTTTCGTAATACTGTTGTGATTATGACATCAAACTTAGGTTCTGATTTAATTCAGGAACGTTTCGGGACACTTGATTATCCTGAAATGAAAACAATAGTGATGGATGTAGTTGGCCATCATTTCAGACCAGAGTTTATTAACCGTATTGATGAAGTTGTGGTATTCCACCCATTAGGTAAAGAAAACATTGCAGCGATCGCACAAATTCAGTTACGTCGTTTATACCAACGTTTAGAAGAGCGTGGTTATCACGTCACGATTACAGGTGCGGCATTAGAAAAATTGAGTGAAGTTGGTTTTGACCCAATTTATGGTGCTCGCCCATTGAAACGAGCTATCCAACAAGAGGTTGAAAACCCATTAGCTCAAGATATTTTGTCAGGCAAGTTATTGCCAGGCAAAGAGATTATCTTAGATTTAGATGATAATAAGATAATCGCAAAACAATAATTGATGTTTTATCTATTTATTAGCAAAGCCTACAAACTGAAGTTTGTAGGCTTTTTTATTATGGGCTTTAGCAAGTTTAAGTCGTGTCAGCGTCTTAAATATAATTATTTTGTTTGTTTTATAATCGATATGTGATTATTATTTATCCATTGGTCATCAGTTTGCTTACAAAGCGCGCTATCGAAAAGTTTTTTGAAAATAATACTTGTCACATTCAGAAAACTCCCTATAATGCGCATCCACTGACCGGCGATGAGCAAACAACTAGCCACGCAGGACGGTGAAGAGAAAAGAAAAAA
>NZ_JBEEUL010000010.1:97324-162295 GCF_040139345.1 Proteus sp. fly-1067 | reverse complement strand
ATGTGAGAGTAGGGAACTGCCAGGCATTAAATAAGACGAGAAAGCCAACCCAATGGGTTGGCTTTTTTGCGTTTGGGGTTTTTTAAATAGAAAAATATGCTATTTAGATGCCCCAATATAGGGCATTTTTATTATCAACTGAATAATTAACAAAGATTATAGCGAGAAAATGCAGCGAGTACTGTCCTTTCTGAAATTTCCAAATAGTCTTCCATAGCCATCGCCGCTTCCTGTGCTTTGCCATCCATTAACAGTATTAAAATCTGTTCGTTTTTCTCAATATAAGGCGCATGTAATAATTGAGGATCATTTAATAAACCGAATGCTAAACGTAATTCAGCTAAAATAAGCTGGTATTGCTTAAATAATCTGGGGCTATCAGAAAGCTCAGCGATAGCGGTATGAAAATGCATATTACAGGTTCCGACACCACTCCAATCCTGTTGTTCTTGAAACTTTTTTGCTTGATTGACACTATCTTGCATTCTAATAATAGCAGGGTGCATAGGATAAGAATGTCGCAATGCATCACACTCAATTAACCGCCTTACACGATAAATATCCATAATAGAGGCCATATCTGGCACTGAAACAAAAACACCACGATTAGGTTTATAAGTTAACAGCCCTTCTTGAGTCAGTACACGAAAAACCTCTCTCAAGGTATTACGAGATATCTCTAATGTTTCACTTAATGCGGTTTCTGAAAGTCTTTCACCGGGAGGTAATTCTCCTATAGTGATCTTTTGCCGAATAATATTGGCGACTTTTTGAGAAAGAATTTGTGGTGATGTTTTTTTCTGCATTATCTTCTGCTATTAGCTCAATAGAAACATCTATTCTATCAGTGAGCTTTACAATATATAACCTCTATTGTTGCTGTATGTTGTACTTATCACTCTCTACAATATCGCTTTCTGTTTCTTTTTATTAAAAAAATTAGTTTTTTTTTATCAATCTTTAATACTCAAATTTATTTTTCCTCATTTGAATGCACTATTTTTGTGCATCCAATTTTTGTATGCCTTATTTTCGTGCATTTTTGATACGAATAAATTATCCCGAATTGTCAACAAAATGTTAAAAATGCGATCTTCTTTGCACTTTTATCATCTCATATTTAAATCTATTTGCTTATTTATTCATCTATTATTATTAATTGTTCAACAATCTAATATCATATGATTAACAATCAACGATTCATGCTCAACAATGGCATGCAAATTGCCTTAGTAATAATAATTAAAATAATGATGATAAAGGGGGTAGCTTATGGCTACACAAGATTCTGCAAATACAGCTTCAACTTCGTTTATAAAAAGTAGACGTTCCTCTCTGATTGCCGCTATTTTTTTAATGGCAACTTCGGCAATTGGTCCTGGCTTTATTACACAAACAGCAACCTTTACGGCGACAATGGGTGCCGCATTTGCATTTGGGATCTTAGCATCGATCGTGATTGATTTTATTGTGCAACAGAGTATTTGGCGAGTGATCACGGTAACCAATATGCGCGCTTCAGATATTGCTAACAAAGCTATCCCGGGAAGTGGCTATTTGCTGGCAATATTAGTTATCTTCGGTGGTTTAGTTTTTAACGTCGGTAATATTGCAGGTGCAGGTTTAGGGCTTAATGCGATGGTTGGACTAGATCCTAAATGGGGTGGGATCTTAAGTGCATTACTTGCGATCTATATTTTTTCTTCACGCAAAGCCAGTAATTTTATTGATCGTATGATTATCATTCTTGGTATTGTCATGATCTTGCTAACTGTTTTTGTCATGTTTGCTTCTAATCCACCTATTGGTGAAGCATTAAGACAAACAGTTTTACCTGACTCTATTAACTTTGCCACAATTACCACGATTGTGGGTGGAACAGTAGGGGGTTATATCTGTTATGCGGGTGCTCATCGCCTTCTTGATAAGGGAACGACGGGTATTGAGAATATTGAAGCGGTATCGAGCGCTGCAACAAAAGGTATCTTAGTTGTTGGATTGATGCGTTATATCTTGTTTCTTGCCATTTTGGGTGTTGTTGCCAGTGGTGTCACATTAGATATTTCTAGCCATGCAGCAAACCCTGCTTCACAAGCATTTCAACATGCCGCAGGTTTAACTGGGTTACGTATCTTTGGTCTTATTTTATGGGCGGCAGCTCTCACTAGTGTTATTGGTGCTGCTTACACTTCTATGTCATTTATCACTGTGTTTAAAAAAGGGATCACGGAGCGCCAACGTAATATCGCAACCATTATCTTTATTGCTGTTTCATTAGCTATTTATATGATGATGGGAACAGCGCCCGCTGCTTTATTAGTTTTTGCCGGTGGTTTTAATGGTCTGATTTTACCTATTGGTATGACACTGTTTATTTTTGTTGCATGGCGTCGCCAAGACTTAATGAATGGCTATAAATACCCAGCATGGTTGTTATGGTCAGGTATTTTAGTCTGTGTACTGACTTGGTATATGGGCATCATGTCAGTTGGTGCGATTTTCAACTACCTCAAGATTGCTTAAAGGAATAATAACAATGATAAATACTATCGATTTAAACAGTGATTTAGGTGAAAGTTTCGGACAATGGACAATGGGCAATGATAATGCGGTACTTGAAATAGTCAGTAGTGCCAATATTGCCTGTGGTTTTCATGCTGGCTCCCCTGATGGAATTTTAAGAACATTAAAAGCGGCAAAACTACATAATGTCTCGATTGGAGCTCATGTTGCCTATCCTGATTTAGTAGGTTTTGGCCGTCGTAATATGGATATTGCCAGTGATGAATTAACCGCTGATGTGATTTATCAAATTGGTGCTTTGCAAGGGCTAGCTAAAGCAGTAGGTTTGAGCGTGACTTATGTTAAGCCTCATGGTGCACTTTATAACACTATTGCTCATGATAAACGCCAAGCGCTCGCTGTTATTGAGGCGATACTTGCCGTAGATCCTCAATTGGTATTAGTTGCTTTAGCGGGATCTCCCTTGATTACACTTGCAAAAGAAAAAGGGCTTCATGTAATAGCCGAAGCCTTTGCAGACAGAGCTTATCACGCTGATGGTACTCTGGTTTCTCGTAAAAAAGAGGGCGCAGTTTTACATGATCCGAAACGTGTTGCACAACGTATGTTACAACTTGTACAAGAAGGTGGTATTGAGTCTATAGAAGGTATTTTTACTGCTATAGAAGCAGATTCTATTTGTGTCCATGGTGATAGTCCTGATGCAGTCAATTTAGCTAAAAACGTAAAAGAAACTTTAATAAATCATGGTGTTGAAATTAAAGCATTTGCTCCAGCTTTACTGAAAAGTGAGGGGTAAATATGACAAATTTAATGAAAGCAACTGCTGATGCAATCGCCAAAGCACAAGAGGCTCGATTAGCAATTCGTCATGGTTTAGCTATACCAACAGCAGGTATGGCAAAAGGAATGACACAAGCAAATATGATTAGTTTGCCTCGTGATTGGGCATTTGATTTCCTACTTTATGCACAGCGCAATCCTAAAAGCTGCCCAATATTAGATGTTTGTGAATCAGGTAGTTATCGCACTGTTTTAGCGCAAGGAGCTGATTTACGTACTGATATTCCTCTTTATCGTGTTTGGGAAAATGGCAAATTAGCGGATGAAATTACAGATGCTACAGCCATTTGGGCACAACAGCCTGATCTCGTGACATTTCTTATTGGCTGTAGTTTTACTTTTGAAACGCCGATGTTAGAAGCGGGCATTGAAATTCGACACATCACGGATAACTGCAATGTTCCAATGTATAAAACCAATCGCTTATGTCGCCCAGCAGGACGATTAGAAGGCGAGTTAGTTGTTTCAATGCGTCCTATTCCTTCAGATAGAATTGCTGATGCAGTAATGATAAGTGGTCGCTTTCCTTCGGTACATGGTGCTCCTGTCCATATTGGTTCCCCTGAAGCGTTAGGTATCAAAGACATAATGTCACCAGATTTTGGTTCACCAGTGAGAATTGAAGACGGTGAGATCCCTGTGTTTTGGGCTTGTGGTGTGACACCACAAGCGGCGGTGATGCGCTCAGGTGTTCCTTTTGCACTTAGCCATGCTCCTGGGCATATGTTTATTACCGATGTGCCCGATGCAGCTTATCACGTATAAGGGAGGAAGATACTTTGCGCTTTTTACCGGTTAACTTATCCCATTTACTTGTTGAGCTTTCCTCTCTAAAAGAGACGCTTGCGTTGTATGAATCCGTTAAACAAGCGGATATTGTTGCTATTCAAGATATTGTGCCCGCAGCGAAAACGCTCTTAATTCACTATACTCCGTGGCTAATCACGGCTGAAGAACTTGTTATTCAGCTCCGACAATTAGAAATCAAAGCGGTATCAGCACGTCAAGCACAATCATTAACGATCCCTGTTCATTACCAAGGGGAAGATCTTCATGAAGTGGCTGAATTATTAGGTATAACCACAAATGATGTGATCCGAAGACATACCGAACAAACCTATCAAGTGGCATTCACCGGTTTCGCGCCGGGCTTTGCTTATCTGATCGCTGATGAAACTGAGCTCTATGTACCTCGGCGTAAAACTCCTCGCACACGGATCCCAGCAGGTTCTGTCGGATTAGCTGGTGAATTTAGTGGTGTCTATCCACAACAAAGCCCAGGTGGTTGGCAATTAATCGGAACTACGGAAATAAAAATGTGGGATCTTTCCCGCAAACAACCTGCCTTTTTATTGCCAGGAAATGAAGTGCATTTTATTGATGCACAAAAAGCACCAATAACAGTTTCATTACCTGAAAAAAAATTAGCAGTAACTTCCTCTCTCTCATTAAATGATAAAGGCTTATATGTCATTTCGGCAGGGTTGCAGACATTATTTCAAGATGAAGGACGAATTGGTGCTGCATCAATGGGAGTTTCCGCTTCTGGTGCACTAGATAAACCTGCTTTACATGCGGCTAATCGTTTGGTGGGGAATCCGACAACTTTCGTGGCACTTGAGATAACTCAAGGTGGATTAAGGCTTAAAGCGCGACAAGATTGTGTTATTGCTTTAACTGGGGCGGATTGTTCTATTTTACTAAAACATGAGTCGGGAGAGAGTGAATATCTATCAAGCTATCAACCTATTGATGTTCGTTGTGGTGATGAAATTATTTTAGGCATACCAACAACAGGGGTACGTAGCTATCTTGCTGTGAGAGGTGGGTTTGAATTACCTAAAGTTTTAGGTAGTTATGCTTTTGATACTTTAGCGCAAATTGGGCCTAGTGCACTGCAAGAAGGAGATGTTCTTCACCTTAACAACGACAGCACATCAAACCGCATTATTGTTGAGGAGCAACCAATATTAACACTGCCAAAACAAGGAGATACCGTCACGCTTGATATTGTTTTAGGCCCTCGTACTGACTGGTTTACCGCGGATGCAATAAAGACGCTGACCTCTCAATTATGGCAGGTCACACCACAATCTAATCGTATTGGTTTACGTTTATTAGGCGAAACGCCTCTTACACGTGAGCAACAACAAGAATTATCAAGTGAAGGTACCTGTATTGGTGCAATACAAGTGCCAATTAATGGGCAGCCTGTTTTGTTTCTTAACGATCACCCATTAACGGGGGGCTATCCTGTTATTGGTGCTGTCGCTGAATATCACTTACCACTCGCAGGGCAGATCCCTGTTAACGCTAAAATTCGTTTTAATCCAATTACCGAATTTCAAGAATATTGATAGGAGAATGCCACTCATGACAACAATTAACCAAAAACAACGAGTGAAGCATCGAGTACTTATTGCAAACCGAGGCGAAATCGCAGTTCGTATCATTCGTGCTTGTCAGGATTATGGTGCCACTTCAATTGCTATTTATGCGAATGATGATATTGATGCACTGCACGTTCGTCTTGCTGATGAAGCTTATGGACTCAATGGTAATTTACCGAAAGAAAGCTATTTAGATATCAACAAAATTATTGATATTGCTAGTAAAGCTAAAGCGACGATGATCCATCCGGGCTATGGTTTTCTTTCAGAGCGAGCGGATTTTGCAAAAGCGGTACAAGAAGCCGGATTTATTTGGGTTGGGCCAAATCCTGAAACGATTGAAGTTCTTGGCGATAAAGTGAAAGCACGTAAAATTGCACAGTCAGTTGGTGCTCCTTTAGTTAATGGCACTGCTGATCCTGTTAATAATGCCAAAGAAGTATTAGATTTTGCTAAGCAATATGGTTTACCCGTTGCGATTAAAGCTGCTTTTGGTGGTGGTGGACGAGGCTTAAAAATTGCCCATAAAATGGAAGAAATTGAAGAACTTTATCATTCGGCAGTACGAGAAGCTGTCACGGCATTTGGTCGTGGCGAATGTTATGTTGAACAATTCTTAGATAAGCCCCGTCATATCGAGGCGCAAATTATCGCAGATAAATTAGGCAATGTCGTCGTCGTCGGAACACGAGATTGTTCACTACAACGTCGTAATCAAAAGTTGATTGAAGAAGCACCTGCACCTTATTTAAATGATGAACAACGCCAACGTATTCATCAATCAGCCAGTGATATTTGTGCTAAAGCGGGATATATAGGGGCTGGTACAGTTGAGTTTTTATTAAGTGCAAATGGCACTATCTCATTTTTGGAAGTCAATACCCGTTTACAAGTAGAGCATCCAGTTACAGAAGAAACCGCAGGTATTGATCTAGTTATCGAGCAGTTACGTATTGCTGAAGGTTTACCACTAAGTGTTGATAAAACTCCCGTCCCGCGCGGTCACTCTTTTGAATTTAGGATTAATGCGGAAGATCCCACCAAAGGTTTTTTACCTACACCTGGTTTAATTACACATTTTTCTCAGCCTTCAGGCCCTGGTGTGCGAGTTGATAGTGGTGTTGCTGAAAATAATCAGGTTTCACGTCAATTCGATTCAATGATGGCCAAACTGATAGTGACGGGGGCAACTCGCGAACAAGCCATTGCTCGTGCTCGTCGAGCATTATCTGAATTTAAAATAGAAGGCGTGGCAAGTGTATTATCTTTCCATTGTGAAATGATGGAACAAGATGACTTTGTTGAAAGTTTTAAAGTGCATACTCGTTGGATTGAAACTGATTTTCAGGCAAAAAATATCCATTTTCCTCGTAGTACACCAGCAAAAAATGAAGAACTTGTACGTACCTTTATTGAAATTGATGGCCGTCGTCATGAACTTGCTTTGCCTGCTCAATTACTGTCACTCTCTGCGGTAATACCAACAGCCATCAGTGCTAATCATGAGAAAGAAGAGAATGAAAAAGCGGTGATAGCGCCAATCTCTGGCATATTACATAGCTGGATCTTATCTGATGGTGATAAAGTTAAAGAAGGTGATGTCATTGCCATTATGGAAGCGATGAAAATGGAAGTTCAGGTAGTCGCATCTCGTGACGGGGTATTACAGCAAAAAGCCAAAACAGGCGATTACTTTTCAGCAGAAACCATTTTAGCTGAAATAAATTAAGTACGTTAAAGAATTAATACATTGATTAATAAGAATAATACCTGTCTTTAATCTTATCCCTTTAATATGAGTAAATTTCGTATTAAAGGGTTTTTTATAATAACTTTATTTATATATCTATTTGTTATATCTAATTCCTTTTGGTTATAAGTTATTTTGCCTATAATCTAGGCTCGCTAAATTATCAGCAAAAGGAAATAAGATGTTACTCGTCTCACAACTGCTTATCGGCGCTGCAATAGGGTTAGTTATTACAACGACCGGAGTTGGCGGAGGCGTTATTTTATTGCCTGTTCTTATTTATCTTTTTGGAATGAATGCATTAGCGGCTGTGGCAACAGCTAATTTGTTATCTATGCTAATGAAACTCTCGTCTTCTTATATCCATTTTCGTTTAGGTAATATTCCATTAAAACCCGCATTATTAATTTTAGCGATCATGTTTCCTGCAACTTTTTTAGCAAGTTATGGGGTGACGTGGTTGGGATCGCAACCTCAATATTACGATCGTGTTGAATCTGGTATTAATATTTTAATGATCGTTGCCATTGTATTTTCATTGGTCTTGTTTTTACAACGAATGATAAGAAGATCAACAGGTTCAGATCCTTTAATTTCTTTGCCACCATCTTCATCTGTTACTTTTTCTTCCTTATTTGTACCAGGAATGAGTGCAGGGTTTGTGCTTGGAGCAACGGGAGTAGGGGGGGGATTAGTCGTATTGCCTGTATTAATGCGTTTTGCACAAATGGGGATTAAAGAGGCGATTGGTACCTCTATTTTTATTACAACCATTCTTTCGGGGGGCTCCGCTATCGCTTATAGTGCTGGTGGCTATACCGACGTACATACCGCACTTATTCTCTGTTTAGGCTCATTACTTTCTATTCCGCTAGCACGCTATCTTTTAGCATATTTATCAGAGCGTTTTTTCCAATACTTAACACTGTCTTTTATTCTGATCAGCATCATGATGATGAGTTGGAAGTTAATAAATTAACTTAATGTAATATCGAGTGAGTCAATTTTTCTCTTATTACCTTTCGTTAGACTAAACTAATTGATCATTATTAGATTAATTCTTAAGAGTAAGTAGAAACGAGATGAACATTAAAATAGGTGATGAATTTTTAGTTTATATGGCGCTAGGTGAAGAAAGCTATATGAAAGAATATTATCGTGTTGTTGAATTAGATACTCAGCTTTCTCAAGTAACAGGTAAGTTACTCAAAAGAACAACGGCTGATGATAAAAACATGGGTTTAGGTCGTTGTGAGTTAGAGGGCGGTATTGAGCAATTTGCCTTAGAAGATATCTATCCTGTTAAAGAGTGATCTTAATTGCAGATCACTCTTCTTAATTCGCTTGTCGTTTAGGCTACAGGCGCATTTTCAGGTAATGCAGATTTCGGTAAACCAAATACTTTGTCAAATATCCAGTTATAAACGAAAGTATAACAAGGGATAATGATGATCAGCGCAAAATCCATCACTAACGCTTGCCATAACGAAACATTAAGCCACCATGCAATTAACGGAATTAAATAGAGTACTAGTGTTAGCTGAAATCCAATTGCATGTACAATACGACGTCTAAAAGTTCGAATTCTTGAAATCTGCCGACTTTCCCAAAATTCAAACATACAGTTATAAATAAAATTCCAACTCACCGCGATTGTTGTTATCACAAGTGCTAATGGGCCAGTTACTGCTGTTGAGCTATCGGCCAAAAGAGCAAGTCCAACGGATGAAATAACCCACCCAAAAATCTCATAAGCTGTCACGTAGACAATTTTTCGTTTGATACCTTGCATTGTGCTCTCTTTTTTCTGTGGATTAGTGTTGTTAAGCATCGTAAGATAAATCAGCAAGAATGACAGAAAAAGTCAGCTAGTATCAATTTAACTGAAACATCAGGAGTGAACATGCAGTTTTCAAGTGAACATATTGCGATATTTTTAGCCGTGATGGATAAGGGATCTTTTTCTGCGGCAGCTCGTTCATTAAAACGCGTTCCTTCCGCAGTCAGTATGGCGATTGCCAATATGGAAGCTGAATTAGGTTATGCACTTTTTGAGCGCTCATCACGAGAGCCTCAGCCAACCGAAAAAGCCAAAGCACTTGAACCTCATGCCAGAATGATCGCAGAGCAATTAAAATTATTACAAGTGCATGCTCAAGAGCTTTCCATGGATCTCGAAAGTGTCTTAAATATTGGTGTTGCAGCTGATATTAATCCTGATTATTTATTACCTGCGTTATCTGAATTAACGCAACGTTATCCATTACTTAATGTGAATGTGATAACCTCGGCACAAGATGACATTATTGAGATGTTGCATTCGCATAAAATTCAATTGAGCCTAGTTTATGGGGGCTTGTATGTGAATGGTGATGAGCAATTTCAATATCTCGGCTCTGAATCATTAGTGGCAACGATCTCTGCAAGTCATATTGCATTAGCACACCCATCTGGCGTATTTATTGAGGATTTAGTAAATGTTCGCCAAATTATGATCGCAAGTCACACCAAAGAGTTGAGGGATGAGCGCTCATTAGTGGCTACGAATTATTGGCAAACGGATAGTTTTCAAATGGCATTAGGCATGGTTGAAGCAGGAATGGGATGGGGTAATTTGCCATATTCGTTGATTTATACTCAATTACAAAAAGGTAAATTAAAGCAACTTCAGTTTAAAAATACGAAAAATGAATTGCGATTGCCTATTCATGCCATGTGGTTAAAAGGGGAGTCGTTACAAAAAGGGGCGAAAGAGTTAGTTGAGCTAATGAGTTCTCATCAGCCCATTGTACCTAATTTTGATTAATCGACACGTTGCTGATGAACCCAAACGGCAACTTCAACACGAGATTTTAGCTTCATTTTTTTCAGTAAGTGTTTAACGTGTACTTTGACCGTACTTTCTGTGATATCAAGTTTACGTGCGATCATTTTATTGGATAGCCCTTGTGCTATTAGTTTTAAAATATCACGTTCACGCGGGGTGAGCTGTTCAATATCACGCTCACCTTCAGAACGATCTTCACGTAATGATTCAGCTAAAATAGGCGTTAATGCAGGGCTGACAACCATTTTTCCGGCAGCCGCCTGTTTAAGTGCCGCAAGTAATTCTTCAGGTTCCATATCTTTTAGAAGATAACCATCAGCACCACGTTTTAGTGCTGTTACTAAGTCATCACTGTAATTTGAGACACTAAAAACCACGATCCTGCCTGACAATGATTTTAATCGCAGTTGATCGAGTGTTTCAAAGCCGTTCATTCCTGGCATATTTAGATCGAGTAAGATTAAATCGGGATCGAGTTCCTCTGCTAATTTTACACCTTGTAGCCCATCCCCCGCTTCCCCAACGACAGTTAATGTTGCATCAAGACTTAAGAGTTGTTTTACGCCATTGCGTAACATTGGATGATCATCAATCAGTAAAATTGTCGCTTTTTCTGTGGGTGGAACCATATTATTCATTACGACTTGCTCCATTTTGGACAGGATCTTTATGAGTAGTTATTAATGGAAATTTAACAAACACTTGAGTACCGCCCTGTTCACGTACTTTTATAGTATAAGAACCATTTAGGCTATTTGCGCGCTCTCGCATAATAATAAGACCATAATGATTTAATTTTTCAGGGTTAGGGCTAATTCCTTCACCATTATCATTAATTTTTAGTTCTACTTGCCCATTATTAAGGCTTAAAGAGACTTCAGCCCAGTTTGCATTGGCATGTTGCAAAATATTATTTAATGCTTCACGTACAATTTGAACAACATGGATGCTTTGATGTGAATTGACACATTTTGCTGGTAGCTGATAATCAAAATTAATAGCAAAACCAAGGCGTTGATTAAATTCATTGAGTGTGCTTTCTAGTGCAGCAAGCAATCCAGGCTCTGTGAGTTTTAAACGAAATGTCGTTAATAATTCTCTTAATTGTCGATATGCGACATTCAGTTCTTCACGCATCTCTTTAAGTAATTTTTGGCAATTATCTGGAAGGGTCTCAGACTGCATTTGCAAATAGCTAACCTGCATTTTTAAACATGATAACGATTGTGCAATTGAGTCATGCAATTCACGTGCAATCGCTGAGCGCTCATCCATCAATAGTAGCTGTTGCTGTTGCTCGTTTTGTTGCTCCATTGCCAGCATTGCCGAAATTTGTTTTGTGAGTAATAACATGAGATTTTTTTGCTCATCACTCAACACCATATTTTCAGGTAATTGCATAACAAACAATCCATAACGATGGATCTGATCGGCGAGTTCCCAATGCAGTAGTTCACTATGTAGTGGTGTTTCGGTAAAAGAAGTTTCTTCACAACGTTCGCACTCTCTATCAGGGCAATGCTCAGGGCGAGATTTTGGCGCTAAACTAATTTCATTAAACAACGTGTGGTGATTATCTTCATATAAACGTATTTGCAAATAAGCATCAGGAATAATTTGTTGAAGCTCAAATAATATTTGTCTTAATCGAGCGCAAAGAGGCGTGGGTGAATGCAATTGTTGACTTGAATGATAGAGGTAAGAGAGTACTTTATTCTTTTGTTGTAAATCGTGAGTTTTCTCAACCACTCTTTTTTCTAGCTCGCTATAAAGTGTAGAAAGCTCTTCTGACATAGTATTAAGTGCAATACCGAGTGTGGCGATTTCATCGTGATGTGTGCGTTGGTGAAAGCGGGCAGAAAAATTACCATGACCAATTGAGTTCGCCATTGCCATTAATTGCTGCCAAGGGTGAAGTAAACGGCGGCGGAAATGCCAAACAGAGCCAAATAACAATAACAGTGTGAGTGCAGTGAAAATCAGCTGCGTATAAGCTACCAACCTTATTTTTTGTTCTGTTAACTGATCTATGCTTAAGACTAATTTGTCTAATTGAGAAACAAACAAGGCGACTTCTTGTTTTGCATCATCTCGTTGTTGTGCATAGAGCAAGGTTGGTTTTAAGGTTTCCTTCCAGTATGTATTTAATTGAGCATATTGTGATTGTAACGATGCATTACTCAGGACTTGAAGTAACTCATTGCTGTCTAAATCGGTTTCTAATTCATGAAGGTAATAACGATGTTGTTCATCTAGGGGTAAAGCAGATAGTAAGCGATAGCTTTGCATTCGTAGCGATCCAGACTTATTAATCGCATGAGCATTACCTTGTACACTCAAAATAATATGGTTAGAAATCGCCATGCCTACCACACCCAATAGAGTGAAAAGTAACATTAATATCGCAATTTGATTAATAATTGAAAAACGGTAGTGCCATTGGACTTTATGAGTACTCATCGTTATTTTTCCAAATTTATTCTGGCGCTATATTGCCTTAAAAACTCATCAAATGTCACATACTACTAAAGTATTACCCCTAAATAGCCAGTAGGTGTAATTTCACTTACAAAGTATAGTGTTTTTTATTTAACTTGTTAATTTAAAATGAAAAATTAAGACTAACCCTATTAATACTTAGGTGTGAATAATACAATCAGTCTAAAAATCAAACAAAACCTTGCTTGATGCAGATCATGACTTATTAACAAATCTAATCGTAAAAAGGTGCCAATCTAACCGTTAATCGAGGTTGTTATGGCACTCACTCAACACCCAGAAAAAATGAGAAAAGGGGTGATCGAAGATTGGCATCCTGAAGATAAAGCTTTTTGGGAAAAGACTGGTCAAAAGATCGCTTCACGCAATTTATGGATTTCTGTTCCTTGTTTACTTTTATCGTTCTGTGTATGGATGCTTTTTAGTGCCGTTGCAGTAAATTTGAACAAAGTAGGTTTTAACTTTACCACAGATCAGTTGTTTATGCTGACAGCATTACCTTCGGTATCTGGCGCTATTTTGCGCGTTCCTTACTCTTTTGTTATTCCTATCTTTGGTGGTCGTCGCTGGACAGCAATCAGCACGGTATTTCTGATTATTCCTTGTATTTGGCTGGGTTTTGCAGTGCAAGACACGACAACGACCTATTCAACCTTTATTGTCATTTCTCTATTATGTGGGTTTGCTGGGGCAAACTTTGCATCCAGTATGGCAAATATCAGCTTTTTCTTTCCTAAAGCACGTCAAGGTGGGGCATTAGGATTAAATGGTGGATTAGGTAATCTGGGTGTCAGTGTTATGCAGTTAGTCGCACCATTAGTGATTGGTGTTGGCGTTTTTGCAATGTTTAGTGGTCCGGGTGTTGTTCAGCCAGATGGTTCACGTTTATGGTTAGAAAATGCCGCGTGGATTTGGGTTCCTTTCTTACTTATTCTGACATTTGCGGCATGGTTTGGTATGAACGACCTTGCGGCGAATAAAGCCTCTTTAAGCCAGCAATTACCCGTTTTAAAACGTGGTCACCTCTGGTTATTAAGTATTTTATACCTGTGTTCTTTTGGTTCATTTATCGGTTTTTCAGCGGGTTTTGCGATGTTATCTAAAACCCAATTCCCAGATATCATTATTTTACATTATGCCTTCTTTGGACCTTTATTAGGTGCCTTAGCTCGCCCTGTCGGTGGCGCTTTGTCTGATAAATTTGGGGGGATTAGAGTCACGCTGATTAACTTTATCATCATGGCAATTTTCTCTGCTCTACTTTTCTTAACACTACCTGAAAACGGTGCTGGTGGCTCATTTATCGCGTTTTATGGCGTCTTTATGGTGCTGTTTTTAACCGCAGGTTTAGGTAGTGGTTCTACATTCCAAATGATTGCAGTGGTGTTTAGAAAAATTACTGTTGACCGTATGAAAGCACAAGGTGCTTCCGATGAAGCCGCTCAAAAAGAAGCGGTAACAGAAAGTGCGGCTGCGCTTGGTTTTATCTCTGCAATTGGTGCAATTGGGGGCTTCTTTATTCCTAAAGCCTTTGGCACATCACTTGCAATGACTGGCTCACCTGCCGGAGCCATGAAAATCTTTGTTCTATTTTATATCGCCTGCGTCTTGATCACTTGGTTGGTCTATGGACGTAAACACAATAAACAATAATGACGAATTATACGCAATGTGAGAGCGCTCGCGCGCATTGGGAGAGTATCTGATGAGTAAGTTTCTCGATAGATTCCGCTATTTTAAACAACTTGGCGATACCTTTTCAAAGGATCATGGCCAAGAATTAAATGTTAATCGTGACTGGGAAGATGGTTATCGTAGTCGCTGGCAACATGACAAAATTGTCCGTTCTACTCATGGTGTTAACTGTACAGGCTCATGTAGCTGGAAAATTTATGTCAAAAATGGGTTAGTAACTTGGGAAACACAACAAACGGATTACCCACGTACACGCCCTGATTTACCCGATCATGAACCTCGAGGTTGCCCTCGTGGTGCAAGCTATTCATGGTATTTATACAGCGCAAACCGCGTTAAATATCCTATGGTGCGTAAACGCTTAATTAAATTATGGCGTGAAGCGAAAGCACAACACAGTGATCCTGTCGATGCTTGGGCTTCAATTATCAGCTCGCCAGAAAAAACGAAAAGCTATAAACAAGCACGTGGTCGTGGTGGTTTTGTTCGCTCTTCATGGTCTGAAGTGAATGAAATTATTGCCGCTTCTAACGTATTTACAGCTAAAGAATATGGTCCTGATCGTATTATCGGCTTTTCGCCAATTCCGGCAATGTCGATGGTGTCATACGCTGCGGGTGCGCGTTATTTATCTCTTATTGGCGGGGCATGTTTAAGTTTTTACGATTGGTATTGCGATTTACCACCCGCATCACCAATGACATGGGGTGAGCAAACAGACGTTCCTGAATCAGCGGACTGGTATAACTCTTCTTATCTGATTGCATGGGGCTCTAACGTACCGCAAACACGTACTCCAGATGCCCACTTCTTTACAGAAGTTCGCTACAAAGGAACAAAAACCGTTGCGGTTACACCGGATTACGCTGAAATCGCTAAACTGTGTGACCAATGGTTAAATCCAAAACAAGGTACTGACAGCGCAATGGCAATGGCGATGGGACACGTTATTCTTAACGAATTCCACGTTAAACGCCAAACTGAATACTTTAGTAACTACGTGCGCACTTACACTGACATGCCAATGTTAGTGATGTTAGATAAACATGATTCTGGCAATTTAGTTGCGGGTCGCATGCTACGTGCTTCTGATTTAGTGAACAATCTTGATCAGGAGAAAAACCCAGAGTGGAAAACCATTGCTATTGATGAGAAAACACAGCAACTGGTTGCTCCTCAAGGTTCAATGGGCTTTCGTTGGGAAGGGGCTGCTAAATGGAATCTAGAGCCTAAAGACGGTAAAAGTGGCGAAGAAGTCACTTTACAATTGGGGCTTCTAGAGAGCCACGATGATGTTGTTGATGTTGCATTTCCTTACTTTGGTGGCATTAAGAGTGAATACTTTGAAGGTGTTGCCCTTGATGATGTTCTCGTTCATAAACTGCCAGCTAAGCGTATTACACTTGCGAATGGCGAAGAAAAATACGTTACAACTGTCTATGACTTGTTATTAGCAAACTACGGTATTGATCGTGGCTTAAATGATGAAAACTGCGCATCAAATTATGATGAAATCAAAGCATATTCACCAGCATGGGCAGAAAAAGTTACAGGCGTAAACCGTCAAGATATCACCCGTATTGCGCGTGAATTTGCAGATAATGCAGAAAAAACGCATGGTCGTTCTATGGTGATTGTAGGTGCAGGTATTAACCACTGGTATCACATGGATATGACCTATCGCGGTATTATCAACATGCTGATTTTCTGCGGTTGTGTCGGGCAAAGCGGTGGCGGTTGGGCACACTATGTTGGACAAGAAAAATTACGTCCACAAACAGGTTGGTTGCCTTTAGCCTTTGGTCTTGATTGGCAACGTCCACCTCGTCATATGAACAGTACATCGTTCTTTTATAATCACTCCAGTCAGTGGCGTTACGAGACCGTATCACCAACGGAGTTATTATCACCATTAGCGGATAAATCACGCTTTAGTGGTAGCTTGGTTGATATGAACGTGCGTTCAGAACGTATGGGGTGGTTACCATCGGCGCCTCAATTAAACTTAAACCCTCTGACTATTGCGAAAAAAGCCCAAGAGGCAGGCGTTAGTGCCACTGATTATACCGTTAATGCATTGAAATCAGGTGAAATCCGTTTTGCTTCAGAGCAACCTGATAACCCACAAAACTTCCCTCGTAATTTATTTATTTGGCGTTCTAACTTATTAGGTTCGGCGGGTAAGGGACATGAGTATTTACTGAAATACCTGCTAGGTACAGAGAACGGGTTACAAGGTAAAGATTTAGGCGAGCAAGGTCAAGTTAAGCCACAAGAAGTGGAATGGCAAGATAAAGGTGGTGAAGGTAAAGTTGATTTAGTGGTGACTTTAGACTTCCGCATGTCAAGTACCTGTCTTTTCTCAGATATCGTTTTACCAACCGCAACATGGTATGAAAAAGACGATATGAATACTTCGGATATGCATCCATTTATTCACCCATTAACGGCAGCCGTTGATCCTGCTTGGGAGTCTAAAACAGACTGGGAAATCTATAAAGGTATCGCTAAAACCTTCTCTAAATTGTGTGTAGGCCATTTAGGGGTTGAAACCGATTTAGTGACATTACCTATTCAACATGACTCAGCTGCTGAAATGGCACAGCCTTTCGATGTAAAAGATTGGAAAAAAGGTGAATGTGACCTTATTCCGGGTAAAACAGCACCACACCTTATTCCTGTTGAGCGTGATTATCCAAATACTTATGCTCGCTTTACCTCACTTGGCCCTCTGATGGATAAATTGGGTAATGGCGGTAAAGGGATCAGTTGGAATACACAAACAGAAGTCGATTTCCTGAAAAAACTCAATCGTGTTCGTCATGATGGCGCAGCAAAAGGGCGTCCAGCGATTGAAACGGCAATTGATGCTGCTGAAGTTATCCTCTCTTTAGCGCCTGAAACTAATGGTCAAGTGGCTGTAAAAGCGTGGGATGCACTAAGTAAAGTGACTGGACGTGATCACACGCATTTAGCCAAAGTGAAAGAAGACGAAAAAATTCGTTTCCGCGATATCGTTGCTCAACCTCGTAAGATTATCTCAAGCCCTACATGGTCTGGTCTTGAAGATGAGCATGTCTCTTATAACGCTTGTTATACCAACGTTCACGAGATGATCCCTTGGCGTACGTTAAGTGGTCGCCAGCAGTTGTATCAAGATCACGAGTGGATGCGTGCTTACGGTGAAAGCTTAGTGGTTTATCGTCCACCAATTGATACCAAAGCGATTGATGCGGTTAAGGGTAAAAAACCAAATGGTTTCCCTGAAAAAGCGCTGAACTTCCTGACTCCTCACCAAAAATGGGGTATTCACTCAACTTATAGCGATAACTTACTAATGTTAACACTAGGTCGTGGTGGCCCCGTAGTGTGGCTAAGTGAAGATGATGCTAAAGAGATGGGAGTTAGCGATAACGATTGGGTTGAAGCGTACAACAGTAATGGTGCGTTAACGGCAAGAGCCATTGTCAGTCAACGTATTCCTGATGGCATGATTTATATGTATCACGCACAAGAGCGTCAAATAAACCTACCCGGCTCAGAAGTGACGGGAATGCGTGGTGGTATTCACAACTCTGTGACGCGTGTTTGCCCTAAACCAACCCATATGATTGGTGGATACGCTCAATTAGCTTATAGCTTTAACTACTACGGTACTGTTGGCTCTAACCGTGATGAGTTTGTTGTGGTGCGTAAGATGAAACAGATTGATTGGCTTGATGGTGAAGGTGATGCTTATCAACAGACCCTGAATGGACAGGAGAAGGCATAATGAAAATTCGTTCACAAGTCGGTATGGTACTCAACCTCGACAAATGTATCGGTTGCCATACCTGTTCAGTAACCTGTAAAAACGTATGGACTAGCCGTGAAGGTGTTGAATACGCATGGTTCAATAACGTTGAAACAAAACCAGGTACAGGGTACCCACAAAATTGGGAAGACCAAGAAAAGTGGAAAGGTGGCTGGATCAAAAATATCAAAGGTAAATTAGTGCCAAGAATGGGTAACCGTGTTGGTCTGTTATCTAAGATTTTTGCCAACCCTGATGTCCCTGCATTAGATGATTATTATGAGCCATTTGATTACGACTATGAGCATTTGAAAAATGCACCAGAAGGCTCATTGCCGACAGCACGTCCTCGCTCGCTGATCACTGGTCAACGCATGACCAAAATCGAAAGAGGTCCAAACTGGGAAGATGATTTAGGTGGCGAATTTAGCAAACGTGCTGCGGATAAAAACTTCGCCAACATGCAAAAAGAGATGTATGGACAGTTTGAAAATACATTCATGATGTATTTACCACGTTTATGTGAACACTGCCTAAATCCTGCTTGTGTGGCGACCTGCCCAAGTGGTGCGATTTATAAACGCGCTGAAGATGGCATTGTGCTTATCGACCAAGATAAATGCCGTGGGTGGCGCATGTGTTTAACTGGGTGCCCATACAAAAAAATCTACTTCAACTGGAAAAGTGGTAAGTCAGAAAAATGTATTTTCTGCTATCCACGTATTGAAGCCGGTCAGCCAACACTGTGTTCAGAAACTTGTGTAGGGCGTATTCGTTATCTGGGTGTAATGCTGTATGACGCAGATAAAATCTCACAAGCTGCCAGTGCGGATAATGAAAAAGATTTATACCAAAGCCAGTTAGATATCTTCTTAGATCCTTTTGATCCAGAAGTTATCAAAGCGGCTGAAGAACAAGGTATTCCATTAAGTGTGATTGATGCAGCACAGCGTTCACCTGTCTACAAAATGGCAGTGGATTGGAAGCTCGCATTGCCATTGCATCCAGAATACCGCACCTTACCAATGGTTTGGTATGTACCACCTTTGTCACCAATTCAATCTGCTGCTGATGCAGGGGTGTTACCACATACAGGCGTTCTGCCTGATGTAGAAAGCTTGCGTATTCCAGTTCAGTATTTAGCCAATTTACTGACGGCTGGGGATACTGCACCAGTATTATTAGCACTAAAACGAATGTTAGCGATGCGTCATTACAAACGTGCTGAAACCGTAGAAGGAAAAACTGATTTAAGTGCGTTAGAGCAAGTCGGTTTAACTGAAGCACAAGCACAAGAGATGTATCGTTATCTTGCTATTGCAAATTATGAAGATCGCTTTGTTATTCCATCAAGCCATCGAGAACTTGCAAGAGAGGCTTTTCCAGAACGTAATGGTTGTGGTTTTAGCTTTGGTGATGGTTGCCATGGTAGTGATAGCAAATTTAATTTGTTTAATAGTCATCGCATCGATGCGATTGATATCACTTCAAGAACACCTCAGGATGAACGTCGTTCAGAGGAGAAAATATAATGATTTCTCTGAAAGTTATTTCTCATCTTTTAGATTATCCCACACAAGAGTTGTGGGATAACCGTGGCGAGCTTATTGATGCATTACAGGAGGCTGATGAGCTTCCTGTGACTCAAGTTGCAAAATTGATGGCGTTTATTCACGCTTTAACGCAACAAGAGTTATTAGATGCGCAATCTAACTACAGTGAGCTTTTTGATAGAGGTCGAGCTCGGTCACTGTTGTTATTTGAACATGTTCATGGTGAATCTCGCGATCGTGGTCAGGCAATGGTTGATCTGTTAAATCAATATCAACAAGCGGGGATCACATTAAGTAGCCATGAACTCCCTGACTATTTGCCTACTTACCTTGAGTATTTAACACTTTTACCTACAACCGAGTGTATTGAAGGGCTAAACAATATTGCTCCTATTTTGGCACTGTTAGGTGAACGTTTAAAACAGCGAGGCAGTGATTATCACGCTCTCTTTGATGTATTGCTTTGTCTTTCACAAAGCGGGCTAGAAGCATCACAACTCACTGCTCAAGTAGAAAAAGAGCCTTTAGATGATACCCCAGCGGCGTTAGATGCAGTATGGGAAGAAGAACAAGTGACGTTTCTTGGAGAAGGTACACAATGTGGCAGTAGCAATATTAGCCAACATCAGCGTCGTTTTGCACAAGAAACCGCAGTTCAATATCTCAATGTGGGGAATTCTTTGAATACGGGAGCACAAAAATGAATTACATCAATATGTTATTTTTTGATATCTATCCCTATATTGCTGGTGCCGTTTTTATTATCGGTAGCTGGTTACGCTATGATTACGGTCAATACACTTGGCGTGCAGGCTCTAGCCAGATGCTAGACAAGAAAAATATGCGATTGGCTTCTAATTTATTCCACGTTGGGATCATCGGTATTTTTGCAGGGCATTTTTTAGGTATGTTAACGCCACACTGGATGTATGAATCATTCCTGCCTATTGAATATAAACAAATTATGGCGATGGTGGGGGGGGGTACTTGTGGTGTGTTAATGCTGGTGGGGGGCGTGATGTTATTAAAACGCCGTTTAACCAATCCACGAGTGAGAGCCACATCTTCATTTGGTGACATTATGATTTTAACGCTGCTGGTTATTCAAGTGGCATTAGGTCTACTAACAATTCCATTCTCAGCACAACATATGGATGGTAGTGAAATGATGAAGCTGGTGGCATGGGCACAATCTATTGTGACATTCCATGGTGGTGCTTCAGCAAATCTTGAAGGTGTTGCATGGGTATTTAAACTGCATATTTTCTTAGGAATGACGATTTTCTTATTATTCCCATTCTGTCGATTAGTCCATATTTGGAGCGTACCTGTTGAGTACTTAACTCGTCGCTATCAAATTGTCCGTAATCGTCATTAATGAGATCCATCTCCTGATAGTAAGTTAGAGACCTTTTAGTTGCGCTTATCTCACCCCCGCCCGCGGGGGTTTTTTTATTTCTTTTTCCTGTCCTAAAACATCAACAAATTTTTTGAACGGTTAGAGCAATAATCTTTAGATTCATTTAAGAATGATTGCACTTATAATTCTTTTCAACGAAACGAATAAATTTATATAAACAAATAAGCAGTTAATTAAGTATCGTGATATTCAATTAAATTTTAAGTTTGCAATAGATTGTTTATTATTAATAAGTACATTTAAATGTAAATTTAAAAGGATCTGAATATCGTCATATAAATTTGGTGCTATGATTTAATTGAGTCTTACCTCTATTATATTATCGGAGATTATTATGAGCTTTAAATATCATCGTATTGATAAAAATAATGCCGCTGTTTTGTTGGTAGACCATCAAGCCGGATTACTCTCTTTAGTGAGAGATATCGAGCCAGATAAATTCAATAATAATGTATTAGCATTAGCCAATGCTGCTAAATACTTTAATTTACCTACCATTTTGACTACCTCATTTGAAAATGGCCCTAATGGCCCTTTAATGCCTCAACTTGTTGAGATGTTCCCTGATGCACCTTATATAGCTCGCCCCGGACAAATTAATGCTTGGGATAATGAAGATTTTGTAAAAGCAGTTAAAGCAACAGGTAAAAAACAACTAATTATTGCTGGTGTTGTGACTGAGGTTTGTGTCGCATTCCCTGCATTATCAGCACTTGAAGAAGGTTTTGAAGTATTTGTTGTCACAGATGCTTCAGGGACTTTCAATTCAATCGCACGTGATTCAGCGTGGGACAGAATGTCAAAAGCGGGTGCTCAATTGATTAACTGGTTTGGTTTGGCTTGTGAATTACACCGTGATTGGCGTAATGATGTCGAAGGATTAGGTACACTGTTTGCTAACCATATTCCAGACTATCGTAACCTTATGACAAGTTATAATGCATTAACAAAAAAGTAATCGATTAATTTAAGTTTTCCCTAAAAATAGGGCTTATATTATTTTTCGGTAAGTATAATTTAATGAAAATAAAAAGTTATTAAATTATAGATATAAGCCCCTAATTAAATTAACAAATGGATCAGAAATGAAAAATAAGCTATTAAAAACAACCGCTATTGCAATGGCATTAAGCGTAGGTGTTGCACAAGCAGCTGAATATAAAGCAAGTACAGCAGAAGGCCCAATTAAAATAGTTAACTTAAAAGCCATGGAAGCACAAGTTCAGGCGAATATGGAAAAAGGGGCTTTTGGTTATATTCGTGGTGGTGCAGAAGACGAAAATAATTTACGTTCAAATACGACTGCTTTTGATAAAAAATATATTATGCCTCGTTCATTACAAGGCATCGAATTTTCTGACATAAATCTAAAAACAGAATTTCTAGGTATTAAATTAGATACGCCTATTATTCAGGCGCCGATGGCGGCTCAAGGGCTTGCTCATCAACAAGGCGAAGTTGCCACAGCAAGAGGTATGGCGAAAGCGGGTTCTATTTTCTCATTAAGTACTTATGGAAATAAAACCATCAAAGAAGTGGCTGATGCTCAACCAGGTTATCCGTTCTTCTTCCAGCTCTATATGAGCAAAAATGATGCCTTTAATGAGTATATTTTATCTCAGGCAAAACAGTATGGCGCTAAAGGTATCATTATGACTATCGACTCTTCTGTTGGTGGTTATCGTGAAGATGATGTGAAAAATAATTTCCAATTTCCACTCGGCTTTGCCAACTTAGAAGCGTTTGCAAAAATCAGTGATGATAAATCTAAAACAGGTAAAGGTGCGGGTATCAGTGAAATTTATGCACAAGCTAAACAAGCCTTCACACCAGCAGATATTCAGTATGTGAAAAAAATGTCTGGTTTACCGGTCATTGTAAAAGGTATCGAATCACCTGAAGACGCAGATACTGCTATTAAAGCCGGTGCAGATGCAATTTGGGTTTCTAACCATGGTGGTCGTCAATTAGATAGCGCACCCGCAACCATTGATGTATTACCTGCGATTGCAAAAGTGGTGAATAAACGTGTTCCTATTGTCTTTGACAGTGGTGTTCGTCGTGGCTCTCATGTATTTAAAGCATTAGCAAGTGGCGCAGACGTTGTTGCAGTAGGTCGTCCAATTCTTTATGGTTTAAATTTAGGTGGTGCTGAAGGTGTGAATTCAGTTATCCAACATTTAAATAAAGAATTAAGAATTAATATGATGTTAGGTGGCGCGAAAACAATAAAAGATATTCAATCTACTCCACTTTATACTGAAGCAAGTTTTAATCAATAATTAAAAATGTATTAAAAAAATAAAATGAACCGCACTTAAATTAAATGTTAAGTGCGGTTTTATTTTTATATAAAAATAAATCTATAAATTATAGTGTCATGTTTTTATATCACTATTTTTATAATGGATTATCAAATGGATAGAAGCGTTTGGTCATAAGGTCTCTAATATATTAGGAAGTTATGCAAAGCACGGGTTTGATGCATTATCTCAGTATGATAACAATCAAGATAATAGAATTGATAATAATGATGTAATCTGGTCTTCTCTAAATCTATGGGTAGATAAGAATATTAATGGAGAAACAGATATTGATGAGTTAGTTGACATTGAGTGTTCAGGTATAGAAGCTATAAACTTAATATATGAGAATAATGGAATTATAGATGAAAATGGCAATCAATTTTTATTAACGAGCTCTGTTATATGGAATGATGGCCGTCATACTGAAATTTCCGATATCGTATTTAATACACATATTTCTTCTCAAAAGAATAATACCTTACTTAATAGTGATGATATATGGTTATGAAAAATAGATGGATTAAAATCATTTTTTTTAGTACGGCAATTATGTTAAGTGGAAACACAATGGCTGATATTCTTGTTCCTGATAAAGTTTATTCACATGATCCCGATTTTCTAGCATCGTCCAACATAAAAATGCCAAATACAAAAGATGAATTTTATAGTTTAATAAAACTTGCTGATGATGGTAATAGTGAAGCTAATTGGATGGTTTCAGTTATTTATCAGCAAAGTGGTAATAATGTTGAAGCTGAAAAATATTACCAACGCTCTATTGATCGACAAGATGATTACATGGGGCCATCAGCTGTAAATTTAGGTTATATGTATGATAAAAACAATAATATTAAAAAGGCAATGGAATTATTTCATCAAGCAGGTGATGCGGGTTATTATGGCGGTTATCAAGCAGTAGGTACTGAGTATTTTTTAGGGCGTGATATACCGTTAGATTTTGAAAAAGCAAGGTTTTATTATAAGAAGGCCGCAGAATTAGGATGTTATGAATGTCAATATTATATTGACAACTGGGATGGAGTTGTACAGTTAAAAATGAAAGATTTAAAAATAGAAAAATAAAACAATATATATACTTATGATAATAAAAACCCCATGCTCAATATCAAGCATGGGGTTTTGTCTATTGGTTATTACGAAAATTTAATTTTGGGTTGATGGCATATCACCAAAACAGAGGTTATTTTGATTATTAATTCCACCATCTGACGATGAATAACCTAAGCAACCTAACATCGAATCAAAAATATTGTGATGATAGAACGTGCGCTCTGCATCTTGATTACGTTTTAGATTATCAAATAACTGTTTATTTTCAGGCTCAGCTAAATAACTATCCGACATCCAAACTAAGAAAGGCACCTTAAATTGTTCTGGTGGTGCAATTTCTTTTGGTGTGCCGTGTAAGCCACCTTTCTCTGAAATAGATTCACCGTGATCGGAGGTATAAAACACAATGGCTTTCTTATCGCGTAATGTGTCGAGTATGCCATCAATAAAATAGTCGGTATAAAGAATCGAGTTATCATAAGCATTCACTAATTGTTCTTTAGTACATTCATCATCCACATTTAAACATTCAGGTTGATATTTTTTGAATGACTCAGGATAACGCTGAGAATACATAAAGTGAGAACCTTTCGTATGTAGAATCACTAAATGGTTTCCTTTAGGATAATTAGCGACGGCATTCGCCGTTTCAGCAATTAATAAGGTGTCATCTAGCTCTTTACCGAAGTTGCTGTTTTTCGCGGTCATCATCTCTTTCATTGCATAGTTGTTTAAATCAAGTTTATTGTAAAACCACAGCTCACTTTGCATTGAAAAAAGTTCTGATGTCATTCCTAACTGTTTCAGAACTGAGAAAATATTGTTCTCTTTTAATGTACGCTGGTCGTTACTTTCGGTCCCATCTTCACGAACAAACATACATTTTAGCGAAAGTTTGGTTGCGGTATCACAAGAAATACCTTTAAAGGCAACAAGATTTTTCTCTTGGCTTAATAGAGGATTTGTTTGGCGCTCATATCCTAACAACCCCATATGATCCCATCTTGCGGTCTCACCAATAATAAAGACAACATATACATCTTCATTAGCTTTTGATGGTTGATAGGTGAAATGATCGGCTGGATTAAAAATATTTTGGTTATTAAAGGTATCGTCATATTGCGTTATAGCATATTGAAAGAGTGGAATAATCCAGTTTGTTGGCAAATACGCATAACTTAAGCCACCACTATAACTTGGTAGATCCAAATTATTTTTTATTTCATAGGCTTTTTGTCTTGAATCGAGTGTTTTTAAATAGGCAAAAACAGCCAGTGCAATCACTAGCATTTTTACGGTATTTTTTATCCAGATTTCTTTCTTTTGTTGTGTAGTGAGATTTTTTTCTGGTTTCTTACATAGCCAAATAAGCGCTAAGGGCAAAATAGATAAGCCAATAATCCAAATAATCACATTTGGGCTGACCAGCTCTTTAGATAAATCGGTATCTGTGGTGAGTGTTGAAATGATAATACCGTATCCAATGACGACGTCATAAAAAGAAATATAGTAACTCGCACAGACACTGACAACGAGAATAAAAGAGGCGACTACTTTAAAAAATAGAGAGCCAAAAAAAGAAATAAGTCGTAATAAGAAGAAAGTAAAAGCAATATTAACGGCAATTTCACCTAGAATATATAATGCATCAATGAGGGGGTTGTTTGTGTTCTGTGTGCCGTATCGGCCAATGTAAACGGAAATATTAAGAAAAAAACCAAGATAGATAGCTAAAAAAAGGGCAATATTTTCTTTCGAAAACCTTAAAAACTTTAATTTTTGCATGTTCAATTATTATCAAAATGTATGGTGTAGAGGTCTTTATGACCGCGAAGTTGTTTTCAGGTTCAGTATTATGTGCTTTTTTTTATTGAAGTTTAAAAATTTTTTATTTGAATAACATTAATATCAAAATTATTAATTTTGAATAGTTCTAGTAAATAGAAATATTGGTAGAGATATTAGGATGTTGTCATCATTATATACGGCAAGGCCTCGATAAAGGCAGATAAGAAAGCGTATTTGCTCAATTGTTATTTCTTATCAAATGAAAGATGTTTTTTCGCTATAACTCCTTATGTATAACGTATATTGATAGAAATGAAAGTCGACATAAATATCGTCATTAGTGTCGATGACTCCTCACTATTTCATTATTCGTTACTTGTTCATTGATTTATTCATATTTATTTCCCTTTATTTTTCATTGCATTACAAAAAGCTAAAAAAATATGCTTATTTGGCACACTCTCTGCATAGATAAAGGAGAAGATCAGGTAATAACCTGAAAGTTGATGAACACAGGAGCAATGTTGATGAAAAAAGTCATCACGGTCTGTCCGTATTGCGCCTCAGGATGCAAAATCTACCTGAAGGTGGAAAACGGTAAAATCATTGGCGCTGAAGGAGCCAATGGTTTAACAAACCAAGGTGAGCTGTGTCTGAAAGGGTATTATGGATGGGATTTTATCCATGATACTAAGATACTGACTCCACGTCTTAAAACACCGATGATCCGTCGAGAAAGAGGCGGAAAATTAGAATCGGTTTCTTGGGAAGAAGCGATTGAGTTTGCCAGTAGCAAACTGCTTGCTATCAAAGAGAAATACGGTGCTAAATCTATTATGACAACCGGTTCATCACGAGGTCCGGGTAACGAAGCTAACTTCGTTATGCAGAAATTTGCTCGTGCGGTTATCGGAAATAATAATATAGACTGCTGTGCTCGTGTCTGACACGGCCCTTCGGTTGCAGGTCTGCAGCGTTCGGTCGGTAATGGTGCTATGAGCAACTCAATCGTCGAGATTGAGGATACCAAATGTCTATTTGTCTTCGGCTATAACGCCGCAGACTCGCATCCTATTGTTGCTCGTCGTATTGTTAAGGCGAAAGAAAAGGGTGCCAAAATTATTGTATGTGACCCTCGTTACATCGAAACAGCACGCTTAGCTGATTTACACTTAGGCTTAAAAAATGGTTCTAACATTGCGCTATTAAATGCAATTGCACATGTGATTATTGAAGAAGGATTGCATGATAAATCCTTTATTGAAAATCATACTGAGCAGTTTGAAGAATATTGTAAATTAGTTGAAAGCTATACACCTGAATCGGTTCAAGAAACAACAGGTTTAAGTGCTCAAATCATTCGTGAAGCTGCGCGTATGTACGCAAAAGCAGAAACAGCAACAATTCTTTGGGGGATGGGTGTTACTCAATTCTACCAAGGTGTTGAAACTGTCCGTTCATTGACTAGTTTGGCATTATTAACCGGTAATTTAGGTAAAAAATATGTCGGAGTTGGCCCCGTTCGTGGTCAAAATAACGTACAAGGTGCGTGTGATATGGGAGCATTACCTAACACACTACCAGGTTATCAATACGTTACCGACGAAAAAGCACGTGAGAAGTTTGCTAAGTTCTGGGGCATTGAATCTATGCCTGAAGAAGTGGGCTATGCATTGAGTGAAGTTCCTCATAATATCGATCACGGCTTATTAAAAGCCCACTATGTAATGGGTGAAGATCCACTGCAAACTGAGCCTGATTTAGCAACCATCCGTAGAACTTTTGAAAAACTGGAACTGCTGATAGTCCAAGATATCTTTATGACCAAAACGGCAGCGATTGCTGACGTTATCTTCCCTGCAACATCATGGGGTGAACATGAAGGTGTTTACACTGCTGCAGACCGTGGTTTCCAACGTTTCTATAAAGCGGTTGAACCTGTTGGTGATGTGAAAACAGACTGGCAAATCATCAGTCTGATGGCAACCGCAATGGGTTATCCAATGCATTACAACAATACCAAAGAGATTTGGGATGAGTTGCGTGAGTTATGCCCAATTTATTATGGTGCGACTTACGAAAAAATGGCGGACTTGGCTTATATTCAATGGCCTTGCCCAACAGAGGATAGTCCAGGTACACAATATTTGTATGATGGTGGTAACTTTGATACCCCTAACGGTAAAGGTCAATTCTTTACTTGTGAGTGGGCGCCACCAATTGACAAACTTTCTGATGAATTCCCAATGGTGCTGGCAACAGTCCGTGAGGTTGGGCACTACTCTTGCCGTTCAATGACGGGTAACTGTAAAGCATTGGCGGCATTAGCTGATGAGCCGGGTTATGTTCAGTTAAACACTGAAGATGCCAAACAACTAGGAATTAAAGATCAAGAGCTAGTTTGGATACGCTCTCGTCAAGGTAAAGTGATTACGCGTGCTGCAGTCAGTGATAGACCGAATAAAGGCGCGGTATATATGACTTACCAGTGGTGGATTGGTGCTTGTAACGAACTCGTTGCGGAAAATTTAAGCCCAATAACCAAAACACCTGAGTATAAATATTGTGCAGTATGTGTTGAGCCAATCAAGGAACAGGCTCAGGCAGAACACTATGTGAAAACGGAATATAGCAATATTAAACGTCGTTTAAGAGAAGCCGCCGAGGGCTAATTTTATCTGATTAATATTACTTTTCTGCCTTAAGACCGAGTTTATTGACCTTGTGTCAGTAAGCTCGGTTTTTTTATAATTTTTTATTGTCACAAGCTCTTTTTTCTACAGCTTATCGTTAAACCCTCTTTTTATCTGTCTGAATATTCACCATGCGTTGGCTCACAATAAAAAAAGTAACATGTTACTTTTGACGTAATCCGTTTCTAAATCAAGTGGATAAATTGCTTTTTATTTAAGGCCAGCGCAGGATGCTGTCATGGAAATGAGTGTAAGAAAACAACAACGAGATACTGTATGAAAAAACTCATTAATGCCCTACAAGCGTTTGGTAAATCCTTATATGGACCCGTCTTGATATTGCCTATTATCGGTTTATATATCGCTTTAGGTAACGTCTTTGGTAATGGCAATCTTGCGGAATATATTCCGTTTTTAAATCACCCGGTTATTCAAAGTATTGGACAATTACTCGCAAAATCATCGGTTGCTATTTTAGTCAATTTGGCACTGATTTTTGCTGTAGGTATTCCTGTTGGCTTAGCAAAAAAAGATAAAGGTTATGCAGGGCTAATTGGCTTAGTCGTGTTTGTTATTTTCACGAATGCGATGAATATTACGCTAACACTGCAAGGGAAGTTGGTTAGCGCAGAAGAGATGCGAGCCGCAGGTCAAGGCATGGTGTTAGGTGTTCAAGTCCTTGAGATGGGGGTATTTGCCGGTATTTTAACAGGGGCAATATCTGGATGGCTTTATAATCGTTATTCAGGTCGTCAATTTAGTGGCATTATGGCTATCTATTCTGGTCATTGTTTTGTCGCCATTATTGCTATTCCCTTCACCATTGCATTGGCCGTTTTAATGTGTGAAATCTGGCCTTTTGCTCAGGCAGGTATTACTAAAATGGCACTTGTTATTCATGACTCTGGTGCTTTTGGTGCGCTGATTTATGGATTCTTAGAACGCATTCTTATCCCAACAGGATTACACCATTTAGTCTATACCCCATTCTTGTATACCGAACTAGGCGGTGTTGCTGATGTTTGTGGCACAACTTACCAAGGTGCAAGAAATATCTATTTTGCTGAAATGGCTTGTCCTGACGTGAAACAACTCAGTAGCACTGTAATTTGGGATGCTCGTGGTATTGCTAAAATGTTCGGTCTAACAGCAGCAGCTGTAGCCATGATCTCTGTAGCCAAAAAAGAGAAAAAGCAGATAGCAAAGGCGATTTTAATTCCTGCGGCTGCAACTTCTTTCTTGCTAGGGGTGACAGAGCCTCTTGAGTTTTCCTTCCTTTTTGTTGCTCCTGTTCTATTTTTAGTTCACGCCGTATTGACGGGTATTGGCATGATGCTGTTCTACCTATTAGGTGTTCATGCGATTGGTGCAAATGGTGTCATTGACTTCATTTTATATAACTTGCCGTTAGGGACTGAAAAATCAAATTGGCCAATGTATATCGTGGTGGGTTTGATTATGTCAGCTCTCTATTTCGTTATCTTTAGAACCTTGATTTTAAAACTAGATCTTAAAACTCCTGGGCGAGAGGATGATGATGAAGAAACGCGACTATATAGCAAAGAAGACTATAAGAAAAAAGCAGAAGTAGTCACTGGTGAGGAACAAAACACTAAAATAATTAATAGCTTAGGTGAAGATATTATTGAAGGGCTAGGTGGGCGTGACAATATTGAAGTTGTTGATAATTGTTATACGCGCTTACGAGTCATTGTTAAAAATGTCGATGCAATTCATGAAGATCTACTGAAAAAAACCGGTGCTAAAGGCGTTGTTCGCCACGGTAATAATGTTCAAGTGGTTTATGGATTACATGTAAAAAAAATGCGTGAAGCGGTCGAAGCCGCACTTTAATAGGAGAAAGTAAGATGACGAAATCACCTTTTATCTTAAGTATTGCAGGCGGCGGAAGCACCTATACACCGGGAATTGTAAAAAGTTTAATGGTACGTTTAGAGGATTTTCCACTGAGTGAAATTCGTTTATACGACATTGATAAAGATCGCCAAGATACTATTGCACCCGTGGTTGAAAAAGTGATCCGTGATCATAGTGAGACCATTAAATTTACGGTGACAACAGATCCAGAAACGGCATTTGATGGTGCTCACTTTGTATTTGCCCAAATGCGTGTGGGTCAATACAAAATGCGTGAACAGGATGAAAAAATTCCATTACGTCATGGTGTTGTTGGGCAAGAAACCTGTGGACCCGGAGGACTTGCTTATGGCTTACGCACTATTTTACCAATGGTTGAGCTAATTGATTTAGTTGAACAACATGCCTCTCCTAAAGCATGGATTGTAAACTATTCTAATCCAGCGGCGATTGTTGCTGAAGGTGTGCGTCGTTTACGTCCTAATGCTCGAGTATTGAATATCTGTGATATGCCTGTTGCGGCAATGCGTAATATGGCCGCTGTATTAAAAGTGGATCGTCATGATTTAGATGTGGATTATTTTGGCTTAAATCACTTTGGTTGGTTTACTTCAGTGCGCGTAAAAGGCGAAGAAAAACTGCCTGAATTACGTGAACATATCGCTAAATTTGGTCTTTTAACAGAAGATGCGGCACAAACTGACCCACAACATTCTGATCCATCATGGGTAAAGACGTGGCGTCATATTCAGCCATTAATGGAAGCATTCCCTGAATATATTCCAAACCCATATTTACAGTACTACTTGATGCCAAATTATATCGTGGAACATCAAGATCCTGACTACACTCGTGCAAACGAAGTGATGGATGGTCGTGAAAAACGCCTGTTTGAAGCTGCTCGAGAATATAAAGAGACGGGGATTTTACCAGATGCATTCCATGTCGGTGTTCATGGTGCCTTTATTGTTGATGTTGCTTGCTCTTTAGCTTTTGATTTACGTCAGCGTCACTTGGTGATTGTTGAAAATAAAGGCGCAATTTCTGATTTGCCTTATGATGCGATGGTTGAAGTACCCGCTTATATTACGTCTCATGGTCCTGAGCCTATTCGTGTCGGCGATATTCCTCGTTTCCATCGGACTTTACTGGAACAACAACTGGCATCAGAGCAATTATTGGTGGAAGCAACATTAGAAGGTAGCTATGAAAAAGCACTAGAGGCGTTCACACTGAATAAAACAGTTCCAAGTGTGATCCACGCGAAGAAGATCCTTGATGATATGATCGAAGCAAATCGTGAATATTGGCCTGAATTACGTAAAGCTTATGTAAAGGGCAAGCGTGTTTGATCTCAACACTTGCTGTTAACGAGTAATTGAATAAAAATGCTGTTCTATCACCAGAACAGCATTTTCCTTTTATGTTGGTAAGGACGATGTATCAATGAAGGTAACCGGTATGTCGGCACGATTATCATCTTTACTCTCAAGAGCAACAGAATTAACACGCGCAGAATATCGTATTCTCTCTTATTTAATTGATAACCCAGCACAAGTTGGAAAACTTACGATCAGAGCACTAGCACAAGCCAATTTTGTTTCGACAACGACCATTATGCGACTTTGCCAGAAATTAGGTTTTTCTGGTTATAGCGAGTTGGTTTATTATTGCAAGCAGTTGTTATCCACGGCTGAAAAATCTCATCAATTAAAAAGTGATGAAAACGAGGTAACAGAGCCTCTTTTTGATCAGTTTTTGGCAAATTATTTAAAAACCTTCACGTTAATTTCAGATGAAAAAAGACACGCTTTTGTTAATTTAATTAACAGTAAGAATTCATTTTTTATTTATGGTGCAGGATTTTCTCATATATTCTCAGAATATATCAGTAAGCGATTACAACTGATTGGCAAGGATGCATTTCTCTCAGGATTGAGCGACAGTAAGAATATCTTTATTAATAATGCTTCACGCTATACCGTTTTTATTGCGATATCTCGTAGTGGAGAGACAGAGCAAGTAGTTGAAAAGGTGAGAATAGCAAAAAGTATTGGTATGAAGATTGTTGCATTTACTCGTGCAAGTGCCAATCCATTGGCAGAACTTGCTGATATTCATTTTCCCATTTATGACGATGCAGTGAATTATCATTGTGATACTATCGAAAGCTCATCTTTTGAATCGAACCTTGTCTTGATTATTGATTTATTACTTAGCCGAGCTCAACGATTTTAATTTATATAATAACGCTTTATGACTAAGCAACTGACTGATTTAAATAAAGCGTTAAGGGTAAATCAGGGTGTGCATTCATTGAATCAAATTTATGTGACGGGTGAGCATCAACGGTAGGATAACGAGATAATAAAACCATAAAATCTTGGTAAGCCTGATTTTTATTATCATGAGTAAAAATAGGTGTACCGCTATGATTTAACTCATTATCTGCAATTAATAAAACATCAAGATATTGTGCATTATTGTGTTCATACAGCACATTTTCAGGATTAATTTCTTGCCAAGGTGTTCCTATGGCTTCTTGTGGTGAATGAACACGTAAAGCACCTGTATTGTCCTTAACATTATGCTTATTCATCGTAACAATCATGGTGTGGTCAACTCCATCCTTATGCACTCCTTCAATTGAAAGTTCGCTTAAAGAATCCGGTTGAGCAATTAATCTTAAATGAAAAACAGTCGATATTGATTTTGGCGATTGTTGATCTGTTAAGTGGCGAGGAGTAAATGTATTGCCTTGAATTAATAGCATTTTTAACTTTAATAAGGCTTGATAGGCTGTATTGCTCTGCCAGCGATCATCAAGTGCTCTAAAATGTCTTTGTGCACCACTGTCTTCACGAATAAATCCATCTTCCTCAGTGAGAACAAAAGGTTGGTACTCTAATCTGGAGATAGTTTCTATGTCATTATCAAAAAGGTAGCGTCCTGTTCGAGAGTGACGAAACGAAAGGGTAGGATCTTGTGCTAAATAATCGCCGTACTCTATCAGAGTATTAATATCTTTTTCTTCAGCGCCTAATTGTTTTATTAAATCAATAACAACATTTTGAGGAATAAAGACATATTTATTATTTTTATATTCTTTTTTTATCTCATTAATTTTATTTGTAAGCAGGCTGTTCATATATAATATGCTCCATTGATGATTTATATTATTAATAATTAATTAGAGGAATGATAAGTAAAATATAATTACTTTTATTATAGATAGAGATTAATAAGTTTCAAATGAATTAAAAAAGAGAGTGTAATAAAATTATTACACTCTCTTTATATAAATAAGAAATTATTTCAAGATTAAAGTATTTCTGGAATTGAAATACCTAAACGTTGCATCCGTGATAATAACGTTGTTCGTTTTAATCCTAGTTTTAAAGCTGCACCTCTGGCTCCAGCAACAACACCATTGGTTTCTCTTAACGCTTGAATGATCCTTTCTCGCTCCTCATCATCACTTTCTGGCGCATTAGTTTGCATGCGTTTTTCAATTGATGATGGTTGAGTCAGTACCTGTTTTAAACGAGAGGGCTTATTAATGTGAAGCTCTTTTAATTGAAGGTTTAATGTTGAACCTCGAGTTAAAATAACAGCACGCTCAATAATATTTTCAAGCTCACGGACATTACCTGGCCATGGATAAAGTGTTAATTGTTCCAATGCATTGGCCGGAATACAATCTATTTTTCTATCCATTCTACGGGCAATTTTTTGTGTAAAATGTTTAACCAAAAGTGGAATATCTTCTGGTCGTTCTCTTAACGGCGGAATAATAATAGGGAAGACATTAAGGCGATAATAGAGATCTTCTCTAAATTCACCTTCATCTGTTAATTCATGAAGATCTTTATTGGTTGCTGCAATCAGCCTAACATCAACAGGAATAACTTTATTACCACCCAGTCTTTCTATTTCTCGCTCTTGAAGAACACGAAGTAGTTTAGGTTGTAATTCAATTGGCATATCACCAATTTCATCAAGAAATAGAGTGCTTTTATCCGCCATTTCAAATCGACCAATATGTGTATTGGTTGCACCCGTAAATGCGCCTTTGTCATGGCCAAAAAGATCGCTTTCTAATAGGCCAGAAGGTACAGCAGCACAGTTCATCTTTATCATCGACTTACCTTTGCGCTGACTAAGACGATGAATCGCTCGTGCAATTAATTCTTTACCTGTACCTGTTTCACCTAAAATAAGTACAGTGCTATCACTTTGTGCCACTAATTCAATTTGTTCGAGCACATTATGCATAGCGTCGCTTTGGTAAATAATCTCACTAAAGCACCCATTTTTATCTATTTGCTCATTAAGCCAAATATTCTCATTCTTTAAACTGTCTTTTAGATGCGTTATTTCTTCATATGCGGCTGCGTTTTCAATAGCGATACCAATACGAGCCGCAATCTGTTGTAGCAATTGGCAGGTATCGTCGGTAAAAACACTACCGATTTCATGTGCTAAAATTAATAAACCTAGTGGTTTATGATTAAAAGCCAGTGGCAATAACAAAGCCGTCTGCATATTTTGCTTAACTAGACGTTTAATCAAAACATCTTCTTGATCTTCATTATTAATATCAATTAAGACAGGTTTGTTTTGATTAATAATTTCTTCTGCTTTGTTATTCGCGCTACTAAACTTACGTTGTTGACGGATGACTGATTTTCCAGTCTGATAACGGCTAGAATAAAGAATACCTTCATGACTATTTTGTGATGAAGTACGGCATAACATTAGACTAATATGATTTAGTCCAAAAAAACGATGTATTTCTTTAGAGACTTCAGAAATAAGACCATCCATGTCTAGATGAGCTAATACAGAGTTTGTGATATCAACCAATATTCGATATTGGTTACGCTCATTACGAAGGCTCTCCATAGTTTCAGCATTGTTACTGCTTAATTTCATGACACCACCGATTGCCCTAAAAAATTAGCTATATTGTAGTAGGTTTATAATAAATTTATATCAATGACTGAATCATTTTTGATCCAACCCGCTATTTTTGTATCTGTAATGAAACTTAAAAATATAAACTTATCAAATTGTTATATATTTGATTATATAGCGTTTTAATTTATCGTCAAAAATGTCGAATAATTTGACGAAGTGACTTATTTATTAATTAATAATCATTTTTATTTAAAAATTATTTAATTGAAAAATAAGGAATAGTTATATCAAAAATATATTGGCATGAACCGTGCTAGATTCATTCTATAGATACTCTAATTATTACTCTTAATTAGAATAACTCGTTGCATTTATCGCCATATATAACGGCTATATATAACAGCTATATATAACAAAAAGCAGGAGAATATGATGAACCGTTTCATCATTGCAGACCCTAAAAAATGTATTGGTTGCCATACTTGTGAGGTAGCTTGTGTGGTTTCACATCAACAAGCCGATCAAGATAATTTAGCCATTGAGCAAATTAGTGAGCAAAATTTTCAACCACGAATTCATGTGGTTAAAGGATTCTCAATTAGTACAGCTGTTGTCTGTCACCAATGTGAAGATGCCCCTTGTGCAAATGTGTGCCCGAATGGTGCCATTATTCATAATAAAGATTATTACTATGTCGATCAGGATAAATGTATCGGCTGTAAAACCTGTGTGTTGGCTTGCCCTTATGGCACTATGGAGGTGGTTTCACGCCCTATTATGCGCAAATTAACTGCGCTCAATACTATTGATGCATTTAAGGCTGAAGCAAATAAATGTGATTTATGCCATCACCGAGAAGCGGGGCCTGCATGTATTGAAGTTTGCCCAACACATGCTTTAGTGTGTATTGATAGAGACGCACTTGAAGATATGGTGAAAGAGCGTCGTCGTAAAGCGGCTTTTGAAACCGGTGCTGAATTGTTGTTTTAAGATCAATAATAAAGCAACTATGTACTGATACTATAGTTGCTATTATTTATCCTGCTTCAATAAGGTATCGACATGCATGAAATCACACTTTGCCAAAGTGCATTTGAGATAATAGATTCTCAGGCAAAATTAAATAATGCAAAAAAAGTAAAAAGCGTATGGATGGAAATTGGTGCATTATCTTGTGTTGAAGTGAGTGCGCTTGAGTTTTGTTTTGATATTGTTTGCAGAGACACTATTGCACAAGGCTGTGAATTACATATAGAAGTTATTCCTGCAAAAGCGTGGTGCTGGGATTGTCATCAAGTCGTGACGGTTTCAACGTTTAACGCAGGGTGCCCGTCTTGTGGTAGCCAAAATATGCGTGTTGAGAATGATGATGCAATGCGAATAAAGCAAATAGAGATCGAATAGGGGTTGTTATGTGTCTTGGTATTCCAGGTCAGGTTGTTGAAGTAGGAAAAACAATCACTGAAAATGCAATGGTCGATGTTTGTGGTGTAAAACGTGAAGTGAATATTGCACTAGTCTGTGAGGGAGAGCCTCATACGATGATTGGAAAGTGGGTATTAGTACACGTGGGTTTTGCCATGAGTATCGTCAATGAAGAAGAAGCAAAAGAGACTCTGGATGCCTTGATGGCAATGGGAGAAGTGGAAGATGATGTCTCTGCTTTTCTTTATGGTGAAGACGGCGCACCTAAAAAAAATTGAGTTAATTTTATGCTATTGCATGATTAATTTCTTTTTCTTATACTAGGTCGAGTTGATCTTTTCTTGCTATAAAACAAGCAGAAAAGATCAATATGCTCTACACCTTCATCTTTTAAAAGCTGGGACGACCCAGCTTTTTGTCTTTGTATTCAGGGGACGACCCCAATTTATCGATAGGGGACGTTATGTCTTGGATTATTCTTTTTGTTGCGGGTTTATTGGAAATCGTTTGGGCCGTTGGTCTTAAATATACACACGGTTTTACACGCTTAACACCAAGTATTATCACGATTAGTGCCATGGTTGTGAGCATGGGAATGTTATCTTATGCCATGAAAGGTTTACCTGCGGGTACTGCTTATGCAATTTGGACGGGTATTGGTGCTGTCGGTACTGCAATCTTTGGTATTTTGGTCTTTGGTGAGTCTGCGAATATCTATCGCTTATTGAGTTTAGCGATGATTATTTTCGGTATTATTGGGCTGAAACTAGCGAGTTAAACCCTGAATATCCGATATAAAAAAAGCCACTCATTGAGTGGCTTTTGGCCGAAAATAAGATGTATCACTGTTAAATATAGCCACAATATTTATTAATCTCGAAGAAGTTCCACATAGCGATTATAGGTATAACTTCTATGTCGCGCTTTACCTGATGTTTCAGTCAAAATTTCTGCTTCAACCAGATTTTTCACTGCGGTATTTGCTGTTGGATAAGTCACATCAAGAAGCTCAACTGCTCGCTCTACAGTGAGTTTTGGCATTGTTGGCAAATATTCAAATAGGCGAATAGTATGCACGGATGTTGAATGCATTGAGAGGAGCTTTTTTCTATCATTAGCAAATAATGTCGCAATTTTTATAATATTTTGTTGTGCTTCATCTGCTGAAAAACATACGGCTTCAAGAAAAAATGTTACCCATTTTTCCCAATTACCATCGTTTCTGATATCTGTTAAGCACTGATAGTAGTATTGCTGATGCCTTTTTAAATAGCCTGATACATACAAAAGAGGTTCTTTCAGTAATTGCCATTCTTCAAGAAGCATGGCAATTAACAAGCGGCCAATGCGTCCGTTACCATCAAGGAATGGGTGAATAGTTTCAAACTGAGCATGTACTAATGCAATACGCACTAATGGCGGTAATGATGGAGAAGAATTATGAATAAATTTTTCCAGATCAGACAGTAACTCATCCACTTTTTCTGGTGGAGGAGGGACATAAGAAGCATTACCGGGTCTAGTTCCTCCAATCCAGTTCTGTGTTGTCCTTATTTCTCCAGGTTGTTTTGTTGCGCCACGAGAACTTGATAATAGGATCCGATGGGCTTGTTTAAGTAGGCGGATACAAACAGGTAAACCTGATGGTGAGTTAAGCTCATTATTAACAAATTTATATGATTGCAGATAATTAGTCACCTCTTCAACATCATCAATATTTACAACAGTAAGTCCTGCTTCTTCATCAAAGATATCAGTTAACGTTGCTTGTGTACCTTCCAACTGTGAAGTTAGTAGAGCTTCTTTACGAATAGCGCTATATACCAGCCACTGACTAGAAGCAACGAGTCCAGACATACCAGATAGTTTTGCTAAAGAATTTTCAGCTTTTTTATTTGATTCTAAATACGATGTGGGATCTATCTTGGGTGGTAAAGGCGCTGGTATAAAAGCTTTAACTGTTTCAGCATAGCTATGCGTTTCGATAAATTGTCCTGATGTGCGTTTCATTAAAAAATCCTTTTATTGTGGTTAGTGTTATTAAAGTATACTTTAATAACACATAACTTATTAAAAAATTTTTTAATAAGATTTAAGTTATTAAAGCATGCTTTAATAAGATAGATGTAATTAAAAAATTTTTGCCTACGGTATTGTGGTGATATAACTGTGATATAGCCTATTGTGTGGCTAAGGATTTCGGAGGGATAGAAGAATATATAATGTATTTCAATACCTAACGAATTAAGACCGAGTTAAAAAGACCAAATCCTAGTAAATATAAAATGAGATCTAGCCAGTTAAACCTGAATTTTACCCATAAAAAAGCCACTCATTGAGTGGCTTTTTATCTTACGTACTAATCAATTACAGTGTAAATACGCCAATGATAGCGAGAACACTGATAATCGCAGCACCACCATAAAATACCCATTTGCTTGCAGGTACATGCACTTTAAAATCATGCAAAGTATGGTGAATACGGTGTAATGCACACCAAACTGGCAGAATGATCATCAATAGTAAGAACAGACGGCCAATAATGCTTTGGCTAAATGCCATAATACGTTCATAAGTAAATGCTTCTGGCGCAATACCCATAGGGATTAGGATACCGAGCAGGATGATGATTGCTGGAGAAACAATCGCACTCCACATACCACCTGCACCAAATAATCCCCAGAAAATAGGTTCATCAGAGCGCTTAGGAAGTTGATTCTGATTCATTATTTCCTCCTGGGTTACATTAACGCCACTGCCAGAATAGCGGCAGTAACAACGATAGTGACAGCCCAAAAACCACGAACAATAGGCTCTTGAGGCATTTTTTCATCTTTAACAACGATAACCACAGCTTTTGGTGCAAGTTTAAACCAAGTTGCAGTGTGGAATACTGTTGCAATAAGAGTCACAATGTTAATCAGCATTACAATTGGGTTGCTCAGGAATCCAACGAAACCTGCCCAACTTTCTGGTCCATTTTTCAGTGCGAATACACCAAACAGTACAACCAGACTGAACCAAAGTTGTGGAAGACAAGTACCTTCACGGGTGATATAGAAACGATAGAAACCGAGTTTCGTCCACCAGTTTGGTTGCATGCCACGAACATAAGGCTTACGTTTTGTTGTCATGTCTTGTTTCCTCCTTAACGTGGTTTCAGCATCGCAATGACAAAGTCTTGCGCGCTGGCTGCTTTACCTTGCTGAATAGCAGCAGCAGGGTCCACATGTTTTGGACAGACTTCAGAACAGTAGCCAACAAAGGTACAAGACCAGACACCGTTCTCACCATTTAACTGAGGCATACGCTCTTTTGCCCCATGGTCGCGACTATCTGTGTTATAACGTTGAGCTAACGTAATCGCTGCTGGACCAATAAACTCTGGGTTCAAACCAAACTGAGGACATGCTGCATAGCAAAGGCCACAGTTGATACAACCAGAGAACTGGTGGTATTTTGCCATTTGAGCAGGAGTCTGTTTATTCGGACCTTCTGAAGGCTTACGATCATTACCGATGATATAAGGTTTAATCGCTTCTAAGCTTTCGATAAAGTGAGTCATATCAACAACGAGGTCGCGCTCAACTGGGAAGTTACCTAGAGCTTCAACTCTTACGCCGTCTGGATATTCACGAATAAAGGTTTTACAAGCCAATTTAGGTACTTTGTTGACCATCATGCCGCAAGAGCCGCAAATCGCCATACGGCAAGACCAACGGTAAGAAAGATCAGGCGCTAAATTGTCTTTAATATAACCCAATGCGTCCAGTAATGAGGTTTGCTCATCATAAGGAACATCATAAGTGACGAAATGAGGTGCTTCGTCAGTTTCTGGGTTATAGCGCATGACTTCCATTTTAATGTGCTTCATGTCATCAGCCATTCGCTTTCTCCTTATTCTGCTTGTCTTGTGCAGTCGCTTCACCACCATAGACACGTTTAGCAGGAGCAGACTTAGTGATCTTCACATCGCTATATTCTAAACGAGGGGCACCTTCTGGGTTATAGAACGCCAGAGTATGTTTCAGGAAGTTCACGTCATCACGCTCAGTACAACCTTCGTCAAGACGTTGGTGTGCACCACGAGACTCTTTACGATTGATTGCAGAATGAGCCATACATTCAGCGACATCTAAACCAAAGCCAAGCTCAATTTTGTACAGTAAATCTGTATTAAAGACGCTACTGGTGTCTTTAATTTCAACACGTTTGAAACGTTCTTTTAATTCAGCCAGTTTATCAACGGTTTTTTGCATTAACTCAGGTGTACGGTAGATACCGCAACCTTCTTCCATTGATTCACCCATTTCATCGCGAATTTGAGACCAGCTTTCAGAACCTTTTTGGTTCATCAGTTTTTTCAGGCCATCTTCAATGTCACGAGTACGAGCATCTAATGCTGATGCGTTAGCAGGTGCTGCTTCTTGAGCACAACGAACCGCTTCTTCACCCGCAAGGCGACCAAATACAACCAGTTCTGCCAGTGAGTTAGAGCCTAAACGGTTAGCGCCGTGTAAGCCAACAGATGAACATTCACCTACTGCAAACAGACCTTTAATACGCGTTTCTGTTTGTTGGTTGGTTTCGATACCACCCATAGTGTAGTGAGCAGTAGGACGAACAGGGATTGGTTCATTAACTGGGTCAACACCCACATACGCTTTTGCCAGTTCACAAATAAATGGCAGACGTTCATGAAGTTTTTTCGCACCCAGATGACGTAAGTCAAGATGAACAACGTCACCACGGTGAGTTTTGATAGTACGGCCTGCACGCCACTCATGCCAGAATGCTTGAGAGACTTTATCGCGAGGGCCTAATTCCATGTATTTATTTTCTGGTTTGCCTAATGGTGTTTCTGGTCCTAGGCCGTAATCTTGCAGATAACGATAGCCATCTTTATTGACCAGAATACCACCTTCACCACGACAACCTTCAGTCATCAGAATACCTGAGCCTGGTAAGCCGGTTGGGTGATATTGAACAAATTCCATATCACGCAGTGGAACGCCATGGCGTAAAGCGATACCCATACCATCACCCGTTACAATACCGCCATTGGTATTGAAACGATAAACACGTCCAGCACCACCGGTTGCCATAATGACAGCATTTGCACGAATTTGAACTTTCGTACCTTCCATCATATTGATAGCAACAAGACCACGAGCGTGACCTTCATCAACAAGGATATCGAGAACAAAGTGTTCGTCAAAACGTTGAATCTGTGGATATTTTAAGGATGTTTGGAACAGGGTATGTAGCATATGGAAGCCGGTTTTATCGGCTGCGAACCAGGTCCGTTCGATCTTCATCCCACCAAAACGTCGGACGTTGACTGACCCGTCTTCTTTACGGCTCCAAGGACAGCCCCAGAGTTCTAGTTGAGTCATCTCTGTTGGACAATGCTCAACGAAGTAATCTACGACATCCTGTTCACACAACCAGTCACCGCCTGAAACGGTATCATTGAAGTGGAAATCATAGGAGTCGTGAGCCTGAGTCACTGCTGCTGATCCACCTTCTGCTGCCACGGTGTGGCTACGCATTGGGTAAACTTTTGAGATCAGAGCAATTTTCAGTTGAGGATTCGCTTCCGCGGCAGCTATTGCTGCTCGTAAGCCTGCGCCCCCGGCTCCGATTATCGCTATATCGGCATTAAAGGTTTGCACTGCGCTTCTCCATTGTTCAAGTGAAAATTGGAATAATTGTCTAGAATTCAATTCACTGACATTATTAATTTGTAATGCTATTTTTTTAAGCTATCCGTAACGAAATTGTTTCACTGCCTTGTGACTGCGCTTGATAACATCTTTATTATCATTGACTGTAATTTTAGTATAACGAAATGTAGGGCACCGAAATTTGATATGAATGATGGTTTTCCCGTATTTCGCAAAAAAAGTGTGATCCACGCCAAGAATTCTGGGTTTTGATAATAAGAGCCCAGAGAAACTTGAAGATAAAATAGAATATATTTTTTTAAATTGAAAATTATAAATAGTAATGAATAATCCGTTTTTAAAGTATAGATAACTTTAATTGAAAATGACAAGGTTTTTTTGTTATTTATTGATTTTAAAGAGTAAATGTTTATGTCTTTCATTTAGGTAATTTAAATTAATAAAAAGTCATTCTGAAAATTAAAATAAATTTTTTACTATTTATCTAAAACAAATCGGTTTGTCTTGTTAATTGTTAATAAAATATTAATAATATTTCTAAAGGTTTTTAATACTCGTCAAAATACGCAAATTTAAATAGAAAGTTAACGTTGAAGTTAAAATGAGATTGGCTATTCAAATATAAGCATTGTGTTAGATTATTGTTATTCGCAATTGAGAAAAAGAATTATTACAATTTACTATTATTATAAAATAATAGCTAAAGAGTTGCCTCTGGTGCATTGGATTGATGTTTATTTCGACGATAAAAAGTACCTTAAAGTAGATGTTTTGTAGAATTACATTTATTTGTCTTATGTGTTTTTACTTAAAAAACTATAAAGATAATGAATAAACATAAAATGAAACGCCTCTTTAATTAGGGAGAAATTTGTCTGTTGAAGAGGATGCGAGTAAACTGCACGCTTTGTTTTCTGTTGGAGTTTTTTGTTCATGAGTGATATCGCGGATTGGCAGCCAAGCGCCTCAATCGCCAACTTACTGAAAAAGGCGAAAATAGTCAGTAATATTAGGCGTTTTTTCGCTGATCGTGGTGTGTTAGAAGTTGAAACACCTATGATGAGTCAGGCTACCGTTACCGATGTTCATCTTTTCCCATTTGAAACTCAATTTGTCGGGCCAGGTGCTTCACAAGGGCTAAAACTTTATTTGATGACAAGCCCTGAATATCACATGAAGCGTTTATTAGCGGCAAACAGTGGGCCTATTTATCAAATGGGGCGTTGCTTCCGTAATGAGGAAGCCGGTAGATATCATAATCCGGAATTTACGATGCTAGAATGGTATCGTCCTTGTTTTGATATGTACCGGTTGATGAATGAAGTCGATGATTTATTGCAAGAAGTGTTAGATTGTGAAGCGTCAGAATCACTCTCTTATCAACAAGCATTCTTGCGCTATCTTGATATCGATCCTTTATCAGTTGATAAAGAAAAATTACGAGAAGTGGCAGCAAAACTAGATTTATCAAATATTGCAGATACTGAGGAAGATAAAGATACACTGCTTCAGTTGTTATTTGTCTCTGGAGTTGAGCCACATATCGGTTTAGAAAAACCAACCTTTATCTATCATTTCCCTGCGTCACAAGCGTCATTGGCTGAGATTAGTTCAGAAGATCACCGTGTTGCAGAGCGCTTTGAAGTCTATTTTAAAGGTGTGGAGTTAGCAAATGGATTCCGTGAGCTAACGGATGCGCAAGAACAACGCCATCGCTTTGAACGTGATAATCGCCAGCGAGTGGCAATGGGATTACCTGAGCAACCTATTGATGAGCGCTTTTTAGCTGCCCTTGAAGCAGGATTACCAGAGTGTTCTGGTGTTGCTTTGGGTGTTGATCGTCTCATTATGTTGGCGCTTGGTGTCGATCGTCTTAGTGATGTGATTGCATTCCCTGTTTACAGAGCATAAGCTCACCTATCGATGAAGATTAAAAAAGAGAGCCAAGGCTCTCTTTTTATTTTTTAGATTTTCGGCTTTGTCTTCGTTTTTCTTCTGCTTCAAGTGCTTTTTCTTGAAACTTTGCAAACTTATCTCCTGTTACGTCTTTCATATAGCGATAATTAATAAACCAAAACGTAATGCACGAAAATAAAATAACCCACCAAATTAAAAGTAGTTTTAATGAAGAATTAACGCCTAGCATTAAATTAAAGCTAATTAAGACCATTAAGCTGACGAAGATTGAGCTAAATAGTCCACCAGCAATTTGTGACATATATTTTTTTAAAGGAGTGATACTTATTAATGGCAAAATAATGGCCATAGAAAACAGCACGCCAAATGTGGCAAACATAATAATCGAAATAGGTTCATCAAAGCTTAGAAACCAATCCGTTATGCCAAAAAAAGAAAAAGGAATTTCTATCATGATATTACCTCCCTACTAGGGTAAAAAAGAGGGATATCTTTAAATTTAAAAATAAATGTAAATAACACATTAGGGAAAATATGTATTTCAGTATTATAGAGAGTCACGGATTGATTGAAGAATTCTCGTCTGTCAGCTATGCATTCTTCTAGTTCTTTCGCTTGTATTTGTAATAGGTGTAAGTTTTTTCCACTGATAAGTTCAGGGTAATTTTCAGCAATGATGAGTGATTTTTTTATTTGAGGTAATAACTGATTAGCTAAATCAACTTTTTGGTCTAATACATCTGCGCGTAAATAGTGATCTCTATTTTTAGCTAATTTTTCAAATAAGGCCTTCTCATGCTCCATCGCTTTTTGTGTAATCACTATCAGCATGGGGATCAAATCAGCTTGTTTTTTTAATAAAACATCAATATTTGCAAAGGCTTTATAACAATTATTCTTTAACATCACCATGTTGTTATAAATCATCACTAATTGGCGTATTAAGAAATAAACCAAAGTGAGAATAAAAATGATGAAAATAAGCCATTCCATATAATTAATTACCAAGGAAGAGAAGTATTATTAAAATAAAGCGTTAGTATGCCGTTTTGATAATCCATTGGTATCACTAGAATGGAAAGGATAACAAAAAGAGCAATGATAACGATAGTGGTCGCGTTGCGACGAAAAGGGCGCGCTTTGTTCCAACTAACAACATAATCTTGTGGCGATAAACCCAGTAGGTAATGAGGTGCTTTACGTGTGATAACCACTTCGCCATTGATAGACTCTGCATGACCAATTAATAAATACGTTGTGTTTGCTCCTAAGATGTACTCTTTAAAACGTTTATTATTATATTCAAGATCCTGATGAGGCTTGATACCAAGGTGCACAAAAGGAGTATCTTCTGCGAGTACTTGGATTGATCCCGTATCATCGCTCATCGTGAAATTATGGATCTTCTTTTCACAGAGTGTTTGGTGATAGCTTTTTTTGCCTTCTTTGTCTGTGGATATATCATATTCATAATAGAAGTAGCCATAACACTCTTTTTGGCCTAATCGACTACTTAAGATTTTCCCTGCGGTTATCTTACCTTCAATTTCAACAAGCCCAATGGCCAAAGAGCGGATCTTTGATGTTGCTAGAATTTTTTGAAAGCGTAAAAAACGTTTTTCAGGTGTTCTTTTGACGATTTGGTAAACGAACATTAAAACGAAACTTAAAAAGAACAATCTTTGGTCAATAAACAAGCTGAAGCTTAAACTCAACAATAAAAGGCTAATAAATACAGTGTTTATCAGTGCCGAAAATTTAGAGTTTCCTTCATTTTGCAATTGATGATAATTCTTTATCGCTTTTTCACCAATATTAGCAATATGGGTTGAAATGCCATAGGCAAATAGCAAAATAACAGAGAACGCAATACCAGAAATAAGATTAACAACGGAGTCTTCGCCACTAGGATATAAGTTAGTTTCTCGCGAAAAAAACAGGTATTTCCCGGCAGCAAAAGCGATCCCTAAAAAAGGAATAATACTCAAACTGTTCTTCTTTTTTTGAGTACGTTTGCTGCGTAAAAAATAGATTAATACGCCTACAGCACAGCCGATAAAAAAATAAATTAACACTGTAACCTATCCTTAATGCGGTTATTTAAATTGCTGTCATTTAAAATGAATGCCATCAAATTTCATTTCTTCTTTTGGTATTTCTAGCAATTGCATACGTTCAAAGCGGAAAAGGCCAGCAATTAAGCTATCAGGAAACATCTCTATTGCGGTGTTGTAGTTGGTAGTTGCATCATTAAAGCCTTCACGGCGTTGAGCAATTTTATTTTCTACATCACTAACACCCGTTTGAAGTAATGCTAATTGTTCACCTGAAATTAACGTAGGATAATTTTCAGCAAGGGCAATCATGCCACGCAATGCGGTATTCATCTCATTTGATGCGCTGATTTTTTCATTAATATTTTGTGCTTTAAAGTAGCGTTGTCTTGCGTCGCTTAATGCAATAAATACACTTTTTTCGTGCTCCATGGCTTTTTCAGCTACAGCCATTAATTGAGGAATTTGGTCTGCTCGTTGTTTTAAAATAACGTCAATATTCGCAAATTGATTACTGACTTGGTTACGCGTCGAAATAAGACGATTATAAATTGAAATACCCCAACTAATAAAAAGAACGATAAGAACGAGTAAAATAATGGCCATTATTGTCATTGTGATCCCTTCTTTTAATCAATATTTAAGAAATGATAATAGCTAACTCAAAAAGTTATTTTGGTTTTTTAATTAAATTATTAGAGTAACTTAAAGAAAGATGAAGAAATATACAATCAGAAAGGGCGCAAATAGCCTACTCTTTCAAAAGAAAGAGTAAAATACTTGTCATACTTCAAGTTGCAGCGTTGTTGACGCCGTTTACTCGCGCTAGTCACATACTCATGTATGCTCCTAGCGTTTCGTTCACTTGTCGCCTAGCTGCACCTTGAATTATTTAGGACGCAAATAAAATACGATGAATTATTTGGCTTGTTTTTGTAAGAACTTAACCCCTAAATCAGGGAAGTCTGTAAAGACACCTTCAGCGCCTGCTTGGTTATAAATAATGTCGTAAAGCTGGTCACCATCTTTTGCGTATTTAGGAAGTTTATCAATACGAACAGTAAACGGATGAATAGTCAGTTTATTAGCATGGGCATCAGCAGACATACCGGTTAAGGTGATTTTTTCTGGCGTTGAGTTTTCTTCCACTAACATATGGTAATCAGGACCAATTCCATCAGCATAAGTGGCAATCTCTTTCATTGCACCCGGCTTAAACATCCATTCATAGCTGTAGTTTGTCCATGTGCCGTCGGGCTGTTTCTCATAAGTCTCATTCCAGTCGGTATAAGCAATTAACTGAACAAGTTTTAAGTCCATGCCCATTTTTGGCATCAATTCTGTTTTGATGCGTTTTAGGTCGTTAGCATCGAATGATTGCAGATAAACATTATCGGTTTTTTTCGTATAACCGTACTGTTTAAGCACTTCCAGTACTTTAGTGGTAATGTCTTTACCTTCTTGTTCATGGAACCAAGGGGCTTTAATTTCAGGGTAAATACCAATGTCTTGACCCGTAGATTTATTTAAACCCTGAATAAATTCAATTTCTTCTTGGAAGGTATGCACACGAAAATCAGATTTCCCCATCGGGAAACGATTTGGATAACTTTGGACTTTTTTACCGTCAACGATATCGAAGCCTTCGGTAAATTTCAGTCCTTTGATCTCTTCAAGCGTAAAGTCGATAGCATAGTAGCGACCGTCTTTTCTTGCTCTATCAGGGTAACGCTCAGCCACATCTGTTACACGATCAAGATAGTGGTCATGTAAGACAACCAATTCATTATCTTTGGTCATCACCAAGTCTTGTTCTAGATAATCTGCACCTTGCGCATACGCCAATGCTTTAGCAGGTAGAGTATGTTCAGGCAAATAACCACTTGCACCACGGTGAGCGATAACGACTTTATCACTTGCCGCTTGTGCGATTGCACTTAAAGATAGAGTTAAAAGAACGCCTGCAACTAACGGTTTTAGTCTAAAAGATGTACTCATAAAGCTGCTCCATTTTAATTCTACGTACAATAATGTTATGTACAGTTGGCAATAAAAAAGCCACATCAAATAACGGATGTGGCTTGGTTTTTAGAGATGAGATTTAATCAATTTCATAAATAATCAGTTAGCGATTATTCGTACTTCTGAAGCATTTCACGTTTGTGTTTGGTTTCAGTAACCATCACGATAAGTAATAACACAACAGACAGTGCACTACCGCCGATCATGACCATAAAGCCACCATCCCAGCCGAAGTAGTCAACGGTGTAACCTACGATAGCACTCGCTGCAACAGAACCACCTAAGTAACCGAATAGTCCAGTAAAGCCGGCTGCTGTACCTGCTGCTTTTTTCGGTGCAAGCTCAAGGGCATGCAGGCCAATCAACATAACAGGGCCGTAGATTAAGAAACCGATGATTAACATACACGCCATATCAACATTCGGGTTACCCGCTGGGTTCATCCAGAATACGATAGTTGCGATAGTTACTAAGGTCATAAAGAACACACCTGTTGCACCACGGTTACCTTTGAACACTTTATCCGACATCCAACCACACAGCAGTGTGCCCGGAATACCTGCGTATTCGTATAAGAAGTAAGCCCATGATGATTTATCCATTGCAAAGTGTTTTACTTCACGCAGGTAAGTCGGTGACCAGTCCAGCACGCCGTAGCGCAGTAAGTAAACGAACACGTTCGCAATCGCAATCATCCACAGAAGTTTGTTAGGGAACACATACTTCATAAAGATTTCTTTTGCAGTCAGTTCTTGTTCGTCAGTTTCTTTATAATCAGGTGGATAGTCGTTTTTGTACTCTTCAATTGAAGGTAAACCACATGATTGAGGGGTATCGCGCATTAATGCGAATGCAATCATAGCAACTAAGATCGCGGCAAATGCTGGCATATATAACGCTGCTTTCCAGTCGTTAAACCACGCCATACCTAATAAGAACAGTAATGGAGGTAAGCCACCGCCAACGTTATGTGCACAGTTCCAAATCGAAACGATACCGCCACGTTCTTTCTGTGACCACCAGTGCACCATGGTACGTCCACAAGGAGGCCAACCCATACCTTGGAACCAACCACAAAGGAACAACAGAACGAACATTATCATAATGCTCGAAGTTGCCCATGGTACAAAGCCCATAAATAGCATCACTAGAGACGCTAAAATAAGACCTGCTGGTAAGAAATAACGAGGGTTAGCGCGGTCAGAGAATGAGCCCATGATAAACTTAGAGAAACCGTAAGCAATCGAGATCCCTGATAAAGCAAAACCTAGGTCACCTTTAGAAAACCCTTCTTCTACGAGGTAAGGCATTGCTAACGCAAAGTTTTTTCTTACTAAATAATAAGCAGCATAACCGAAGAAAATCCCCATAAAGATCTGCCAACGTAGGCGACGATAGACAGGATCTATCTGCTCTTTTGGCAAACGCGCTTTATGTGGCGCAGGTCTAAACAGACTTAACATATTAGCCTCCGATGGCTTTTATTTTAATATGTTGATATTAAATAATGACAAAACGAACAGTGAAATTATCAAAAAATTTTCTTTAACGAACTTAATAGTAAACTTATACAATCAAATTTACTGTGAGGTATTACTCAGTTGTCGAATAATTTTTCAAGATGTGCAATTTTGAGTGATATGTTAACTTTATCAAATACTTTTTGTTAAATAATTTGTGATTAGTATCACATATGTGGTTTTAATTTTTCACTCGTGAGCGTTTCTCTTTCGTTTTTGCTCATTATCAAACATTAACCACACTTTTTGTGTATCTTATACACTATAATTAACGCTAAAGAATAATTAAGCGTTTGCTGAATGTAATGTGAGAGGGCATCTCTATGATGAGCGGTTCACCAGTGACAGAAACAGATGTCATTATTATTGGCGGAGGAGCAACCGGTGCAGGCATGGCAAGAGACTGTGCACGCCGTGGATTACGTTGCGTTCTGCTAGAAAGACACGATATTGCAACCGGTGCAACCGGTCGAAATCATGGGTTGTTACACAGTGGTGCGCGTTATGCAGTAACCGATCCTGAGTCAGCGCGTGAGTGTATTGAAGAGAATATGATCTTAAAACGGGTCGCTCGTCATTGTGTAGAAAAGACGGATGGCCTTTTTATTACCCTACCTGAAGATTCTTTAGAGTTTCAACAGACTTTTATTCAATCTTGCCAAGCAGCAGGTATTGATGCTCAAGCGATTTCACCCGAAGAAGCTATTCGCTTAGAGCCTTCTGTTAACCCGAATTTAATCGGTGCAGTTAAAGTACCTGATGGCACAGTCGATCCTTTTCGTTTAACCGCGGCAAATATGTTAGATGCTCGCGAACATGGCGCACAAGTCCTGACTTATCATGAAGTCGTTGGTCTTATTCGTGAAGGTGACCGTGTTAAAGGTGTCAAAGTTTACGATCATCAAACGAAAAGAATGTATGAAATTCGCGCACAAATTGTGGCGAATGCTGGCGGTATTTGGGGACAAAAAATTGCTGAATACGGTGAATTAAAAGTTCGAATGTTCCCAGCAAAAGGTGCATTACTGATTTTAGGTCATCGCATTAACAATATGGTGATCAATCGTTGTCGTAAACCTGCAGATGCCGATATTTTAGTACCTGGCGATACGATTTCATTAATTGGTACAACTTCAACACGCGTACCTTACGATGAAATTGACAATATGTATGTCACCCCTGAAGAAGTCGATATTCTTATTCGTGAAGGTTCAATGTTAGCGCCAAAACTGGCTCAAACTCGAATTCTACGTGCTTATGCTGGTGTACGTCCTTTAGTGGCAAGTGATGATGATCCATCAGGCCGTAATGTTAGCCGTGGTATTGTTTTACTCGACCATGCGCAACGTGATGGATTAGAGGGCTTTATTACCATTACGGGCGGTAAATTAATGACTTACCGTTTAATGGCCGAATGGGCGACAGATAAAATATGTGAGAAATTAAATGTCTCTGCGAAATGTACCACTGCAGAAGAGGCATTACCTGGCTCTCGCCAATCTGCGGAGCAAGCATTACGTAGCGTTGTTTCATTACCTGCACCAATTCGTGGTTCAGCGGTTTATCGCCATGGTGATTTAGCGAATAAATTACTGAGCAATGAACGTATTGATAAAAGCTTAGTATGCGAATGTGAAGCGGTAACAGCGGCCGAAGTTCGCTATGCGGTTAACTCTTTAACAGTTAATAACTTACTTGATTTGCGTCGTCGTACTCGTGTGGGTATGGGAACTTGCCAAGGTGAACTTTGTGCTTGTCGTGCCGCTGGATTATTAAACCGTTTACAAGTTACTACTCCTCACGAATCAGAGCAGCAACTTGCTCATTTCTTGAATGAGCGTTGGAAAGGTATTCGACCAATTGCTTGGGGCAATGCATTACGTGAAAGTGAGTTTACCAGTTGGGTTTATCAAGGTTTATGTGGTTTAGATGCAGATATGATTGAAAAAACAGCTTCAGCGGAGGCAGATAATGAAATTTGACGTCATCATTATAGGTAGCGGACTGGCAGGGTTAACTGCGGGTATTCGTCTTGCCGAAGCCGGTAAGTCTTGTGCAATCATTAGTAATGGTCAAAGTGCGTTGCATTTTTCATCAGGTTCACTGGATTTATTAACTCATCTTCCTGATGGAACAGCGGTGACTCAGCCTAAAAAAGCTCTGGCAACGTTAGCAGAGTTAGCGCCAAAACACCCTTATAGCCGTATTGGTGAAATTCAAGTTTCAACTTTAATTGAACAAGCTCAGGCATTGTTGGCAAGTACAAGTGGTCTTGAGTATCAAGGTAGTGGTGATGAAAACCATTATCGTATTACGCCAGTAGGGCGCTCTCGTATGAGTTGGATGAGTCCAAAGCGAGTTCCTATTCATGGTATTGATAAAGCATTACCATGGAAAAAGTTGGCCGTGGTAGGAATTGAAGGTTTCTTAGATTTTCAACCTCAATTTGCAAGCAATACGCTTAATGAGCAAGGTGTTGAAGCAATTCCTTATCATATCCACTTACCGTTATTAGATAGATTGCGTGATAATCCAAGTGAATTTAGAGCAGTTAATATTGCGCGTTATTTAGATAAACCTGAAAACACACAAGCGTTAGCTGACGAACTGAAAAAGCATGTTGACGACAGTGCTGAGGCGATTATTTTACCTGCATGTATTGGGCTTGATGCTGAAGAGCCTGTGACATTACTGCAACAGTTAGTAGGTAAACCGATTTGTCTATTACCAACATTGCCACCTTCTCTATTAGGAATTCGTCTACATCAAGCATTAAAACTGCGTTTTCAAAAAGCGGGCGGTTTAATTATGCCAGGTGATCGCGCAGAGGAAGTTGACTTAGTGGGTAACACTGTTACAGGCGTTCACACTAGAAATCACACTGATATTCCTATTCGTAGTGAGCATGTGGTATTAGCAACGGGTAGTTTTTTCAATAATGGCTTAATTGCCGAGTTCGATCGTGTTTATGAGCCTTTAATGGAGCTGGATTTGTTAGAGGTATTACCTCGTAATGAGTGGACGCAAGAGAATGTCTTTGCGAAACAGCCCTATATGCGCTTTGGTGTTAATACCGATAGCCAATTAAGGCCCATGAAATATGGTGAAGTATTAGACAATGTCTATGCTGTGGGTGCTGTGTTAGGTGGATTTGATCCGCTAAATGAAGGTTGTGGTGCTGGTGTTTCAATGATTAGTGCTCTTTATGCCGCGCAACAAATTTTACAGCATCATAAATCAGAACAGACCACATCTGCGGTTGTGGAGGCAGCACAATGAGTTTACAAGATAACAGTTTTGAAGCTTGCATTAAGTGTACAGTTTGTACCACTTACTGCCCAGTTGCAAAAGTAAATCCACTTTATCCGGGTCCTAAACAAGCAGGTCCTGATGGTGAGCGTTTACGCTTAAAAGATCCAATGCTTTATGATGAAGCATTGAAATATTGCACTAACTGTAAGCGTTGTGAAGTCGCATGTCCGTCAGATGTAAAAATTGGTGATATCATTTCGCGAGCGAAACTGAACTACAATACCAAAACACCTAAAATTCGTGATGCTATTTTAAGTCATACGGATTTAATGGGAACATTATCCACGCCAATGGCGCCGATAGTAAATACTATTACCGGATTAAAACCAGTTCGTAAAATCTTGGATAAAGCGCTTAAAATCGACCATCGTCGTGAATTACCAAAATACTCTTTTGGTACATTTAGAACATGGATGAAAAAACAAGCTGAAGAGCAGGCACGCTTTAAAGATCAAGTTGCTTTCTTCCATGGTTGTTATGCTAACTATAATCACCCACAATTAGGGAAAGATTTAGTTAAAGTATTCAACAAAATGGATATTGGTGTTCAGTTATTAAAACGTGAAAAATGCTGTGGTGTTGCATTAATTGCGAATGGTTTTGTTAAACAAGCCAAAAAACAAGCCGCAGTGAACCTTGAATCTCTGACAGAAAAAATTGTTGAAAACAATATTCCTGTTGTTGCAACATCATCAACCTGTACTTTCACTATTCGTGATGAGTATGAACATATCCTTGATGTTGATACATCAAAAGTACGTGAAAATATCGAATTAGCGACACGTTATATTTATCGCTTACTGGAAGATGGCCGTGAATTACCACTGAAACATACCCCGTTAAAAGTGGCATATCACACTCCTTGCCATATGGAAAAAATGGGATGGACGGCATATTCCATTGATTTAATTAAACGTATCCCTGGTGTTGAGGTGATTGTTCTTGATTCTCAATGCTGTGGTATCGCCGGAACTTATGGTTTTAAATCTGAAAACTACGATGTTGCTCAAGGCATTGGGGCGGGCTTATTCCGTCAAATTGAAGAGAGTGGATGTGATCTCGTTATTACAGACTGCGAAACCTGTAAATGGCAAATTGAGATGTCAACAACGAAAAAATGTGAGCACCCCATTAGTTTATTGGCAAGAGCATTATAAGTATTGCCTATCCGATAATAAAAAAGTAATTGATTACTAAGATAACAAGCAGCTAGGGAGTAAAAGAGGATCTTTTATTCCCTTTTTTTATTTTTAATAAAAAAACATGTGAAAAATAAGAAAATAAGAAAATAAGAAAATAAGAAAATAAGGAAATAAGGAAATTAAATAACCTGATATTGTGGAGCACAGGTTATTTAAATACTTTTATTTTTTAATGAGAGATATAGGTATTTTGGTAAAGCCAAATATTTTGGACTTTTTTAAGTGTGATATTTTGCCCATTAGTCAGCGATAATGCCTGTTTTCCGGCCTCATTAATAATGGGGATATCTAATGCATTTGCTAATAAAGTTGTGTTAGATAGTGGATTCCCATGGCTCAATAAAATTCCTTTAATTCTATGGGTATCAAAAGCAATTAATGTTGATGGATGAAGTTGTTTTGTCACTAGAATAGCATTTGGATAGGGAGGATGCGTGATTGGAGGAGGAGCAGAAGTTAAATAGCGTAGTAATCGAGATAAAATATCATCTAAATCACTTTCACGAGCACGCATATTATCATCATCCATTTGCGCATAAGTATCTATTAAATCAATAAATGTCTGTTGTAGGGCAAACTCAGCATTACAGTGATGTTTACTTATCATGCTACACACTGTTAGTTGTAATTCTGCATTTTCTAATAAGAAACGATGACTAGAAAAAATATGAGTATATTGCTCGCCAATCTTGCGATAGGTTTCTTCGGTTAACCAGTCTATATCCTTTTTGGAGCGCTCAATGGCTTTTACGAGACGTTTTTGCTCTTCAAGTAATAAGTGAGCGGATATTTCTTTACGAGGGATCACGAAACGATGATAAGGGTATAGCCAAACAGGTGCGGTTATAGTTCTGACAGGTTCGTAATTAGTATTTTTGGGGTGAATGTTAAAGTTAGGGAGATTTTCCCCTAATTGAAGTTTCTTTATCGTAATGGTTTTATGTGCTGCTTTTTCCGCTTCTTCAAGAGAAGCACCGAGCGCAATGCTATTGGCTGCCGCTAGTGTTCCCTCAACAATAGGGGCAGAGCTTAATGCGACGTTAGCTGCAATGGTATGCTCGAGATTCGCGATTGCAAGTGCGGCATTTTGCGCTGAATGATAAGTATCAAGTAAAACAAGTACACCTTGTTTGCTATAACACTTTTTGATTGCTGTGAGTATAGTTTCTGGAGATACTTCATTTGTGAGATCTAAAGGTGTTTGATAATTGGTCGCAATGGCAATTTTTACTTGGCGATCTACAGTCTGATTAACGAGTTCTTTAATACCATTGGCAAGCGTAAGGCTCTTTGAAACTAATACGATACTGACCATAAAGCACCCTTTTTTGTAAATGCAAACAGGGAGATAAACACTCCCTGTTTACTCAGGCTTTAATAAAGCCATTCCCGTCCTAATTGGTCGGCAGTTAAAATTGCGGCGTAAACTTTATCTGAATCAACATCAAATGGCATGTTGTAAATTGTCTCACCTTCAGCACAACTTAACTCAGCCACGGCCATGATTTTTTCATTCAGCTCATCACCTGTGGCATTGATACCTAATTCTTCTAAGGTGACAGGCAATCCCACTAAAATACAGAAGTCGAGGAATTCTTCTAACTCTTCTAATGAGCTATTTTCTAACACTAATTGCACTAATGTACCAAAGGCAACTTTTTCGCCATGATACATATGGTGACACTCTTCTAGCGCAGTAAATCCATTATGAATAGCATGAGCAGCAGCAAGGCCTGCACTTTCAAAACCAATACCACTTAAGAAGGTATTAGCTTCGATAATATTTTCGACTGCCGTTGTACAAACACCTCGGCTTACTGCAAGTTTTGCTTTATAGCCATCTTCTAAAAGAGTGTTATAGCAAAGTTCAGCTAAAGCAAGCGCTGCAAGTGTTGATTTACCACCTGCCATGGTTTGTTTTTGTGCGTTGCTACAGGCTCTTGCTTCAAAGTAAGTTGCTAAAGCATCACCCATACCTGCAACTAATAAACGGGCAGGCGCAGAAGCGATAACATTGGTATCCATAACAACCACATCAGGGTTGGTTGGGTAAAATAGATAGCTATCGAATGCACCGAGCTCTGTATAAATGACAGAAAGGGCACTGGTTGGTGCATCAGTGGAGGCAATGGTAGGGGATATCACGACAGGGAGCTGGCATTTATAAGCAACAGCTTTGGCGGTATCGAGTGTTTTACCACCACCAACGCCGATGATCACAAGCGATGCTTGGGCTTTTGCGAGTTCGGATAAACGATTAATTTCGTTATGTGTACACTCACCATTAAACAGTTCAAAATGCCCATTCACTTCATATTGAGACATACTGTCTTTAACGGTACTGCCGACTAATTCCATGACAAATTTATCAGCAATAATCAATGCTCTATTGCCAAAAGGCTTCGCGTACTTACCAATATGAAATAACGCATCAGGCCCTTGAATATATTTAGCGGGGGATTGAATAACTTTTAACATAATAGACTCCTACTGTTTATTGGTGAAACGAGCGAAAATCTGTATGTGATGTATTAATGTGTGAGTGACAATAATACTCTTATTGTCTCTCCATCATACTTGATATGCTGTGATATTAATTAAGAATATAAATATTTTAATAAAAATAGTACGTTCATTGAAAAATAGGCTTTTTTTGTATGAAAAATTATTTTAAATAAAAAATAATATTGGCGTATTCGTCAATATTATTAGAAGGTCTTATGAATCAAATAAAAGCTCTAGGGCATGGTGCTCCATTTTTTGCACATTTAAAGAAATTAACGATAGTTGAGAGTGAGAGTAAATCTAGATTTATCTCAATGTCTGTTTCAACAGGTTTGATGGACGATTATGTTAAAGAAATAAATAAACATATTTCTGCGGTATCTAATACTTCAACCATGTTAATACTGCAATCTTGTTATAGTGCAATGGGAGGGCGATGTTCCAGTGCGCAATATATGGCAAATAGATTGAATATAAAAGTCGCTGGATTTAATGGTAAAACAAATGAAACAGGAAATATGACATTAACCAGTGACTGTAAAAAGAAAGTATTCACACCTCAAACATCATCGTTAGCAAAAGCTATTACATCAATTGGTTACCATATAGGATATAAGTGCATAAAAATATTGATGACATTTAAAAAAACAACAAATTGATGATTTATTTATTCTCTCATTCTCAATAGAGAGAATGAGAGAATTTATTAGTGAACTTCCACGTAATCTTGTTTTTTATTTTCTTGTGCGAAAAAGTGACGCAAAATAAAATTCAACAAAACACCATATGCAGGCAAGAAGAACAGCATACAAATGGTCAATTTAAACACATAGTCAACCAATGCAATTTCTACCCAATTCGCCGCCATAAATGCGTCTGTACTACGGTAAAAGGCAATAAAGAAGAAGGCGAGTGTGTCGAGTAAATTACCAAAGAACATCGCTGCACTTGGTGCTACCCACCATTTTTGTTGTTGTCTTAAACGATTAAAGACAGACACATCCATTATTTGACCTAGCACATAAGCCATAAAGCTTGCTGTTGCGATCCTTGCCACCATGATGTTGAAATCAGTGAGTGAGGCAAAGCCTTGCCAACTTCCTTGGAAAAAGAGCGTTGAGATCAGGTAAGAAATCGCTAATGCAGGGAGCATAACAGCGGTAATAATGCGTCTGGCAAGTGGTGCGCCATAAATACGAACCGTTAAATCTGTTGCCAGAAAAATAAACGGAAAAGTAAAGGCACCCCAAGTGGTATGGAAACCAAAAATGGAGATAGGTAACTGCACAAGATAGTTACTGGATGTAATTATCAGGATGTGGAACAAAGAAAGCCATAATAGCGCCACCGCTTTTTGGCGGGGAGTAAACGTATACATAAATTGTACCTTTTTAGTGATTGGGGTGAGGGAACCCAATAAAACAGTGATTTATCTCTTCAATGAGAGGATGCGCATAATACGCCTGTTGCGCAACAAAAGCAAAGGTTAGAGGGAATACCTTTGTGCTTAATGTGCCGTGATGTGAACACGAAAGAGAGATATAATAATGGCATCTGTCAGTGTAAGAAAAATGGTTAATAGAATGAATGCTCAATTTGACGATGCAACTAAAACATTAGATACGCTAGGCCTACGTTGCCCTGAGCCAGTAATGTTAGTGCGTAAAACCATAAGAAATATGGCATTAGGTGAGACACTTTTAGTGATTGCGGATGATCCTGCCACAGTGCGTGATATTCCCGGCTTTTGCCGTTTTATGGAACATGATTTATTAAATCAAGAGACTGAATCTGCACCTTATCGCTATTTGATCCGTAAAAAAGAGAGCAATCTGTAATTTATGCTGTAAATATTGCTTATCTTTGCGCTAAAAAATAACCCAAACCCCAGATTAACTGAGGTTTGGGTTTTGTTATTTTAGCGTGCTTACTCTTTATGTGAGGCGTTAATTTTGACTCTTAACAGTCTTACTGCATTGGCAGTAACCAGTGCTGTTGCGCCGGAGTCAGCAAGAACTGCAACCCAAAGCCCAGTTATACCTAATAAGCTGGTCACTAAGAATATGGCTTTTAAGCCCAGTGCTATTGTAATATTTTCACGAATAATTTTACGAGTAGCACGAGATAGCTTAATAATTTCAGGCAAGCCCGTTAAACGGTTATGCGTCAAGGCAGCATCAGCAGTTTCAAGCGCAACGTCAGTACCGCTTCCCATTGCAACACCAATGGTTGCCGCCTTCATTGCTGGTGCGTCATTGATACCATCGCCCACCATCATGGTGTTATGTGTTTTGCTGATTTCCATTACTGAAGTGACTTTATCTTCAGGTAGTAATCCTGCTCGGAAATCCATACCTAGTTTTTTCGCAATAGCCGCGGCTGCTCTTGGATTATCACCCGTTAGCATTACGGCATTGATATTCATCTCTTTCAATAACTTCATTGATTCGACAGCATCATTGCGTAAGGTATCTTGCATAGCAATAACACCAATAAGCTGACTCTCTTTTAATACGACAACAACGGTTTTGCCTTCGTCTTCAAGACGCGCAACTTCTTGTTGCCACTGAGAAGAGAGTGACGTGGCTTCTGATAACTGCGAAGGCGCACTCACTAGAATATGTTGGCTATTTAAATAACCTTCAATTCCTTTGCCCGCTAAAGCTTTGCGATCTTCAGCTTCAACAACAAGTACACCGTTTTCTTGCGCCTTATTGATAATAGCTTTTGCTAATGGGTGATGAGAGCCAATTTCTACGGATGATGCAAAAGTTAGGATATCTTTTTCATTAAATCCGGTTTCAGCCACAACATCAGTAACTTGAGGTTTCCCTTCTGTTAATGTGCCAGTTTTATCTAGTGCGACAGTATTAACTGTACCTAATTGTTCTAATGCTGCGCCACCTTTGATCAGTGCTCCGCGCTTAGTTGCTGCCGCTAATGCTGAAGTAATTGCTGCGGGTGTTGAGATAACTAAAGCACAAGGACAACCAATCAGTAATAGCGTTAAGCCGCGATAAATCCATGTTTCCCAAGGTTGTGAGAACAACAGTGGTGGAACAATAATAACCAGCGCAGAGAACAGCATAATCGCAGGTGTATAGTAACGGCTAAAGCGGTCAATAAAGCGTTCAATTGGAGCTCTGCGCTCTTCAGCTTCTTCAATCAATTGCAAAATACGGTCGATAGCATTTTGCCCTTGTTCAGAGACCACTTTCATTTGGACTGATCTATCAACAGATAAACAACCAGCAGCCACTTTTTCGCCTTGTAAACGCTCTACTGGTACGGATTCACCCGTTAATGCACTTTCATCAAAACTTGCAAATGGACTGACTAATTCTGCATCCGTTGGCAACCGAGAACCTGGGGCAATTTCGATAATATCGCCAGGGCGAAGTTGCGCAACAGGAACTGTTTGTTTTTTGCCGTCTTTGACTAATGTTGCTTCTTCTGGCACTAGTGCCATTAATGCACTTACACCACGACGAGCACGGCCTGCAGCGTAAGACTCTAACATTTCGCCAATCATAAACAGCAAAATAACCATTGCTGCTTCTTCGGTAGCATTAATAAATAGTGCACCAATTGCAGCAACGCTCATTAATGTTTCGATAGCAAATGGTGTGCCACTGCGAATAAGTTGTAAGGACTTTTTCACAATGGGGAATAAACCAATTAAGGTTGTTGCAATAAAGGCTGCGCGACCTGCTTGAGGATCAATAAATTCAGTACCCCAGCTAATCACCATTAAAAGTGCCAAGACAATGACAAATGAACTTTCTTTTAAGAAGCTTTGTTTAGCGACTTTTTGAGATTGGGGTGAGGAGAGGTCAAAAAGCTCAAAGCCTGCACTGTTAATTGCAGCAATGACATCAGCACGTAAATCACTATCCGCATCAACAACCAGTTTTTCAGTGGCAAAAAGCACTTTTGCTTGTTTTACGCCTGTGACTTTGAGTGCCGCGGTTTCAATTTTTTGAGCGCAACTTGGGCAATCCATTCCTTGTACTTTCCAGCTAAAGCGTTGTTGTGCAACTTTTTCTGGCTCAATGTTAGAAACAGGGGCGTTGATATCACAGCTTCCATGAGCATGGTTATGCCCATTATGGCTATGATCATGTTCGTGGGAGTGCCCGTGGTGATGCTCATCCTCGCATTCAGGATCACTTTTATCTATCTTGGTATGAGAATGCCCGCTTTCAGTATGTGAGTGCGTACTATTCTCTGAGTGGCCTGAACAGCATTGAGAACTTGAGCAACAAGCATCGGTATGTTTATGATTATCGTGTTGATGAGCATGTTTAGTCATAACTGGCTCTCCTTGTTCAACGAAGTAAAGTTCTAAAGACATTTATTTGATAAGTACTTTACAGCTTGGAGTAGAGTCCAGAGTCAAGGTATGTGACAGAAAATAATTGGCAAAAAGTGCGAATTAAATTAGAAATCTAACCCCTTGATTTAAAGATTTAAATCAAGGGGTTGATGAAAACTAAAGGAATAAGGCTCTAACAATAAAGAAATGCCCAATAAAATAACAGGCACTGACAAGCCCTTTAGAAGCCGAAAATGAGAAGCGGAAGCGGTTGATTAGCCATATTGAGTAAGCAATCACTAACAATAATGAACCTATCATCACTGATAAGTTGTAATCATTGCTTAAGTAGAAAAATTTTTCACCAGCAATCCAAAACATAGCAAATGCAGCTAATAAAGTTAGAGAGGCTGGAATGGCTAATTTATCGAGCTTAGTCCAAACAATAGCTAGAATGATAATGAAAGCAAGAATAACGAATCCAAGTAAAGGAAGATAAAACGAGAGCTGTAATGGTAGTAAAAAACTCACCATATAAAGTATGTAGCTTAGAAAAATCAATGCGAAAGACGGTAGTAAATACTTACCATCAAATATTCTTAGGACATCAGAAAGTAGTGTTGCTAATAACGCACCGACAATCAGGTAACTATTAATATTGTGTTCAGGAACTTGCCATGCCCAAAGTAATAAAAGAAGTAACGTGATAGGACGGAATAACCATCGTTGCCAATTCGGCCCACGATATGCTGCATCAATATAAAGCCATCCTGAGAATAATACTGCGAGAAAAGGCCAACTCATAATATCTTCCTTATATTCAGAACTGTTTTATTATTCATAACAGAAAGCTTAATTTAAGAATAGCGGTTAATGACGAAACTGACAGACTTATTAAAATAATATAAAGCACACTGCTTTTTAATCTATATAACGATAGGAATTAATGTAATGAATAAAGCAGCGATTATCGGTATTGCAGTACTGATCATTATTATCGCATCGGCAACTTATCGTTTTTTTGAACAGCGAAAACAACGAATAAGTGACGATAACTCACCTGTAAAACTTTATATGGTTGAAGTCATTGATAAAAAAGAAATTGCGGCAAATGAACGACGCTCAAGAGAAAATGACGTGAATGGCCCAGAAACAACTTATTATTATCAAGTGACCTTTCGTTTAACCACTGATGAACGTAAAGATTTGGTCTTGAATATTGATAAATCATCTTATCAAAATATCGAACCTGAAATGAAAGGACGTTTGTTTATGCAGGGCAGTCGTTTTGTACAATTTGAAACAGATATGCCAATCGATGAGCAAAATAATAAATAAGCGAAAGTGTTTATAAGATTGGCAACCTCTGGGGTTGATGGGTAACCCCAGATAATTGCGAGGATATACGAAGATGACAGTTATTGTTTCGTTTTATTTTTCTGTTTTTCTTCGTATTCTTTTCGTAGCTCTTTTTGTATTTTTAATAATTCAAAAATACCAAAGAAGAAAATACGAAATTGTAATCCAGTGGAAGGTTTTTGATCTTTAGGCTGACCTGCTTTATACATGACAATTTGTAAACCATGCATAATTACCATAAAAATCAATGCAATATCCATAAAGTATTTTAATGGCTTAGGAAAAGGGGAAATAATATTTAAAAATAGAAAGCCCCAAACGCCGACCATTAAAAGTCGGCCAAAAAAGATTAACATAACAACTCCATAAAAAATTAAGCAGATAAACTGCGAATATAGAGGCGATACGCAACTTGTCCAGCGATCTTCTCTCTATGCAATGTCCAATTGATTGGCAGTGTATAAGTCTGTGCTTTAACTTCTTCCTCAATATAAATATAGCAATCTTGTGCTAACCAACCGTTATTTTCTAATAATTGGACAGTGTCAGACAACATGCCTTTATGAAAAGGAGGATCTAAAAAAACCACATTATAAGGCGTGCCTTGTTTTGCGAGAAAGGATAATGCGCTGTCTTGAATAACATGTCCATTATCAGCATTTAGTAAGGCTAAATTTGCAGTAATTTGTTGAGCAACAGGGCGCTCATATTCGATAAAAGTCGTTTCACGAGCATAGCGAGAAAGGGCCTCAATTCCCAAGCCACCACTACCTGCAAAGCAGTCGAGACAGCGAGCATCTTGGATGATGGGCATAAGCCAATTAAAGAGCGTTTCTTTCACTCTATCGGTTGTTGGTCGTAATCCTTGACTATCGAGAACAGGAAGTTTACGACCACGCCATTTACCCCCAATTATTCTAATTTGTCCCATTGGGGCTTTTTGTGGTTTTTTGGCCATATTATTTTGATTTATATCGTTTAAACGTGATTTCTGGAGTGTCTTTTTGAATAAGGGATATGTGTCTATTGATATCTTGATGACTTCCCTTGATTTAATCCGGAATAATTTACCATAAAATTCGTATAAAAGATGCGTTTATCCATGATCAAATGATAGACTTCATTATTATTTTCAATATCGTCAATGTAATCGCGCCATGATTTAGTGCGAGGAGTTTAGTAGCTAATGGCAAAAGAAAAAAAAGGTTTTTTCTCGTGGCTCGGTTTTGGGCGTAACAAAGAAGAAAATATTGAGCAAGAGAAAGAACAGCAACGCTTAGAAGAAGAGCGTTTAGAAAAAGAACGTTTGGCAAAAGAAGCACAAGAAGAAGCTGTTCGCCAAGCAGAACTAAAAGCGGAGCAAGAACGTTTAGAAGTAGAGCGCCAAGAAGCGCAACGTGTTGTGCAAGATAGATTGGCACAGGAAGCCGAAAAACAACGTTTAGCACAAGAAAAAGCACAACGCCAAGCAGAAATAGATGCAGAACAAGTGCGTCTAGAAGCTGAGCATGCAGAACAAGCACGTCTGGTTCAAGAGGCACAAGCTCAACGCCTTGCGCAAGAAGAAGCCCAGCGCCAAGCAGAGCTGAAAGCAGAGCTGAAAGCAGAGCAAGAGTGTTTAGAAGCACAACGTATCGAACAAGAGCGTCTAGCTCAAGAAGCTGAAACTCAACGCCTTGCGCAAGAAGAAGCCCAGCGCCAAGC
>NZ_JBEEUL010000010.1:0-97224 GCF_040139345.1 Proteus sp. fly-1067 | reverse complement strand
CGCCAAGCAGAGCTGAAAGCAGAGCAAGAGCGTTTAGAAGCGCAACGTATCGAACAAGAGCGTCTAGCTCAAGAAGCCGAAGCTCAACGCCTTGCGCAAGAAGAAGAAAACGAACGTCTCGCTATTGCGCAAGCAGAAGCTGAAGATATTGAATCTTTACGCGAAGAAGTGCTGGCAGATAAAGTTATTGAACAAGAAAAACCTAAAAGAGAAGGTTTCTTTAGCCGACTGAAAAAAGGCTTACTGAAAACTCGCCAGAACTTAGGTTCAGGATTCCTTGGCCTATTTCGTGGTAAGAAAATTGATGATGAGCTTTTTGAAGAGTTAGAAGAACAACTCTTAATCGCTGATGTGGGAATGGAAACCACGACTAAAATCATCTCCAGCCTGACCAAACACGCAACACATAAAGATCTTAAAGATGCTGAAGCCCTTTACGGCAAATTACGTGAAGAGATGAGCGAGATCTTAACGAAAGTTGATAAGCCATTAAATATTGAAGGTAAAAAACCTTTTGTTATTTTAATGGTCGGAGTTAATGGTGTGGGTAAGACAACCACAATCGGGAAATTAGCGCGACAATATCAAGCTGAAGGTAAATCTGTCATGTTAGCGGCTGGTGATACCTTCCGTGCTGCGGCGGTTGAACAGTTACAAGTTTGGGGTGAGCGTAATAATATTCCGGTTGTTGCACAACATACCGGTGCTGATCCTGCATCAGTAATTTTTGATGCGATCCAATCAGCACAGGCAAAAGGTGTCGATGTTCTTATTGCAGATACCGCAGGACGATTGCAGAATAAATCCCATTTAATGGAAGAGCTGAAAAAAATCGTTCGTGTTATGAAGAAATTAGACGAAGAAGCACCACATGAAGTGATGCTGACGTTAGATGCAAGTACCGGGCAAAATGCAGTCAGTCAGGCTAAACTCTTTAATGAAACTGTTGGGCTAACTGGATTAACATTGACTAAACTCGATGGTACAGCAAAGGGGGGAGTTATTTTCTCTATTGCTGATCAGTTTAGTATTCCTATCCGTTATATCGGGGTAGGTGAAGGTATTGAAGATCTACGTCCGTTTAAGGCCGACGATTTTATTGAGGCTCTGTTTGCCCGCGAGGAGTAGTTGTAATGATCCGCTTCGAACACGTCAGCAAGGCTTATTTAGGTGGAAGACAAGCATTACAGGGAGTTGATTTCCATCTTCGCCCTGGAGAAATGGCTTTTTTAACGGGTCACTCGGGTGCCGGTAAAAGTACATTGCTTAAGTTAATTTGTGGAATAGAACGTCCTAGTGATGGCGCTATTTGGTTTGCTGGGCATGATATTAGCAGATTGAAAAATAGTGAGATCCCTTTTCTGCGTCGTCAAATTGGGATGATCTTCCAGGATCACCATTTATTGATGGATAGAACGGTTTATGACAATGTCTCTCTTCCACTGATTATTGCTGGCGCAAGTGAAGAGGATATTAGACGCAGAGTTTCCGCAGCTTTAGATAAAGTGGGGCTTTTGGATAAAGCTAAAAATTATCCGATCCAACTTTCTGGTGGTGAACAACAGCGTGTAGGTATTGCTCGTGCTGTTGTGAATAAGCCAACGGTTTTGCTTGCGGATGAGCCAACGGGCAACCTTGATGGTGAGCTTTCAGAAGGCATAATGCGTCTTTTTGAAGAGTTTAATCGTGTAGGCGTCACTGTGTTAATGGCAACACATGATATGTCTTTGATTGAGCGTAGAAATTATCGAATTCTTACATTAGGGCAAGGCAGAATGGTGGGAGGACAAAATGGCTAAAGCAAAAAGTTCCCGTAAATCAATGCCAACGCCAGGCGCAAAAACCAAGGCGCTAAAAGGGGGAAGACGTGAACAATGGCGTTATGCATGGCGTAATACCATGGCTGATTTTTTACGCCAACCTCTTTCTTCCTTTCTAACGGTAATGGTAGTCGCCATTTCATTAACATTACCTAGCATCTTTTATATTGTGTGGAAAAATGTTTCAACTGCGGCAGAGCAGTGGTATCCCACTCCACAATTAACCGTTTATCTTGATAAATCTCTTGATGATTCATTGGCTGAAGCAACGATCAAAAAAATAGAAGCTTTAGAGAAAGTGGGTGAGGTGAACTATCTTTCACGGCAAGACTCGCTGGTGGAATTCCGTTCTTGGTCTGGCTTTAGCAGTGCATTAGATATGTTAGAAGAGAATCCATTGCCTGCGGTAGCAATTGTGACTCCTGTTATGGACCCAAGCGATCAACAATTGATGGTGAATTTGCGTGATACCGTGACGAAGATACCCGGTGTTGATGAAGTTAGAATGGATGATAGTTGGTTTGCTCGGCTCTCAACGTTGACTTCATTAGTAGGGCAAATTGCTTTGGTGATTGGTTCATTGATGGTTGTCGCCCTGCTATTGGTGATTGGTAACAGTGTACGCCTCAATATTTTCAGTCGTCGCGATACCATTAATGTTATGAAACTTATTGGTGCAACCGATGGTTTTATTATGCGCCCTTTCCTGAATTGGGGATTAATCCTTGGATTTATTGGCGCTGTGTTTGCCCTAATTTTTTCTGCTCTATTAGTGTGGAAACTTTCTGATGTGGTGACTCAAGCCGCAACGGTATTTGGGACTTCTTTTTCCATTTCAGGATTAGGGTTTGATGAGTCAATTATTCTTATACTCGTAGCGATGACTATCGGTTGGCTTGCTGCATGGTTGACGACAATGCAACATTTGCGTCAATTTACACCAGAATAACGAATTAGAGCTCTTTTATACTGCTCTTCTAAATAATGAGAGATATTTTTTATCAGGCAGGGTTACGTTAATATCGTCACCCAGCCATTTTATCAACGGCCCGTCTCTGGCATAATAATGCTCGCAATCTTTTCTAAGGCAAGCCAACGATCATGTTTGCCTCTGCATGGGAAAGTACAAAGATATGTAAACATAGATGCGAGATGAACCTTTAATCTTTATGCTGGTCAAATAGTCGTTATGATAAAAACACATCGTAAAAAACTTAACTGACTTCCTATTTAAGCTATATTTATAAGGCTCATCCGTTTTCCCTTACAGTAATAATCTTAATTATTTATTTGATTTTCATGAGGATTTGAATGACAAAAGAAATGCAATCCTTAGCATTGGTTCCGCAAGGCAGCATCGAAGCGTATATACGTGCAGCCAATTCCTATCCGATGTTAACCGCAGAGGAAGAAAAGGAACTCGCTGAACGGCTGCATTACGAGGGTGATTTGGATGCGGCAAGAACGCTTATCCTGTCACATCTGCGCTTCGTTATTCATGTTGCTCGCAGCTATTCTGGCTATGGTTTACCCCAAGCCGACCTTATACAAGAAGGCAATATTGGTCTGATGAAGGCGGTGCGCCGTTTTAACCCAGAAGTGGGTGTCCGACTGGTCTCTTTTGCCGTACATTGGATCAAAGCAGAAATTCATGAATATGTGCTACGTAACTGGCGTATCGTGAAAGTCGCGACTACTAAATCTCAACGTAAACTGTTTTTTAATCTGCGAAAAAATAAAAAACGCTTAGGTTGGTTTAATCAAGATGAAGTGGAATTAGTCGCAAGGGAATTGGGTGTGTCAGAAAGTGATGTCCGAGAAATGGAATCACGAATGTCAGCGCAAGATATGGCATTTGATATGACTGCTGATGATAGTGATGATTCACATCCAATTGCTCCAGTACTCTTCTTAGAAGATAAATCTTCAGACTTTGCCGACGGCATTGAGGAAGACAACTGGGATAATCATGCAACGGATAAACTGACGTCAGCAATTGAAACTCTTGATGAACGTAGCCAAGATATTATTCGTGCCCGTTGGCTAGATGATGATAACAAATCGACATTGCAAGATTTGGCGACAAAATATGGTGTATCTGCTGAACGTGTTCGCCAATTAGAAAAAAATGCGATGAAGAAATTGCGTTTAGCGATTGAAGATTAATCACATTTCAGACCATGTACACGCTCTCATAAAGTAGAGTATGTTATAAAAGCGATATGAAAATATCGCTTTTTTATTGCCTGGAGAATATAACGTGAAAATAGTTATTGCCCCTGATTCATTTAAAGAAAGCTTAAGTGCGAAAGAAGTTGCAACAGCAATAAAACAGGGGTTTTCACGCTATTTACCAGATGCGCAATATTATTGCATTCCTATGGCTGATGGGGGAGAAGGTACAGTCACATCATTGGTTGATGCCACTCAAGGGCGATTAATTACTACGCCAGTTTGCTCACCTTTAGGTAAACAAGTGATAGCAACGTGGGGTATTTTAGGCGATAACACTACTGCCGTGATTGAAATGGCACAAGCGTCGGGCCTTCATCTTATTCCATCCTCTCAACGTGATCCCAATTTAACGACCAGTTATGGTACGGGCGAATTAATTAATGCAGCTCTTGATATGGGGGTTAAAAAAATCATTTTGGGATTAGGTGGAAGTGCTACAAATGATGCAGGTGCAGGCATGATGCAAGCACTTGGTCTTGGTCTTAAAGATAAATTAGGCTCCTCTTTGCCTTTTGGTGGACTAGCATTAACACGGCTCCATTCTATTGATATCACAACTCTTAACCCTAAACTTAAGCAAGTCGAGATCGAAATTGCTTGTGATGTAACAAACCCGTTGTGTGGAGAAAAAGGAGCATCAGCTATTTTTGGTCCTCAAAAAGGAGCGACCAAAGACGATATTGTGCAACTTGATAAAGCCTTACGTCATTTTGGTACTTATCTTGAGAAAATGATGCAACGCAATCTTATCAATATTGCAGGAAGTGGTGCTGCTGGTGGACTTGCCTTGCCATTACTTGCCTTTACTCAAGCTACCTTGTCACAAGGTGTAGAGCTTGTTGCTAAGGCAGTTGAATTAGAAAAATATTTGAAAGATGCAGACTTAGTGATAACCGGTGAAGGTCGCATGGATAGCCAATCCGCACAGGGTAAAACACCTACCGGAGTGGCTAAATTAGCCAAAAAATATCGCCTTCCAGTCGTTGCATTGGTGGGCGGGTATTTATCTGATTATGAAGTTGTTTACCAACACGGGATTGATGCTGTTTTTTCTATTGTACCCGGCGTTTCCACACTTTCAGATGCATTAGATAATGCACAAAAGAATCTTAGTGAGACGGCTTATAATGTGGCTAGACTTTATACTTTAGCTATTCGTCATACTTCTTGACTGCGTTCATTCAAATTAATCATATAATTATGTATGCTCCTAGCGACTCGTTCACTTGTCACCTAGTTACACCTTGAATTATTTAGAATATAAAGATGAGATTGTGGTGATGGACTAAATTGATGTTGTACTAAAAAAGCATGTGCAACATCATATCCATTTTCTTCTGCGGATAAACTTATTGCTTGCCAATGAAAAATATCAGGGTATGCAGATAAACATTGTGTCAATAAATAATGCCCAACACCGCGACGACGAGTTACTTCTCTGACCATAAAATCAGTAATAATCGCTTTTTTACCCGATAATTTAACCCAGCAAGCAGCTAATAATCGCTCATTAAATCTCGCCACAAAGAGTACATTCTCGTTACTGATCTCATTTGCTAGAGCTGATTGATAACGTGTATCTTGCCAAATTTTACCTAAATCAATACGGTCTTGTTCAGAGAGTTGTGTCAGTTTTTCAATGGTTAATTTCATTAAATATCCTGTTAGTTTGCAGTTTGTTTTTTTTCTTTTAATGAAGACATTAAGGTCTTAATGGTGAAACACAATGCCAAACTCGTAAAGATCACACAAGAATAAAAGACATATTCATAGTTATTGTCAGTTACAAAATAGACCGAAATCATAGGACCAGTAGCCATTCCACAATAACGAATAAAGTTATAAATCCCCATTGCAGTTGCCCTCATCGAGCCAAAATGACTTGCTAATAATGTAGTGTGCGTTGGCATGGTTAAGCCCAAAGAAAGCCCATATAACACAGTTAAGCCAAGCATGACAGGTAGTGATATTTGCCAAAAGAGTGCAAATAACGTCAACATAATCAGATTGATACAAGAGGTAATAATCACACCATATTCAGCACTAAATAGATGGCAAATTCTACGGTAAAGATAGCTACCTAAGACAAGTGCAATCGACATAGGCATATATAATCCACCTATTTCAGTACTGTTAAGTTGATAGAGATGAAAGGCAATTAAGGGTAAGAAAACCAGTAGACAAAAATAGTTATAAAACACCATAAAACTCATGACAAATACAGATTTACCCTCAGGCGCTATAAGTACTTGCTGCATTGCTGATAAGCTTTTAAAGGTTTCTTTCTGTTCCGGACGTGTTTCAGGTAAATAAAAGAGATGTGTGATCAGTAATAGGATACCGATAACAGCCAAGAAAATAAAAATGCCTTGATATTGATAATGTTGCGCTAAATATCCACCTAATAAAGGGCCACAAGCAGGCGCTAGTGCTAATAGCATTTGATAGGATCCCATTGCTTTTGCGCGATCGTTTCCTTGATAAAGATCGCCAAGAATAGTTGCCGCAACCACGGGAATGGCAGCAATACCGATAGCTTGGATCACACGCCAAAAAATCAATAAGCTAATAGAGTCAGACCAAACACAACCCAATGCGCCCACAATAGAAATTGCTAATCCACTGAGTAAAATTGGTTTTCTTCCCCATTTATCAATCAATGAACCATAAAATAGTTGCATAACAGCCATAGCAAAAGTAAATGCAGATACCGTCAGATTAACCAGTGATAACGTGGTATTAAATTGCTGTTGGATCAAGGGAAGTACAGGGGTATAAATATTTTGCGCTAAAGAGCCTAATAATGCGCTAAAGCAAATGAGATAAAACAAACTACGGATTGATAATTTCATTTTATTGCCTCTTATTATCTATTTTGTTTCCATGGAAACAAAATAGATAATAGCGATATTTTGATTATTGTAAATACTTTTGGTACTATTTTTTTAAAATTTTTTCCAAGGAAACAAAATGGCAAAAGAGAATGTAACAACACAAGACTTGTTAAAAGGGTTAAGTGATTTTTTGCATCTTAAAGATGAATATGTCAATGAGGAGCATAAAAAAGTATTAGAAGAGAAGGGGTTAGAGAATTTTTCACTCACAGAGTTGCATGTTATTCATTGTATTGGTGAGGAGAGCATGAGAAATCTTACGACCATTAGTGAATATATGGCAATGACTCGAGGAGCTGTTTCAAAAATTTGTAGCCGATTACAAAAAAAAGGTGCGATTGAAAAAATAAAATTGGCAGACAATCAAAAAGAGATCTTTTTTATTTTAACCGCTCAAGGAGAGCTGCTTTTTCATGCGCATGGAGTATTACATCAACAATCTCAAGCAAAATGGTCAGCGTTATTTGAACAATATGATCAGCATGAAAGGCAAGCAATTAAACGTTTTTTTACCGATGTTACGGATCGTTTTCATCATTCGTAACCGATAAACCTGAAAAAAAACCCCCATACCATGAGATATAGGGGCAAGATCATTATTTCTTATCTGCTGCAATGCGATTACGGATATTATCAGCACGCTCTTTTGATGGTGGGTGAGAATCAAACATACTTGAATCACCACCCCCTAATTTTGCGAGCTTCTCAAAGCCTGTCACCAACCCTGCTGTATTAACGCCACGTTTTGTTAGCAGATCATAAGAGAAATTATCTGCTTCAGTTTCTTGATGTTGTGAGAATTGAGCATTAATTAATTTCTGACCCATTTCAGCTAATTGTGAGCTGCTTAATTGTGCTGCAACGCCACCTGCTGATGCTGCTGCGGTACGTGCTGCAACTGTTGCGTGAGCAACTTGAATTGCTTTACGGGTATGACCTAAAGCAACGTGACCCATTTCATGACCTAAAACGCCTTCAACTTCATTATCAGTCATCATGTCCATTAAACCACTGTAAACACGAACACAACCGTTAGCCATAGCCCATGCGTTCACATCTTTAGTCATGTAAACTTTGTAATTTACTGGAGTGCCGTTAACTTCACTACCTAACGCTTTAGCGATGTTATTTAAGCGTTTGGTGTAAGTGCTATTGGCTGGTGCGACTTTATTTTGAGCATCCATCTCTTTACATGCATCATTTGTTAGTGCTTTGATATCATCATCGCTTAATGTTGCTGCTTGGAAAAGTTGGGTTCCTGATTTAGTCAGCATATCGGTATTGAGGTTTTGACAACCAGAGAGTAGTGCTGCTGATACCATCACTGTAGCAAGTAATTTAATTTTCATTTTTTAATTAAGTCCTTTTCTGCTTGGCAGTTTATATAAGTGCAGATCAAATTCGAGCAGAAGAATAACAGTGCTTATCTATTAGCGCAATATAGGTGTTTTATGAAAAAATATTATCTCAATATATGTTTTTTCTTTTCTCAGCAAAAATGTATTATGATTTCTTTCCTTAACATGAGAAAAAAACAGATTAATAATTTTAACTTGCTTAAAAATAAGATAATTAATAGAAAAGCTAAGTTTAAAAAGATAAGCTTTGTTGGATAAATATTATATAAAACATTTAATTGAACTTACTTTAAGTGTAAGTGATGTTTTTTTATTTATTTGGAATAATATCAAAACAATACTGTATCTATTACGGGTTTTTATTTGTTTAATTCTGACAATTTTTATATTTTTGATATTTATTGCTTTGTTATAAATAAATAGCGATGCTCAACACATCGCTATTCAGATTAAACTGAAAATGAAGAAATAATATCAATATTTTATGAAACCATTAATTCACTGATGATCATAAAAGGGCGATTAATACGTTTTCCTGTTTGCTCATCAAAGAAATGTAGGTTTTCAGGATGAATAGTAAGACCTATTTTGTGACCAATATTAACACCATGATCGTTCGGTGCGCGAATAACAACAGCTTGTTTTTGTTTATCACAGGTTGTGGCGTAAATTAAAACATCAGCACCTAATGCTTCAATAAACTCAACATCCACATGAAACATAGGGTGCTGGTGGTTAATAAGTAAATGTTCAGGGCGTAAACCTAATTTAATCACTTGATAAGGAAGGTGTTGAGCTGAAACAGCAATGTGTCCATCAGCGACTTTAATCACACCATGATTAATGGGAGTATCTAAAATATTCATTGCAGGAGAACCCATAAAAGTAGCAACAAACACAGAAGCCGGGCTTTCATAAATATCTAGCGGTGTACCCACTTGCTCTATATTTCCTTGATTTAGTACCACCAACTTATCGGCTAATGTCATGGCTTCAACTTGATCGTGAGTAACGTAGATCGAAGTCGTTGAGAGTTTTCGTTGTAGCTTTTTTATCTCAAGGCGCATTTGTACACGTAATTTTGCATCAAGGTTAGAGAGTGGCTCATCAAATAAAAAGACTTTAGGTTTACGGACAATGGCTCTGCCCATTGCCACACGTTGACGTTGCCCACCTGATAGCTCTTTAGGTTTTCTATCAAGTAAATGGCTGATTTCCAGCATTTGAGCTGCATTTGTGACAAGTTCTTCAATCTTTGCTTTTGGTGTTTTTCGATTACGCAAGCCATATGCCATGTTGTTATAAACTGACATATGAGGATAAAGGGCATAGTTTTGAAAAACCATGGCGATATCACGCTCACTGGGTTCGTGTTCATTAACACGTAAATTATCAATGAGTAAATCACCTTGTGTAATGGTTTCTAATCCCGCAATCATGCGTAGTAATGTCGATTTACCACAGCCGCTAGGGCCAACTAATACCACCATTTCGCCTTGCTCAATAGAAAGGTTTAATTTTGAAATGGCTTGATGACCATTTGGGTAACGCTTTTCTAAATCGCTGAGAGTGACGGTTGTCATGTTATTTCTCCGTATCAATAAAGCCTTTTACAAAGGCTCTTTGCATCAGAATGACGATAAAGACAGGAGGCAACATCGCAATTAATGTGGTTGCCATAATTTTATTCCATTCAATAACACCATCGGAAACCGCAACCATCTGTTTGATACCCATCACAATAGTGTAATAGTGGGTATCTGTTGTGATCAGCATTGGCCAAAGATATTGGTTCCAGCCATAAATAAATGTGATAACAAACAAGGCGGCTATATTGGTACGTGAAAGAGGAAGTAAGATGGTGAAAAAGAATCGTATTGGGCCCGCGCCATCAATTTTGGCTGCTTCAATAAGCTCTGGGGTGATAGTAAGAAAGAATTGTCGAAATAAAAAAGTAGCGGTAGCGCTGGCAATTAATGGAACTGTTAATCCTGCATAAGAGTTCAGCATATTAAGGTTAGTAACAACCTCAAATGTCGGCATAATACGAACTTCAACAGGCAACATTAATGTAAAAAAGATAGTCCAAAAGGCTAGCATACGACCTGGAAAGCGAAAAAATACAACAGCATAGGCTGATAAAATCGAAATTGTTAACTTTCCGATAGTGATCACTAACGCCATGATTAGTGAATTCAACAACATGCTATTAATTGAAATCGCACTATTTTGTGTTGTGCCCGCTTGTGACAATAGCGTTTTAAAAATACCGAAACCTTCAGTACCGAACCAAAGCGGTGAACCTGTGGCAAATGCAGTATTTTGATGTGTTGTAGCAACAAACGCTATCCATACAGGAAATGCGACAGAAAGAATGCCAACAATGAGAATAAAGTGGCAAAAAGCGTGAAATAAAGGTCTGCGTTCAACCATCAGTAAGCCACCTTTTTCTCAACATAACGAAACTGGATCACGGTTAATATCGCGACAATAAACATTAAGATAACGGATTGTGCGGCTGAAGAGCCTAAATCTAATCCTACAAAACCATCGTTATAGACTTTATACACTAATGTTGATGTGCTACTTCCCGGGCCACCTTGTGTCATGGCATGGATAATGGCGAAAGTATCAAAAAAGGCGTAGGCAAAATTCACGACCAGTAAGAAAAATGTGGTCGGTGAAATGAGTGGAAAACTTATTGTTATAAAGCGTTTAATAGGTCCACTGCCATCAATAGCCGCCGCTTCTAATAGTGATTTAGGCACAGATTGTAAGGCGGCTAGGAAAAACAAAAAGTTATAACTCACTTGTTTCCATGTCGCAGTTAAAATCACCATCCACATCGCGTGATGTGTATTCAGTACGGGATCCCAATTAATGCCTATCTGTTTTAATAATTGGCTTAATACGCCAATCGTGGGATCAAGCATAAATAACCAAAGAAAACCCGCGATAACTGGCGCAATGGCATAGGGTGAAATTAAGATCGTGCGATAAAACAGTTTGCCTCGTAAAACTTGCTCGGCAATGCCTGCCAAAATAAGCGCAGATATCATAGAGAGAAAGACAACACTGGTGCTAAAAATCAATGTCGTGATTAAACTGTCAAAATAGTAACTATTGCTAAATAAACGCTGAAAGTTTTCGAGACCCACAAACTCACTACTCAGGCCAAATGCATCTTCTAATTGAAATGACTGAAAGAAAGCTTGCCCAGCAGGCCAAATAAAAAAGATAAGTGTGATAGCCAGTTGAGGAAAAATCAGCGCTAGGGGTAACCATTTTTGTTTAAAATAAATGGATTGAGAAGCCATACAGTATCCAGTAAATCGATAAAAACAGAAGGCGAGCCGTTAAGCTCGCCTGATAAATGTGATTATTGAGTACGCTCAAAACGGCGTAATTGCTCATTTCCACGCGTGACAGCATTATCCAATGCGGCCTGAGCGCTCTGTTTTCCTGACCATACTTTTTCTAATTCTTCATCAACAATTTCGCGTGTTTGCAAGAAATTACCAAAGCGTAATCCTTTGGAATTTGCAGTCGGTTCGGAGGTTGTCATTTGTAATATTGCAGTGTCAGCCCCTGGATTTTGCTGATAAAAGCCTTGTTGTTGTGTCAATGCATAAGCGGCTTTAGTAACAGGAAGATAGCCTGTAGCTTGGTGCCAATCAGCTTGTACTTCAGGGCTTGAAAGATAGGTGAAGAATTTTGCTACACCGTTATATTCTGCATCGGGACGCCCTGACATAACCCATAACGATGCACCACCAATAATGGTGTTAGCAGGTTTTTGTACAAGCGTATCGTCATAAGGTAATTGACTAACACCAATATCAATTCCTTTCATATTCTCTTTAATACCAGCAAAACCCGCTGATGATTCCATCACCATGGCGCACTCTTGGGTATAAAATAGAGGCATTGAGTCGGATTGACGCCCACCATATTTGAAAATACCTGATTTAGACCAATCTGCCATTTGTTGAATATGAGCAACGAAAGGGGTCTTATTAAATAGAAACGTCGTATCTAAGCCATCAAAACCATTATTTTTTGTTGCAATAGGCAAATTATTACGTGCCCCAAAGTTTTCTATTTGTGTCCATGATTGCCATGTGGTGGTAAAGCCACATTTTACTCCGGAGTCGAGCAATTTTTGAGACACAACTTCCATCTCTTTCCATGTTTTAGGCGGTTGGTCTATACCTGCTTTTTTAAACAGAACCTTGTTGTAATAAAGCACGGGTGTTGAGCTATTAAAGGGCAGTGACATCATTTGGCCATCGCTGGTGGTGTAATAGCCGGTAACTGTAGATAGATAACTATTTGGATCAAAAGGCTCGTTAGTTTTTTCCATTAATTGATAAACCGGAAAAACGGCCTTTTTAGCTCCCATCATGCTGGCTGTACCGACTTCAAAGACTTGCACAATAGCAGGTTGGTTTTTAGCACGAAACGAAGCTACTGCACTGGTCATCGTTTCAGCATAAGTGCCTTTATAAACAGGCTTGATCTCATATTCAGATTGGCTTGCATTAAAATCAGACGCGATTTGATTAACTTTCTGACCAAGCGCACCTCCCATTGCATGCCACCATTCAATTTGTGTTTTTGCGTGTGTAGGTGAAGCAAAGAGTGTCATCGCAACGGCAAGGCCCGTTATTGATTTTATCGACATGCAGTATTTCCTTTTAAATCGAGAGTTAAAGGTGCAATCTAGTTTGCTAATTACCCTAAATGTCATTTATGACAAAGGGGTGACAATTAAATGAAGAGTTATTGATGGTGTGACTGTCAAATTGCTGTCATAAATGATTGTCATGATGTCGGCACAAATGAAAAGGAGAGAGAAATGAAGATAGCTGCTCACCGAGGTTTTTCTGGAAAAGCCCCTGAAAATACGTTAGCTGCATTTAAAATGGCGATTGATTTTGGGTGTGAATGGATTGAGACGGATGTGCAATTAACGGCAGATCATGTTCCTGTGCTTATTCATGATAAAACGGTTAACCGCTGCACGAATGGGCAAGGTGCTGTGCGTTTTCATACTTTAGATGATTTACATCGTCTTGATGCAGGAAGTTGGTTTAGTTCACTTTATCAAGGTGAAAAAATTCCCTCTTTAAGACAAGGACTACAGTTAATTAAACGTTCAGGCACAAAACTCAATATTGAGCTGAAAACATGGCCCGATGATGATATTGAACGCTTATGCTTAGCCGTCTCTGATATGATAAAAAGTGCAGATATTCCGAATGAGCAAATTTTATTTTCTTCTTTTGATACACAAGCTTTAATTGTGATGAAGCGATATTCTCCTTTTATCCGAAGAGGACAATTGTGGGATGAGATCCCCGATAATGCATTAGAAACATTAAAAGTTATTGATGGTTTTAGTGTGCATTGTAATTACAAATATCTTACACAAGAACAAGCGCAATTGTTCAAACAAGCAGGCTATGAAATCTATTGTTATACCCCTAATGATCCTGATGAAGTGAAAGATTTTGAACAATGGGGAGTTGATATGCTAATTACCGATATGCCTGATGTTTATCAATCTGATATTGTTCAAATAGCAAAATGAAAAAGCCCTAACTATCCCATTTATTTGTATTAAATAAGGCGTTATCAATCTGTTTGATGACGCTTCTTGTTTCCTCTCTTTCTCATTCTATTTACTGAAATTAAATAAGAGAAATGTTGAGTAATAGATGTTTTATTTACATTCTCTGTTATTATCCTGCGCAATTAATGAATAGATATTGTTCAATACGATAATGTTTATCTCATTAAATGATAAAAATGGGGTAAGTGGTTAGCGATATGGCGACCCTATTAACCCAACCTCTGAGAGTAGAGGTGAGTTATTTCTACTTTAATTGCCAATAATATAATTGAGAGTGAAACATGAAAGAACTCGTTGTTGTTGCCATTGGAGGCAACAGTATTATTAAAGACAATGCTAGCCAGTCTATCGCTCATCAAGAACAAGCAGTACAAGAGGTTGCAGCCCATATTAGTGATATGGTGGCTGAAGGGTATAATATTGTTCTTACTCATGGTAATGGACCACAAGTAGGGCTTGATTTACGCCGTGCAGAAGTTGCACATGTACAAGAAGGTTTACCATTAACGCCATTAGCCAATTGTGTTGCAGACACACAAGGTGGGATTGGTTATTTAATACAACAAGCGTTAACCAATAAGCTTCGTGTTCAACAAAATAAACAAGCGATCACCCTTATCACTCAAGTTGAAGTAGATAAAAACGATCCTAATTTTGTTTCTCCAACAAAACCTATTGGTGCATTTTTCTCTGAACAAGAGATGATGCAATTACAACAAGAAAACCCTCAATGGCATTTTATTGAAGACTCTGGCCGTGGTTATCGTCGTGTTGTTGCCTCTCCTATTCCACAACATGTAATTGAATCCAATGCAATTAAATCATTGTCAGAATGTGGCTATGTTGTGATTGCTGTAGGGGGTGGTGGTATTCCAGTTATTAAAAATGAGCAAGGAAATTACCAAAGTGTTGATGCCGTGATTGACAAAGATCTATCCTCAACGCTACTGGCAAAAGAATTGCATGCAGATATTCTGATTATTACAACCGGTGTTGAAAAAGTCTGTATTCATTTCGGTAAACCAGAACAAAAAGCGTTAGGTGAAACCTCTGTGGCAGAAATGACTCAATATATGCATGAGGGGCATTTTCCTCCGGGTAGTATGCTTCCTAAAATCGAAGCGAGTTTGTCATTTTTAGCCGCAGGCGGAAAACGTGTGATTATCACAACACCGGAAAAATTGGCTTCTGCTTTAAAAGGTGAAACAGGAACACATATTGTTGCTTAATTATCACCATAAGTAATATTCAATTATATTTTTAACAAGCGCCTTATCTGTAAAAAGTAAGGCGCTTATTTTATCCGTGTATTTTTTATAGATGATTAAATAGAGTGATTGGCGGGATAGGCTTTTGCGTAATGACGTGGGTTTAATCGTGAAAATAATCCTATCGTAATAATCACTAAAATGGCATGAAATGCCCATGCATAAGTAAAGCTTCCATCAGATTGGCGTAATAGGACAGCAACCAATGGTCCAAATGCAGCAATAATAAAACCACCACCTTGCATTAGTGCTGATAGTGCGCCAGCTTGCGCGGGGTCAGGAATGTGATCAAGTGCGACGATCATCATCATGGAAAAACATCCTCCTAAGCCACAACCTAAGAAAATACTCCAAAGATAAGGCGCACTCATGGGGATCGTCATTATTGCGCCAAATCCGATAAATTGGCTTATTAATGTTAACATCAGCCAAAAACGCCGATCGTGATTTTTAGCCGCCAAAAATGGAATGATCAATGCTGCTGATGCTTGAAAAAGGGAAAGGATAGCGACTAGCGAGCCACTTTGAGCGCTTGGCATTCCTAACGATTGATAGAAAGGAGCTAGCCATGTTACCACAGAAGCATATCCTGCATTAACACAACCAAATCCTAAGATAAGTAACCCTGTTCTAGGGCGCCAGATCAAGGTATTGAGTGATATTTTGTTGGCGGAGGTGGCGCTATTTTTAATAGAGAAAAGAATAGCAACAAATGCAAAGCCAGCAGGAAGTGCAAACCATGCCAAAGCACTTTGCCAATGACCATTGGGGGCGGTGAGAATAGGGGAAAGTTGAGCACCTAGTGCGCCTCCCCCCATTAACATGGCGGAATATAATCCCATCATGATAGGTGTTCTATTTCCAAACCATCCTTTAATAATGCCGGGAAATACCGCTTGAATATAGGCGACACTTAAACCACAAAAGAGTGCTGTCAGTAATAGTTGATGACCATCAGAAACATAAGCACGAGAAAATGAGCCTATAAGTAGCATCAACATCGCCACTAACAGCCCTTTACGCACTTGAATATAAGACTGTAAAAAGGGAACGATTAATGCGCCTATTCCCATTAACAGCATAGGTAATAGCGTGAGTAATGAGACTTGGCTATAACTCATTCCTGTTGAGGCAATAATATTGTCAATAACAGGGCCTGGGCCAGTTAAGAAAGGGCGTAAATTTATCCCAACTAAAATAATAGTGAGGACAATCTGCCATGTTTTTTTTCGTGGTAAGGCAGTCATTATAATTCCCTGATAAACAATAAATATTATCTACTTTATGGACAATATTGATATAAACAGATGAGGGGTTTTATATCAACATAAATATCATTAGGTATTTTAACTAATCATCACGCTATTTAAGCGATATATTTTAATTTCCACTGTTTAATCTGACTCTTGGGATTAATTAATACAAACTCATAATGTTCAAAATGAGAAAGTACCTTTTTAAATTCCAGTGCTGCTTTATCTAAATCCCACGATTTAGGGAAATAAAAGCCATCAAAAGGGATGTTTTCAAGTTGTGCACTAAATTGATGAATAAATTCATCAAACCCAGCATAAAAGAGTGCGATTTTTCCAGACCAATTAATGTGATAAGTATTATCTTGTTGGCGCTGGAAGTGAATTTGATGATTTTTACATGCATCATGACCTAATAAGTAAATACTGAAAGCAGGGACTTCTGCTCTTTCTTCATATTCATCTGTATCACTATCGATTTGAGGGGCAATATCAACATTAAATTGATGAGTAATAAAGTTATCAAAATCGAACGGCGTATTTCCTGTGCTGAGCAAAATACCTTGGTCGTCAGACCAATAAGTTGAGGAGAGCGTACAACAGTGATAATTATCCCAAACAATGGGAGCTTGCCAGTGAGCTAGGCTGGTATATTCTTCTTCGTCATCTGATTCATCTTCGTTGATATCATCCAGATAATCCTCCCCTTCACTTAAATAGTAATCGGCACTTCTAAGATGAAGATCAAACCAAAGTTGTCCATTTTTATCTAATCGCCCAGACCAGACAAATTCTTTAATTTTATGGGGCTTAGGATAAGCGCTATCAATAAATGTAATGGTACGTACTGGTGTGGTCATGGTCTGTTTTCTTTTAAATATAGGTTTGTTTACTAGGGTAATAGAGTGATAACTATCAGCATTATTATGATAAAAGTGATGCTCACTCTAAAATATCATACATTACACGGTGTAATAGAACTCAAATAAGTGAGATAGTGATGTTAACGGCATTAAATCAGCAACTACCTATTCCTTCTGCAATACATGAAAATGGAAAAGAAGAGAGATGGCCATTAATTGATAACAAATATGCCTTTCCCAAAGATTATATTGCGTTTATCACCCAATATGGATCAGGTCAGGTAGCTGATTTTATAACGTTATTTAATCCCTTTAGCCAAAATGAGTACATTAATTTTTTCCAGCAAAAAGAGCAGATCCTTGAAGATTTCAGCTCATTAATCAATGATGATCCTAATTACTATCGTTTTGTTCTATATCCAAAATGTAATGGGCTTTTACCCATTGGTGTCACGGATAATGGAGATACGCTTTTTTGGGTTGTTTTATCAGAAAATAGTGAGCTTTGGACAATAGCAATTATTCCATCTAGAGGATCAGAGGTAGAATTTATTGCAGAGAGTCTGACAGGGTTTTTAGAGGGAGTTTTATCAAAACGAATACGTTGCCAATCATTCCCTGAGGGATTTCCATCAGAAAAAATGATATTTAGCCCAGAAGTTTGATAAGTTATTTTCCTATGGGGAGTTGAGTCACAAAATAGGAAGTAGCAAGTCCAATAAAGATAGAAATGCTAAAGCTAATCAGTGTACCTAACATAACATATTCTGTTAGCTTTTTATCTTGATCATCTTGTAATTCACCAAATCTAAATATTGATTTAGCTGCTAATAAAAAGCCAATTGCTGCAAATTGATTTAAAAGAATAAAAGTTAAGATTAGTGTTCTTTCTAAATAACCAATAGATTGACCCGCAGAAACGAGTGTTGAGCCTTCTACTGCAACAGGTGTCCATTTCTTTAGTAACATATAAATAAGGCTCGAAATAGGCTTTAAAATAATGATGTAGGCAAGAACAACAATAAGATATTTGTAGTTAATATTTTTAAAACTAAGATCATGGAATATTTGAGTATTTTGATCAACAAGCACTATCCATAAAAAGGTAATCACGAATAAATGAAGAGCTTGATCAGTGATAAACCATTTTAACGAGTTATCCGTATAGGATTTAGCAAGATCAAAAATAAAATGACTAATTAATATTACTAAGCTATAAGCTAAAATAGAAATAAGGCTTATCTCGGACATTACTACAAGAATAATAAAACTTATCCCACCTTGTAGTAGTGAGTGTAAATAAAGTGCTTTAGATTTGTAATGTAGAGCGTTTCGCGCTTCTATCCATGTTCTCGGTTGCAAATAAAAATCAAAAATAATATGTGCAACATAGAGGGATATAAGAAGCGTGAAGTTATACATATCAATAAACCTTGTTAATCAAATAATTAAAGTATTGAATATATTCATCTATGAGTTGATAGTGGCTAGCATTTAGTAATCGAGTAATATTACTTCTCGATTTATTTAACTCATTGGCAATAGCGTAGTGAGATTTATCTTTATTGACCATGTATTTAAGTAAAACTTGTGCTTGTGCTCGAGTAATTTCTTTGAGTTGTAAATCTAAATACTTAGTCACTAAAGTAATATTGTGTTGGAAGTCGGTATCAGAAGTTGATATTGCCAATATTTCACCTTTCATTTTATCCAGCCCTTCACCTGATAAAATAAAAGCCTCACCTATAGACGTCCTAACATCATTGCGTAATGAATCTACTTTTCCAACACCAATGCTTTGTCGAGCGCTGATTTCAAGACTTGATGTTTTGAGTGCGAGCTGGATGACAATGGCGACTTTAATGGCATCATTAGCTTTTGAACAAACAAGTTGGAAGGAGTCGCCACGATATCGGTCATATTTAAGCGGAAGTTGCTCTGAGAGCAGTTGAACGGTTTGCTCTAAGGTGTAAAGCATAACATCATAGTTTTCAGGTGTAATATCTCTAGAGCCTATGATGTCACCGGTGATCACACTAATGATGTTGTTATTCATTAATTTGTACCTATAGCTTTATGAGAGAATGGCAATCAATATAAACGCGCTATATTCGGTTATTGGACGTAGCCATGACGATGAAGGTTACCAAATTTGGTAACATGTAATAATGTTACCAAATTTGGTAACCTATACCATGGATGTTATAGAGTAAGTCCGATAAAGAAGCAACAAAAAAGCCTTTTCTGGAAAACCAGAAAAGGCTTTTTATAAAAATAGACCTAACTGACTAGGATCAGTTCATGCCGTATTTTTTCAGTTTCTTACGCAGTGTGCCGCGGTTAATGCCCATCATTTGCGCTGCACGCGTTTGGTTGCCACGGGTGTACTGCATTACCATGTCCAACAATGGCTGTTCAACTTCAGCCAATACTAGCTCATATAAGTCATTAACATCTTGACCATTTAATTGAGCAAAATAGTTCTTCAGTGCTTGTTTAACTGAGTCACGTAAAGGTTTTTGGGTCACCTGATCTTGTGAATTTACGGTGGCAACTGTTAGTACGTCTGAATTTACGCGTTGTTCGAACATAGTTCTGTCAGCTCTTTTATTTATTTACGCAAAAAATTTTCGAAATATGCTTCCAACGCCTCCAGCTGTTCGCTGGCATCCTCTATGGCGTTGAAGGAGCGCCGAAACTGGTCATCAGGGGCATGTTCCTTGAGATACCAAGAGACATGCTTGCGTGCAATGCGAGTTCCTTTGCCTTGACCGTAAAAGTCGTGCAACTCACGCACATGCTTTTGCATTATTTGTTGTACCTCTACAATCGGTAGAGGGGGCAACAGTTCACCTGTGTCCAGATAGTGCTGGATTTCCCGAAAGATCCAGGGTCTTCCCTGAGCAGCGCGACCGATCATCAAAGCATCGGCTCCAGTGTAGTCTAATACTGCTCTGGCTTTTAGCGGGTCTGTTATGTCTCCATTCGCAATAATGGGAATAGAAACATTCTGCTTAACTGTCCGAATACTGTCGTATTCGGCTTCCCCTTTGAACAAACACTCGCGTGTACGCCCATGAATAGTGAGAGCCTGAATACCACAACGTTCAGCCAATTTGGCAATCTCTACACAGTTACGTTCATCAGGTGACCAGCCAGTACGGATCTTGAGAGTAACAGGTACATCTACCGCGTTAACCACAGCAGAGAGGATCTCTGCGACAAGGTCGGGATGACGAAGTAGTGCTGAACCTGCTAGCTTTTTATTCACCTTTTTTGCAGGGCAACCCATGTTAATGTCGATAATTTGAGCACCACTATCTGCGTTTATCTTCGCAGCAGCCGCCATATCAACGGGATCACTTCCTGCAATTTGTACGGAGCGGATCCCCAATTCATCACTATGTACCATTCGTAACCGAGACTTGTCTGTCTGCCAAACCTGAGGATTGGAAGAGAGCATCTCAGAAACTGTCATACCCGCACCCATATCATAGCAAAGCGACCGAAAAGGTCGGTCTGTAACGCCAGCCATGGGAGCCGCGATAAGGCAATTTTTTAACTGATACTGTCCGATTCGCATAGATGAAAAGAGGGCCAAACTGTGACTGCAAGGGCGCGTATATTACGCATTTTTTGCCAGATATGAAAGGACAAAGTTTAACCAAATTGCGAAAAAAAGTTACTTTTTTACACTTGATTTTTTATGAATTGATTATTTAATCAATAAAAACATAATGTTATGTGTTTTTAAAAAATTAAAATTTGATGGTATAGAATTGATAAACAAGTGGAACTAAGTAGAGTTTATCAGGCAAAAATGTGATTAATGCCTGATAAACAATAATTAAGTGAAATTTTAACGTAATAAGATTATCTCACTTTGGTTAATATTTGTTCTGTGTTATTTTTTCACACCGGTAATACGACACCACTCTTCTTTCTCAGCAACGGGATCTAAGTTAAATAATCCTTCATAGGCAGCTGCCACACCTTCTGCTTGTGTCGCTAATACGCCAGAAAGACCTAGATATCCACCCTGACGAGGCAGTGTACTAATAACGGGTGCAAGTTCACGTAATGGGCCAGCTAAAATATTTGCCACGACAACATCAGCACTGAGGTTATCAGGCTGGTCTTTTGCAAGGTACAGTGTGAGTGCGTCAGATACACCATTACGTTGTGCATTATCACGGCTTGCTTGGATGGCTTGCGGGTCGATATCAATACCAATTGCTTTAGCTGCACCTAATTTTAAAGCCGCAATTGCTAAAATCCCAGAACCACAACCGAAGTCGATAACCGTTTTACCTTTTAAATCTAAACCATCAAGCCACTGAAGGCATAATGAGGTAGTAGGGTGGGTACCTGTACCAAATGCAAGACCTGGGTCTAGCATGACGTTGACGGCATTAGGATCAGGTACTTCACGCCAACTTGGGCAAATCCATAAACGCTCACCAAAGCGCATTGGGTGGAAGTTATCCATCCATTCACGTTCCCAATCTTTATCTTCGAGTTGTTCAATTTTGTGCAGGAAGCCTTGACCTAGTAGTGGCGTGTTTTCTAACATCGCTACAATAATTTTCATGTCAGTTTCTGCATCATATAAACCGATAACGTCAGTATCACCCCACAGGCGAGTTTCACCCGGTAAAGGTTCAAAGATAGGGGTATCGTGACTATCTTGGAAAGTCACTGAAACGGCACCGCTTTCAACTAGCTCATCACCAATAGCTTCGGCATTGGCAGCAGTTGCATTAAGTCTTAATTGTATCCAAGGCATAATTAATCTCTTTAAAAACGAATTCACTGTAATGATGCTGATTGTGGCAGAGTATGCTCTCCAAATCGATTAGCAACAAGAAATGCTACTAAGCTTAATAACAGTGAGGGAACAATAGGGTGGAATCCAGCTATTTGGATATTAAATGTCGCAAGAGTGGCATAGAGAGTGGCACCTGTGATCATACCTGCAATAGCGCCATAACGATTCGCTTTTTCCCAATAAAGGCCAAGAACTAAAGGCCATAAGAAAACAGCTTGCAGGCCACCAAAAGCGAGTAAATTAAGCCAAATAATCATTGATGGTGGGTTCCATGCAGCAAACAGCAGTAGTACACCTAAAATCAAGGTTGAAAGGCTCGATAAACGGGATATACGTTTCTCATTAGTAATAGCATGAGGGGCGATATTGAGATAAAGATCTTTGACTAACGTTGCTGAAGATTGTAACAGTTGCGCATTAATCGTAGACATAATGGCAGCCATAGGCGCCGCAAGGAAAATACCTGCTGCAATAGGCGGTAAGACTTCAACCATTAATGTTGGGATAACCTGATCGGGAACTGTCAGGTCAGGAATGATCGCCCGGCCTAATGCACCAGCAAAATGCATACCAAACATTAATAATGACATCACAATAGTGCCAATAATGATCCCTTTATGCATGGCTTTGCTGTCTTTGTAAGAGATGCAACGTACCGCAGTATGTGGCAAGCCTATTACACCAAAACAGACCAGTACCCAGAATGAAGCCATAAAAGGCCCCGTTAGAATGCCATCCGCACCTTGAGGTGAGGTTAATGCGGGATCGATAGCATTGAGTTTTTGTATCGCAATATCTAAACCACCCGCTTTATAGATAATAGCAACCAGTAGGATAAAGGTACCGAGTAGCATCACAAGACCTTGTAATGCATCGTTTAATACGCTAGCTCTAAATCCACCAATTGCAGTGTACAGCGCAATCGAGACCCCAAAAATAAGCAAGCCAAACTCATAAGGGATGCCGGCAGCGGTTTCTAATAAACGTGCGCCACCAATAAATTGCACTGTCATGGCACCGATAAAGGCGACTAATAGACTTAAACTGGCAAACCAAACGAGAAAACGACTTTTGTAACGCGCATATAGCATGTCGTTTAAAGTAACGGCATTATAACGACGCGCTAAAATGGCGAATTTTTTTCCTAATACCCCAAGGGATAGCCAAATTGCGGGTAGTTGGATCATCGAAAGCAATACCCAACCAATACCATATTTATAGGCAGCACCTGGCCCACCGATAAAGGAACTTGCGCTAACATAAGTGGCAGTGATTGTCATCGCTAACACGAAGCCCCCCATGGAACGATTACCCAGAAAATATTCGTTAAGAAACTCACCTTTTTCGCGCTTACGATAAGCATAAGCCGATAGCAGAAAAACCAACAGAAGGTAGCCAATCAGTGGCACTATGACCTCAGTTTGCATCGTCATGCTCATCTCCTAACGGCATATCTTTGAAAAAGTAGCGCACCATCAGATAGCACAACAAAAAAAACAAAACAGGTAAGAATAAGCATGAAAGCTCAAACCAAACAGGTAAACCAGTAATGCCTAGTGTGTTATCAGGTAAATAGGCGGTAATTAACCAACCCAACAAATAAATAAAAGTTAAAATTAGGGCCCAAAGGGCTTCTTTGTGGGCCTGAACAAAACGTTTGTCCATCTGTTCTCCCAATCTTAATAGGGTTAAAAATGAATGGAAGGATTGTACGGGAAAGTGAGTGTTGATTCAGTGAAAATTAATCATAAACTCACGAGGTAATATTAAAAATTGACTATGTTGCTGTTTTAAAAGGATTGTTATTAAGTTTCTATTTAATGAGGTAATAAAATAGAGATGGGCTTTTATATTAATTGAGAAATTAAGTGTTGAAATAATCACCGTAAATAGAGCGTTTAAGATAATTGAAATAGGAAAAAAGAAGAGCAGACACTGAAATAGATTGATCAAATGTGGTGCTCTTCTTTGTTTTACTCATCTCAAAAATTAAAGGGCATTTTTTATTCTTTCTAAGCCTTCTTTGATAATGGAACGAGGGCAAGCAAGATTTATACGAATATAGTTATCACCATTACTTACAAACATATTTCCACCTTCTAATAAAATGCCTGTTTTATTGGCAAAATAGAGTGAAAGTTGTTGGTTATCGACATCTTCAGGTAAATATTCAGTCAAATTAATCCATGCTAAATAGGTTGAATCAGGTATTTTAAAGTTTGCTTTTGGGAAATGAGTCTGAGCAAATTCTTGTACTAATTTAAAGTTATCATCGAGATAGTTTCTTAGTGCTTTTAACCATTCATCACATTGAGAATAAGCAGCTTTTGTTGCAACTAAACTTAATGGTGAAATAAAGTCATCATAAAGGCGAAGCCACTCTTTTTTTACTTCTTCATTCTTAATAAAAATATGAGACATTAGATTACCTGCAAGATTAAATGTCTTGCTTGGTGCCATACAGGTAACAATTTTCTCATAATAAGGGAAAAGTTTAGCAATAGGTGTGTGTGACACACCGTTACGCAATAAATCACAATGTATTTCATCTGATATCATCCAAATATCATTTTCAACACAGAGTTTTCCCATCTTAATTAGTTCTTCTTCCGTCCACACTTTACCCGTTGGATTTTGAGGATTACATAAAATAAAGAGCTTAATATTAAGTGATTTATCTTTAATTTTGCGTTCCATATCTACAAAATCAATAGAGTACTCACCATCTTTTTCTAATAAATCAGAGTAGATCACTTGGCGAGAATTATAGTCTCCCGCTTGTTTAAATGGTGTATAAGAAGGTGTTTGAATAAGGATGCTTTCATCTTCTTTTATTAATAAAGGGACTAAGCGGTTTAATGCAGGAATAATACCCGGTGATAATACAATTTCACGTGGATCGATTTCCCAATCGTAATGTCTTTGGCACCAATCTTTAAATATTTGGTAATACTCTTCATCATACACTTTGGTATAACCTAATATTTTTCTATCTAGGCGTGTTTTAATGGCTTCAAGAACTTCAGGCGGAGTAGAAAAGTCCATATCCGCAACCCACATTCTAATAAATTCATTATCAGTAAAGGCGAACTGTGCGTCTTTATCTGCTTTAAAAATATACTGGCGCCAACCATCATAATTTAAAGCATCGGTATCTTTTCTATCTATAATTTCATCAAAGTTATATTTCATGGTAAGCCTTTAATACGTCTAATTAAATAAATTTCAAGAAAGGGGAAATACAAAGCAGAATGCCCGTAAAGATAATCAAATACAGTGATCCACCTTTATAACGATGCAATGAAGGTACTTTGTAAACTAAATAAGCAGGAATAAGACAACCTACAATCCCGAAAATAGGACTACAGATTGAAGTGAACATTAATACTGGCAAATTAAGAACAATTGCACCCCATGCAATAACTACAGTAAAAATTACAATACATAATGTGAGGATTTTCTGATTAATTTTTTCTGCGGGAATAATACGAGTAAGAGCATTCATGACTAAGCCTTGTACTGCTTCTTTAAAGCCTAGATAAACGCCAAAGAATGCTGTCATTAAAGCAAAAATATTGAGTGCAACGCCGACAGGCGTGACATATTTAGCCGCATCGCCTTCAATAAATTGCGCTGCGATGGCTAAGGCCGAAATATTCTGCTCATAGGCCTTAACCGCTTCATCATGGCCGATAGCAAAGGTAAAAGAAACGGCATAAAAGAAGACAACACAAAATAGTGTACCGAAAGAAATATTCATGGCTCTTAAGGCTTTATAACGAGCGACTTCAATCGATTTGTTTTTAGCTCGATAAGAGATAACCATCGGACTAAGAGATTGAATAAAGAGAATAGAAGTCAGTGTAAAAGGTAGCGTAATAATGGCATTCTTAATTAATAAGCTAAAAGGCGGGAAGGCATCGATATTTTTCGATAGATCCCACATGCTTATCATCATGACACCTAGCGCAAATACAACGAGTAATTTAGATAACACCATAAAGCTTGAGATTTTAAATAATAACTCTTCACTTCGTGATGCAATTAAGACGAGAAACGAGATAAGAATTAATCCATAAAAAGGGTTTTCTGATAGTAATCCTTCAGTTACGCCAAAGGTATGTAGGTAAGATGCTGTATCATTAGTCAGCGCTGTTGGATAAGCAAAAATCCAAATCACTAACATTAAAAAGTAAAGTAACCCTAAAAACATTCCCCAGTTTTTACCAAGATAACCTTCGATAACACTTGGGTAGTCTTTACATTCTTTAGAATCGGCAAGAGTATTAATAAATAAGCGTTGAAAGAGGTACATGGCAGGGTAGCCAATAATAGAAGAGAGTAAAAACACCCATAATCCAATTAAGCCAACTTGCACAGGTAAGAACACAATACCTGCGCCAATTGCCATGCCGATACTGATAATAATCCATCCCATATCAGTATTATCGAATCGTGTTAGTTTTTTCCATTCTTCTTTTGAGAAAGAGGCCCTATCAACTTTTTGTTCTAATAAGGTCATACATGTGATCCCATGTGAAAGTAAAATTTATAGTATTTGTTTTGTTAAGTTTATTTATGGAACATGATTTTTAATCATTTTGTATTAGCTGAATAACGATACTTCGAGAATAATTTTAGCAATTAGTGTGATTAATTATTTCTCCATATTGGAAGCTAGACGGACTTATTTATTAATAAAATTCGCTAAAATTGAGTTATAAATTAATTATCTTTGATAAAAACGTTATTTTGATTAATGTCACAGAGGTGTGAATAGAATGGATCTTGACAAAACGGATATGGGGATCCTGAAACTGTTACAAGAAGAAGGACGACTGAATAATGCTGAAATAGCTAAACGTGTGTTTTTGTCTCCGCCCGCTTGTTGGAAACGATTAAAGGCATTAGAAAAAGGAGTGATCAAGAATTATCGCGCCATCATTGATCCTAAGCACTTAGGGTTTAATTTTTATGCCTTTATGAATATTACGTTAGATTTGCATTCTGAAGATAATATGGCGCACTTTGAACAAGAGATAATGAAGATTGATAATGTGATTTCTTGCCATAATATTTCAGGGCGATATGACTATATGTTGCAATTGGTCGTTAAAGATATGGAAGATTTTCATAACGTTTCCATGATGAAAGTACGAGCAATTGGTAATATCAAAGAAATGAACACCAGTTTTAGCATTCGAGAAATAAAACCTTTTAAAGGGTTTCCTATTAAATAGATTCTTATCAGAAAATTAGTAATAAAAAAGGCATAGTGATTAAACTATGCCTTTTCTTGTTAAGTGAAAAAGATTATTTCTCAGCTAAACCTAAACGTTTTTCAAGGTAGTGAATATTAGTACCACCTTTTTGGAATTGCCCATCATTCATAATGAACTGATGCAGTTCAATATTGGTTTTAATACCGTCAATGATAAGTTCTGCCAATGCATTTTTCATGCGAGAGATCGCGATTTCGCGTGTTTCACCGTAAGTGATCAATTTACCAATCATTGAATCATAGTGAGGTGGAACAGTATAACCTGCGTAAATATGCGATTCCCAACGTACGCCAAATCCACCTGGTGAGTGGAAACGAGTAATAGTCCCCGGGCTTGGCATGAACGTTTTTGGATCTTCTGCGTTAATACGGCATTCAATTGCATGACCATGAACATTAACTTGATCTTGCGTTACTGATAAAGGTAAGCCAGATGCAATGCGTAACTGCTCTTTAATTAAGTCGATGCCAGTGATCATTTCTGTTACTGGATGTTCCACCTGAATACGGGTGTTCATCTCAATAAAGTAGAATTCACCATTCTCATACAGGAATTCGAAGGTACCCGCACCACGATAACCGATTTCAATACATGCGTTCGCACAGCGTTCGCCGATATTTTTACGGATTTCAGGGGTAATACCCGGTGCTGGTGCTTCTTCAACTACTTTTTGGTGACGACGTTGCATTGAACAATCACGTTCAGCCAAATAGATAGCATTACCTTGACCATCAGCCATGACTTGAATTTCAATGTGGCGTGGGTTTTCAAGGTATTTTTCCATGTATACCATGTCGTTGCTAAATGCCGCTTTTGCTTCCGCACGCGTCATTGTAATTGATTGTTCTAGATCTTTTTCAGAACGAACAACTCGCATACCGCGTCCACCACCGCCGCCAGAAGCTTTGATGATAACTGGGTAGCCAATACGTTTAGCAATTTCAATATTTTTTGCAGTGTCGTTACCTAAAGGACCGTCTGATCCTGGTACACACGGAACACCTGCTTTTTTCATCGCTTCAATGGCTGAAACCTTGTCACCCATTAGGCGGATGGTTTCAGCTTTTGGGCCGATAAAAATAAAGCCAGAGCGCTCAACTTGCTCTGCAAAATCAGCATTTTCAGATAGGAAACCGTATCCTGGATGAATGGCTTGTGCGCCACTGATCTCAGCCGCTGCAATGATTGCAGGGATATTTAGGTAACTTTTTGCTGAAGCAGCGGGACCAATACAGATAGTCTCGTCTGCCAGCAGAACGTGTTTTAAATCACGGTCTGCTGTGGAGTGAACGGCAACTGCTTTGATCCCAAGCTCTTTACATGCTCTTAAGATACGCAGTGCTATCTCACCACGGTTGGCAATGAGGATTTTTTCTAGCATGGACCTGCCTCGTTATTCGATAACAAAGAGTGGAGCGTCAAACTCAACATTGTCGCCGTCTTGGCAAAGGATAGTTTTAACAACACCCGCTTTATCAGATTCAATCTGATTCATCATTTTCATTGCTTCAACGATGCACAGAGTATCGCCGACATTGACTTGCTGACCGACTTCAACAAATTTCTTAGCTTCAGGGCTTGGTGAGCGATAGAACGTTCCGACCATTGGTGAACGAACAACGTGACCACTGATTTCTTGCGTTGGAGTTGCTGCTGGAGTTTCTGGTGCTACTGACGCAACAGCATTTGCTAACGCAGGTTGAGGAGCCGCTGGTGCCGCAAAATATTGCTGAGGAGCCATTTGACCCTGAAGACCAGTATTACGACTGATACGTACTGACTCTTCACCTTCAGAAATTTCTAGTTCAGAAATGCCAGACTCTTCGACTAGCTCGATCAGTTTTTTAATTTTACGAATATCCATGAGTTGATTCCGTACTCTTTTTTGATGTTTTTTATTAAGACAAACGGCTGACCGCTGCCTGTAAAGCAAATCGATAACCTTCTGCACCTAATCCACAGATTACGCCTGTTGCGATATCAGAGAGATATGAGTGGTGACGGAAAGGCTCCCGACTGTAGACATTGGATAGGTGAATTTCAATAAATGGAATATTCACCCCTAATAATGCATCACGCAGTGCAACACTGGTATGCGTGAAAGCCGCAGGGTTGATTAATATGTAATCGGTATTTCCCCGCGCTGCATGAATTTTATTTATCAGCTCAAATTCAGCATTAGACTGAAAATGGCTAAGTTTCACATTTAATGCCTGAGCATCTGCTGACAAACTTTGAACGATATCATCCAGAGTTAAGTGTCCGTAGGTTTCCGGCTCTCTTGTTCCAAGCAGGTTTAGATTCGGACCATTCAGGAGCAAAATATGAAAATTTTCCGACATTATGCTTCTATCTCCGTCAATTCGTCAACGAAATGACAAAATAACCTGTGCTTTTCGTTTTGTCATCTTTTATTGTATTCAATGTTACGATACATATCACAAAGTCCGACATTATAGACATTTCACAGAAGATAACAGCAAAATACTGGTCTAATCAGGGAAGGAATGGGTTATTTTGATGAAAAGTTAAATATTTTTACAAGATTGTAAACGTAAGAAAGCAAAATAAACAGGTGATGAAAAAATAATCATAACATCACGTTATTTATTGATGTCACTGGAAATCTGAACTTTTTTGAGATGAATCGTTAATATATGTTTAAAGTGTGATCTGCATCACAATTATTTCACTAGTTTATATAGAAAGATGCTTATTCTGGCACTAAAAGAAGTGAATTAATGCCAGAAATAAGCAGGTAAAACCTACAAATTAGAGTTTTACTAACGTTCTACCAGTCACTTGGTTATCCATAATCATTTGAGCATAACGTGGAACTTCATCAAGCGTAATTTCTGTCATTGCTTGTTGATAGAATGTTTCTGGCAGTAATTTTAGTAAACGTTGCCAAACTTGGGCGCGTTTTTCCGCTGGAAAATAAACAGAATCGACACCTTGTAAGCGAACATTTCGTAAAATAAAAGGCATTACGGTCGTTGGTAAAGAAAAACCACCCGCCAATCCACAAGCTGCGACTGTTCCGTTATAGTTTGTTTGCGACAAAATATTAGCGAGAATTTGTCCACCTACAGTATCAATTGCACCCGCCCAGCGTTGTTTATCTAACGCTCTGCCCGCAGGTTCAAATTCTTCGCGAGTGATAATATTTTTGGCACCAAGTTTGCGTAAATAGTCATGATTACTGGCTCTGCCACTTAATGCAGTAACTTGATAGCCAAGGGCGGTTAATAGACTAATGGCTGTACTTCCCACACCTCCACTGGCGCCTGTAACTAAAATATCACCACTTTGTGGCGTTACACCCCCTTGTTCTAATGCCATAACACAAAGCATTGCAGTAAAGCCTGCTGTACCAATTATCATGGCATTTTTTAAGGATAGCCCTTCAGGTATGGCAGTGAGCCAATCACCTTTTACACCTGCTTTTTGAGCAAGGCCACCCCAATGATTTTCTCCTACACCCCAACCTGTTAATAAAACATGTTGGCCAATATGAAAACGAGGGTCTTCACTGTGATGAACGACACCTGAAAAATCGATTCCTGGAACCATTGGAAGTTGGCGTAGTATTTTTCCTTTCCCAGTGATCGCTAACCCATCTTTATAATTCAGTGTAGAGTAATGAATGTCGACAATAACTTCATGAATAGGCAATGTTTTTTCATCGATATCTTGCACGTTGGCATTGAGTTTATCGTCGTGCTGTTCAACTAATAATGCTTTCATCTTGACCCCTTATCGATTTCTATTTGTTTCATGATAAGTGATTTTTTAGATCTCGTCGTGATTGTGCACAATATCTATTGTAATAATGAGACAAATAATCCTTTTTTAGTGTATAAACGGGGGTTCTATGTTTATTGGTACAGAGATTATTCTGAGTTTTATATCTTGGTTATTAGATAACACCGTTAATGTTTGATGATAGGATAAAATAAGCATTTCCCTTAGTGGTTCGAAATAAAGATAATGCATTGTTTATGAAGTATTCTAGATGGATATTTTTATTATTTTTTCAGTCAAATTTTGTCGGTGAAACACTATTTAATATCAATAGAGTAATTGTGCTTATTCAAATGAATAAATTTTATTTGAACTTGCAGTGATGCTTTTGAGTCACAGTTTGGCAACGAAGTCAGATTTTTCTTTATTGATAGAAGCGTTGTTTGTATTGTTACATAAGTTAAATATGAACAGCGTAGGATTAAAATTATGCGTTAATCGTTCTAATTAGCCCATTTTTATGCAGTTTTTTTCTGCTCCAATTGGGAAAAGTAACGTAGAATATTGTGCCTTTATGATTATTTACGTGTCCACTTTAATCTAAGTAGTGAATCGCGCCTTGTCGCTACTTATTGTGGTTGATAGAGTAGACGGATTTTTCCGTCCCGGCTTGCAGGATTATCCTTTCGTATGTTTAAAAAATTTCGTGGCATGTTTTCCAACGATTTGTCTATTGACTTGGGTACCGCCAATACCCTCATTTATGTCAAAGGACAGGGTATTGTTCTCGATGAACCCTCCGTTGTCGCTATTCGTCAAGATCGCGCTGGCACATCAAAAAGTGTTGCAGCTGTAGGGCATGAAGCCAAGCAGATGTTAGGGCGTACACCTGGGAATATCGCTGCTATCCGTCCAATGAAAGACGGTGTGATTGCTGATTTTTATGTAACCGAAAAAATGCTTCAGCACTTCATAAAACAGGTTCATAACAATAGCTTTATGCGTCCAAGTCCTCGTGTTTTGGTGTGTGTGCCTGTTGGTGCAACTCAAGTAGAACGCAGAGCTATTCGTGAATCAGCATTAAGTGCAGGTGCACGAGAAGTCTTCTTAATTGAAGAACCAATGTCTGCGGCAATCGGTGCCGGCTTACCTGTTTCTGAAGCAACTGGCTCAATGGTAGTGGATATTGGTGGTGGTACAACAGAAGTCGCCGTTATTTCATTAAACGGTGTGGTTTATTCATCTTCTGTCCGTATCGGTGGTGACCGTTTTGATGAGGCTATCATTAATTATGTACGTCGTAACTATGGCTCATTAATTGGTGAAGCAACCGCAGAACGTATTAAACACGATATCGGATCAGCTTATCCTTCTGATGAAGTTAATGAAATCGAAGTTCGTGGTCGTAACCTTGCAGAAGGCGTACCTCGTAGCTTTACATTAAACTCTAATGAAATCCTTGAAGCATTACAGGAACCATTAACTGGTATCGTTAGTGCTGTTATGGTCGCGTTAGAGCAATGCCCACCAGAATTGGCGTCTGATATTTCAGAGCGTGGTATGGTGTTAACAGGCGGTGGTGCGTTATTACGTAACCTTGATCGTTTATTGATGGAAGAAACGGGTATTCCTGTAATTGTTGCTGAAGATCCACTGACCTGTGTTGCGCGTGGTGGTGGCAAAGCATTAGAAATGATCGATATGCACGGTGGCGATCTGTTTAGCGAAGATTGAGATTAATTCTAACAAGGGAGAATGGATTCCCCCTTGGTGAGAATGCTAACACCTGTTTTTTTAATTTCTCCGTGTGAGTGATCTTAGAGTTTATGAAGCCAATTTTTAGTCGGGGCCCTTCCCTGCAACTAAGATTAATAATCGCCGTGGTCGTCGCTATCTCCTTATTGATTGCTGATAACCGTATTGGTGCATTTTCTAAAGTCCGCCAGTATCTTGATACTGCTGTTAGTCCCTTCTATTTTCTTGCAAATGGTCCACGTCGTTTCCTCGATCAAATTTCTGAAACGTTTGCAACGCGTGAGCGTTTACAATTTGAAAACCAAGCTTTAAGAAAAGAGTTGTTAGTTCGCAGTGGAGAAAGCCAACTATTAGAGCAATTTAAGCAAGAGAATGCCCGTTTACGAGAATTACTTGGTTCACCTCTTCGCCAAAATGAACAAATGACAGTCACACAAGTTCTGTCTGGCAATAGTACGCCTTATCGAGATCAAGTGGTTATTGATAAAGGAACTAATGATGGCGTCTATGAAGGGCAGCCCGTCATTAGTGATAAAGGTGTTGTAGGTCAAGTCATTGCCGTAAGTGAGCTTACGAGCCGAGTACTCTTAATTTGTGATACTTCTCATGCGTTACCGGTACAAGTTTTACGTAATGATATTCGTGTGATTGCCTCAGGCGCAGGTTGTGCGGATGATTTATTGCTTGAAGCTTTACCCGCTAATATTGATATTCGTGTGGGGGATGTTTTAGTGACGTCAGGACTCGGCGGGCGTTTTCCTGAGGGTTACCCAGTGGGTGTTGTTGCTTCAGTTAAGGTTGATAATCAACGAGCTTATTCGGTGATTAATGTTCGTCCTTCTGCTGAATTACAGCGTTTACGTTATTTACTTTTATTATGGAATGCATCAGATAAAACAGGGGAGCCGCCGTTACCTTCAGAGGTGTATCACGCCGCGAATGAGCGTCTAATGCAATTGATGCCACAAGTTTTACCTAATTATGAGCAAGCAGGGCCCCCACTTCCTCGTTCTATGTCTCAAGAGCCATTAGACAATACGCCAGAGGCAGATAATGGAACAACTCCACCAGCCACAATACCTGCTACACCTAGCACAACAAGAAGTAGGTAACCTCGATGAATCCTTATCAAAGTCGTGGGCGTTGGATTGTTTGGCTCTCTTTTCTTATTGCACTTGTTTTGCAGATTATGCCGTGGCCAGAACAGTTGGAAGTGTACCGACCTATTTGGCCAATGTTGTTTCTGATTTATTGGATAACTGCGATCCCTCATCGTGTCAGTGTAGGAACTGCATTTGTATTGGGTATGGTTATGGACTTAGTCCAAGGAACAACCTTAGGTGTGAATGCTCTTGCTTATACGTTAGTGAGTTATGTTATTGCTTTTAAATACCAGCTTTTTTGTAATTTAGCGTTATGGCAACAAGCCTTAGTGATAATGTTTAGTGTGGTTGTTGTCGATCTTACTGTATTCTGGGCAGAATTTTTACTTTCACCAGTGACTTTTCACCCGCAAGTATTCTGGAATAGCCCAGTCAGTGGTATTCTTTGGCCATGGCTTTATTTTTTACTTCGCAAAGTCCGTCACCAGTTTTCAGTTCACTAAGTTAATTGGCTCATGGCGGTCTCTTTTGCGTTACCGTCATGAGGACATTATCTGTGACCACGCTTTATCTTGCATCCAGCTCACCAAGAAGACGTGAACTTCTCGCGTTATTAGATGTTGAGTTTAGTATTATCACTCCGGCTATTGATGAAATTTGGCAACAAGGTGAAATACCCGAAGATTATGTCCTTCGTTTAGCAAAAGAAAAGTCACAAGAAGGTGTGCGACAAGCACCCTATGATTATCCTGTTTTAGGTTCTGATACCATTGTGGTTCATGATGGTCATATTCTTGAAAAACCGCGTGATAAAGCTCATGCAGCACAAATTCTACGTTCACTCTCAGGTGCAACTCATCAAGTAATGACGGCAATTGCTATCTCTAATAAAACTCGTACATTGAGTCAATTAGTTGTCACACAAGTCACTTTTCGAGAGATGACAGAGAGTGAGATTAGCGCGTATATTGAGTCAGGAGAGCCAATGGATAAAGCTGGCGCTTATGGTATTCAAGGAAAAGGAGGCCGTTTTGTTCAACGGATTGAGGGGAGTTATCATGCTGTTGTCGGATTACCTCTTGTTGAAACCGAAGCATTGATAGCTCAATTTTCGTCTCTAGCCAATGAGAAGGAGATTTCATGACAGCAGAGTTATTAGTGAATGTGACGCCATCTGAAACTCGAGTTGCTTATATTCGTGGAGGCATACTTCAAGAAATTCATGTCGAAAGAGAAGCGAAACGAGGTATCGTCGGAAACATCTACAAAGGTCGGGTAAGTCGTGTATTACCTGGGATGCAAGCTGCATTTATTGACATCGGGCTAGATAAAGCCGCTTTTCTACATGCTTCTGATATTATGCCTCACACTGAATGTATTGCAGGTGAAGAGCAGAAAAAGTTTAATGTTCGTGATATTGCGCAATTAGTCCACCAAGGCCAAGATTTAATTGTACAAGTGGTTAAAGATCCTTTAGGAACAAAAGGCGCCCGCCTGACTACGGATATTACATTGCCTTCCCGTTATTTAGTGTTTATGCCTGGTGCGTCTCATGTGGGTGTTTCTCAACGAATTGATAGTGAAGAAGAGCGCGAGCGTTTAAAGCAACTCGTTGAAGAGTATTGCGATGAAAATGGTGGCTTTATTATTCGTACCGCTGCCGAAGGTGTTGGCGAGCATGAAATTAAGCAAGATGCCGCTTTTCTTAAACGCTTGTGGAATAAAATTATTGAGCGTAAGAAAAGAAATAAAACCCGCATTCAAATTTATGGCGAATTAGCTTTAGCACAGCGTATTTTACGTGACTTTGCAGGTTCTGAATTAGATAGCATACGTGTTGATTCTAAATTAACTTATAATCAACTACAGGAATTTATTGGTGAATACATTCCTGAATTAACCGCTAAACTTGAATTGCACCAAGGAAATCAACCTATTTTCGATCTCTATGGTGTTGAAAATGAAATTCAACGGGCTTTAGAGCGTAAAGTTGAATTAAAGTCAGGTGGTTACCTCATTATTGATCAAACTGAAGCAATGACGACGATTGATATTAATACGGGGGCTTTCGTTGGTCATCGAAATTTAGAAGAAACCATTTTTAATACTAATATTGAGGCAAGCCAAGCCATTGCTCGTCAATTACGGTTACGTAACTTAGGCGGTATCATTATTATTGATTTTATTGATATGAATAATGATGAACATAAACGTAGAGTATTGGCATCACTTGAACAAGCTTTAAGTAAAGATAGAGTGAAAACGACCATTAATGGTTTTTCTCAACTCGGCTTAGTGGAAATGACACGTAAAAGAACACGAGAAAGTCTTGAGCATGTGCTTTGTGATGACTGCCCAACTTGCCAAGGGCGAGGTACGGTAAAATCAGTTGAAACAGTCTGCTATGAAATTTTACGTGAGATAGTGCGTGTACATAAAACGATTGATGCAGATCGCTTCTTAGTTTATGCCTCTACGGCGGTTGCTGATGCGTTAAAAGGTGATGAATCTCATGCATTAGCAGAGGTTGAAATTTTCGTGGGTAAGCAAGTAAAAGTGCAAACTGAGCTACTCTATAGTCAGGAGCAATTTGATGTGGTGATGATGTAATGGAGTCGCCTTCCTAATGAATATGATGGCAGAAAGGAGACAAAAATGAAGCGGCTACCTAAATACCTGTTAGTGATAACAGTTTTTTGCCTCATCGTTTTTGCCTTGGTGTTAAGCGGGTTTCGTTATTTTCTGCCTCGTTTAGATAATTATCGCCCTGAAATAGAAACGTATTTAACAAAACAACTTAATAGCCCTGTTTCAATAACGAAAATTAATGGGGAATGGCAGAATTTTGGCCCAGATATTCATATTAAAGGGCTTAATATTAAGAATAAAGATGTCAACATTAACGCAGAAAAAGTGACTTTTTCTTTTGATGTGTGGCGTTCATTATTGACTTTTCGTCCTCATTTTCGTGAACTGACCTTTGAGCAATTAGATGTCAATTACCAACGCCCTATTTTTACTGGGCAAAGTGGCGATATTACGCTAACTGCACCTGATGATATTTCTTCGCTTTTTCTTGAACAGTTCGATCGCTTTAAGCTAGTCAAAAGCCGTTTTATTTTTCTAACCCCTTCAGGTGATACCAGTACATTATATGTTCCTGAATTGATGTGGCTAAATCAAAAACAACGCCACCGTGCTCAAGGTGAAGTCACCCTTGACACACCAGTTAATCACTATGGTGGTTTAAAAGTTCGCCTCGACCTCTATACCACGAATGAAGGTTTAATTGATAATGGTAAGGTATTTCTTACTGCCGATGATATTGATATTTCTCCTTGGCTTAGCCAGTGGGTAAAAAATAATAGTGGTTTAGGTGAAGCTAAAGCAAGCTTATCAAATTGGATTGAAATCACTAAAGGCCGTATTACGGGAAGCCAATTACAAATTCATCAAGGTGAAATGGATTGGCGTAGTGAAGGCACTTCACATGTATTAAATGTTGAAGACTTAATTTTACGCATGAGAAGACAAGAAAATGGTTGGCTTGCTGATATTCCTTATACTCGAAAAATTACCATGGATGGTGAAGAGTGGCCTGATGGCTATTTAGCCGTTCTTTATCAACCGAAAGAAAAACAACATGATGAAGCATGGCGTATTAGAGCTAAAAATATCGAGTTAGATAGGCTGTATGCATTGTTGCCATTATTTTCGTTTTTAACGCCTGATTTTGTACGTCAGTGGCAGTATCGCCAATTTTCTGGTGTGGTTAATGATTTTGCCTTAGATCTTACACCTGAACACTTCGAGCAAAGTGCGATTAATCTCTCTTGGGAAAATGTAGGTTGGAAGCGCTGGCAAGAGATCCCATCAGTGCAACATTTCAGCGGGCAATTAAAAGGGAGTATGCAAAGTGGTGAGTTTAACTTTGCCCTAGCGGACAGTGAAATAGATACTGGCGAATTATTTAAAGCACCACTAAATATCGAAAAAGGAAAAGGAACACTTTATTGGCAACATTCTGGGGATAATTTGTCACTTTGGGGCCAAGGACTCGATATTCAAGCAACATCAGCATGGGTTGCGGGAGATTTTCGTTATGAAAAGCAAGGTGAAGATCAGCGACTTTCTATTTTATCAGGCGTAAGAGTGACCAATGCTGGCGATACATGGCGCTATCTGCCAGAAAAGTATGTTGGTAAAGAACTTACTCGATATCTTTCAGATGCGATTATTGCGGGTAATATCGACAATGGAACATTTATCTTCCATGGTGATCCGGCAGATTTTCCTTTTGATAACCACAAAGGGTGGTTTCAAGTTTATGCCCCTGTTAAACATGCTACGTTTAAATTTGATAGTGAATGGCCCGCATTATTCGATCTCGATATTAATCTAGATTTTAAAAATGATGGATTATGGATGTCATCGTCAGAAGCGAAAGTAGGTAACGCAACAGCGACAAATTTAAGTGCGGTGATTGAAAGCTATCGACAAGAAAAGATCTTAATTAATGCGAATATTCAAGCAACAAGGGATGAACTAAAAGAGTATTTCTTAGATTCTCAAATGGCGAGCATTGGTCATACGCTTGAAGAGCTTAAAGTGGCAGGAAAAATTAATGGCACATTGAAGCTTGATATTCCTTTTGATGGTGATGATGTTGTTGCATCTGGCGAGATAAATTTAAAAAATAATGATGTCACATTGAATTTTATGGATACCACGTTAAAGGGTGTTAGCGGGCAATTTCGTTACCATAATGACAAACTTGAAAGTGATACCTTAACAGCCAATTGGTTTGGCCAGCCACTCGCATTTTCATTTACAAGCCATAATACTACGGATAATTATCAAGTAGATGTAGGCTTAAAAGGCCAATGGGATATTCAAAAAGTTCAGGGATTGCCTAGCGATATTCAGCAGAAATTTAGTGGTGTATTCCCATGGAGTGGCAACGTTAATGTTAAGATCCCCGAAAAAGGTGATGTCGATTATCAAGTTGATTTAACAGGGAATATCAATACATTAAAAAGTAAATTAACAGTACCTGAAACTCAAGACTTAAAAAACTCTTCCCCTATTGTGATTTCAGCAAATGGTAATAGTGAAACCTTGACGGTGAATGCTAACGCTGAAAAACAGTGGAAACTTAATAGCCAATGGGGATTAGGCAAACAACTTCGTTTATTACAAGGCAACCTTGTTTCTTCTACTCTCAAATTACCTGAGTTAAGCTCACAACAGCGTTTAACCATTGCTCTTAAGGAACTAGAAGGAGATAAGTGGTTACCGACATTAATCGCGTTTTCATCATTAACACCTTCTGAAAATGCAGTGAGTTTCCCTGATAATGTGCATATCAGTTTACCCGATTTAAATTTTGCTGGGCAAAAATGGAATAACCCACAAACTGAAATTATGCGAGTTAGTGATGGTGTAAAATTAGCATTTTCGGGAAGCGAATTACGAGGCGATGTATTTATTCCTGAAACATCGGCACCTTGGCAAGTAAATATTAATTATCTCTATTTTAATGGTGCTTCCACTTCTCAAGAAGAAAAACCATTAAAAATGGCCAATATTCCTGATCCTAATGCATTGAAGTTTTCAGTGAAAAATATTCCTTCTATTGATTTTGAATGTCGGGAGTGTTGGGTTAATGGTCTACTTTTAGGAAAAATTGAAGGTTCGTTAAAACAAAATGAAGGCGCTTTGTTTTTAACTGGCGGTAAATTAGAAAATAGCAGCGGCGAGCTTCAGGTTAATGGAGTATGGTCAGAAGGCCTGGACGGAAAGAACACGACAAAACTAATCGGTAAGCTAAAAGCTGATGAAATTGATGAATTGGCCGCTTACTTTGGGTATATCGTGCCTGTTATACAATCTCCTCTTTCTGCTGATTTTTCATTACAATGGCATGATACACCGTGGAATTTTACTATTGCGAACTTAAATGGTGATATTAAATCTGTTTTAGGCAAAGGACGCATAGAGAAAGTCGATGTAGGACAAGCGGGTAAATTACTACGACTAGTAAGTTTTGACGCGCTTTTACGTAAATTGCAGTTTGATTTTAGAGATACTTTCAGTGAGCATTTTGAATATGATTCGATTAAAAGTGAAATTACGATTAATCAAGGTATTATGAATGCAGAAAGTGTTCGTGTTGATGGTGTTATTGCTGATATTGCGATAAGTGGGAAAGTGGATTTACTTGAACGTAAAATGGATCTACAAGTTGTAGTTACCCCTGAGATTTCAGCTACAGTCGGTGTTGCTACGGCTTTCGCAATAAACCCTATTGCAGGCGCCGCAGTTTTTGCGGCATCAAAAGTTCTGGGACCACTTTGGAGTAAGATTTCAGTTATCCGTTATCATGTGACCGGAACTATGGAACAACCCAAAATTGACGAAGTACTGCGTCAGCTTAAGGAGAATCAGGCGTTATGAAAAAAGTTAATGTCGCACTTTTGCAACTTTGTAGCGGAAAAAATACAAAAAATAATCTGGCGCAAATCGAGCAACAGATTAAGCAATTACCCGATTCAGTGAAGCTGGTATTAACACCTGAAAATGCGTTACTTTTTTCGAACTCTAAAGATTATCATAAACACGCTGAAATTCAGGGTGATGGGCCATTGCAAAATGCAATCGCTAAAATGGCTCAGCGTTACAAAGTGTGGATTTTAGTAGGTTCTATGCCTTTGATTAGTCGAGACTCTTCAGATCAAATTACCAGCAGTAGTTTGGTCTTTGATGATGAAGGCGTTATTCGTGCTCGTTATGATAAAATTCATATGTTTGATGTGAGTATTGACGATGAACAGGGCGAATATAATGAGTCTTCTATTTATCAGCGTGGTGAACGCCTAACCGTAGTCGATACCCCTGTCGGAAAATTAGGTTTAACTATCTGTTATGACCTCCGTTTCCCAGGTATTTTCCAAGCATTAAGAGAGAAAGGTGCAGAGATTATTTCTGTACCAGCGGCCTTTACTCGTTTAACGGGAAAAGCACACTGGGAGCCTTTATTACGTGCTCGCGCGATTGAGAATCAGTGTATTATCTTAGCGCCTGCACAAGTGGGTACACATGATACGCGCCGGACTTGGGGTCATACCATGGCGATTGATGGTTGGGGTAAAGTCTTGAAAAAGAACCCTGATGCTGTCAGTGCGCTAACACTCAATGTTGGTGTCGAGAGTTTACACGGTATGCGTGAACAGATCCGGGTCGTGAAACATAACCGCTTTCGCCCGAAACTGACCCACTTAATCAAAAAAGTTAAGGACAAAGAATAATTATGAGTTTAGCTGTTGTTAGCGAAAGTCTGTTGGAAGCAAACAAACTTAGTTTAGATGATTTAGCATCAACACTAGAGCAGCTTGCACAGCGTCAAATTGATTATGGTGATCTTTATTTTCAATCAAGTTACCACGAAGCTTGGATACTTGATGATCAGATTATTAAAGATGGCTCTTATAATATTGATCAAGGGGTTGGTGTCAGAGCAATTTATGGTGAAAAAACCGGTTTTGCTTATGCTGACCAATTAACGCTTAACGCACTGAATCAAAGTGCGCACGCCGCGCGAAGCATTGTTCAGGCTAAGGGTAATGGTCGTATCCATACTTTAGGTGCTATTCAACATTCTCCGCTGTACAGCTTAAATGATCCGTTACAAAGCCTTTCTCGTGAAGAAAAAATTGCACTATTGCATGAAGTAGATAAAGTTGCGCGTGCTGAAGATAAGCGTGTTAAACAGGTTAATGCATCATTAACAGGTGTTTATGAACATGTGCTTGTTGCTGCAACCGATGGCACATTAGCAGCCGATGTGCGTCCTTTAGTTCGTCTTTCTGTCAGCGTGCTGGTGGAAGAAGATGGCAAACGTGAACGTGGTGCAAGTGGTGGTGGTGGTCGCTTTGGTTATGACTACTTTTTAATGAAAGTTGACGGTGAAAGCCACGCTGTGACTTATGCGCGTGAAGCGGTGCGGATGGCATTAGTGAATTTATCTGCAATTGCAGCACCAGCTGGAACAATGCCTGTAGTACTAGGTGCAGGATGGCCCGGCGTGTTATTACATGAAGCTGTTGGGCATGGTTTAGAAGGTGACTTCAACCGTCGTGAAACCTCTGTATTTTCAGGCCGCATTGGTGAAAAAGTCACTTCTGAGCTTTGTACTATTGTTGATGATGGCACAATTGAAGGACGTCGTGGCTCTGTTGCTATTGATGATGAAGGTGTTCCGGGGCAATACAATGTGTTAATCGAAAACGGTATCTTAAAAGGTTATATGCAAGATAAGATGAACGCTCGTTTAATGGGGGTTGCACCGACAGGAAATGGTCGGCGTGAGTCTTATGCACATCTTCCTATGCCTCGTATGACTAATACTTACATGCTGGCGGGTAAATCGTCACCAGAAGAGATTATTGCAAGTGTTGATCGTGGTATTTATGCACCTAATTTTGGTGGTGGTCAGGTTGATATTACATCGGGTAAATTTGTTTTCTCAACATCTGAAGCTTATTTAATTGAAAACGGAAAGATAACAAAACCGATTAAAGGGGCAACGTTGATTGGTTCAGGTATTGAAGCCATGCAACAAGTCTCAATGGTGGGTAATGATCTTGCGTTAGACAAGGGGGTCGGAGTTTGTGGTAAAGAAGGACAAAGCCTACCTGTTGGCGTTGGTCAACCAACCTTGAAGCTGGATAAAATCACGGTAGGTGGTACGGCTTAATTATTACTATCGTTATTTAGGCGTATTTATTAAACTCCATCAATTGATGGAGTTTTTTATCATGAAGGTGTTAATTTATGGGTAAACGTTTATTACCAGTTATTATTGTTATTGCTGTTTTATTTGGTGTTCTTTATAAGGGCTTGCTTCCCGAAAGTGAAACATCAGTATCTTCATCGTCAATTTCTATTCCACCATCATCTAGCAATAGCACCAATAAACCGGCACAAATTCCACTGTCTATCGATGAAAAAACGCAAGCTAGTGCAGTGGCTAATTATTTACAACATCATCAACAACTACCTGATTTTTATCTCACTAAAAAACAAGCAAGAGAAAAGGGCTGGAATGCAAAAGCAGGTAATTTGTGTGAAGTATTACCAGGAAGGGCTATTGGTGGCGATCGCTTTATGAACCGTGAAAAACAGTTACCCGAAGAAGCGGGACGTCAGTGGTATGAAGCCGATGTAAATTATCAATGTGGTCATCGAGGTAGTGATAGATTGCTCTATTCGAATGATGGGCTAATTTATGTCACCACGGATCATTATCGTACAATGACAAAAGTGGCTCCTTAATGAAACAGGTTATTTTTGATTTTAAGATGCTGGCAGATAGAGATGCCTTTTATCGGGATTTTGCATTGCAATTTCAGTTAGATGAGCATTTTGGTAATAACTTAGATGCATTATGGGATGTGTTAATGGGAGAAATTGAATTACCAGTAAAAATCATTTTTAAGCATTTACCTCATCATTCTAGTGATTTTCAGCCTTTAGTTGAGTTAATGCAAGATGCACAAAACGAACTAGGTAAAGCATTATTGAGCTTTAGTTGTGAGCATAAAAATCAAAAATAGCAAAGTATAGAAACAGACACCTGAAAATCGCAGTCGTAATATCGTTTTACACTGCGTTTTCAGGAGGATCAGGTTTTATGCTGATTCTGATAAATCTTTTAGATATTGAAATAATAAGCGAAATGATTTTGGTGGTTTATTTGCTTCTTTCTCTTTTTTAGCATTACGAATAAGTGTACGTAATTGCTGGCGATCAGCCATTGGGTAAAGAGCGACGACTTCTTCAATCACCTCATTGCCACCTTCGACAAGGCGAATTCGCAGATCTTCTAATTTATGGAGCACTAAGATCTGTTGGTTGTGGCGGTTTTTTAGTTTATCAAGCGCTTGGCGGATCGGATCTTCATCCACATTGCGCAGTAATTTTCCGATATATTGAATTTGGCGACGGCGCGCTTCACGCTGTACTTTTTGTGCTAATTGAATAGAGGCTAATAATTTCTCATCTAATGGCACACGCTCTAATTCTTGCGCACTTAATTCCACTAATTCAGTGCCTAGTTTTTTGAGCGCTTCAGCATCACGTTTAATTTCGCTTTTGCTGACCCAGATAATTTCTTCCTCCTCTTCCTCTTCTGACGAAGTATCGTCAAATTCAGGATTGAGGTAATGCCACTCTTCAGGCTGCTTTGCCATAATAAAAATTCCTGTTGCAGAGTAAGCCGGGAGTGTGATTTGGTGAATGACCAAAAGCCCGACGGGTGATAACATTCATATATCTTCTATTGTAACTGGGAAAATCGCTTGTTGACCACCTGTCAATTGATTTACTTTGCTAAAAATAAGTAAAAAGTGGAGTTCTCCTTAGGAAAAATGGTTCTCAATGAATAATTCAGATCAGGTAAAACAGCTTGAAGACGCCGTCTCGCTTGCATTGGAGCTGGCGGAAAAACTGTGTGACAGTGCAGAAGTTGCTATTAATAAATCCACAGGTATTAGTGTTAGTACACGTTATGGTGAAGTTGAAAATGTTGAATTTAACAGTGATGGCGCATTAGGCATTACTGTTTATCAACAACAACGCAAAGGCAGTGCTTCTTCTACCGATTTAAGTCCTGATGCGATTAAACGTGCAGTACAAGCTGCGGTGGATATTGCGCGCTATACTTCAGTTGATCCTTATGCAGGCCCAGCTGATAAAGAGTTATTAGCGTTTGATGCACCTTTCCTTGATCTATACCATCCAACTGATGTGACTGCAGATAAGGCAATAGAGCTGGCTTCAAGAGCAGAAAAAGCAGCATTAGACAGTGATAGCCGAATTATTAATACCGAAGGGGGCAGTTTTAATAGCCACAGTGGAACTCGTGTATTTGGAAATAGTCTTGGCTTATTAAAAAGCTATTCATCTTCGCGTTATTCGATGTCGAGTTGTGTGATTGCTCGTGATGGTGAAGATATGGAGCGCGATTACGCTTATACCATTAGCCGTCGTTTTGATGATCTAGCATCTCCTGAATGGGTAGGGCAGGAATGTGCCCGTCGTACTTTATCACGTCTCGCCCCTCGTAAACTCCCAACCATGAAAGCCCCTGTTATTTTTGCGGCTGATGTTGCGACAGGTATTTTTGGCCATTTAGTTGCGGCAATTAGCGGTAGTATGATTTACCGTGAATCTTCTTGCCTACTAGATAGTTTGGGCAAACAAATTTTCCCTCAATGGCTCAATATTCAAGAGCGTCCTCACTTAATGAGAGGTTTGGCATCAACACCATTTGATAGTGAAGGTGTGCGCACAACCGATGCCAATATTATTAAAGATGGTGTTTTACAAGAGTGGCTATTAACTACTTATTCGGCAAGAAAGTTAGGATTAAAAAGTAATGGCCATGCTGGTGGTATTCATAACTGGTATATACCAGGACAAGGTCTATCATTTGATGCACTGTTAAAAGAGATGGGAACAGGACTAGTTGTTACGGAATTGATGGGACAAGGTGTCAGTACCGTGACGGGTGATTATTCTCGTGGTGCAAGCGGTTTTTGGGTTGAGAATGGTGAAATTCAGTACCCTGTTAGTGAGGTGACTATTGCCGGCAATTTAAAAGATATGTGGGCAAATATTGCCACTATAGGTGATGATATTGAGATGCGTAGTAATGTTCAGTGTGGATCGTTGTTATTACCAGAAATGAGTATTGCCGGTGAGTAAATTTTAGATACTCCTCACAACCTTTAATCTCAGCCCGCAATGGGCTGAGATACCGCGTTTATCTGTGTGCTTTTCAATTTGAGAAGATAAAAATAAGACGCGAACCATCAGCTCTGTTTAACGGTGTAATTCACCAGCAGCTTCAGGTTGGTATAAAATTTCTAATACTTTAACCTTAGTTTCAAGGCCATTAGGCAGCTTCCAACTGATCTCGTCACCAATTGCTAAACCCAGTAGCGCAGCACCCATTGGTGCCATAACTGAAAGTTCAGTGGTGCTGTCTTTTAATGAAGCGGGATACACTAAAGTACGAGTACGCTCTTCATTGTTTTTTAAGTCCATAAAGCGGACTTTGCTGTTCATTGTGACAATGTTAGCAGGGATATCAGCTGGTGTAACAATGTCAGCACGATCTAATTCTTCATTCAAGGCTTCAGCAATAGGGCTATCTGCAAAGGCAGGTTGCTCTAGCAATGAATCTAAACGTTCAGCATCAAGTTCGTTGATGATAATTGTTGGCTTTGTCATACCACACTCCAATTTATTCCAATGCAAAACAACACCCCCACGGGGAAGGTGGGGGTGTTGTTAAACTCATATAAGTGATAATAGGCGGTTCTGTATAAAAAAGAAAGAGACCATGATCACAGTCTCTTTCGGGTTATTTAGTTAAGAAATGCTAATCTATTGTTTTCTATTACGATTATTCTTCATCAAACCCAGATTCAAATAATGCAATAATAGCATCAATAGCTTCATTTTCGTCACAACCTGTCACTTCTATATCAATTTGACTGCCTTGCTCTGAATCTAACATCAGCATAGCAATCACACTATCAGCTTGCGCTTCAACCCCTTCGCTATTGCGTAAAATTACTGTTGATTGAAATGTTTTCACTAAATCAAACAACTTCATCGCCGGCCTTGCATGCATGCCGAGTCGATTTTTTATCGCAACTTGTCGGTATTGGGTCATTTACGTTTTTCTAGTGTTCTGTGTCGTGATTGTACGTTTTTCCCTCTAGAACGGAAATAGTCGGCAAGTTGTTCAGCAACATAAACAGAACGGTGTTTACCACCCGTACAACCAATCGCAACCGTCAAGTAGCTACGGTTATTGGTTTCTAACATCGGTAACCAGAGTTCAAGATAGCTTCTGGTTTGATAAATAAAATTATGAACTTCGGTGTGCCTATCTAAAAATGCCGCAACAGGGCGATCGAGGCCTGTCATCGGACGCAGCTTTGGATCCCAATGTGGGTTTGGTAAGAAACGCACATCAAAAACATAATCTGCATCAATAGGGATACCATGCTTAAATCCAAAGGATTCAAAGACCATAGTCAATTCACGCTCACGCTTACCTAGTAAGCGAGTACGTAACATTTCTGCTAGCTCATGAACTGACATTTCTGACGTATCAATGATGAGATCTGCGCGTGATCGTAATGGCTCAAGCAGATCACTTTCGGTATCAATTGCCACTTCTAATGAAAGGTTTTTGGTCGAAAGTGGGTGCAAGCGTCGTGTATCACTATAACGACGAATTAAAGTATTTCTATCTGCGTCTAAAAATAAGAGTTGTGGAGAATATTCAGCGGGTAAACTTTCCAGCGCTTTTTCGAAGATCTCCGGCGACTCTGGCATATTTCGGACATCAATACTGACTGCGGCAGCAGAAGCATCACGTTCAGCCAGTGTTTTTGCGAGCTCAGGTAAAAGATCAACAGGCAAGTTATCAACACAATAAAATCCCATGTCTTCAAGCGCACGCAAAGCGACTGACTTACCTGAACCAGAGCGTCCGCTGACTATCATCAGCACCATGAGGTAGCTCCCCTATAATTTCCCAGTGATGAATATCATTCCACTGTATGCTATTCGCGTCCCAACAAACCCGTAGGGGTTATTCTGTGATAATCTGATAAAGCTCTTCATCACTTTGTGCGGAGCGTAGTCGGCGGCATAAGTTTTTGTCTGCCAACTGTTTTGCAATCAAAGACAGTGTGTGTAAATGTTCCTTGCACTGTGTTGCAGGAACGAGTAATGCGAACAACAAATCGACAGGTTGATTATCAATAGCGTCGAAGGCAATAGGTTCGCTTAGGTGAAGAAACACACCAACTACTTTTTCTGTTTCATCACTTTCAATACGTCCATGAGGGATAGCTAAACCACCCCCAATCCCTGTTGTACCGACTTTTTCACGCGTCAGTAAAGCTTCAAATATCAGTGTTTCGGGTAAATTAAGTGCTTTTGCCGCATTTTCACTGATAATTTCTAACGCGCGCTTTTTACTCGTGCAATGTACATCATTATGTGTACATGCCAGAGAAAGTACGTCGCTAATATTCATCTTTGTATCGTTGTTCATTGTCTTATTCACTTAGACCAGCAAACCAGATGCCACAAAGTGACACCTGGTTTTTTGTTACTGATATTGATTAGGCGTTGGCTTGAACCGAGTCATAAACAACGCAGTAACTTCGCCGATTGTATCCCCATTTCGTAATGGGAAATGAATTAATGTTGTCTCAGTTTATCTTTGTGTTTGGTTAATTGACGAGCCAGTTTATCCATTAATCCATCAATTGCTGCGTACATATCTTCTGCTTCAGCAGAGGCATGTAATTCACCGCCATTAACTTGAATGGTCGCTTCAGCGATTTTATTCACTTTTTCGACTTTCAGGATAACCTGAACGTTATTAATTTTGTCAAAGAACTGAGGTAATTTCGCGCTTTTTGCTTTGACGGTATCACGCAGAGCATCAGTTAATTCAATGTTATGACCAGTGATTTGAAGTTCCATAGTGTCTTCCTTCTCAATTATGCTCAAACCAACTCTTTGCGTTGATTTGAAGGCGGGATGGATAATGACTCTCTATATTTCGCAACAGTGCGCCGAGCAACTTGTATACCAAGTTCTGCGAGCATATCGGCCAGTTTACTATCACTAAGTGGTTTCGCTGGATTTTCTGCTGCGATTAGTTTCTTCACTAAAGCCCTGATTGCTGTTGAAGAGGCTTCGCCTCCGCTATCAGTATTCACATGGCTAGAGAAAAAATACTTCAATTCGAAAATTCCTCTTGGGCAATGCAAAAATTTTTGCGTTGTCACTCGAGAAATGGTGGATTCGTGCATTTCAACCTGTTCAGCGATATCCGCTAACACAAGGGGTTTCATATGCTCTTCACCCAATTCGAAAAATGCCTGCTGTGTGTCAACAATGCAATGAGCGACTTTTAATAATGTCTCATTACGGCTTTCTAAACTTTTTATCAGCCATTTGGCTTCTTGTAAATTGTCACGAATAAATTTTCCGTCGCTCTCATTTTGAGTCGATTGACCCAATGCAGCATAGGTTTCATTTATGCGTAGGCGAGGAATGCTATCTGTATTTAACTCAACTTGCCAGCGTTCACCTGATTTTTTTACCAGTATATCTGGGATAACATACTCTGACTCGCCTGTATCAATACTTAATCCAGGTTTAGGGTCAAGTGATTGAATTATTTCAATAACCGATTTTAATGTCTCTTCACGTAATTTCGTTTGACGCATCAATTGGCGAAAGTCGCGATTACCTAATAATTCTAAATGTTGGCTAATGACCAACTGTGTTTCTTTTAGATAAGGGGTATCTGTTGAAAAAGCAGAAAGCTGAATCAAAAGACACTCTTTTAAATCACGCGCAGCAACGCCAATAGGATCAAAGCGTTGAATACGTTTTAATACGGCTTCAACTTCATCAAGCTCTATCTCATCATCGCCCATTCCAAGCAGGATGTCATCTGTTGTAACAGTTAAATATCCTGTTTCATCAACTGCATCTATAATACTTATGGCAATGGCTCTGTCTGTTTCTGTAAACGGAGTGAGTTCAGCTTGCCATGTCAGATAATCTTGTAATGAAGCTGTTGTTTCTCCTTGATACAGTGGGAGTTCATCATCCATATAGTCATTACTGGTACCAGAAGGTGTGCCCGCGGTGTAGATCTCTTCCCATTGGGTATCTAATGGGAGATCGTCAGGCATCTCTTTTTGTTCTAAAGCATCCAGTGTATCGAGCTCTTCAACTTCGTTTTCAGTTGTTGTTTCTGTTGTAGAGTCAGATTGATTTTCTGTATGAGAGGCATCATCTGAAACGGGATCTTGTTGATCGTCGTCTTGTTCGAGAAGAGGGTTGGATTCAAGCGCTTGCTGAATTTCTTGTTGTAATTCAAGCGTCGAAAGTTGCAACAAACGAATAGCCTGTTGTAGCTGTGGCGTCATTGCCAATTGCTGACTGAGACGAAGTTGCAGACTTTGTTTCATAATGATGCGATGAGTCCTTGGCTGTTGTCATCCATGACAGAGTAAAAGTGAATCTAAGATTACAGGCGGAAGCCTTCACCTAAGTAAACACGTTTAACTTGCTCATTTTCAAGAATTTCTTCTGGTGAACCATGAGCAATAAGATGACCTTGGCTGACAATATAGGCTCGTTCGCACACATCTAATGTTTCACGAACATTATGGTCAGTAATCAGTACACCTAATCCATAATCACGTAGATGTTGGATGATCTTTTTAATGTCCAATACTGAGATTGGGTCAACACCAGCAAAAGGTTCATCTAATAAAATGAATTTAGGGTTTGCGGCTAACGCGCGTGCAATTTCAACTCGACGGCGTTCACCCCCTGATAATGATTGCCCTAAGCTGTTACGCAAATGGCTCACATTGAACTCTTCTAATAGCTCTTCTGCTCGATCTTTTCGTTGTTCTGGTGTTAAATCATGGCGAATTTCTAAAATTCCCATAATGTTGTCATAAACGCTTAACCGTCTAAAAATAGAGGCTTCTTGAGGTAGATAGCCTATTCCTTTACGCGCACGTTCATGTAACGGTAACAGAGTGATGTCTTCATCATCAATAGTAATACTACCTGCATCACGAGCGACAATGCCGACAACCATATAGAATGTTGTTGTTTTACCGGCACCATTAGGGCCAAGTAAGCCTACAATTTCACCTGAGTTAACGTTCAGGCTAACATCACCGACAACGGTGCGTCCTTTGTATGCTTTTGCTAAATTTTCAGCTTTTAACAGCGCCATAAAGTGTTACTTACCTTTGTTGTTAGCACCAGTACCTTTCTCTTGCAACTGGGAAGGCAGTAAAACAGTGGTAACTTGTTTACCTTTACCGCTAAATGCTTCCATTTGCTGAGTTGGGACGAGATAAGTGATCTTATCACCAGTGATATTACTGTCTAATTGTTCAAGATAGGCTTTGCCCGTTAAGGTCATTAATTCTTTATCCATTTCATAGGTCATTTTATCGCCACGACCTTTGATTGGTTTGCCATCATCTTGTAACTGATAAAAAGTTACGGGATTACCGAATGCTTCAATGACGATTTTTTTAGAGTCACCACCTGGGCGTGTAACAACGACTTTATCAGCACGGATATCGATAGACCCTTGTTTAATCACAACATTTTGTGTGAATGTTGTGACATTTTTCTCTAGATCAAGCGACTGTTTTTCTGAATTGACAACAATAGGCTGTTGCGTGTCATCTTTAAGCGCCATCGCAGGTACACTTATTGCTAATAATGTACCGATAATCAGTGTATTACGGATTTTTTGATTCATTAGGGATCTCATAATAGGTGTTTACCTTTTCAATCAGCTCTGCGTGTTTCTCGCGCAGATTGCCTCGCATTTTTAAGCCGACTGATTTCAGTCCGACGCCGATAATAGTCACTTCATCATCAGAGGAAACATCCTGTGTATCCAAATTTGCGATAGCATTATCTGTGCTTATTCTCTGTAATTGAGAATCATCATTTAAGCTATCAATCTGAACATCGCCATAAAGATAGAGCATTTTACTGTTGGTTAGCTTGGCTTTATTGGCGCGTACGGTCCATGTTGCATCCCCTGCCGGCGAATAAGTGGTTAAGACAGGGTTAGTAAACCATGTAAACTTTTGCTGAGCATAGTTTTTGACATCATCAGCAACGAGTTTATATCCAAGTATACCTGTTGGCTCATAAACAAAAGATATCGATGATTTAGATTGATAAGTTGGTTGACCATCATCAACAACTTCACCATCACCGAATTCAGTGTTGTTAGTATAGTTCCAGCCAATTAGCCCAAGGGCGATAATTGCAAGAATTAAGGTAAACCAGGATTTTAATTTATTCATTCTGTGTCGTTATACGTTAAATCGAAAGACCTTTAGCTTCATCAAGCCGGCCTTGAGCTAAAAGGATTAAATCACATAATTCTCGTACTGCACCACGTCCACCCATAATGCGAGTAACATAGTCCGCCCGAGGTGTGAGTAATGGATGCGCATCGGCAACCGCGACGGAGAGTCCGACTTTTTCCATTACAGGTAAATCTATTAGGTCGTCACCAATATAGGCCGTTTGTTCATGTTTAAGGTTTAGTGTATCTAACAGTTGTTGATACGCCAAAAGCTTATTATGCTGACCTTGGTAAAGATATGTAATGCCAAGGGTTTTAGCACGATCTTCTAACAGTTTAGATTGACGACCTGTAATGATAGCAACCTCAATACCTGATGTAAGCAAACAACGAATACCATATCCATCACGGACATTAAAAGCTTTTAACTCTTCGCCATTATTGCCCATGTAAATGAGTCCGTCCGACATCACACCATCAACGTCACAAATCAGCAATTGGATTTTTTCTGCTTTTTTGATGACTTGCTCGCTTACTTCACCATAACAAGTTTCTATCATTGTATTCATTTTTATCCTTCGAACGTTATGACTAGCTTATACAACACCGGCTTGTAGTAAATCATGCATATGTAAAACACCTAACAGAATATCACTATCTTGTTCTGTTACTAACAGCGAGGTGATATGTTTTGCTTGCATTAAATTTAGCGCTTCAACGGCTAAACAATCAGGGCGAATACGAATGCCTCCTCTTGTCATCACATCAGAGATTTTGGCATTGTTAAGATCAATTCCTAAATCAAATATGCGTCGTAAGTCACCGTCAGTAAAGATACCGTTAATTAACATACTATCATCGCAGATTACCGTCATACCTAATTTTTTACGGGTAATCTCAACAAGTGCTTCGCGTAACGTCGCGTCTTTAGTAACACGAGGGATATCAGCATCTTTATTCATTAAGTCACTCACATGAAGGAGTAATTTACGACCTAACGCACCACCTGGATGAGAAAGGGCAAAATCTTCAGCAGTAAAGCCTCGAGCACGTAAAAGTGCGATAGCCAGTGCATCGCCCATCACTAATGTTGCTGTTGTACTTGTTGTGGGAGCAAGCCCTAAAGGACAGGCTTCTTTAGGAACTTTGATACAAAGATGAATATCAGACGCTTTCCCCATTGTACTTTGAGGAGTGCGTGTCATACAAATCAGTGTTATTTGTTTGCGTTTCAGAACCGGAATAAGGGCAAGGATCTCACTGGCTTCACCAGAATTTGAAATCGCTAGAACAATATCTTTTTCTGTGACCATACCTAAATCGCCATGACTTGCTTCACCGGGATGAACAAAAAAAGAAGGTGTTCCTGTACTGGCAAATGTTGCAGCAATTTTATGCCCAATATGGCCAGATTTACCCATACCCATCACAATCACTCGACCTTGGCAGTGAAAAATTTTTTCACAGGCAAGCGTAAAATCATCGTTGATATATTGTTCTAGTTCAGCTAACCCATCACGTTCAATATGAAGGACTTTTTTGCCCGCTTGCTGAAAATCAAACTCGGTCATTTTTTTGTACCATTTATTTTAGGTTAAGAGAGAATGTGCAACGCACAACACCGTAATATAAACAATAAAGCAAACTAATAAGAATATCCCTTTTCCTCGATTTAGGCGTCGTTTTCGCCCTAAGGAAAAGATAGAAAACAATAAACTAGCCACCCCAAGTACAGCAAAACTAAAATAAAATGTGTTGATATTAAATGTACTTGGTGAAAGTAATGCTGGCATTCCTAACACAAATGTTAGGTTAAAAATATTAGCACCTATAATATTTCCTAAAGCTAATTCATTTTCACGTCTTAGCGCTGCAACAATGGTTGTTGCTAATTCAGGTAGGCTTGTTCCAATAGATAGCAAGGTTAAACCAACAAAAAAACCACTAAGATGATACTGTTGCATTAGAATAAAGACATTATCTAATATCATTTGAGTCGCAACTGGGATAATCAGTAAGGCAATAACGACCCAGAAAAGAGCAACTGAATTACGAGGATTTGTCTGTAATTCAAAACGGGTTAAGGTTTCTAATGGTAATACATGGCGCTCTTGTGTGAGTGTTTTATGCATCGTTTTTATCATGAGAAAGATAGATGCAAAGCCAATAAAAAAGAGCAAAGTACCTTCTCTAAGCCCTAGGTTCCCACTAGATAAAATAATCCCCACAAGCATGATGACGATAATCATCAATGGAAGCTCTTTTTTCAGTACCGCAGACTGTATGTTCATGGGGTAGATCATCGCCCCAATGCCCGCAATAAGAAGAAGATTAGTGAGTGTAGAACCAATCGCAGTACCAATAGCAATGTCAGGTAAATTATGAACCGAGGCATCGGTAGAAACAAAAAGCTCAGGTAATGATGTGCCAGTGCCTACAATCAAAATACCGATAACGGCGGGTGGAATTTTTAACGATTGCGCAAAAACGCTCGCACCATAGACTAATCGGTCTGATGCATAAACAAGTAGCATCAATCCAAAAATTAAAAGAGACAAAGTAATCAACATGCCATCAGTTTTCCGACAATGAGCAAGTAAAGAAAGAAAAAACCAATAAGACAGGGCTGATAAAAAAACATATTGTCAAAAGGTTTTGCTAATTCACCATATTTTGACTAGCCAAGCACGAAAAGTAAAATTAACCGTGCACTATTTTGCTAAATAGTGGTGATTTCTTTGTAACATAACGAATGACCTGCCAAAATAGCGTAAAAATTTGTTTATGCAGACAGGCTTGAGGATGTTTTATTCATGAACGCACAATCTGACAATCTAATTGAAGTGCGCAATATGAACTTCACTCGAGGTAGTAGGAAGATCTTTTCTGAGATTAACCTTGTTGTACCTAGAGGGAAAGTGACTGCAATTATGGGCCCTTCAGGGATTGGTAAAACAACTTTATTACGCCTTATGGGAGGACAAATTCTTCCTGATAGCGGTGAAATTTGGTTTGATGGCGATAATATTCCGGCGCTATCACGTTCTGCGTTGTATCACGCAAGAAAGAAAATGAGTATGCTTTTTCAGTCTGGTGCCCTTTTTACCGACATGAATGTATTTGAAAATGTAGCCTTTCCGCTAAGAGAGCATACAAATTTACCTGAAGCGCTTATACGTACAACGGTGATGATGAAGCTTGAAGCTGTGGGTTTACGTGGAGCTGCAAGTTTAATGCCTTCTGAATTATCAGGCGGTATGGCTCGAAGAGCAGCATTAGCCAGAGCTATTGCGCTTGATCCTGAATTAATTATGTTTGATGAACCTTTTGTTGGGCAAGATCCTATCACTATGGGCGTACTTGTTAAGCTGATTGATGAGTTAAATCATGCACTCGGAGTGACGTGTGTTGTGGTTTCTCATGATGTGCCTGAAGTGTTGAGCATTGCCGATTACGCTTATATTGTAGCGGAGCAAAAAGTTATTGCTCAAGGTAGTGCAAAAGAATTACAAGACAACCCAGATAGGCAAGTCAGACAGTTTTTAGATGGAATTGCTGATGGCCCTGTACCTTTCCGTTTTCCTGCGGGAGATTATCAGGACGACCTATTAGGACGAGGAAATTAGTACGTGGTAAATTTATTAGCTCGTATTGGCGCTAGAGCGTTAGCGATTTTTGCAACATTCGGTAGAGCTGGCATTATGCTCTTTCGTGCATTAGTCGGTAAACCAGAATTCCGTAAACAGTGGCCTCTTTTAATGAAGCAACTGTATAACGTCGGCGTTCAATCCTTATTAATTATCATGGTGTCTGGTCTATTTATTGGCATGGTGCTGGGATTACAAGGTTATCTTGTACTGACAACATTTAGTGCTGAAGCCAGTCTTGGCATGATGGTGGCTCTCTCATTGTTACGAGAATTGGGTCCTGTGGTAACCGCATTATTATTTGCAGGCCGAGCAGGTTCCGCATTAACAGCGGAAATCGGTTTAATGAAAGCCACAGAACAAATTTCCAGTTTAGAAATGATGGCAGTCGATCCTTTACGGCGAGTCGTTGCACCCCGTTTTTGGGCTGGTTTAATTAGCATGCCATTGCTTTCACTTATTTTTGTTGCCATCGGTATTTGGGGTGGTGCCATTGTTGGTGTGGATTGGAAAGGGATCGATGAAGGCTTTTTCTGGGCATCTATGCAAGGTGCCGTTGAATGGCGATTAGATTTAGTGAATTGCTTTATTAAGAGTGTCGTTTTTGCCATTACCGTCACTTGGATAGCGCTCTTTAACGGGTATGACGCAATCCCAACATCAGAAGGGATTAGCAGAGCAACAACACGTACTGTTGTTCATTCATCGTTAGCCGTATTGGGTTTAGATTTTGTGCTAACAGCACTGATGTTTGGGAACTAAGTCATGCAAAGTAAAAAAATTGAAGTTTGGGTTGGTCTATTTGTTCTGATTGCGCTAGCCGCTGTGATTTTCTTATGCCTAAAAGTGGCTGATATTAAAGAAATGGGTAATCAACCGACTTATCGTGTTTATGCCAGCTTCGGTAATATTGGCGGGCTAAAAGAACGTTCCCCAGTTAAGATTGGTGGTGTGGTGATTGGCCGTGTTTCTTCTATCACCTTAAAAGAAGAAGATGAAGGGAACTATCGCCCTGAAGTCGCGCTCGATATTTTGAGTCTTTATGACCACATTCCAGAAAGTAGCTCATTGTCTATTCGTACATCTGGTTTATTAGGTGAGCAGTTCCTTGCATTGAATTTAGGTTTTTATGATGAAGCATTAGATTCTACTCTGCTCAAAGACGGAGGACGGATCACCAATACCAATTCAGCAATGGTACTAGAGGATCTTATCGGTCAGTTCCTTTATAAAACAGGGGATGGTGATGGTTCAGCAAAATCTGAATCTGACTCGACGGAAGAACATCCAGCATTACCTTAATCATTAATTCTTATAGGATGTATTTATACATTTAATTAAGTAAAGCATCCTATTATTAAAACCTTTTTAGGAGAGCGAAAGTATGTTTAAACGCTTATTGATGGTCGCACTGTTAGTCATTACACCTTTTGCGATGGCTGTAGATAAAACCAATCCATACACATTGATGGAAGATGCCGCACAAAAGACGTTTACTAAATTAAAAAATGAACAGCCTGAAATTCGTAAAAACCCTGAAGTTTTACGCCAAATTGTTCAACAAGAATTATTGCCATATGTACAAATTAAATATGCAGGTGCATTAGTATTAGGGCCTCATTATCGTACTGCAACACCTGCTCAACGCGATGCATATTTTACTGCATTTGAAGCGTATCTTGCTCAAGTATATGGTCAAGCATTAGCGATGTATGAAGGACAAGAATACCGTATTGAGCCTGCAAAACCGTTCGCAGATAAAACAAACCTCACTATTCGCGTTACCATTATTGATAAAAATGGTCGCCCACCTGTTCGTCTTGATTTTCAATGGCGCAAAAATAGTAAAACAGGTGAATGGCAGGCTTATGACATGATTGCGGAAGGTGTCAGCATGATCACCACAAAACAGAATGAGTGGTCAGATATTTTAAATTCTAAAGGTGTCGATGGTTTAACAAAACAGTTAGAAATTAGTGCCAAAACGCCAATCACACTGGATGAGAAAAAATAAGATGTCATCCTCGTTAAATTGGGAAAAAAAGGGCGATATCCTTTTTTTTCAAGGAACGTTAGATCGCGAAACGTTATTACCTGCTTGGCAACAACGTAAAGCATTATTAGCAGATATCAATATTATTGATATTTCGGCATTGAGTCATATTGATTCAACAGGATTGGCGCTTTTTGTTCACCTAAAAGCAGAGATGGAAGCACAACATCGCCAATTTATTATTCAAGGTGTGAGTGAGCGTTTTCAGACTCTCATTACTCTCTATGATCTTGATGAAATTATGAATATTGCCTAATACGGGTTTTAAGTAAAAGCGATTAAAACGCCCCCTTCATGATACTTTTATCATTAAGGGGGTTTTTGATGGTTTAAGAGTAGGGCGGATTCCATTAGGATAGACGACTGATTATTATTTTAACGTTGAGATTGAGCAATTATGGATACAAATGAAATCAAACAAGTATTAATGGGCAGCCTGTCTTTAGATGAAGTCATCGTTAACGGTGATGGTAGTCATTTTCAAGTTGTCGTTGTTGGCGCTATGTTTGAGGGAATGAGCAGAGTAAAACAGCAACAAACCATTTATGCCCCTTTGATGGAATATATCGCAGATAACCGTATTCACGCTTTGTCTATTAAAGCCTACACACCTGAAGAGTGGAAGAGGGATCGTAAGCTTAACGGGCTTTGATTCAGTAGGTATACAGCGTACAGCAAAATAAAAAAGAGAGTTCTACAGATGGATAAATTTAGAGTACAAGGACCAACCTGTTTATCAGGTGAGGTCACTATTTCAGGCGCGAAAAACGCCGCATTGCCAATCCTGTTCGCTGCGATCCTTGCCGAAGAGCCAGTAGAATTAACCAATGTTCCTAAGTTAAAAGATATTGATACAACGATTAAATTACTTAATCGCTTAGGAACCAATGTTGAACGTAACGGCTCTGTTTTCGTTGATGCTCGTAATATCAATGAATTCTGTGCACCTTACGAGTTAGTTAAAACCATGCGTGCGTCTATTTGGGCTTTAGGGCCATTGGTTGCGCGTTTTGGTCAAGGTCAGGTTTCTTTACCCGGTGGTTGTGCCATTGGTGCTCGTCCAGTTGATCTTCATATTACTGGTTTAGAGCAATTAGGCGCTGAAATCACTCTTGATGAAGGTTATGTAAAAGCTCGTGTTGATGGGCGTTTAAAAGGCGCACATATTGTCATGGATAAAGTGAGTGTGGGCGCCACTATCACTATTATGACTGCAGCAGTGTTAGCCGAAGGTAAAACTATCATTGAGAATGCGGCAAGAGAGCCTGAAATTGAAGATACTGCCAACTTCCTTAATACATTAGGCGCCAAAATCAGCGGTGCAGGTACAGACAGTATTACTATCGAAGGTGTAGAACGCCTTGGTGGTGGTACTTATCAAATTCTACCTGATCGTATTGAAACAGGTACTTTTTTAGTTGCTGCTGCTGTTTCTCGTGGTCGCGTTGTTTGTCGTAATGCAAAGCCAGATACATTAGATGCTGTGTTGGCAAAATTACGTGAAGCGGGTGCAGATATAGAAGTGGGTGAAGATTGGATAAGCCTTGATATGCATGGTAAACGCCCTAAAGCAGTAACCTTACGTACAGCGCCACATCCAGGTTTCCCAACTGATATGCAAGCACAATTTAGCCTTTTAAACTTAGTTGCTGAAGGCGCAGGAATGATCACAGAAACCATTTTTGAAAATCGCTTTATGCACATTCCTGAGTTAATTCGCATGGGGGCTCACGCTGAAATAGAAAGTAATACTGTGTTATGCCATGGTGTTGAAAAACTTTCAGGCGCACAAGTGATGGCTACGGATTTACGTGCTTCTGCAAGTTTAGTCCTTGCGGGCTGTATCGCTGAAGGCACCACTATTGTTGATCGTATTTATCATATCGATCGTGGGTATGAAAATATTGAAGCTAAATTACAAGGATTAGGGGCGAAAATAGAACGTTTACGCGCTAATGACTAATCTATTTTAGTTATCTTTCTTAACCATTTAAAACCATAGTGCATTGTTGTGCTATGGTTTTTTTTGCGCATTATTTCAATAGAACTCTCAATAGAATAGGATAATTCATAAGGTATTTCTTTCGTGGCAAGATACAGTAAGAAAAATAGGCCCGTTTTAGAAAAAACGCTATGAGCTGAATGAAAGGAACAAATATGCAGGTAACAAGGAAACAAGAATATCTTATTCGCCAAGCGCTTGATAAATGGCGGCAATCTGGTGAGATTTCAGAGCAAGAACATCAGCAACTAGGAAGTACATTGCAACGCATCCCTTTTGATTGGAAAAGGTTGAGTCGTTACGCGTTTTGGATAGCGATTGTGTGCTTGATTATTGCTGTTGGCAGTATCTTTAGTGACAGCGCATTAGTTTATTATCTAATTGAAATTTTTAGTGTTTCTGAAATTATGCGCGTGATATCTCCAGCACTTATTGCCTGCATACTTTATCTTTGGGGATTTAAACGTCAGCGAAAAGAAACACAATGGCACTATAGTACCGAATTTATTCTTTTTTTAGGTGTAATGTTTACCGCTATTTTTCTTTGGCAACTCGGTGAGTTACTGGATACAGGAAGTGGCCATATTGCACCTCTCTTTTTAATTGGTTGTGTGATTTATGGTGTGATTGGTTTTATCAGTCGTTCATCATTGGTGTGGTTATTTTTCTTATTGATGTTAGGGAATTGGTTTGGCGCTGAGACAGGTTATATGTCAGGTTGGGGCGCTTATTGGTTAGGGATGAACTATCCTATCCGATTTGTTCTCTTTGGCGCAGTGTTATTAGCAGGCTGTTATTTCTTACAGAATGTGTTGTTACACCGTCGTTTATTTGCTATGACAAAAATAATGGGACTTACTTATCTTTTTATTGCGTTATGGATAATGTCTATTTTCGGCAATTACGATCCTGATACTTGGTATCGTACTTCAAGTGCGAATTTGTTACCTTGGGCACTGTTATTTGGTGTTGTTTCCGTTATTTGTATCTATATCAGTCTTAAAACCGATGATGGCATGTTAAGAGGCTTTGGCCTGACATTCCTAGGTATTAATCTTTACACTCGTTTTTTTGAATATTTCTGGGATAGCTTACATAGTGCTATTTTCTTCTTTATTCTAGCTATTTCATTGATTCTAATTGGACGAAAAGCGGAAAAAATTTGGCATGCTGTTGAACATAATTCACTAGCGAGTAAACCGAATAAAAATGAATAAAATTTCGCTTTATTCGTTATTGTAATAGGAGATTACTTTGATAGAGAAACGCAGTTGTCACCTTCCTCTTGAAGTGAGTTGTGTCGCTTGTCATTATTTTGTCTTTAAAGATAAAAATGAGGCATTTTTTGAGATCTGCCCAGTTTGTGGTTGGCAAAATGATGGCACTAAAGAAGGAGAATATAGCGGTTGTAATCACAGCACGTTAGAGAATTATCGTAATACAGAAAGCTTTCAAGAAAATTGCTTACAAAGTGCGACGTTTTATATGAAATCTCCCTATTAGTTGGTAATAGGAAGATTTCATGTGAGTTACGATTCTGGTTGGTATTCAGAAATAGTCACATCAACATTGAGCTCATTACCCTCACGTAATAACGTAACGGGTAATACTGTGCCGGGGCGAGTCTCTGCAATATAGTCCATCATTTCCATGGCAGAAGTAGCAGGAGCATGGTTGATGCTAAGTATAATATCGCCTGTTTTTATGCCTGCTTTATCTGCTGGACTGTTTGGTGAGATCCGGAAAATACGTAGCCCTTGGATTTGTTTAATATCAGTATTTGACGAGCGAATTCTTGGTAGTTCTTTGGCTGTGATACCGATAAAGCCACGAATGACACGACCATCACGAATAAGTTTATTCATGATCTTTACAGCCAGTTCAGTTGGAATAGCAAAGCCTAGACCTTCAGCACTTGGGCGATACCCATTGTAGGTTCCTGAGTCAAACGTCATAGTATTAATACCCACCAGTTCGCCCTCTGTATTAATAAGTGCTCCACCTGAGTTGCCTTCATTAATTGAGGCATCTGTTTGTAGAAAGTTTTGGTAACGTGTTGGACTTAATCCCACGCGACCAGTTGCACTAATTATCCCTTGAGTAATGGTTTGCCCAATATTAAATGGGTTACCAATAGCAAGTACAACATCCCCTACATGTGAGATCCGTTTGCTATTAATGGGGATCGTCGGAAGCTTATCAGCATCAATTTTTAAAACGGCTAAATCAGTCAAAGGATCAGAACCAACAAGTAAGCCTTCATAAAGATCACCATTTTGTAATGCAACAATAATCTGATCAGCATTATTAATAACATGTTGATTTGTTAGAATATAACCTCGTCCATCCATAATAACGCCCGCACCTAAAGAGGTCAGCTCGCGACCTTCTTGAGAAAAGCTTCCCATGGTACTGCTATAAACATTGACGACAGCAGGTGCTGCACGTCGTACTGCTGTGTTGTAGCTAAAAGGAGCATTAAGAAAATCACCATTAATTAGGTGTTCAATAAAAATAGGACGGATCGAAGGGACTGCAATCAAAAGAATTGCTGCTGTTAAAAGGCCAATCAGTGTCGATCGCAGTAACTTAGTTAACATAAAAATCCCGTATTTATGTCTGACCGTGAGATTATTTGCGTAGAAGTGATGAGAATAGCATAGTTTAACTTATGAAAGCATAGCTCAGTGCATAATATCCTCTTTTAAGCTAATGAGTCTTATCAAAAATTAACATAAAAAAAAGCCCTATAATCAATATTACAGGGCTAAGGAAATCAATAAATTAGATAGGTGAAAGCTTACTTCTTAGCGCGGTGTATTACGTAACAGCAGGTAAATTTCATCATTACCACGCTGTATGTTTAATGCAAGAACAGGTGGTTTAGCATCAATGGCTTTACGTAAATCGCCTAATGATGCTATTGGTGTATTATTGATACCGATAATCAGGTCACCTTTCTGTAAACCAGATGCAGCGGCTGCTGAATCTTTCTCTACAGAATCCACAGCAACAGCTTTGACTTGTTTATTTAAGTAGTTGCTTAATGTGGCACCTTGTAGTGCAGGAGAGAAGTTATCTGCGCGTGTTGCATCTGCCGATTGTTTCTCTAATGTCACTTTAACATCCATTGGCTTACCTTGACGGATCAAACCAATCAGAATTTCTTTACCTGGAGGTGTTGTACCGACCTTAGCTCGTAACTCTGCAAAACTATTGATACGTTTTCCATCAACAGAAATTAAAACGTCACCCGGTTTAATACCTGCTTTTGCTGCAGATGAATCAGGTAAAACTTCACTGACAAAAGCGCCACGTTGTGCATCAATATTAAAGGATTTCGCCAGATCAGAATTCATTTCTGTACCACGAATACCTAAGATGCCTCGTTTAACTTCGCCATGAGAAATCAGTTGTTGGCTAAGATCTCGTGCCATATTACTTGGGATAGCAAAGCCGATACCGATATTGCCGCCCCCCGGTGCTAAAATAGCGGTGTTAATTCCGATTAACTCACCATTTAAGTTAACTAATGCGCCACCAGAGTTACCACGATTGATAGAAGCATCTGTTTGAATAAAGTTTTCTAAACCTTCAAGGTTTAAGCCACTACGGCCTAATGCAGAAATAATACCGGATGTTGCAGTTTGACCTAAACCAAATGGATTACCCACGGCAACAGCAAAGTCACCAACGCGTAGTTGGTCTGAGTCCGCCATTTTTATTGCTGTTAAATTTGTTGGTTTTTCAATTTGCAGTAAGGCAATATCTGTTTGTGGATCACTACCAATTAATTTGGCGCTAAATTCACGACCATCATTAATTTGCAGCTGAATTTTATCTGCACCATCAACAACATGATTATTGGTTAATACATAGCCTTTTTGTGCATCAATAATGACGCCTGAGCCTAAGCCTTCAAAAGGGCGAATACTCTGTTGTTGTGATGGAAAATTAGGACCAAAGAAAAATTTAAACTCTTCAGGCACTTGTTGGCTTTGTACTCGTGTTCCTGAAACATGCACACTGACAACGGCTGGTAGCACTTTTTCTAACATAGGTGCAAGGCTTGGGAGTTGTTCTCCCGATGGCATAACCGCAGGTAATGCAGCCATACTGGTTGCAGGAAGAGTAGAGAGCGAAAGTCCGACACTCATTGCTAATGCACTAAGTAATAATTTTCTTTTTTTAGTCAACATGAATTAGAGTCTCTTGATACAGTTATCAAAATAAAATTTATTGCTCAAAATGAGCACGATGTCATTAAGACCTGTACTAACAAAGGAAAGTTCATTAAGACATGATGCACTTTGCTTCCTTTTACACGGATTTACAAGACAAAAGCTATCTTTAAAACCATAGCAAATAATTGCTATTTTATGGTATTAAATAGAAAGAAAAACGCCACAATAAATGTGGCGTCTTAATATTAACTGTCTTTTTTCTCGGTCGGTCTGAACAATCCAGACGCCCCTTCGGAGTAATCACGAGGTGGCATTTTTATTGGAGATTGATCATTTGCTGCTTCAGATTCACTTAATCGGTAATTAAATGGATTATCTTGAGCAGGCATGTCTGGCATGAGCTCATTAGAGCTTTTTGCCATATGTTGGTAAAGCTGGCGGTAATCTCTCGCCATGTTATCTAATAGTTCAGCGCTTCTAGCAAAGTGGCTGACAAGCTCATTGCGATAAGTGTCCAGTTCTTCTTTTTTTGTATCTAACTCTGCTTTTATAGCATCTTGTTGGCGAAGGGTGCTGTTACCGTAACGCATTGCAAGTGCGCCGATAATAAGACCTACAACTAATCCAATCAGTGCATAAACCCAAACCATGGCAACTCCTTTTCATCTAATAGTGAGGACGATGGATTCTTATAACATCATAACCGCTAAAAGGCATGGGTGGAATAATATCCTTAAGCTTAATATGAAATTCCTGTGTTACGTTGATGTTAAAACAATTCTTAATGCTTATAATAGGGGCATTCGACAGACACAACCTAGTATGTCAGAAAATTAAGGATAAGAGGGCATTCATGACTGTTAGTACGCCATTATCACTTTATGAAGCCGCATTGACGCAAGGTGATTATCAACCTGATGATGTTCAGCGAAAAACTGTTCTCCATCTTCAACAGATATACCATGCATTATTAAAAGAGACTCCACCAGAAAAAAATTCGTTAACACAACGATTATTCGGGCGAATTCGCACAAAGAAACAGCTTGTTGCACCAGAACGTGGTTTGTATATGTGGGGTGGAGTGGGACGAGGTAAAACATGGCTTATGGATATGTTTTATCAAAGTTTACCAACAGAGCGAAAGTTGCGACTCCACTTTCATCGTTTTATGTTACGTGTTCAAGAAGAGCTAAAAAGCTTACAAGGACAAGAGGATCCATTAGAAATTATTGCTGATGGCTTTAAAGCACAAACAGATGTGCTTTGTTTTGATGAGTTTTTTGTTTCTGATATTACGGATGCCATGATTTTAGGTACGTTACTAGAAGCATTATTTGCTAGAGGGATCACTCTGGTCGCAACATCGAATATTCCTCCTGACGAGCTTTATCGCAACGGATTACAGCGCTCTCGTTTTTTACCCGCAATAGAACAAATCAAACATCATTGCGACATTTTAAATGTCGATGCAGGTATTGATTATCGTTTAAGAGCGTTAACACAAGCACATCTTTTTTTATCTCCATTAAGTGATAAAAACCGTCAAGAAATGGAGAGGGTTTTTTCTCACTTAGTAACCACTGAACCACAAACCGATGTTACTTTAACCATTAACCATCGGCCGATGAAAGTCAGAAAAGTCGCTAATGGTGTGCTGGCAGTTAATTTTACAACTTTATGTGTAGAAGCGCGTAGCCAGCTTGATTACATCGAACTTTCCAAGCATTATCACACTGTTTTATTACATGAAATGACGCAAATGAGCGCGTTAAATGAAGATGTTGCTCGTCGGTTTTTAGCATTAGTTGATGAGTTTTATGAACGTAGAGTGAAACTGATTATTAATGCCGATGTTGAAATGAATGCGATTTACCAAGGTGATTTTTTACAGTTTGAATATCAACGCTGTCTTTCTCGTCTGCAAGAGATGCAAAGTGAAGAATATTTGGTACAACCTCATCTCGCTTAATGTTTAATTCTTGAAGAAAGTCATCTTTCATTATGGTAGGATGGCGCAGGTTAAGTTGCTTGATGTTTTTTTATATGAAAATAGAAAGCATTAGGCAGCTTACAAACGCTCTGGAAAGGAACAATTCTTCTCTTCAGGTAGCAAGAATTTATCAGTCAAATCAGAAAAAAGTGCTAAATTCGTTTTTTTCGCTGAAATATTGAAAAAGAATTCAATTGTTTTTCAATTATGACTCGATTTTTTTTTCTGACTTCTCTATAATCTTGCGACCCCACGTTGCAGCAAGTTTTTTATTTCCCAAAAAACTCGCATTTTAGAGTCAGCAGTGCTACTCGAAGGGGTAGGTTTGCTGGACACAAGAGTCGTGTGAACCTCAATAGTATTTGAACCGAGCGTTCACCAACGTGTAACTAAACATTGGGTAATTTTCAATAATGAAAACTTTTACAGCTAAACCAGAAACCGTAAAACGCGACTGGTATGTTGTTGATGCAGACGGCAAAACTTTAGGCCGTTTAGCAACTGAAATTGCTAGCCGTTTACGCGGTAAGCACAAAGCGGAATACACTCCGCACGTTGATACTGGTGACTACATCATCGTTTTAAACGCTGAGAAAGTAGCCGTAACTGGTCACAAACGTACTGACAAAGTTTACTACCGTCATACGGGTCACGTAGGTGGTATCAAACAAGCGACTTTCGAAGAGATGATCGCCCGTAGTCCTGAGCGTGTAATCGAAATCGCGGTAAAAGGCATGCTGCCAAAAGGGCCACTGGGTCGTGCGATGTATCGTAAACTGAAAGTTTACGCAGGATCTGAGCACAACCACGCGGCACAACAACCGCAAGTTCTGGACATTTAATCGGGATAATAGGCAATGGCTGATAATCAATACTACGGCACAGGTCGCCGCAAAAGTTCTTCCGCACGTGTCTTCATTAAGCCAGGTAGCGGTAATATCGTAATCAACAAACGTAGCCTAGAAGTTTACTTCGGCCGCGAAACAGCACGTATGGTTGTTCGTCAACCGCTGGAATTAGTTGATATGCTGGGTAAATTAGATTTATACATCACTGTTAAAGGTGGTGGTATCTCTGGTCAAGCTGGCGCGATCCGTCACGGTATCACTCGTGCACTGATGGAATATGATGAGACTCTACGTTCTGATCTGCGTAAAGCTGGTTTCGTTACCCGTGATGCGCGTTCTGTTGAACGTAAGAAAGTGGGTCTGCGTAAAGCACGTCGTCGTCCACAGTTCTCTAAACGTTAATTTGTTATCTTTTAGATATCAATTTGATGTTGAAAACCCGTCTTCACAGGCGGGTTTTTTATTTTGATTAATTTGTGTTTATTGATAATAAAAACATAATCTTGTTAATGTATTGAGTCAATGGCCACGAAAATAGGCTTTATGTAAGATAACTGAACGATTAAAAAACCTATTTTTCGGATGTTTAATCTATATATATTCGTTTTTTGATATTATAATCTTACTTTTAAAGTAATCTGGCACATTATATTGAATTATTTGCATAAGTCCCCCTAAGTAACATGAATTCTGGTAGAATAACGGGCTTCGGTGTCTTTCTTACTCTAATTTCACAATGTTGCCGATGGTGTATCAACGATAGTGTCTGTTATTCATTTTAAAGCAATACCAAAATTATTATGACAATAATGATTGTTGAATGATTATTTTTGTATTACTTGATAATGATATGTGCCGCAAAGACAGGTGAGTTTTTAACCCTGTAGAATAAGATTATCCCGCGATAACACTTTTTATACAGGTAGTTACCCAATGTAGTTAATAACTTAGATATTTATTTAAGTTAACTGCGTTTGTGTGCTTGTCTTTTAGGAATGGGGAAATGGAAAAGGTATCGTGCCAATTCATTTCTTTAATTGATTAACTTGGAGGTTTTCATGGCTGTCGCTGCCAACAAACGTTCGGTAATGACTTTGTTTTCCGGTCCGACTGATATTTTCAGCCATCAGGTCAGAATTGTCCTAGCGGAGAAAGGTGTCAGTGTTGAAATTGAACAGGTTGAAGCTGGTAATCTTCCACAGGATCTTATCGATCTGAACCCTTACCAAAGTGTACCGACTTTGGTCGATCGTGAGCTGACTCTGTATGATTCACGTATCATCATGGAATACCTTGATGAGCGCTTCCCTCATCCTCCTTTAATGCCGGTTTATCCAGTTGCTCGTGGTAGCAGCCGTTTAATGATGCATCGCATCGAGCATGATTGGTATTCTTTAATGAACACCATTGAGAAAGGAACAGAACAACAAGCCAATGCAGCTCGTAAACAGTTAGCTGAAGAGCTACTGGCTGTATCGCCTGTGTTTAAAGAATATCCTTACTTTATGAGTGAAGAATTCAGCTTAGTAGATTGCTACTTAGCTCCGCTTCTATGGCGTTTACCAGTATTAGGCGTGGATTTAAGCGGTGCTGGTGCTAAAGATGTACAAATTTATATGCAACGTGTTTTTGAGCGTGATTCTTTCCTCGCCTCATTAACCGAAGCAGAGCGTGAAATGCGCTTACCTTCAAGAGGGTAATGAAGTATGGAGATCATGGATATGTCTCCGCGTCGTCCGCATTTATTACGTGCGTATTATGACTGGATCGTCGAAAACGAGTTAACACCACATTTAGTTGTTGATGTGAATATCGTCGGTGTTCAAGTTCCTATGGAATACGCACATGATGGTCAAATTGTACTAAATATTGCCTCTCGTGCTGTTGATGACCTTGAGTTAACGCTGTATCAGGTTTTATTTAGTGCAAGTTTTGGTGGCATACCTCGTAAAGTGCGAGTGCCTATGGCTGCTGTTATGGCTATTTATGCGAGAGAAAACGGCGCGGGAATGATGTTTGAGCCAGAACCTGCCTATGAATCTGGTGCATCATTACAGTTTGCTGAAGATGAAAGTGAAGAAAATACTTTAACGCCTGTTAATGAAGGCTTATCGCTTGTTACTGATGGTACGGCAGAAACCGATGCATCTTCACCGGATGATGATCCTGAGCCACCTCGCCCAACAGGCCGCCCGTCATTACGTGTTGTGAAGTAAGAGATCATCTTATTTGTATAATGGAAAGCCCAGTTTAAATAAACTGGGCTTTTTTTTGTGGTGAGCCGAGATGGCACATAGTGCTTTGATTGTCGCACCAAAAAAAAAGCGCTCTATAGTAATATAGAGCGCTTTATTAAATTGTATCACAAAACTATTTCAGCAGTTCTTCTAAACAACCAGTGTAAAGATTAACCGCGGTCATTAATTGTTTTTCATCGAAATCAAAGCCTGCTTGGTGGTGACCCGCAGTTCTATCGGCACCAACAACGAAATACAGTGATTTACCACCACAACGTTGTACGCGTTTTGCTAATACAGTCGCATCTTCACTCCCCCCAAATGGGCGAGTGGCAACTGCGGTTAACTCTGCATGTTTACCAACGACTTTGGTCATGACATCAATGAGTTCTTGGTCATTTGTGAGGTCAACGGCTTCACCCATAATTTCGCTTTCCATTTCTAACTGGAAGCTATGCGCTGCGCCTTCAGCCATACGTACTGCATTGGCAGCCATAAAACTGTTGATCTCTTCATTTTCACCGCGAACTTCAATTTGCATTTCAGCATTAGCTGGGGTGACATTACGGCCTTCACCGGCTTTTAATACACCGATGTTGATACGTGACATCCCTTTACCATGGCGAGAAATACCCAGCATTTGTGTTGCTGCGTGGCAAGCACCAGCTAACGCATTACGACCCAATTCTGGTTCTGCACCTGCGTGAGATGGCGCACCTTTAAAACGGAAGTCATATTTAGTAGTACATAAGAAATGTGTTGGGTTAATAACAATTTCACCACTATTTGCGATAAAGCCTAAGTGCGCACCTAAGAAGTAATCGGCATCATCTGCGATACCACTTTCAGCCATCGCACGAGCACCACGAACACCTTCTTCAGCTGGTTGGAATAAGATTTTAACTTTACCAACAACTTTATCTTTATTTTCAACTAACCAGTGAGCAACACCTAAACCGATAGAAATGTGTCCATCGTGACCACAAGCGTGCATTTCGCCAGCATGGCAAGAAGCAAAGTTCTCAGCGTGAGGACGATGTTTAGCTTCTGTTGCTTCGTTAACACCCACACAGTCGATATCAAAACGCAGAGCTACGGTTGGGCCGGCTTTACCGCTATCAAAGATAGCCACACAACCTGTTAGTTCTTTCATTTCATCAAGCAGGGCTTCATCAACTTTATGCTCTCTTGCAACTGCTAGGCCTTTTTCAACAACTTGACGACGGCGGCCAAAAGCAAACTCTTGATTGATAACGTCTGGGCCAACTTTAACTTCTAAACCTAAGCTACGTAATTCTTTGACGATTTTCGCTGTGGTTAAAAATTCTGACCAACCAATTTCTGGGTATTGGTGAAACTCACGACGCCATTTTATTAATTTTTCTAGTGTAATTGCTGACATATTCATTTCTCCACTTATAACATGAATAACGCAACAGCGATGACGCCGATAATCATACCTGGTGCAGTACGTTTTGCGATTTCCATAGGGTTAACATTTGCAAGACCAGCACAAACAATTGCTGCTCCTGCCAGTGGTGACATTGTACGACCTAATGCGCCAGATAACGCTGCGGCCATACCCATGTCTGGGATTTCATAACCAAATTGTGCAGCATGAGGTGTTACTGTTTCGTTGAATGCGAATGCTGCTGCGTCACCAGAACCTGTGATAATACCCATTAAGAATGGCCCTAAAGTACCACCCCAACGAGCAAATTCAGGAGAGTGAGTTAAGAAGTTGATGAACGCGTCGATTAAACCAGATGCTTTCAGACCTGCTGCGAATACGGCTGCTGCAATGATGATACCTAATACATCACCATAAGCATTACCCATACCTTTAAAGAACTCTTTAGTAATTTGAGCAGGGTTAGTTAATGTGATGAACAGGGCATAGATAGAACCAATTAACATTGCTGCTGGTACTGACAGTTTAAATGTACTGAAAGTCTCAAAGAATGGCAGAATCAACAGGATTAATGGAATGAAAGGTGCTGTTGCGTATAAATAGTTCGGGCGAATAGCTTCTGGTGTTGCCTGCGCTGATGAAGAAGATGCATCACCAGTAACAGAAGCCATTTTGAACTCTTTTTTCACTAAAGCGACAACAGCAAGCGAAACCGCAGCAATACCGCCAGCCATTAAGCTGTATGGGCTATGGCGAGCAATTAAGTCAACCACTTCCATATTAGCCATGTTAGCAACGAAGGCATTATGCGACATACCTGGGCTTAACATCGAACCGATAGTACCACATAACACGGCACCACCAGCGATAGCTGGGTGAATACGGGCCGCGATTAATAATGGGATTAATGTCGCTCCTACCGCCGCCGCACAACCTGCTGCTGAAGGGATTGCGATATTAATGAAATAAGTGACAATAACTGTTGCTGGAATAAGGAAGAAACCAAGACGAGTCATTACTTTTGATAATACGTGCACCAGATGCATATCACATTTGGTGTATTTCATAACATAAGCAAAACCCATACTCGCACAGATTGCTTGAATTAATGATGAAGACACCATGCGCTCACTAAATGCGGTAAACGCATCTAATGGGGATAGGCTTAAAATACAGAGTAATAAGCCCGCACCAATAAGCACCATTCGGGTTTCATATTTTTTTATTAGCAAATAGACAGTTACAATAATAACGGCTACTGCTATCAGTTGCATCACCATAGTGATCCCCTAGTTAATTATGACAATACTATTAATTGTGAAAACGAACCTAACATCAATAAATTATATTTTTCTGTAAAGTTATTAGGTGACTCCATTATGAAGTTGGTAGATTGACAATATTTGATTGTTATCAAATTTAATAGTCGAAATAAAATCTATTTTTTTAGACTGTGATGTTATTAACAAATGCTGTAAAACAATTATCATTAAAAGATGGCAGAAAAGTTAAATAAAAAGAGGCAAAGTAAAAAATACGAAAAGAAATTATATTTACTATAGAGTAAGAGTGTTATTTTGATACAAAAAAGAATATCTATTTTTATCAAAATATTATTTAATAATTTATATTAAATGGTAATGAGAATGATTATTTGATGAGATGTTTTTATGATCCTTAAGTATTATTTATTTATAGCAATAAAGCATTAATAAAATTATCCCACTTAAATTAAATGGGATAATTAGTAAGAGAAATTGTTATTTTAAATATCAAAAACAAACGATATTTAACAGGATAAATACTGCAAAATACCTTCTGCCGCCTCTCTTCCCTCAGCTATTGCTGTCACTACAAGATCAGAGCCTCGAACAATATCTCCCCCTGCAAATACTTTAGGATTTGTTGTTTGATTTGATATTTCTTGATTGTTTGAAATAATAATTCGCCCTGAAGATGTATATTCAATATTATTTTCATCTAACCACGGATAATGTGCAGGTTTAAAGCCAAATGCGAGAATAACAGCATCGGCAGGTAATTCATGTTCACTACCTTCAATAGGAATTAATGTTTTATCATTTTTAGTTTTTATAACGCGAATACCAACCACTTTATTTTGATTATCGACTTCAATATCCATAGGTTGGAGATTAAATAAAAATTCACCTCCTTCTTCTTTGGCATTTTTCACTTCACGTTTAGAACCCGGCATATTGTTTTCATCACGGCGATAGACACAGGTAACTTTATTCGCTCCTTGTCGAATGGCTGTGCGAACACAATCCATTGCCGTATCACCCCCACCTAATACCACAACATTTTTATCTTTAAGGTCAATATAAGGTGTTTGAGGATCTTCGTTATACCCCATTAAATAACGAGTATTACCAATTAAATAAGGCAGTGCGCTATAAACCCCCTCTGCCTTTTCATTAGAAAAATGACCACTTAGGCTGTGATAAGTACCTAATCCAAGAAAAACAGCGTCATATTGCGTAATAAGAGTATCTAAAGTGATATCTTTACCAACTTCAGTATTAAGGCAAAATTCAATACCCATTTCACTAAATAGCTCACGACGTCGGATCATTAGCGACTTTTCGAGTTTAAAAGAAGGGATACCAAATGTAAGTAAGCCACCAATTTCAGGGTGCTTATCATAAACAACCGGTTTTACACCTTGTCGAATAAGAACATCTGCACAGGCAAGGCCTGCAGGGCCTGCACCGATAATTGCGACTTTTTTATCGGTCATTGTGACCTGAGAAAGATCGGGACGCCATCCTTGTGCTAAAGCGGTGTCGTTGATATAACGTTCAATATTGCCAATTGTAACGGCACCAAAATCATCATTGAGTGTACAGGCGCCTTCACAAAGCCTATCTTGAGGGCAAACACGACCACAAATTTCCGGCAAACTATTTGTTTGATGAGAAAGCTCAGCGGCTTCAATAATGCGCCCTTCATTTGCAAGCTTTAGCCAGTTCGGGATGTAATTATGAACAGGGCATTTCCATTCACAATATGGATTACCACAACCTAAACAGCGATCAGCTTGTGCAGTGGCTTGTTGCGGTGAAAAAGCTTCATATATTTCAACAAATTCAATTTTGCGAATAGCTAATGGTTTTTTGGTCGGTTCAATACGATTTAAGTCGATAAACTGATACACATTCTGACTCATAATATTCTCCTATTGTGCCTGAACGCGTAATTCAGCAGATGAACGGCGAGGATGACCAAGTAACGCATTGACATCACTGGATTTGGGCTTAACTAATTTAAAGTGTTGTGACCAATATTCCCACTGTGAAAGTAACATTTCGCCTTGCTGTGAGCTTGTTAATCTTACATGTTCTGCAATCATGCCTCGTAAATGTTCAGCGAGAATGGCAAAGGATGCAACAGGAAGCAACTCAATAGATGAAGTATTGACTCGTTGTGATAATGTTGAATCTTCATCTAACAGATAGGCAAATCCACCTGTCATTCCTGCGCCAAAGTTAATACCGGTTTTGCCCAGAATGCAGACAATACCCCCCGTCATATATTCACAACCGTTATCGCCGACACCTTCAACCACTGCAATTGCACCAGAGTTTCTCACCGCAAAACGCTCGCCAGCTAAACCTGACGCATAAAGTTTTCCACCTGTAGCGCCATAAAGACAGGTATTACCCATAATCGTGGCGTGATGATTTTTAAAGGCAGAGCCAACAGGAGGGGAAATAATAATACGTCCTCCCGCCATGCCTTTTCCTACATAATCATTGGCATCGCCTACTAAGGTTAATTCAACACCTTGAGCATTCCAGACGCCAAAACTTTGGCCAGCTGTTCCTGTAAAATGAAGTTTAATCGGGGTTGCAGATAGGCCACTTTCGCCATATTTCTTAGCAATAATGCCAGATAATGTTGCGCCAACAGAACGGTCAGTATTACGAATATCAAAATAATACGTTTGGCTTTTTTGCTGCTCAACTGCTTGAATGGTTTGAGTAACAATGCGTTGGTTTAATTCGCCCTTATCATAAGTATTATTGTTTTCCTGACAATAAAGCGCATAACCTGATGGTGACGTTGCGGTTTCTAACAATCCACCTAAGGAGAGTTTTTGTTGCTTACTGCTAACGCCTTCAAGGCATGAAAGCAGGTCGGTTCGACCAATTAAATCCGTGATTTTTCTAACACCGAGTAAGGCCATTAATTCACGAGTTTCTTGCGCAATAAAACGGAAGTAGTTAATAACGCGTTCTGGTAATCCGTGATAATGATTACGGCGGAGAGTTTCATCTTGGGTTGCAACACCCATTGCGCAATTATTTAAATGACAAATACGCAAATATTTACAGCCTAGTGCCACCATGGGGCCTGTACCGAACCCAAAACTCTCCGCGCCTAAGATTGCCGCTTTAATGATATCTAAACCTGTTTTTAATCCACCATCGATTTGTAAACGAATTTTGTGACGTAGATTATTTGCCACTAGCGCTTGTTGTGTTTCAACCAAACCTAATTCCCACGGGCTTCCAGCATATTTTACGGAGGTTAGTGGACTTGCTCCTGTCCCCCCGTCATAACCTGCAATAGTGATCAAATCGGCATAAGCTTTGGCAACACCGGTGGCAATAGTGCCAACACCTGGTTCTGAAACCAATTTTACAGAAATCAGTGCCGTTGGGTTTATCTGTTTTAAATCAAAAATAAGCTGAGCTAAATCTTCAATGGAGTAGATATCGTGATGAGGAGGGGGGGATATTAGAGTGACACCGGGTACGGCATAACGCAGTTGCGCAATATAAGGTGTCACTTTATCTCCGGGAAGTTGCCCGCCTTCACCCGGTTTTGCCCCTTGTGCCACTTTGATTTGTAAAACATCAGCACTCATTAAATAAGAGGGGGTCACACCAAAGCGGCCTGAAGCAATTTGTTTGATCCGTGAGACTTTATTGGTGCCGTAACGTGTTGGATCTTCGCCACCTTCTCCTGAATTTGAAAAACCACCTAAGGTATTCATAGCTTCTGCAAGGGCTTCATGAGCTTCTCGGCTTAATGCGCCAATTGACATTGCTGCAGTATCAAAGCGTTTAAATAATTCGGTTTCAGGCTCGACTTCTTCAATTGAGATGGCTGTTGCCTTTTTATTAAGCACTAACATATCGCGTAATGTTGTTATTGGGCGTTGTTGCACAAGGTTTGCATAGTGCTGATAGTCAGAATATTCCCCACTATTTACAGCTTTCTGTAATGCTTGAACGACATCGGGGTTGTAGGCATGGTATTCACCTTTATGTGCATATTTTAATAATCCACCCGTTTCTAAAGGATAACGAGTTAACCACGCTCGTTTTGATAGATTAAATAAGTCATGTTCAAAATCACTAAAGTCAGCGCCATTAATCCGATTATCAACACCTGCAAAACAGAGCTTAACAACGTTATCGTTTAATCCGACAGCTTCAAAAAGTTGAGAGCAACGGTAAGAGGCGACGGTTGAAATGCCCATTTTAGACATGATTTTATACAGGCCTTTATTTATACCATTACGGTAATTGAGCATCATTTGGGCATAAGAGCCTTGCAGGATTTTTTTATCAACACGTTGAGCTAAAGATTCGTAAGCAAGATAAGGGTAGATCGCGGTAGCACCAAATCCGAGTAAAACAGCGAAATGGTGTGGATCACGGGCACTGGCAGTTTCGACAATAATATTGGCATCACAGCGTAAGTTATTATCTACTAATGCTTTTTGTACTGCACCCACCGCCATAGGTGCAGGAATAGGTAGTCGCTCTTTAGCGATATTTCTATCTGATAAAATCAGTAAAACAGCACCGTTGCGGACTTCCTGTTGTGCTTTTACACATAATTGGCGCAAAGCTGTTTCTAGGTTAGATCCTATTGGTTGATACGTGATATCAAGATGAATAGCGCGGTAATAGGGACTTTCTTGATTAATAAGTTGTTGAAAATCGCTATAGAGTAAAATAGGGGATTTAAAACTGAGCCGATGAGCTTGGCCTTCAGCTTCGCAGAACACATTCATTTCACGTCCAATACATGTCGCTAAAGACATGACATGAGCTTCTCTTAATGAGTCTATTGGTGGATTCGTGACCTGTGCGAACTTCTGTCTAAAATAGTCATAAATAAGACGTGGACGTTGAGATAACACTGCAAATGGAGTGTCATCACCCATTGAACCTGTGGCTTCTTGTCCATTTTCTGCAAGTACATGCAAAATGTTTTCTAGCTCTTCTTGGCTATATGCAAATTGTTTTTGATACGTTGCTAATAATGTGTCATCAAAGGCGCGTTGGCCAGTTGCTTGTTGTTCTGGTAGTGCTTCAAATGGTGTTAAACGCTTAACGTTACGTTCAAGCCACAATTTATAAGGATGACGCCTTTTTAAATCTTCATCGGTTTCAGCTGAGTGTAAAATACGTCCATTATGAGTATCAATTACCATTAGTTCACCGGGGCCAACACGTCCTTTTTCTCGTACTTCATCAGGCTGATAATCCCAAATACCAATTTCAGAAGCACAAGTAATGATGTTATCTGTGGTGATCACATAGCGAGCGGGGCGTAAACCGTTTCTATCAAGAGTACAAGCTGCATAACGGCCATCTGATAACACAATACCAGCCGGACCATCCCAAGGCTCCATGTGCATTGAGTTAAAATCAAAAAATGCCCGCAAATCATCGTCCATTTGAGGATTATTTTGCCACGCAGGAGGAACGAGTAGTCGCATAGAACGAACAATATCCATACCACCATTGAGAAAAAGCTCTAGCATATTGTCGAGTGAACTTGAATCTGAGCCACTTTCATTCACAAAAGGAGCGGCACTTTGTAGGTCAGGAATAAGTGGGGTATGAAATTTATAGGCGCGGGCTCTGGCCCATTGGCGATTACCTGTGATGGTATTAATTTCGCCGTTATGTGCTAAATAACGAAAAGGTTGGGCGAGTGGCCATCTTGGTGTGGTATTAGTGGAAAAACGCTGGTGGAATAAGCAAATTGAAGATTCCATGCGTAGATCAGCGAGGTCGGTAAAAAAACGCGGTAAATCGATGGCCATACAAAGGCCTTTATAAACTGTCACCAAATTGGAAAGGCTACAAATATAAAAATCACTGTCAGTGATACGCTTTTCAATTCGTCTACGGGCAATAAAGAGTCGTCTTTCAATATCACTTATCCGCCAGCCTGCGGGGGCATTAACAAAGACTTGTTCGATTAAAGGAAGCGAAGAAAGGGCAATGCTACCTAGAATATCTGTGTTGATAGGAACTTTACGCCAGCCAACAATAGAAAGCGTTTCACGTTGTAGCTCTTCTTCGACAATGAGACGGCATTGTGTGGCAATATTGGGATCTTGACTTAAAAATAGCATCCCTACTGCGTAGTTTTTTGCTAAATGCCAGCCTTTTTCTTGTGCAACTAATTGGAAAAAACGTTCTGGTTTTTGTAAGAGTAATCCGCAACCATCACCAGTTTTACCATCAGAAAGAATCGCGCCACGATGTTGCATTCTGGCGAGACCATGTATGGCATTTCTGACAATCTTATGGCTGGCTTGCCCTTCAATATGCGCGATCAATCCAAACCCACAATTGTCTTTTTCCTGTGTCTTTTGATAGAGCATTTTTTTGCTTCCTACTTAGTTTACTGGGCACCTCAAAAAAGAGCGCAAAGGAACGTTTTGGCTCAAAGTATGTAGGTAAATTTATGGGTACTCAGTCGGGTGATGTTGTGTTTGCCTAGCTTGATGTGTTTTTTATATTGCTATGCAATGCCTTTTCAACTTATCGATAAATAAAAATCAGGTCAATGTGTAGGGATATTTGACTGAGATAAAACAGATAAGGAAATTTTCATTTTAAAATATTGATTAATAACTAAATTATTCTATTTTAAAATAGTAAGGAAGTGATTTTTTAATGTGAGCTATATCACTTTATTTGAGCGGTTTAGCTTTATCTCATCCTTTAATGATAAAAACGGGTAGTGAGTTATTCTAATGGATATATTGATTTTGGAATTTTATTGTTTTTATACATTTTGTATAAAAAAAGACAAATTGAATTTTTCCTAATAAGGTCTATTTATCGTTGATATCTCTATTGTTTATGTTACTTGGTTTTGTATTATTTTTATGAATGCATATATCTCGGATAGGCTTGTTGAGAGAAAATAAACAGTTAAATCAAACAAAATAATGAAAAATAGCCTCTCTTAATTAGATTTCTGAATGTTCGCCACTGCGCCAATTCATTTTTGGGTTATCATTCCATAGATTCAATATATTGGAGTTTTCAATGAAATTGCTCAAAGGGCTTGCCCAATACTACGTTGACTTAATGATGAGGCTAGGGCTTATTCGCTTCTCGTTGTTGTTAGCTTCTGCATTAGTTGTTTTAGCGATGGTTGTTCAAATGGCGGTAACATTCTTGCTTGCAGGTGATGTTACCAGTATTGACCTTGTTCGCTCTATTTTCTTTGGGCTGATTATTACGCCTTGGGCTGTCTATTTTCTTTCGGTTGTCGTTGAACAACTGGAGGAATCACGACGTCGTTTATCTCGTATGGTAGATAAGCTTGGTGTAATGCGACAGCGTGATTTAGAGCTTAATTCTCAATTAAAAGAGAATATTGAGCAATTAAACTTGGAAATTCAAGAGCGTGAAAAAGTTGAAAAAGCGCATCTCGAACTTTTGGAAAAACTCAAAAATGAAATGAAGCGTCGTGAGTTGACGCAAATAGAGCTGGAACAACAATCTTCACTGTTACGTTCATTCCTTGATGCCTCTCCTGACTTGGTTTATTACCGTAATGAAGATAATGAATTTTCAGGATGTAACCGCGCAACAGAATTACTGACGGGTAAAAGTGAGAAGCAACTTATCGGTTTAACACCACTTGATGTATATGACGAAGATATTGCGATAAAAGTGATGGAAACCGATGAGAAAGTTTTTCGTCACAATGTCTCACTTACGTATGAGCAGTGGCTGGTATACCCGGATGGGCGAAAAGCCTGTTTTGAATTACGTAAAGTGCCGTTTTATGACCGTATTGGTAAGCGTCATGGATTAATGGGCTTTGGACGTGACATTACAGAGCGTAAGCGCTATCAAGACGCGTTAGAGAACGCTAGCCGTGATAAAACTACCTTTATCTCAACAATCAGCCATGAATTGCGTACACCGCTTAATGGCATTGTTGGGTTAAGTCGTATTTTATTGGATACCGAGCTTTCACCAGAGCAACTCAATTATTTAAAAACGATCCATGTGAGTGCGATTACGTTAGGTAATATTTTCAATGACGTGATTGAAATGGATAAGATTGAGCGTCGAAAAATTCAGCTAGATAACCAGCCAATCGATTTTACTGAATTTATTTCTGATTTAGAAAACCTTTCAGGGTTGTTAGTACAGCCAAAAGGATTGAAATTCACACTCGAAGCAGAGGAAACCTTACCACATAAAATAACCTCTGACGGAACTCGATTACGTCAGATCTTATGGAATCTCATTGGTAATGCTGTGAAATTTACGCAAGAAGGTGAAATCAAAGTTCGCATTTGGCAAGAAGCCCCTGATAAGTTGTTCTTCGAAGTCAAAGACAGTGGTATCGGTATCCCTAAAAGTGAGCTTGAGAAGATTTTTGCAATGTACTATCAAGTCAATGATAGTCAAGGTGGACGTTCTGCAACAGGAACAGGGATTGGACTTGCCGTTTCAAAACGCCTAGCACAGCATATGGGCGGTGATATTCATGTAGAGAGTGAGTTAGGTAAGGGATCTGTCTTCACGCTCACTATCGTTGCTCCTACGATTGAAGAACATCTTGATATTGAGAATGATGATGAATTCTTATTGCCAGCATTAAATATTCTGCTTGTTGAAGATATTGAGCTTAACGTTATTGTCGCCTGTTCAGTTTTAGAGAAGTTAGGTAATACCGTTGATGTAGCAATGACCGGACAAGAAGCTTTATCGATGTTTAAGCCTGATGAATATGATTTAGTGCTATTAGACATTCAATTACCTGATATGACAGGGTTTGATATTTCAAGAAAATTACGTCAAGAATTTGACAGTAATGAACTTCCGCCATTGATTGCATTAACTGCAAATGTTTTGAAAGATAAAAAAGAGTATTTAGATGCGGGAATGAACGACGTATTGAGTAAACCACTTTCTGTAGATGCGCTTACCGCAATTATCAACAAATTCTGGGGAGATGGTGCGGTTTCTGTGCCATGTAATGAGCCATCGGAATTGTTGAATAAAAATGAAGAGTTGTTAGATATAGACATGCTGAATCAATACATCGAACTTGTCGGACCTCAATTAATCACTGATGGTTTAGATGTTTTTGAAAAGATGATGCCAAGTTATATGTCAGTCCTCGAATCTAATCTGACAGCACGTGATCAGAAGGGCATCACTGAGGAAGGACATAAAATCAAAGGAGCCGCGGGTTCTATTGGTTTAAAACATTTACAGCAACTCGCTAAACAGATCCAATCACCGGAATTACCTGCTTGGTGGGACAATGTGCAAGAGTGGGTAGATGAACTAGGGAAGGATTGGAGAAAGGATGTGGAAAGTTTAAGAAACTGGTTAGCAGGGGCTAGAAAAAAATAACCCCAACCGAAGGTTGGGGTGCGCGAATACTGCGCCAACACCAGGGAAACTTTTCTATCCGCTTTTTTTGATTCTCATTGCATAGGCGAATAGGATGAAACTATTCCATACATCATACAAGCAACAAAATAGCAAAGATAAGTTTTTTTGTTACAAGAAACATTTAAATATGTGATGGCGATTGGTGTTTACACCTATAAATGGGTAACTAGTAATCTACTACAAATGGAGAAAGATATGAAATCAATTGCGGTAATTTTAAGTGGCTGTGGTGTGTTTGATGGAAGCGAAATCCATGAATCAGTGCTAACAATGCTTGCTTTAAGCCAAAATAATGCTGAAGTTCATTATTTTTCACCTAATGATTTACAACCAACTGTAATTAATCATATTACAGTTGAGGAAAAATCAGAAAAAAGAAATATGATGGAAGAGTCTTCGCGTATTTCTCGTGGAAAAATATCCCCTTTATCAGATGCAAAGGCCGAAAACTTTGATGCAGTCATTATTCCTGGTGGCTTTGGTGCTGCGAAGAATTTATGCAACTTTGCCACGAAAGGGAGTGAGTGTGAAATTAACAAAGATCTCTTAAGGTTTGTTCAAGCCATGCATCAACAGAAAAAACCATTAGGGTTAATCTGTATTGCTCCCGTTATGTTACCGAAAATGTTAAATGCTCCAGTTAAATTAACAATAGGAAATGATATTGCAACAGCCAGTGCTATTGAAAAAATGGGGGGAGTCCATATAGATTGCCCTGTTGATGATATTGTTGTTGATGAAGAATATCGAGTAGTAACCACTCCTGCATATATGCTTGCGCAGTCTATTGCACAAGCACAGGTGGGTATTGAAAAATTGGTTAAGAAAGTCCTTGAAATGGCTTAATGTATAGGCGAAAACAGCAGATGACACTGGTGAGAAAGTTAAAGAAACTATTAATTATTCTAATTGCTTTGTGGCTGTTAATAGTTGTGCTGTTTTCTTTTTTACCAGTGCCTTTTTCTGCTGTTATGATCCAAAGACAAATTTCTGCTTGGAGTGAGTTTGATTTCTCTTATGTGTCTCATTCCACTTGGGTTGGTGAAAAAGAGATAGCACCAGCGATGTATTTGGCGGTTATTGCTTCTGAAGATCAAAATTTCCCCAAACATTGGGGTTTTGATTTTGATGCTATTGAGAAAGTTTTCAAAAAAAATCATAACGGTGGGAAAACATTACGAGGTGCATCGACAATTTCTCAACAAACAGTCAAAAATCTTTTTTTATGGGATGGTCGTAGTTGGATAAGAAAAGGGCTCGAAGCAGGCATGACGCCCGTTGTTGAGCTGATCTGGTCAAAAAAACGTATTTTAACGGTATATCTAAATATTGTTGAGTTTGGTGATGGGATCTTTGGTGTAGAACAGGCCTCCCAACATTATTTTAGAAAGCCTGCTAAACAACTTACTCAACAAGAAGCAGCCCTATTAGCTGCAGTTTTACCTAATCCCCACATCTATCACGTCAATAAACCTTCAGCTTACGTCTTAAAACGTCAACAGTGGATCCTAAATCAAATGCGATTATTAGGTGGAGTCACTTTTTTAAAGAAAAATGATTTGTCATAACATTATAAAGTTTGAAATATTTTTCTATCTGGCTCTGCAATTTTTTCTGACAATTTCGTTATTGCAGAAGGATCATTAGCCTGACGAGATTGAATTCGAAATTGTGATGGCGTGATACCGTATTTACGTTTAAAAGCATCGCAAAAATAGGCATTACTCCCAAAGCCACAACGATGGCTGATTTGAAAGACAGAATAATTAGAGAATGTTAGATAATTTAAGGCGATCCCCATTCGGACATCTAATAATAATTGGCAAAATGAAACCCCTTCTTTATTTAAATGGCGACGCAGTGTTGATGGGGTGGTAAAGAGCGTTTTTGCTACATCTTCTAAATGCCATTTTCGTTGTGGATCTTGTGTGATTAAATGCGTAATTGCCTGATTTTTTGGCTCGTCATAATTAAATCGGAAGATATTTAAAATATCGACGCCTTCTTGATATACCGCCATTAAAATAAAGAACAGACACTGTTGCATAAACATGGTTTCTTGAGAAGGAGAGCCATGAGGTAGCGGTAAACACTGTTTGAGTATGCCAAAGTTGCTTTTTACCACTTCAGGTGTGGATAAATGATAAGCAGGAAGATGGCTTGTCAGTGGAGAGCTTGATTTAATTAAAGGCTTTAATAAAGAAAAGACAGATTGAAGCTCTGTTTCGCATAAAACGAGGGTATGTAGTTCAATCGATTTATGGGTGAATTGATTAACAATATCACAGGAAACTTGGCTATATTTGGGAATAATAAGAGTCAAATGGGTTGATACATCAATAGTTTGTCCATTGATGCAAATTGTACCTTTTGCGCCACTAACCATCGCTATCATCGGATTTTCGATGTAAAACGTTTTTAAAGACATCTGGTTAGAAGACAGAATGTGTTTGTATTCCATAATCTCCAATATACCGCAGGCAAGCTAAGCATCAATGTTGCTTAAATATTTAATGTGAACTCATTTATTGTATAAACGAATAAGTTATATCTAGAATAAATAGAGAGATTATTCTAGTTAAGAATGAGAGCTATCATGCGAAACTGCACGACAGTCGCACAGAATATAATCCCGTTGATAAAAGATGACAATATAGATATACGCTCATTTTCTACATTTATTTTAATCAGTGTTATTTTTTCTAAATAAAATGCTATTTATTTAAAACGCATTTTTCGTAATAAGGTGTAGAATCGCGCGTCACAGACGAAGGGGATTATCCTGTTTTTAGGTTATCACAGTTTGTCTTTTTACCCACACCCTATCCAACATTCATTAGCTTATTTTCTATTTGATTTTGAATGACACAATCTTATGGATAGTGCTGTATGTTTTCACGTATTTTCCTGATTTATTGATAATTTTGCCGAGTTGGCAGGAGTGAGTATGTCTGACTTTTCAGGGAAGGGTTGGCTTGCTGAAATCGTTTTACGTTATGACGTAAAACGGGGAATGACACGTCTTACAGAAAAACGCCATGTCGGCCCACTAATGGTTCAGCGTCCTTTTTATCCTGAGCAAGGTATTGCACACACTTATTTACTCCATCCTCCAGGTGGGGTAGTCGGTGGTGATAAATTACTGATCAATATTGATGTTCAATCTGAAGCTCATGCATTGCTTACCACACCTGGTGCAACCAAGTTTTACCGTAGTGCTGGTGGTGTGGCTCGTCAAATTCAAACATTAAAGGTCGCATCGAATGGTTTTTTAGAGTGGCTTCCACAGGAGAATATCTTTTTTCCTGATGCTCAAGTACATCTAGAAACACATATTCATATTGCATCTACTGCCAGATTTATTGGGTGGGAAATTCAATGTTTTGGTCGTCCGGTTTTAAATGAATGGTTTGAAAATGGCAATGTTAAAGGGCGCTTTAATTTTTATATTGATGAAAAGCTGACATTAACAGAATCGCTTTTTGTTAATGGCTTACAAAATAAAGCTGCCGCAATGCGTGAGTTTCCCATGTTGGGTTCGCTTTATATTTATCCAGCAACTGATGAATTAAAAAATCTTATTCAACAATGTGTTGAGGCTTTTTCAGCCTCTTATAACCCTATTATCGAATATGGTTTAACCGATGTAGACGGAATTTTAGTTTTACGGCTATTAGGCTCACAAACAGAGCCGATGATGGCGTGTTTTGCTCAAGTTTGGCAAACCGTCAGACAACACTGGTTAGGGTATTGTCCTGAGCCGCCTCGTATATGGGCGACATAATCGTTAATTTTAGGAGCAGAAATGGAATTAACACCAAGAGAAAAAGATAAATTACTGCTTTTTACAGCGGGCCTTGTTGCTGAAAGACGTTTAGCGAGAGGGCTTAAGCTTAATTATCCTGAAGCAGTTGCATTGATTAGTTGTGCCATTATGGAAGGTGCTCGTGATGGCAAAACCGTTGCCCAGTTGATGAGTGAAGGACGCACTGTTTTAACGGCAGAGCAGGTGATGGAAGGGGTACCAGAAATGATAAAAGACATTCAAGTAGAGTGTACATTTCCTGATGGTACAAAACTTGTTTCTATCCATGATCCTATTGTGTAGGTAACAACATGATACCCGGTGAAATTAGAGTTAACCAAACATTAGGCGATATTGAGCTTAATGCAGGCCGAGAAACAAAGACAATACAAGTGGCTAATCATGGTGATAGACCCGTACAGGTGGGGTCTCATTATCATTTCTATGAGGTAAATGATGCGCTGAAATTTGAGCGAAAAGGCACATTGGGTTTTCGTTTAAATATTCCAGCAGGTATGGCGGTTCGTTTTGAACCCGGCCAAAGCCGTACAGTTGAATTAGTGGCTTTTGCAGGAAAACGTGAAATTTATGGTTTTCACGGCAAAGTGATGGGTAAATTGGAGAGTGAGAAAAAATGAAAACTATCTCACGTCAAGCTTATGCAGACATGTTTGGCCCAACAACAGGCGATCGTCTGCGATTAGCCGATACAGAGCTTTTTCTTGAAATTGAAAAAGATTTCACCACTTATGGTGAAGAGGTTAAATTTGGTGGTGGTAAAGTTATTCGTGATGGCATGGGGCAAAGCCAAGTTGTCAATGCCGAGTGTGTTGATGTGCTTATCACTAACGCCATAATTTTAGACCATTGGGGTATCGTAAAAGCGGATATCGGTATTAAAGATGGCCGTATTGTGGGTATCGGTAAAGCAGGCAACCCTGATGTGCAACCTAATGTGGATATTATCGTAGGGCCTGCCACTGAAGTGGTTGCGGGTGAAGGTAAAATTGTTACTGCTGGTGGTGTTGATACCCATATTCACTTTATCTGTCCTCAACAAGCACAAGAAGGTTTAGTCTCTGGTGTGACTACTTTTATTGGTGGTGGCACTGGGCCCGTTGCAGGAACGAATGCAACCACAGTCACGCCGGGTATTTGGAACATGCATCGCATGCTAGAAGCCGTTGATGAATTACCTATTAATGTGGGGTTATTTGGTAAAGGTTGCGTGAGTAGACCAGAAGCAGTTCGTGAGCAGATTGAAGCAGGGGCTATTGGTCTAAAAATTCATGAAGATTGGGGTGCAACACCAATGGCAATTCACAATTGCCTTAATGTTGCTGATGAAATGGATGTGCAAGTCGCTATTCACTCTGACACCTTAAATGAAGGTGGTTTTTATGAAGAAACGGTAAAAGCGATAGCAGGTCGTGTGATCCACGTTTTCCATACAGAAGGTGCTGGCGGTGGGCATGCGCCGGATGTGATTAAATCAGTTGGGGAACCGAATATTTTACCAGCATCAACCAACCCAACGATGCCTTATACCATTAACACGGTAGATGAACATCTCGACATGTTAATGGTTTGCCATCACCTTGATCCTTCTATTCCTGAAGATGTGGCCTTTGCTGAATCTCGTATTCGTCGCGAAACTATTGCTGCGGAAGATATCTTACATGATATGGGTGCTATTTCTGTTATGTCGTCAGACTCACAGGCAATGGGGCGCGTAGGTGAAGTTATTCTTCGTACTTGGCAATGTGCGCACAAAATGAAATTACAACGCGGTACATTAGAAGGTGATACTGCTGAAAGTGATAACTGTCGCATTAAACGCTATGTAGCGAAATACACTATTAATCCTGCTTTAGCGCATGGTATTGCACATGAAGTGGGTTCTATTGAAAAAGGGAAGTTGGCTGATCTGGTTTTATGGGAACCGGCTTTCTTTGGCGTGAAACCCGCATTGATCATGAAAGGTGGAATGGTTGCTTATGCCCCAATGGGGGATATTAACGCAGCTATTCCAACGCCTCAGCCTGTGCATTATCGCCCAATGTATGCCTGTTTAGGTAAAGCAAAATACCAAACGTCAATGATCTTTATGTCGAAAGCCGGCATTGAAGCCGGTGTGCCTGAAAAGCTTGGCTTAAAGAGCTTAATTGGTCGAGTCCAAGGTTGTCGTAGCGTGTCAAAAGCATCGATGATCCACAATAGCTATGTGCCACATATTGAGCTAGATCCACAAACTTATATTGTGAAAGCAGATGGTGTGCCATTAGTGTGTGAGCCTGCAACACAATTACCGATGGCACAACGCTACTTCCTCTTTTAATCGGCGTGTTATTGAGAACATAGAGAATGAAAAGATTTACTCAACTTATTGATCAACCAAAAGCACTTGAAATAGCAACACGAGAAACATCGGCTCTTACTTTGTGCTTAACGATGGATGAAAGAACCAAAAGCCGTTTAAAAGTCACATTAAGTGATGGGCAAGAAGCTGGGTTGTTTTTGCCCCGTGGTACGGTGCTAAAAGAGGGCGATATTTTACTGTCAGAAGATAATACGCTAGTCACAATTGAAGCCGCAAAAGAGCAAGTTTCTACAGTGTATAGCGAAGATCCGCTGTTATTAGCTAGGGTTTGTTATCACTTAGGCAATCGCCATGTTCCATTACAAATTGAAGCTGGCTGGTGTCGCTATTTTCACGATCATGTTTTAGATGATATGGCGAGAGGCTTAGGCGCAAACGTCGTCGTTGGCTTAGAGAAGTATCAGCCAGAACCGGGCGCTTACGGTGGATCATCAGGTGGTCATCATCATCATTCTCATGACGATCACCATCATCATCACTAATTATTTGAATAAGGGAGCCTATTGATGCTTGCAGATCTACGCTTATATCAATTAGTCAGTCCTTCTTTACCGGTGGGATCGTTTACTTATTCTCAAGGGCTAGAGTGGGCAATTGAAAAAAGTTGGGTTTGTTGTCCTCAAACGTTAACGGCTTGGTTAAGTACTCAAATGACAGGTACTTTAGCAACGTTAGAGCTCCCTATATTACGACGATTACAAGAAAGCTTAGCTCAAACTAAAATGAGTGAAGTGAAATATTGGTGTGATTTTATTGTCGCAAGTCGTGAAACTAAAGAATTACGACAAGAAGAGCGCCAACGAGGTATTGCTTTTGCTCGTTTACTTCCTCAATTAGATATTGAGTTAGATGAAACCTTACAAGCCTGTGTAAAACAGACACAACTGATGGCATTTGCGTTAGCCGCTGTGAAATGGAACATTTCCTCTGAAAAATTATGTTGTGCTTATGCTTGGGGGTGGCTTGAAAATACGGTGATGTCAGGTGTAAAACTTATTCCATTAGGACAAAGTGCAGGACAGAAAATTTTGTTTACATTAGCAGAACAGATCCCTGCGATTGTTGAGCAATCTGCACATTGGCCCACTGAAGATATTGGGAGTTTTACACCTGCGCAAATTATTGCCAGTAGTCGTCATGAAACACAATACACTCGACTTTTTCGCTCATGAGAAACCTATATGCAAGAATATAATCAACCACTGCGTATCGGTGTTGGCGGCCCTGTTGGATCAGGCAAGACAGCACTGTTAGAAGTTCTTTGTAAAGCAATGCGTGATACATATGAAATCGCGGTTGTTACAAACGATATTTATACCCAAGAAGATGCCAAGATCTTAACGCGTGCCGAAGCATTAGACGCCGATCGTATTATTGGTGTGGAAACAGGGGGATGTCCTCATACCGCTATCCGTGAAGATGCTTCGATGAATCTTGCCGCGGTTGAAGAGTTGGCAATACGTCACAAGGATCTTGATATTGTTTTTGTGGAGAGTGGTGGTGATAACTTGAGTGCCACTTTTAGCCCAGAGCTTGCAGATTTAACCATTTATGTTATTGATGTGGCGGAAGGGGAAAAAATTCCACGTAAAGGTGGCCCGGGTATTACTCATTCTGATCTGCTCGTGATCAATAAGATCGATCTAGCTCCTTATGTTGGCGCCTCATTAGAAGTAATGGAAGCTGATACTGCAAGAATGCGTCCTGTGAAGCCTTACGTTTTCACCAACTTAAAAGAAAAAGTAGGCTTGGAAACTATTATTGATTTTATCATCGATAAAGGGATGTTAAGACGCTAACAGCCTATTTTATTGCAATTCGATTTTAGTTAAGTGAGACACTGCCAGTATCAGTTATTATTCACAAAGACTGATACTGGCAGGATAATACAAAACGATATCAAAATGCGGGATTAATTAAGGTAAGTAAATGCGGTGGTTACTTTAACTACCCCTTTGGTTTCACTGGCTATTTTCGCAACAGCAGCCCCTTCTTGGCGAGTTAAAATACCAAATAAGAACACCTCACCATTTTCAGTGATCACTTTTACCGACGAGGATTTGACTGAATCACTGCCTAAAATTTGAGAGCGAACTTTGGTTGTTAACCATGTATCTGATGATGCAGTGCCTAATGTCACCGGCTCGCCTTGGCGGACTTCGTTATAGACGTTATTCACGCCTTCAACTTTACTTGCGACTTGTTTTGCCGTATCGGCAACGGACATATCAGGGCTTTGACCTGTTAATAAGATATTGCCTTGATAAGCAGTCGCCACAATACGTGAATTGCTTTTCTTGATCTGTTCATTTTTATTTAGAGCACCAGAAACACGCGCTTCCAATGTACCATCATCAACTTGTTGCCCTAATGAGCGAGGATCAGTTGCAGTTTTGCCTGCAACAGCAGCCGTGCCGACAACAGCGGCACCGATGCAACCTTGCAGTAAAAGCGCAGAGCACAGCACTGCAGTGATAGGAAGCAATTTCATAGTAACTCCTTAGTCATCCTGATGTGGGAATAATGTATTATCAATTAAATCGCAGAGACAATTGACTGTTAGCATCTGAACTTCCTGTATTCTGACGGTACGTTGAGAAGGAATACGAATCTCAACGTCTTGAGGACCTAATAACCCTGCAAGCTCTCCGCCATCATAGCCTGTTAATGCAACAATGGTCATATCTCGTGTTACAGCGGCTTCAACGGCTTTAATAATGCTTCGACTGTTACCGTGTGTCGAAATAGCAAGTAGCACATCTCCAGCTTGTCCTAATGCGCGCACTTGTTTAGCGTAGATCTCATCGTGTTGCTGATTCCCCATAATTGCAGTCATCACCACGCTATCTGTGTTTAACGATAATGCAGGCAAACTTGGACGTTCTGTTTCAAAACGATGGATCATGCTTGCGGCAAATCGCTGTGCTGTTGCTGCTGAGCTACCGTTTCCACAGCTTAATATTTTATGGCCATTTAATAACGATTGAACCATCATCATGGCGGCTCTGGAAATAGCATCAGGTAATGCTTCTGCTGCTGCAATTTGAGTTTGGATACTCTCTGTAAAGCAGACTTTGATTCTATCAAGCACGTTAAGACCTATATAATCTAATTTAACGAATAAATTCCGTATAATCGAGAATGTTTTTTAACCATATTAACTGGCGTTGATTAAATGCACAAACATCAAAGCGACAGTCTGATGTCTCGATACTTTCTTGGCGCTGTGCTAACCAACACTTTGCTGTACGCCATAAGCGACGCCGTTTAGAGTAGGTAATGGAGCTTATCGCATCACCAAATAAGGTGTTATATCTAAAACGAACCTCAACAAATACCCATGTCTTGTTTTCCTGCATAATAAGATCAATTTCTCCGCAGGGATATCGGACATTACGCGCAATAAATATTAATCCTTGTTTGCGTAAGTATTTTAGCGCTTTTTGTTCATAGTACAGCCCTAAAAAGTAAGGGCTTTTAGAAAAATCATCCATGATTTTCTTCCTTCATTACTCATAAAACAAACCGCCATAAAGGCGGCTTATTTTTATGATAACGGAGTATATCTATTACTGTGTAACAGGTTCAATTTTACCTTGTTTAAATTGCATCCAAGGAAGTTGTCTATAAACAGTACAGTTATCTTCAACACGTAATGAGCCTGAAATACCATTAAAACGCAATGTACCTTTTGTCAGATCATTGTAATTGTTTGCTAATGACCATGCATCAATTCCCATAGCATAAAGACGCATTAATGAGTAATCGTTCGCAAATTTACTTGATGCTTTTTGCATTAACGGCAAATTAGCGCCAGTCATCAATGGAATATCACTAAATTGAATGCCATCCATTTCCATGCGGAAATCAGGGCCTGTTCCACCTTGGTTGCTACGAGAGCTAACATAAATTGGTGGACGTTTTTGGGTACTGATTGCCATATCAATCATTGGCTTAATTAAGGTTAATTCATCGCTAGTTGCAATGATGTAAACCGAATCAATCGCACCACCAGCAGATGGAATAGATTGAGAGTCTAATGGCAGAGGTGCATTTTCTGTTGGTAAAACAGGTGTTCCTGTCATACGAATACCGACACCGCGATTAATCGATGCTTTTAAGCTTTCAACAGAACTAAAGGTTTGTTGTAAAACTGTACCGCCACCTGTACGTTGCCATTCATCAGCAAAAGTTTGTGCCATTCTTTGGCCAAATTTATTATCTGGAACAATAATTAATGGGTTTGCTTTTTGTTGCTGACGTAAGTGTTGTGCTGCATTACGGGTTTCATCTTCAGGTGAAAGAGAGAAGAAACAGACGGTCGTTGCAGAAGGAATTGTATCTAACTCGTTTAATGCTAATACCGGTAAGCCACTTTGAAGTTCAATAGTTTTCATTACTTCTGGTTTTAGCAGAGGACCGACAATTAAGTTAGCGCCATCTTGTTGTACTTTTTTCAGTAAGACATCAATAGGTTGGCTATTGGTATCATAAACAATTACTTGGCGTGCATTTTGTGCAACGGGATCTAAACGCAGTGTGGTGTTACTTGAAAATGCAGAACTCTCTTTTTCTTTATCTTGAGTCGTTTCAGTTTTTTCAGTTGTTTCTTGTGCGGTATCCGTTGTCGGTGTTTCAGTATTTTTGATGCCTAATTCTTCTAAGATTGAAGCAAGGCTGTCATCATTTTTAGGGGATTCTGGCTCAGGCATTGCTTGAGGTTGTGGTAAGCCACTTTGCGCATCAAGGAAGCCTTGGCGAATAGCCTCTCCAAATACTTTAGCTTGCCCTGTTAAAGGCAACAATAATGCGATTTGGCTACTTGCACTAACAGAAGGCTGTGAAAGACGTAATAATGATACAGGGAGTGTTAACGCTGCTGGGTTACGAGGATAGCGAGTTTGCCATTCTCTCACGGCAGTTGATAGCTTATTAGCATCATCTTTGTTGTATTCATATGTGTTGAGTAAATCTAACCAACCTTGCAGGGTATTTTCATCTGCTTTGATAACCACACCACGGCGTTGTTCTGGTGTGAGTTTGGTCAGTGTGAGCCATGTATCATCAATATTTTTCTGATGTAGCTCAGGATCGGTAATTAATGTTTCTAACCCAATATAGGCTCTAATAACATCTAAAGATGCCAGCCCTTGAGCATCATCAATCACTTTTTGAAATTGTTTCATCTCCATTTCTGCTTTTGCAGCGGGAGTGAGAGGTTGTTCTTGTTGCCCCGTCAGGGTACAACCTGACATAATCAGCGCAGAGAGTATCGCAGTATAGGATAAACCTGTTTTAAAACGCACAAAAATTGAGGAAAGCATACTGTACCCAGTGATGTTTTATAATTATGCTCAATTTTAAATCGGTCATTCGGAATAAACAATGAATCAACCTAATCGAGCAGCGGTAACGACATCCACACTGTACATAGTACCCACACCTATTGGTAATCTGGGTGATATCACCCAGCGGGCACTAGATGTGCTGTCTCATGTCGATTTAATTGCTGCAGAAGATACCCGTCATACAGGGCTTCTATTACAGCATTTTGCCATTAACGCACGTTTGTATGCGTTACATGATCATAATGAACAGCAAAAAGCAGATCAATTAATTAGCAAATTACAACAGGGGCTAAGTATCGCATTAGTCTCTGATGCAGGTACACCATTAATTAACGATCCTGGCTATCATTTAGTCAATCAATGTCGTAAACATGGCATAAATGTCGTGCCACTGCCTGGCGCTTGTGCTGCTATTACGGCACTTTCTGCTGCAGGGCTTCCTTCTGATCGTTTTTGTTATGAAGGTTTTTTACCAGCAAAAACAAAAAGTCGCCAAGATTGCCTACGTGAATTGTCAGAAGAACCTCGTACATTGATTTTTTATGAGTCAACACATCGGCTGTTAGATAGTTTAGCTGATATGGTGACAGTTTGGGGTGAAGATCGCTACGTAGTATTAGCGAGAGAGCTCACAAAAACATGGGAAACTATTCAAGGTATGCCAGTGGGTGAATTACTCAAATGGGTACTTGAAGATGAAAATCGCCGTAAAGGTGAGATGGTTCTCATTGTTGAGGGGTATGAAAAACCCGTTGATAATGATTTTTCCCCTGAAGTGTTGCGAACACTTGCGATTTTACAAAAAGAGTTACCTCTGAAAAAAGCAGCTGCTGTGACGGCTGAGATTTATGGCGTGAAGAAAAATGCACTTTATAAACACGTTATTGAGCAAAATGGTGAAGCTCAAGACGAGTAAAGTGATTTTTTAGCTTCTTTTGCTATACATTTTCTATCAGAATCCCTATAATCCGCACCCTGAGTTGACTAGACAACCGCTGCTTTATCGTTGTCCCTTCGGGGGAGACGGATAGAGGGGAGGAAAGTCCGGGCTCCACAGGGCAGGGTGCCAGATAACGTCTGGGAGGCGCGAGCCTACGACAAGTGCAGCAGAGAGTAAACCGCCGATGGCCTGTTTACAGGATCAGGTAAGGGTGAAAGGGTGCGGTAAGAGCGCACCGCGCAACTGGTAACAGTTTGTGGCATGGTAAACTCCACCCGGAGCAAGACCAAATAGGGGTTCTTATGGTGCGGCCCGCATTGAACCCGGGTAGGTTGCTGGAGCCAGCGCGCAAGTTCTGGCCTAGATGAATGGTTGTCCACGACAGAACCCGGCTTAACGGTCAACTCACCTCATAAAAAACCCTCGATTCACATTGTGTGTCGAGGGTTTTCTGTTTTTAAACCAATCTAAATCAACTGTCACGAAATAATATCAATAAACAAGCCACGAAACTCAGCCGAGCTTTTTAATGTGATGCTATGGCTATCTTGAATAAACGCGCCATCACCACACTGTATTTGCCCATTTTCTTGTGTTGATGTTTGCAAATAGGTGCCGCCTTTTATGGATTGTAAAAAGCCTTTCTGTCCTTTTATTGGCAGTGTAATTTCATCGCCTGCTTGCAAATGAATATGATAAAGCCAAATTGTCTGCCTTAACATTAACGAGCCATCATCACCCGTAGGTGAAGCTAACAATTGATATTTTAAGTTTTCATCTAATACCAATTTTTGTGAGGCTACACTTTCTTGTTGTGGACAAGCATTTAGCCACAACTGGATACGGGTTAATGGCGTATCTGGGCTGCTATTTTTCTCAATATAGGTTTCTGTATTATGAGGCGAAATAAGTAAGCACTCATTTTCTTTTGCTGTGACTGTCCGTCCCATATTATCTAGGTATGTCGCTTCCCCTTGAAGAATAAGATTAACCACATCAACATGAGGATAGGTCTTTGCTTTAAATTCAGAATTTGGTGCAAGCACTTCTTGGTTAAGAACTCTTAGCGTGCCATAGTCTAAAAAATGAGGGTCAAAGTAGTGGCCAAAGGAAAATGTGTAGCGAGCTTGTAGCCAACCATAATCCGCTTTGCCACACTGTTGTGCTGTTCTGTATTTTATCATAGCGGTATTTTTCGAGTAGATTATCAATATATTTATCATAGAGGTATGGACTGTCTATTGTTAGCAAGTTAATCTGGTGCCTATAATCAAATTATTTGATAGAGATAAGTATAATGAGTAAAGACAAAGCAATTACGTTGGAATCTTTACGAGTCATGGATGCCATTGATCGTAGAGGGAGTTTTGCAGCTGCGGCTGATGAACTAAATCGAGTTCCATCGGCACTTAGTTATACCATGCAAAAATTAGAAGAAGATTTAGATGTTGTCCTTTTTGACCGTTCTGGTCATAGAACTAAATTTACCAATGTTGGCAGAATGCTGCTTGATAGAGGACGTATATTACTTGAGGCTGCTGACAAATTAACGTCAGATGCAGAAGCCTTAGCAAGAGGTTGGGAGCCACATATCACTATTGTTTGTGAAGCACTGACACCCGCATCTCGTCTCTTTCCTTTGGTTGAAAAATTAGCTGAAAAATCCAATACACAACTGTCATTAGTGACAGAGGTATTAGCAGGGGCATGGGAAAGTTTAGAAAGTGGTAAATGCGATATTGTGATTTCACCCGATATGCATTTTCGCACTTCATCTGAAATCAACTTTCGCCCTTTATACAATACCACTAGTGTTTACGTTGCCAGCCCAGATCACCCGATCCATAACGAGCCTGAACCATTAGCAGAAGAAACTCGCTTAAAATATCGGGGCATTGCAATTGCAGATACGGCAAGAGAACGCCCTGTTTTAACCGTATTATTATTAGATAAACAACGTCGTTTAACGGTCAGTTCTATTGAAGATAAACGCCGAGCGTTAATTGCAGGTTTAGGTGTGGCGACAATGCCAATTGATTTAATTGAAGATGATATTAAAGAAGGGCGCTTACGTGTTGTTGGCCCAGAATATCATCATGAAAATAATATTATTATGGCATGGCGAAGAGACAGCATGGGTGAAGCCAAATCGTGGTGCTTACGTGAGATCCCAAAACTTTTTGCGAATGACAAAAAATAGTTTTGCTCTCAATAATGTTTGTGTTTTAGATATCGATAAAAATATAGACACTAATATTAGGCGGAAGCTTCCGCCTAATTAAAAATGGATCACTCCACCGCAACTAATACACAGCCATTTAAACAACCGCATTGCACTTTATGTCCTTCTAACGCGACGGGGATATTGTTTATTTTCATCATCGCATCCCCTTCAATAATCCTGCCTTTTTGCTGACAATCAGGGCAATAGACTTCATCGCCTAAACAGGCAATTTCATGAGTTTGTTTTGCTAATAAAGAACCGCTTAATACGGTTCCTTTTGTATTGGTCGTATCATTTTTTAAGATGAACTTTCGTCCTTGAATTGTGCTACGCATTTTTTACCATATAATTTAAAATGAAAATTATTACTTAATTAAGGAAAGTAATTTTTTATAGTCTGGTTTTCCATCTCTATTTGAACTCTTTGTACCATCTGGGTAAGAATATATTTTACTAACACCTTCAGTTTTACGCTCTGCTGGATATTCCGAGTAAACGACTATATCGGTATGAATGATGGGTTTCCAAGTGATTTTTTGAGCATCACGAGATTTATAATAAAGATCAAGCTCTTCGCCATATAACCATAAGTTAACATTATTACTATTCTTAAATGAATTACTTACCCAAGGAAAATAATTTTTGACAATATCGAAATCTCCTTTTTTATCAATAGGTTTATGGCCAGTTTGTTGAGGCTGGTTATTATCAAATATAACAATTACTCCAGCTCCCACTATACCAGTAATATTTTTTGAAAAATATTCATGATTCTTTAAATTTAGATTTAAAGTAATGTTACTTAATTGCCAATCACATTTCCCACCTCCTCTATAAGGGATTTCTGCACTATATAATGAACTATGACCTTCTTTTTCTAACAAAACCATTTCACTATTAAAACCAGAAACTGTATATGTAGGCACTTCATTATTATTATACGTTTTTCTGCAAAGGTTTGAACGATACATAACCTTCATTGGAGAAAGTTCAGCGATATTGGGTACATCAACTGTAATTTTTACTGTTCTACCATTTTCAGGGGGTGAAAGTGTTCTATCTATTTTGGGTTTTAATATATTGCATCCAGTTAAAAATAGTGCCGCAATGCCAAAAATAAAAATAGGGTATTTATTGATTAAATATTTCATATGTTTGTTCCTTAAATTGCATTAGCATATCCATTTCTTTAGGATTTGATTGCATTGGAATAAGAGTATTATTCATACTCTGTTGTAAATCTAAAAAATATAAATTACGTTGTCTGTATGCTTCTAAGGTTTTCTTCCTATAAGGATCAGGATTAACAAAATTAATGTTGCCATCCAACGCGATTTTAAATGTCTCTCGTGATTGTAAGCGTTGTGGTGTTTTATTATTATCAACTAACTCCAAAAGTTGATCATGTAAGAAAGGCAAATAACCTCTTCCCATATA